>CAZLZR010000115.1:0-9442 GCA_964564015.1 uncultured Acetivibrio sp.
CCAAGGGAGAAGACTATCAGCCGTGTATTTGAGGAGCAGGTTGAAAAGACCCCTGACAGCATAGCGGTAATCTTTGAAAATGAGAAACTGACATACAGTGAACTGAATAAAAGAGCGAACTCGCTTGCCAGAGTACTGAGAGAGCATGGCGTTAAGGGTGACAGCATAGTTGCAATAATGCTTGAACGCTCAATAGAAATGATGGTGGGAATACTGGCAGTCCTAAAGGCAGGCGGAGCCTATCTTCCGATAAGCCCGGAATATCCTGACGAAAGAGTTAGGTTTATGCTGGAGGACAGTGGTGCCAATATACTTTTGACAAAGAACAATGCTTATGGCATTGGGTTGGCAGATGGAGGCGAAGTCGATTCCAGGCTTACCGTTTTAGACCTGGATGATGAGACTCTATATAATGGTGTAAGTTCAAACTTGGATGAGATAAATACATCAAGAAATCTGGCATACGTAATATATACATCAGGCTCTACAGGGAAGCCAAAAGGAGCTATGATAGAGCATTATTCCGTGATAAACAGAATCAACTGGATGCATAAAAAGTATCCAATAGGAGAACAGGACGTAATACTTCAAAAAACACCTTATACCTTTGATGTTTCGGTATGGGAACTGTTTTGGTGGTTTTTTGCAGGTGCAAAGGTTTGTTTCCTGGCACCTGGAGGAGAGAAGGATCCCGGTGCAATAACCGAGGCAATAGAGAAGAATAAAATAACGACAATGCACTTTGTTCCGTCAATGCTTAATATGTTCCTTGAATATATGGAAAATGAAAAGAATCTCAGCAGGATTTCAAGCTTAAGGCAGGTATTTGCCAGTGGAGAGGCATTAGGAACAAAACAGGTGCAACGGTTTAACAGGCAGGCAGGACTAAAATTCGGAACAAAGCTCATAAACCTCTATGGCCCAACCGAGGCAACGGTGGATGTATCCTACTATGATTGCCCTTCTTATGGTGACATAGAAATTGTACCGATAGGCAAGCCAATAGATAATATTAAGCTTTATATAGTGGATAGACATAACAACCTTCAGCCGGTTGGAATACCGGGAGAACTTTGTATAGCAGGTGACGGACTGGCAAGAGGGTATCTCAACAGGCCGGAACTTACAGCGGAAAAGTTTGTTCCAAACCCATTTGATGAGGGAGATAACTTAAGGGATTCTAAAAGAATGTACAGAACAGGAGACCTTGCAAGATGGCTTCCTGACGGTAATATAGAGTACCTTGGAAGATTGGATCACCAGGTAAAGGTAAGAGGTTTCAGAATTGAACTTGGGGAGATAGAAGAAGAACTGTTAAAGCACGAAAGTATAAAAGAAGTAGTGGTAACAGCAAGAAAGGATAAAGATGGCGGCAGCTACCTTTGTGCATATCTGGTATCTGACAGGGAGCTTACACCGGCAGAGCTAAGAGAGCATCTGACAAAGAACCTGCCTGAATACATGGTTCCGTTATACTTTATAAGGCTTGATAAGATGCCTCTTTCTCCAAACGGAAAAGCTGACAGAAAAGCACTCCCGGAACCGGTTGGTAATGTGAATATAGGCGTTGAGTATGTCCCTCCACGTAATGAAACAGAAAATAAAATAGCAAGAGTATGGGAAAATGTACTGGAAGTTCCGAAGGTAGGCATTAATGATGACTTTTTTGAACTCGGCGGTGATTCGATAAAAGCAATACAGGTCATATCATTACTATCAAGAGAAGGTATAGATTTAGAGGTAAAGGACATTCTGGTATATCGGACAGTATCACAAATCTGCCTTAATTCAGATTGCAAAAATACCTCAAATAAATATGAACAGGGGATACTAAAGGGGAGTTTCGGTAAAACTCCGGTTATTAGTTGGTTCTTCAGCAAGGAATTTTGTGTGCCCGAATATTATAATCAATCGGTTTTGCTTGACCTTAAAAAGAATATAAGTATTGAAAAATTGGAAAGAGCTTTTAAAAAGATAATAGAACATCACGATGGTTTAAGAATTAATTACTCCGATGAAAGTAAAGAACTTTTCTTCAATAATGAGCACTTAAATACGGAATTCAAAGTAAAAAGCTTCGATATTTCAGGGCTGGATCCAAAAGATCAGGAGCGTGAACTGGAAAGTATTGGAGCGCAACTGAAATCAGAACTTGATTTGGCAGGAGGCTTGTTGATAAAAGCCGGACTTATAGAATTCGGAGAAAACAACGTAAAGCTGCTTATTACAATGCACCATCTGGTGGTTGACGGTGTTTCGTGGAGAATAATACTGGAGGATTTATATAGCACATATAAGACCTTGGAAGAGGATAAGGAAATCCTTATGCCAGCTAAAACAGCTTCCATGAAGGAATGGTATGAAAAGTTAGTTGAGTTAAGCAAGAGTCAAAAAATACACGGGGAAAAAGAATACTGGCTTGGAGTTGAGGAAGTGAATTTTGAACTTCCGGCAGATTTTGAAATACAGAATTCTAATTTGGGTTTGGTATCAACGGTAAAAGGAAGTTTGGATAAGGATGAGACCTCAAAACTTCTGAAAGAAACTAATAAAGCTTATAACACAAGTGTGGAGGAACTCCTTCTCACAGCACTTGCGAAAACAATAAATGAGTGGACTGATCAAAACAAGATGGTAATTGAAATGGAAAGCCATGGAAGGAATGTTGGTGGCATAGATGTCTTGAGAACGGTGGGTTGGTTTACAGCTATATATCCATTAAAGCTTCAGATTATCAAGGGTAGTTTGGGTGAACAGATAATGGAGATAAAAGAGCAAATAAGGTCTGTTCCCGGAAACGGTATAGGCTATGGAATACTTAAGTATCTTAGTGGAGCTATACCTGAAAGTGAGGGTCTTGCCGTATCGCAGAAGTTCCACTGCTCGCCTGTGCAACCTAAGTTGGCAGAGATAAGGTTTAACTATCTGGGACGGTTTGACAAGGAAGCAGATAATGATATTTTTGCCTATTCACTACTGAAAAGCGGTAGTGACATATCTTCTGCAAACCATATCACAGCGAAGCTTGAGATAAACTGTATGGTTGCAAAGGGTTCCTTTGAAATGGATATAAATTTCAGCAATAAAATGTTTAGGGAAGAGACTATACTGGCTTTTAGAAATAAATACTTCAAGAATCTTAAAGATATAATAAGCTTTACTGCTACTAATGAAGATGTGTTTTTTACACCGTCAGACTTTGAAACACTGGATATTGGACAGGATGATTTGGACGCCCTGTTTGAATAGGGAGGTACTTACAAATGATTACTAAAAAGCTTGATAAGAAAAACATCGAAGATATGCTGGCTTTGACTAAAATGCAGGAAGGAATTCTATTTCACTATTTAAGTAATCCCGGTAGCAGTCAATATTTTGAACAGTTGAGCATGAGACTAGCCGGCATAGTGAGAATAGAACTCGTAAAAAAGGCATGGAATTTTGTTGCTCAAAACAATGAAATACTAAGAACGTTTTTCAGGTGGGAGAAGCTTGAAAAGCCTGTTCAAGTTGTACTCAAGAATTATGAAATTCCGGTCAGGGTATATGATTATTCAGATCTCAGTAAAGATGTGCTCATAGAGCGGATTGAAGAATTAAGGGAGACGGATAGAAAAGAAAATATCGATATTGCTACAGAACCGTTCAGGGTAACTTTAGGCATACTGGGAACCGAGCAGTGTGAGATGATAATATCAACCCATCACATACTATATGACGGCTGGAGCAATGCCATCCTTATAAAGGAGTTTTTTGAGGCTTACCAGGCATTTTATGAAGGTCAGGAGCCTGCAAGGAATGTAAAGAACAAGTACAGGGAATTTATAAAGTGGAACCAAAGTTTAAATTCTCCAAAAGACTATTGGAAGAAATACCTTGAAGGATTCTACGATAGGACCTTGCTGCCAAGGGATAGAAAAAGGAATGGAGATATTGTAAAGTCTGATGTTTACACATATCAATTTTCTGAAAATACTGCACGGAAACTCAATGGTTTTGCCAGAGATAGAAAGGTGGCTCCGGCATCAATTCTGTACGCGGCTTGGGGAATTTTGCTTCAAAGATATAACAATACCGACGACGTGATCTTTGGTACAACAATATCGGGGAGAACGGCAAAAATCAAGGGAATTGAAAATATGGCAGGGCTTTTTATAAACACACCACCTTTAAGGTTAAAATTAAATCCCGGTGAGTGCGTAAATGAGATGCTTGATGGAATTGAAAGAAATATGCGGGAAAGGGGACAATTTGAAAATACTGCGCTTATAGATATAAAATCCTGCAGTGGTATGGATAGTAAAGAATCACTGTTTGATTCAATAATAGTAATTGAAAATTATCCTCTCGATAAAGAATTGAAAAACAGGGACGGCATTTTAAAATTGGAATCCTATTCAACCTTCGAGATGACGAATTTTGATATAGCTGTTGCAATATCGTTATTTGAAGAAATGGAAATAAAGTTTATATATAACGGAGATTTGTTCTATAGGGAAACAATTGAAAGAATGGCAGGTCACTTTGCAAATATAATTGAGAGTATGGTTGCAAACTCAAATGTTGAAGTTTCCAAAATAGATATTCTGTCAAAAGCGGAAAAGTATATGATTCTGGAGAGTATAAACAACACTTCTTCAAAATATCCTTGTGATTTGACCTTAAGCCAACTGTTTGAGCAGCAGGTTGAAAAGGCGCCGGAGAATATTGCACTTTCCTATGAAGGTAAGGAAATTACTTATAGAGAGTTGAATGAAAGAGCTAACAGGTTTGCAAGATTCTTAAGAAAAAAAGGGGTTGAGCCTGAAAGTATTGTAGGTGTTTTACTGGATAGATCCATAGATATGATGGTTGGTATAATGGGAATTCTTAAGGCAGGTGGGGCATATCTTCCTATAGACCCTGATTATCCGCAAGAAAGGATTGCTTCAATAATCAGTGACTCAGGCACATGCTTTTTAGTTACAGGCATGGAATTGAATCAAAAGCTTTTGAGTACAAAAATATTGGAAGGCTCTGCATTAGAGATTCTTATAATTGATAGCCCGGATAGAGAATTTGAAAACGAAGATGGCGGGAATATTGAGTGTGTAAACAACTCTTCAAGTCCTGCTTACGTTATGTATACTTCAGGTTCAACCGGTATGCCGAAGGGTACTATTACTACACATTACAACATCAGCAGAGTAGTGAAGAATACCAACTATATAGATATTACATCTGAAGATACCATGCTCCAGTTGTCAAACTATGCCTTTGACGGCTCCACTTTTGATATTTTCGGGTCTCTTTTGAATGGAGCAAAGCTTGTTCTGGTAAGTAAGCAAACCGTTTTGGATATTGTCAGGCTGTCGGAGATTATCGAAGATAAAAAAATAAGTGTTTTCTTTGTAACCACAGCTTTATTTAATACTCTGGCAGACTTAAATGTTGAGTGCTTTAAGAATGTTAGAAAGGTGCTTTTCGGTGGCGAAAGGGTATCGGTGCCTCATGTCAGAAAAGTATTGGAATTTGTAGGCCCGGGAAGGATTATTCACGTTTATGGACCTACGGAAAGTACTGTTTTTGCGACATATCATTTTGTGGATAAAATTGACAGTGACGTGGGAACTATACCTATTGGAAAACCTTTATCAAATACTAAAATCTATATTGTAGATAAGAATAATAATTTACAGCCTTTTGGAGCACCGGGTGAATTATGCATAGCGGGCGACGGACTGGCAAAAGGATACTTGCACCGTGATGAACTTACAAAAGAAAAGTTTGTGCAAAAACCTTTATTTGGAGAAGAAAACAACCAGAGTATCGGGGACGAAAAAAATAACAGCGAAATAATGTACAGAACCGGAGATCTGGCAAAATGGCTTTCAGATGGAAGTATAGAGTTTTTAGACAGAATAGATACCCAGGTGAAGCTGAGAGGTTTCAGAATAGAACTGGGGGAAATTGAGTCAAAGCTTTTGGAATATGAAGGCGTAAAAGAAGCTGTGGTGCTTGCTAGAGAGGATAAAAACGGGAACAAGTATTTGTGTGCATATTTTACTGCACAAAAAGACATTGATTTGTCATTCCTTCGTGAGTACTTGCTGGAAAAACTGCCCGTTTATATGGTGCCGTCTGACTTTGTAAGGCTTGAAATTATGCCGTTAAATTCAAACGGCAAGATTGAAAAAAAGGCATTGCCTGAGCCTCAAACTCATGAAGGAGGAACGGATTATGTCGCTCCTGAAAGTGCAACGGAGAAAAAGCTGGCTGCATTGTGGCAGGAAGTTTTAGGAGTTGAAAGGGTAGGTACAAAGGATAATTTCTTTGAATTGGGTGGTCATTCATTGAAGGCCACAGTTCTTGCTGCGCGTATTCATAAGGAATTTGATAAGTCAGTTCCTTTAGGTCAGATACTCAATACTAAAAATCTCGGAGAACTTGCACAGTTAATGGATGGTGCAGAAACGAGCATATACTCACAGGTAAAGCCTGTTGACAAAGATGAGAATTATTTGAAAGTAAAATATCCGGAAGGAGTTTATCCGGCATCCTCTTCACAGAAGAGAATGTTTGTACAGCAGCAGTTTGAAGGAATAGGTACAAGTTACAATATTCCTCTGGCAATGACTGTCGAAGGGAGAATTGATCCTGATAAGGTAGGTAGGACTTTTGAGGCTCTTATAAAAAGGCATGAGCCATTAAGAACATCTTTTGAGATATATAACGGGGAAATAGTCCAAAGAGTGCATAAAGAAGTTGACTTTAAGCTCAATTGTATGGAGTCGTCGCAAGAAAGTATTGACAGTGTACTTAAGAAGCTCATACTTCCTTTTGATTTAAGTAAGGCTCCATTGCTTCGTGCTGCATTAGTAAAGATACATGACAGCGGGCATTTACTTTTGCTGGACATGCATCATATAGTATCCGACGGTATTTCGGCTACTGTACTTATGAGGGAATTTGGAGAGCTTTATAATAATATTTGCCTTCCGGAATTAAAAATACAATATAAAGATTTTTCATACTGGCACAATAATTTTCTTGAAAGTCCTGAAATTAATAAACAGCAGGAATATTGGAGGAACAATTTAGCAGGGGAAATTCCTGTTCTAAATATGCCTTGTGATTTCAACAGATCGGATAACAGAACCTTCGAAGGGGATATTGTAGAGTTTAAACTTGATACAAAAGTTTCGTCAACATTAAGCAATATGGCTAAAGAATATGGGGTGACTTTAAATACCCTGCTTATATCGGTTTATACAGTCCTTTTATACAGGTATACAGGTCAGGAGGATATTATAATCGGTTCACTTGTAGCCGGACGAAGACATCCTGATGTGGAGAATATGATAGGAATGTTTAATAACTTCATTCCTGTAAGAAACAGATTCAAACCTGACAATACCTTTAAAGAACTTGTACATATAGTAAATGATTCGGTGTTTGGAGCATATGAGAATCAGGATTATCCCTATGACATGATGGTAGAGAAATTCGCATACAGGACAGAACGCTCAAGAAACCCGCTTTTTGATACAATGCTGATCTTCCATAACGAGCTTGAAAAGGAAATCAAGCTTGGTATAGATGGGCTTGAGTTTGAACTCCATAAGACTGTTTCCAATACTTCCAAACTGGATTTTAAACTGGATGTATATACTGGTAAATCCGGCGAACTGGAATGCATAATTGAGTATAATACAGGGCTATTCAGAAAAGAAACGATAGAAAGGTTTTCAAAACATTTTTCAAATATAGTATCTGAAATAATTGAAAACTCTGATAAGGAAGTTTCAGTTATAGAAATGATATCAGAAGATGAACAGAAGCAGATACTGTCAGATTTTAATGATACAAAAAGTGAGTATCCGATGGCGAAGACTATCAGCCGTGTATTTGAGGAGCAGGTTGAAAAGACTCCTGACAGCATAGCGGTAATCTTTGAAAATGAGAAACTGACATACAGTGAACTGAATAAAAGAGCGAACTCGCTTGCCAGAGTACTGAGAGAGCATGGCGTTAAGGGTGACAGCATAGTTGCAATAATGCTTGAACGCTCAATAGAAATGATGGTGGGAATACTGGCAGTCCTAAAGGCAGGCGGAGCCTATCTTCCGATAAGCCCGGAATATCCTGACGAAAGAGTTAGGTTTATGCTGGAGGACAGTGGTGCCAATATACTTTTGACAAAGAACAATGCTTATGGCATTGGGTTGGCAGATGGAGGCGAAGTCGATTCCAGGCTTACCGTTTTAGACCTGGATGATGAGACTCTATATAATGGTGTAAGTTCAAACTTGGATGAGATAAATACATCAAGAAATCTGGCATACGTAATATATACATCAGGCTCTACAGGGAAGCCAAAAGGAGCTATGATAGAGCATTATTCCGTGATAAACAGAATCAACTGGATGCATAAAAAGTATCCAATAGGAGAACAGGACGTAATACTTCAAAAAACACCTTATACCTTTGATGTTTCGGTATGGGAACTGTTTTGGTGGTTTTTTGCAGGTGCAAAGGTTTGTTTCCTGGCACCTGGAGGAGAGAAGGATCCCGGTGCAATAACCGAGGCAATAGAGAAGAATAAAATAACGACAATGCACTTTGTTCCGTCAATGCTTAATATGTTCCTTGAATATATGGAAAATGAAAAGAATCTCAGCAGGATTTCAAGCTTAAGGCAGGTATTTGCCAGTGGAGAGGCATTAGGAACAAAACAGGTGCAACGGTTTAACAGGCAGGCAGGACTAAAATTCGGAACAAAGCTCATAAACCTCTATGGCCCAACCGAGGCAACGGTGGATGTATCCTACTATGATTGCCCTTCTTATGGTGACATAGAAATTGTACCGATAGGCAAGCCAATAGATAATATTAAGCTTTATATAGTGGATAGACATAACAACCTTCAGCCGGTTGGAATACCGGGAGAACTTTGTATAGCAGGTGACGGACTGGCAAGAGGGTATCTCAACAGGCCGGAACTTACAGCGGAAAAGTTTGTTCCAAACCCATTTGATGAGGGAGATAACTTAAGGGATTCTAAAAGAATGTACAGAACAGGAGACCTTGCAAGATGGCTTCCTGACGGTAATATAGAGTACCTTGGAAGATTGGATCACCAGGTAAAGGTAAGAGGTTTCAGAATTGAACTTGGGGAGATAGAAGAAGAACTGTTAAAGCACGAAAGTATAAAAGAAGTAGTGGTAACAGCAAGAAAGGATAAAGATGGCGGCAGCTACCTTTGTGCATATCTGGTATCTGACAGGGAGCTTACACCGGCAGAGCTAAGAGAGCATCTGACTAGGAACCTGCCTGAATACATGGTTCCGTCATACTTTATAAGGCTTGAAAAGATGCCGCTTTCTCCAAACGGAAAAGCTGACAGAAAAGCGCTTCCTGAGCCTGCAGGTAATGTGAATACCGGTGTGGAGTATGTTGAACC
>CAZLZR010000116.1:0-9313 GCA_964564015.1 uncultured Acetivibrio sp.
ATCTGGCTTTATTGTACGATCAATTATAAGGTAAGCTCCTGCCAGGACAATCAAAACCGCTACAAGAATAATTATATTCCTGTATAATTTCATAGATGCCTCCTCCTTAACCACACAAGTATCCCAATTACGATAATTATTAACGGTAATATCAGAACAGTTGCAAACACAACTATTTTTGCACCGCTACTGGTCAAATTGACAGTGTCATAAACAGTAGTCTTTGGGGCAATAACCAAATCATTTGTAGTATCACGCATCCAAGCCAGATTTGCTAAAAACATCTTCATAGTATTCTCGGAATATGGTGAAAGGCTGGTGAATCCTTCATCAGTTATAGTATAAGCATTCCCCCATACAATAATCTTTGACCTGTAAGCACTATTGTACTCAGCTGCAGCTCCGATAAGAAACGGTCCCATTGCAGTTTCCTGTTCAGCAGTTCCATAACTTTCTCCAACCGACGACTGGCTTGTTGACAATAAAGGAAGTACTGTCAACGGATCCTTCATATTGTTTAATAGATCTATACTTCTTGCGTCCTTAAATACCATATAGTATTCGCTTAAATCTTCCCCACCTGTAATTTCAGTTGTCTCAATAACCGGTAAAAATGTATACGGATCGTTTGGATAGTGTCTTCCATCATCATTTTCTTGAACTCTGTCATAGTTCAAAGTGATATTATACTCACTTAGAACATTCTCAAAATTTTCAAACCTTTTATCCGAATTCACAGGGTCAAAAAGGAATATCGCATTTCCATTCTTCTTAAAATATGCATTTAATCTATCAGCTTCAGCTTGGGATAAATCCGATTTAGGGCCTGTAACCATAATTATTTCCGCATCTTCAGGTACTTTATCCACAACCGCAAGATTTAAGGTCTTAACTGCATAGTTACCATTCTCCAAAATCTGTTTTAATCCTAAATATTCACTGTCTAAAGCCCTCTCACCATGGCCCTCAAGAAAGTAAATACCCGGAGTTTTATCGCTTGTTACAAACTTAATAGCACCGGTTATACTTTGTTCAGCGGCAAAGAACGGTGTTCCGGACTGTTCGTCCGCATAAAACAATTCACTTGCCACTACTTTTTTTACCTTATTCCCACTTGTAACAACAATATTGTCTGTTACAAGACCTAATAGGTTATCCTTATCCAATTCACTAATAATATTAGGGTTCTTGTCAGGATCAATATACTCAACCGTTACTTTAGGATATTTATCATAGTTGTCCAGAAAATCGGTTATCAGTTCACCCGCACCCTGAATTTCCATGAGTTCCTGCTTGTCAGCCAAAAAAGTAATCCTTACATCTTTTTCCAATTCGCCTAGTATTTTTTCAGTCTGTTCCCCAATTGAATACATCTTGTTGGGCGTCAAATCCCACTTTACATTAAACTTATCTATTTCCGCCAAAAAATTAATTGCTATTGTTATACCTATCACAATCAAACTTATAATTAAGAATAGACCACCAAATTTAAAATTTTTATTAATACTCTTCATCTATATCACCCCTGACTCCATCGCTTTTTTTCTACCAAAATTATTGTTAAAGAAAGGAAAAGTGCTATTAAACTGAAAAAGAAAATAAAATCCTTCAGACTAATTGTTCCCTGAACAAATTGTCCAAACCTTTCATAGAAAGATATCCAATTTACAAAATTTAGAAGCACTCCTTTGAAGGCTGCCTTGAAAGAATCCAGAATCCATATAAAGAACAGTCCCAAAGTTCCTATTACAGCTGAAACTATTGAATTTTCTGTCAATGAAGACGCAAAAACACCAACAGCCACAAACAATGCGCCTAAAAGGATATAGCCTGTATAGCTGGTAATCATGGAAGCTACATTCAAATCACCTGATAAAGCAATAATAATCGGATAAATACCGGTTATAGCCGCCATCATCAGATAAACCATTAACGCTGCAAGGTATTTACCTATTACAATAGCGGGTACTCCATTAGGTGAAGTCATCAGAAGCACTTCTGTACCATTTTTCTTTTCATCGGCTAATACCCTCATTGTCAGAATAGGGAGTACTAATGCAAGCAAAAGGCTGTAATAATAGATAATCCCTCCGAATACAAGTCTTGCAGGGCCATTAGCTTGCACAATAAGTGAGGAAAACTGTATTGAAAGTATCAAAGTGTAAATTCCTATTAACACATATGCTAAAGGAGAATAGAAATAGGATTTTAATTCTCTCTTAAAAATCGACCACATTATTACTCATCCCCCTTTTCCGCTGAATCATCTTGCTCTGAATCATCTTTATCTGAAATTTCTTCCTCAGTCACATCCTCATCATTTTCCTGTTTGACATTATCCAGATTGGCATTCGGATCTTTTGAAGTGATCTTTAAGAATACTTCCTCAAGGTTCATTCCTACCGACTTAATCTCCAATATTGGATAGCCATGCTTCGCCATTTCAAAGAAGATAGGCTTCCTGAGATCAACATCCTTGTTTGCTTCAACCATGTATTCATAAGCATCTTCGGATTTGCCATTCTCAGTAACATTTATAACTCCCTCTATACCTTTAAGTGCTTTTTTAACTTCATTGGAAGGTCCGTCAATTTTTACCGAGTACATGGCAGAACCTTCAATACTCTTAGCCAGGTTTTCAGGAGTGTCAACTGCAACGATCTGACCCTTGTTTATTATTATTACCCGTCCGCAGACTGCGCTGATTTCCTGCATTATATGTGAGCTGAGAATTATTGTGTGATCCTTACCAAGGGCTGTAATCAGCTTTCTTACCTCAATGATTTGGGTTGGATCAAGTCCTACAGTAGGCTCGTCCAAAACAAGAACCTCGGGATTACCAATAAGAGCCTGGGCTAATCCCACCCTCTGCTTGTATCCTTTTGAAAGATTCTTAATAAGTCTGTTTCTAACATCTGAAATTTTTACAAGTTCCATAACGTCAGACACCTGAATGTTCCTCCTGCTTCTGTCAACCTTCTTTAATTGGCTTACAAAATCCAGATATTCTTTTACTGTCAAATCTGTATAAAGCGGAGGCATTTCAGGTAAATATCCAACTCGCTTTTTAACTTCGCGAGGATCTACTTCAACATCATACCCATTTACTTTTACAGTTCCACTTGTTGAAGGCAGGTATCCTGTTATCATATTCATTGTAGTAGATTTACCCGCCCCATTTGGCCCTAAGAAACCAAGAATTTCACCTTTTTCTACAGTAAAATTCAAATTTCTGACAGCCTTTATTTGACCATAAGATTTAGTCAAATTCAGCACTTCAATCATCGTGTTCTCTCCTTCCGTTCGTTCATAGTTCTACAAACCCACGAAACATAATACTATTATCCTAAAATTCTTTTAATAAATTGTGAACAAATTGTAACCATTTTGCTTAGTGTGACGCATAGAAAAGTATAACTTGACCTGCATATTATATAGCTTTTTGGGTTTGTTTTCAAGATTAATTTGACAGGTTTAGATTGGCAACAGCCTATACCCCTTTAAACTGTAGGTACATAAGATATGCCACACTGCATAACGAAGCCGGACTCAAATAAACACATCATTTATGTGCATATTAACACTTTAAATGATGTGTTTGAAAAGATTTACTTTTTATTGTTGTACTGTAAAATTTATTATAAAACTAAATATACTTTTTATTTACCTTGAAGAAGCTTGATATAACCGGCCCAATTGCTGAGAACCCGGCTACAAGTACCCAGTCATAATATGATAACGGTACCGTCTTAAATATCCCCTGAAAAGCAGGTATGTACACAACTCCAATAATCATTATCAGCGAGCAAATAACTGCAAGTACAAGCGGAATATTATTAAAAGCCGGTATTTCAAATATGTTTTTCCTTTCCGACTTACATTCAAATACATGTATAAGCTGTGTTAATACCAGCGTCACAAAAGCTCCGGTTCTTGCTGTAGTTACATCAGAAGTAAAATACAGTACACTGATAAATACCGACAAAGTACATAGTCCTACAAGTGCCCCTCTAAAAAGTATGAGGTTTAACAGACCGTTGGAAAATATATTTTCTTTTGCGCCTCTTGGAGGTCTCATCATTATGTCTTTTTCTGCCGGATCCAGACTTAATGCAATAGCGGGAAGTCCATCAGTCACAAGATTGACCCATAATATCTGTATTGGTAGAAGCGGAAGCGGAAGCCCTATAAGTGTTCCAAGAAACATCGTCAAAACTTCCCCTATATTACAGGCCAGCATATATCGGATAAACTTTCTTATATTGTTGTATATAACTCTTCCTTCTTCAATGGCTGCTACAATGGTTGCAAAATTATCGTCAAGCAGTATCATAGACGACGCCTCTTTTGTTACATCTGTACCTGTTATACCCATGGCAACTCCAATATCAGCTTCCTTTATAGCAGGTGCATCATTAACGCCATCTCCCGTCATAGCTACAATGTGTCCCTGTTTTTTCAATGCCTTCACTATTCTCAGCTTGTGCTTTGGAGAAACCCTTGCATAAACCGAAACATCATTGACTATTGATTGAAGTTTTCTGTCATCCATAGCCTCAAGTTCCGCACCGGTCATAACCTTTTCACCGTCCATGGCAATGTTAAGTTCTCTTGCTATAGCACCTGCCGTTACCTTATGGTCACCGGTTATCATTACAGGCTTTATACCCGCAAGCCTGCATTTTCTAACTGCATTTATAGCCTCTATTCTCGGGGGATCTATCATCCCTATAAGACCTACAAAAACAAGTTCTTCTTCCACATGTGCATTATCGTAGTTTCTCGAATTTAACCTCTTATAGGCTACGCCCAAAACTCTCAGTGCATCCTTTGCCAACTCATCATTTTTCTTAAGTACTACCCGTTTATCTTCGACACTGAGTTCCCTTACACCACTTGAGGAATATATCCTTTTGCATTTTTCAATTATTATATCCGGCGCTCCCTTAGTAAATACAAGGGCTTCTCCCTTGCGTGACTCACATATTACAGACATACACTTTCTGTCAGAATCAAATGGAAGTTCGCCAATCCTATAATATATATTATTCAATTGTTCCTGCGTAAGGCCTGCCTTTGCACCTGCAACCAGAAGTGCAGCTTCTGTCGGATCACCACTCAATTCCCACTTATCATGTTTTGACAACATAGATTTCATCTTATCGAAAGCATTGTTGCTATCCTTGCTTATTTTCGCCATAACAGCGTTATTACACAAGCTGCCGATTTCAATTGTAAGCTTCAGACTTTCCAATTGAAGCGGATCTATTTTTTTACCAGAGACGGAAAACTCGCCTTCGCTGCTAAGTGATCCTCCATTTATATCTACAAGGTTTCCTCCTGTGTAAATTTTTCTTACGGTCATTTTGTTTTCGGTTAAAGTCCCAGTCTTATCTGAGCAAATCACGCTCGCACAACCCAAAGTTTCAACAGCCGGAAGTTTTCTCACAAGAGAATTCCTCTTAAGCATTTTCTGTACTCCAAGTGCAAGTGAAATAGTTACTATAGCCGGTAACCCTTCTGGTACTGCAGCTACAGCAAGACTTATGCCTGACAGAAGCATGGTAAAAATCTTTTCCCCCCTGATAACACCGGTTACCGAAACAATAGCACAAATGATAAGACAACCGTACACAATATATTTTCCCAGATGGTCGAGCCTCTTTTGAAGTGGCGTCTCTTCATCTTCTATGTTCTGAATCATATCTGCAATCTTGCCCATCTCGGTGAGCATACCGGTAGCACCAACCAATGCTTTAGCCCTTCCGCTGGTTATAATAGTCCCCATAAATATATGGTTCAGCTTATCTCCAATATTGTCGGATTTATTGGCCCCTGACTTCAAAGACTTTTCAACAGGTACTGACTCGCCGGTAAGAAGCGACTCATCGACAAATAAGCCATTGGCATCTACCAGTATAGCATCCGCAGGAACTCTATCACCTGCTTCAAGTACAATGAGGTCACCGGGTACAATTGTTTCCGCCGGTATTTCCACCAGTCTGCCATCTCTCATAACTCTAGCCATCGGAGCTGCAAGTCCCTTTAATGCTTCCATGGTTTTTTCGGTACGATACTCCTGAATAAATCCAAGAACACAATTAATAATAACTATGGCAATTATTGTGATCGCTTCAGTTATTTCTCCCATAAAAGCCGATATAAGGGTACAAGCAATGAGTATCAGTACCATAAAATCGCTGAACTGTTCAAGTAGAATTTTAAATGCAGAAATCCTCTTTTTTTCGGATAGTGTATTAGGTCCGTGTTTCTCTAATTTCCGTTTTGCTTCCTTTTCGCTTAAGCCCACATAAACAGTACTCTCCTCACTTAATCTCTTGAGTGAAGCATCCGTGGTACCCATTAAAAATCACTCCTTTTCGTATGCATCTAAAGTGTCGTATTCATATTAAGGTACGACTAAAATACAAGTTACTACTATGGATAACGAAAAAACTTGAATTGATAGTGTTTTCAAAATACGAGAATTGGATGTTATTTTTTCGTTATCCCTAAGTATCTATAATTTCAAATCTTCACCATAATCCTATTTTTATTCGGATCAGTTAATGAATAGAACAGCTTATTCTTATTATCAAGAAATTTGATTTATTCGTTACTTTTATGAAAGGTGGCTAAGAGTCGCAGCTTGATAATTAGAGGAATGTGCTTTTGTAGAAATGGTTTAAAAGTGGTACCTGTTTTTTACTGTCAAACAACGTAATTTGCATGACCTTCGCAAAAAACAAAAGCTTCGGGGCATCGAGCCCCTTATCTTTTGCCTCTTTCACTTCGTTCGAAAGAGGCGGAATCAGTAAGCCTCAGCTAGATATTTTTCGCCGCGTCTATGGGACCTCCTGTCCCAAGACGCTAAAAATGCCATCCTTGGCATTTTTGCTTCAAAATTATCTAGCTTTCGGCCACTGATTTTAATGCTCAGGTCAAGCAATTACATCATTTGACAGCAAAACAGGTATGCAGCGTAATTTGGTTGCTTCACTTAGTTTATTGCTATAACTTTAATAATTTACTTTTACAAATAGTAAGCGTATAATCTCTAATGCTAATAAATCTTTTAATTGCAAACAGATTAAAATTTATCAAGGTTATATCCGTCAAGAATCTTTTTGGCTCTGTAATGGGATAAATTAAAGGATTGCCAGTCATTTTTCTCTTTAAGCCTTTCCTTCCTTATAAAGAGCTGATGTCTGATATCTTCTGAAACTTGAGTATCGGAGCTTTCAAGAAGCTCTACCAGATAAGGAACCGCATCATCTGAAAGATAGGAAAGGTATTGAGTATCTATAACATTAATCTGCGGATTATTAAATCTTTTGATATTGTTATTAACAATGAATGCATCTGCGTTGAAGTAATTTATCGCAACATATGCTGTTATTCCAATAACCATATAGGATTTGAGTAGAGAAAAACTTTCTTTCCACACTTTGATCAAAGTTGCAGTTAGTATAGCAAAAATAAAAATCATAAATGCATGAGTGAAGACTCTGAGATAAGTGTATCCATATGCCTCCTCATAGAGAGACATCCTGAAGTGAGCTGACAGAAGCATAACCATGGTACATGCAACAAGAAGTGAGTTGAGAATTTTCAAAACCTTTGCAACAATAACATTCTCTTTTCTTGTAAAGTTTATTATGCCTGTCAATATGCTTACATTTATTAGTGTTACCACAATCAGTTCAAAGAACCCTCTCCTTGCATACTCGGCATAAGTAACACCTTCCGGAAGCAAAGAGCTTACACTTCCAAACAGATACGTAAACTGTATTACGGTAAATATTACATATATAAGATTTACCGATATCAGCATAGTCAAAACCACAATAGGATCCCATACTTTCTTGATTTGAATATTTTCGTTAAGGTTTTTGTCGGGCTGTTTGTTATTATCATTGTATAAACTCCATAGGTAACTGAATATTACTGCACCTACCAAAAGCCCTATAATCAACTGCGCTATGAAATCCTCCATATTCAGGTTGATAAACATGTCAGTAATACCCTTCACCCAATGTCCAAACACATCGTCAGCTTCAGAAAGCAGCGAAATAACAATTGCTGACAAAGGAACAGATAATATCAAACCTATAACAACCTTGCTGACAACTGAAACCTTCCTAGCGCCGGTCTTATTTTTAATAATTTTCGATATTAATATAAAAGGCTTGAACACATAGGACAATGTTCTGATAAACATGGCATTTAATAAATCAATTATGAACCTTGCATCAAACCATTTATAAACATTGTTGTTTGTTATAAGAAGCGTCTGCATTAATATAAGCACCGGTATTATCAAAAAGTTAAAAAATATAAATATCTCATTTGAAAAAAACAAGTAGGTAAAAGAAAGCATTATGATCGGAACGGTTAACAGCATTCCAAAATTAGCTTTAAACATAATCTTATCCCTTAAAACAAATATAATCACTCCATAAAAAGCCAGTACAAAAATTGGATACGATATTCCCAGCCTTTTATCATAAAACAGGATATTAAAAACAATTGCAAGTATAACAGACCCTACAAGAAGAAATATATTCTGCTTTTTTACCATGTTTTCTTCGCTGTCAACACCATTTATTTCACTATTCATCTTATTTAACTCTTCCATAAAACTATTCCTCCCTAATTTTATTGTCGGAAATGTATTCAAGTATATCTCCCGGCTGACAATCCAAAGCCTCGCATATCGCCTCAAGGGTAGAAAAGCGCACTGCTTTGGCTTTTCCTGTTTTAAGTATTGATAGATTTGCCAACGTAATATCAACCTTTGATGCAAGTTCCGATAAGCTCATTTTCCTTTTTGCCATCATGACATCCAAATTTACAAGTATAGCCATAAAGCGCCTCCCCTCTATATAGTCAGATCATTTTCTTCTTTTACAATTACAGCCTGATGGAAAACTTCAGCAAGAATTATTAAGAACAAGCCTAAGATTACAAACACCATCGCCATTATAATTGTAAGTATAGAAGGATAAAAAATTATTTTTACCCCATACGCTCCTGCAATTATAAAAGAAGCAAAAGCCATACGTTTTAAACTCTTGACATTATCCATGATAAAAGGGTTTCTCTTATTAAGGTTCTTAAAAATCTTTCGTATTTCATGTACGAGACTAAGAGCAAATACACCGGAGAAGTAAAAAAATCCAAGCAAAAAATAAAAATTTTCGTCATTTGCACTTTTTATAAGATCAAAAGCGATGTTAAGGCACCACGGCAAGGTTGCAAAAATTGCCAATCCCCCTATGAACACTCCGTCCAGCAATAACTTCACCATGCC
>CAZLZR010000117.1:0-9210 GCA_964564015.1 uncultured Acetivibrio sp.
ATTGTTTCTCAAGATTTCTTCTGGAGCTGCAGCATGTATGATTATTGGGCTGGCACTATTATTAATAAATTCTGAACAGTCGATTGTTCAAAACAAGAGTAGATCTATAATTGTCGAAAATGAGAAAAAACTGCCAGTGGAACCAACAATTAAGCAGAACTTTTTAATAAGAAATCCTGCTATATCTGAAGAAGCAAAAAAAACAGACATATTCGCAAATGGTCATAATTCCATTGAGGTTATAACCATAAAACATGACACTCTCAACATTATAAGGGATTCTCTCCAATCGCAGTCACCCAAATTGATTACAGAAAATAAGGAAAGTACTAAAGAAAAGGAAGTTGCATCTGAAAATGCATCTGCGAATAAGAAAGAAAGAAATGATACGGAATATGTCGATAAAAATATTCTGGAACAAAGGTCTGCTCAAAATCAGGACATAAGAGAAAAGAGAAAAAAAGTACTTATTGGATTAAACCTCTCTCCAGGAATAAATTCAACATCTACAGCCTCTTCCTTCAACCTTTCCGGTGGCGTTAACTTTGAGATAAAGCTACTTCCAAAATTATCACTCACCACAGGATTGCAAATAGAGCATCAGACAATTGAATCAAACAATTCTATTGAAGGCGGAGCTATTCCAGCAAATCGTCTTATAGCCGAATTGACCAATCTTGACATTCCTGTCAACATTACCTGGAGGTTTCTATCCAAAATGTCAGGCGAAAACAGAGAGAGCTTTTATTTTTCTGCCGGAGTTTCTTCTTTGGCCTATTTAGGGGAACGGTACACCCATACAATGTACAAACAGGAGTTAAGCGAAAGTGTAACAATGATTGCAACCGGAACCCAAAAAACCTATAAGCTCAACAATGTATCCACAACATCAGAAAGAAAGGAAGAGCCTTTCAATGCATTTGACGTAGCAGGAAGAATAAATTTAATGTTTGGATTTGAAAGACCCCTTTCATCTCATCTTTATCTTCAGATTGAGCCTTATATTAAAATCCCTATCAGCGGGCTTGCCTCTGAAAATTTAAGATACACCACCAGTGGGATTACTTGTAAGATATCATTTTAGATCTTATCGAAATTTTTCTTGTAAAACACAAATCTCATTTTTTGTGCAAGATCATGTGATGCCTTAAGAATTGTAGGAAGTCCTCCCCCCGGTATCAACCATTGGCTGTTATAAAAGAAATCCTTAAGTCCGCGAAATTGGATTTCCACAGGAGATTTTGCTATCAGATTTTCTTTGGGGAACCAGCCTTGGGCACTTCCCATCCAATTGCCGGTATACCTCAAGTAGGTAGCAGGAGTTGCAACATCTACAACCTCCAGATTCTCCTTAATTCCTCCCAGCTTTCTGTCCAATTCGTCAATCATGTTTGACGCGAATTGTTCCTTAAGAACATCATATTGCTCTCTTTCACTCTCTCGTTTTTCTATCCAGAATTGTCCATTTTCAGTGAAAAAACTCATCGAAACAACACACTTGCCTTCAGGAGCAAGAGTGGGGTCGTAATTAAAAATATGTACTTCGAGTCTTTTGTAAACTGTTCCATCAGGTGACTTATAGCAATTCTGTAGTGGAAATCTAAAAAAATGCGGATATTCTTTTAAACTTCTTGCAACCCCAAGAGAAATCATTATAACTGAAGGATAAAGTTTAAAAGATTTCAAATTGGCAAGTTTGTTTATTTTACTGTCAACAAATCTTCCTTCCAGTGCCTCAAAAACAGTAAAATGCCAATCAGATGCAGAAACTGTCACATCCGATTCCACCCTTCTACCGTCGTAAAGTTCAATGGCAGCAGCTCTGCCATTGTCTATATGTACCCTAACAACCTGACTGTTAAAATGAATCACGCCTCCCAGACTTTCATATCTTTTCCAAAATCTTTCGGCAAATTTTGCCGATCCACCAACAGGGTAGCCTGCACTCGTCTTGTCATACGCCGCCAATGGCATTGATACTACAAGAAGATTTACTTCATCCCCGTCGTAAAGCAGCTCCATGGCTTCCTTGAGAAATGGATTTTTTAACTTCCTTGCAAATTCAAAATTAGTAGTTCTGCCCCATTTGAGAAAACTATGTCCAAGAGGAAGATAGCTGATCATCCTCAATTTTTGTTTCATACTCTGTAACTGTGATATTTCACAGATCATTGGAGGTAATTCATACCTTTGCAGTACGCGAAGAAGAAGTATAAATTTTCTTATTTGTTTTTCATCTTCAGGAGCAATATCGATAAGATAGGCTTTGAGACGATCAATATTGGTATAGAGTTTAAATACCTTCTCCCCATATTTATTTCTGTTGTTATTCAGCTCTATTTCAAGACAAGTCTCATGTGTTACAAAATCAACCTCCTCCATGTCAATTAATTCAGACCAGAGCTTATAAAAAGCATTACCTTTTCCGGAACCAAGTATCCAGCGAATACTGCCATCAAACGTATATTCTCCCCTCTTCCAGCTCGCACAAAGCCCCCCTGGAACTGCATTTTTTTCGAAAATCTCAGTTTGAAAACCATACTTCTGAAGGTAACAACCTAATGTCAGGCCGGACATTCCTCCACCAATTATGTTTACCTTCATGTAATATCATTTGAGACTCTTCAAATTTACAATAAAATTAGATTGACAACTATCTTTTGCTATCCAAAAAATTCATCACCTCTACTGGTTTTTCCACTATAATATCTGCGCCGGCCTCAATTAACTCATCTTTGCCTCTAAAGCCCCATAAAACGCCTATTGCAACAAAACCGCCATTTTTTGCAGTCTGCATATCTACAGCCGTATCGCCTAAAAAAAGAACTTCATCGGAAGAAGCATTCATTTCTCTACAAATAGCAAGAGCACTTTCAGGGTTTGGCTTCTTAAGATTTTCATCCACAAGACCTACTACCTTTACAAATGGAATTTCAGGGAAAAGCGAGTCAATAATCTTTTTGGTAAGATTGTCTGCTTTGTTTGAAAGTACTGCAAGCTTTATCTTTTTGTCGGCAAATTCTTGCAAAAGCTCCCTGATTCCATCATATGGCCTGCTTTTACTGACACAGTTGTTATCATAAACATTCATCATTGACCGATAACACTTTAATATAGTCTCCTCATCGCTACCCACAGGAAGAGATCTTCTGACAAGTGTATTTATGCCATTCCCAACATACAATTTATACTTGCCAATTTCATGTTCCGGATAATTATTTGCTTTTAATACTACATTCATTGAATCTGCCAG
This sequence comes from uncultured Acetivibrio sp., assembly GCA_964564015.1. Taxonomy (GTDB): domain Bacteria; phylum Bacillota; class Clostridia; order Acetivibrionales; family Acetivibrionaceae; genus Acetivibrio. The sequence goes on from CAZLZR010000117.1 coordinate 3,254, forward strand.
ATCTTCAATTGAATCTACAAGAGTACCGTCAAGGTCAAAAATAGCTCCTTTAAATTTCATAAAAGCATTCATTAAAAAATAAAAACTCCTCTATCAGCACAAATTTGCAGAGTCTCTTCAGGCCACATGGAAGATTGAACCTCACCAATATGACATTTCTGTAACAATAGCATGCAAAGCCGTGATTGGCCTATTCCTCCTCCCATTGTACATGGAAGCTTGCCGTCAAAAAGTAACTTGTGAAAATAGAGTGAACTTCTCTCTTCTGCTCCCCGCTCTATAAGTTGTCTTTCAAGAGATACGGGATCTACCCTGATGCCCATTGAAGAAATTTCCAACGCAGACTTCAACACTGGATTCCAGATAATAATATCACCATTGAGACCTGAAAGCGATACACCCCCAATCACCGACTTGTCTCCTGTGGAAGTTGACCAGTCATCATAATCAGGAGAACGGCCATCATGAATTGTGCCGTCAGAAAGTTTTCCTCCAATTCCTCTAATAAAAATTGCTCCATATTTCCTTGCTGCTTCATTCTCCCTCTCTTTTGGCTCCAAGTCAGGATACATTTCAAGTAAATCCTGGGCATGAAAAAATGATATATCATCCGGCAAGAATGGATCCAGCTGGGTGAATCTCTCAGTCAAAAGAAATTGAGTACGTTTAATGGCTGAGTAAATGTGTCTTACACAATTATACAAAGTTTTTACATTCCTGTCTGATGGTTTGATTACCTTTTCCCAATCCCACTGATCAACATAAATTGAGTGAATATTGTCTGTAATCTCAGCAGGTCTGATTGCATTCATGTCTGTGTACACACCTATGCCTGGTTTAAAATTATGACGCCACAAGGCAAAACGTTTCCATTTAGCAAGAGACTGTACTATTTCAGCCATATTTCCATTCCCACCTTCAGTTTTAAAACTGACAGGTGTCTCAACTCCATTTAAATTGTCATTGAGACCCGTACCGGCCTGTAAGAACAGCGGGGCTGTTATTCTTCTTAGTTTAAGCTCAGAAGACAATTCAACCTGAAATGTGTCCTTAATAAATTTGATTGCCAGCTCTGTCTGCCAAATATCAAGAGGCGACTTATAGCCCTTCGGAATTAATGTTCTATCCATGTATTATATATCTATAAAAATAAAACCTCCCCTGAGTTGCAGGGGAGGTCGCTAATAAATTATATCTTAAACACTATCAACAACTTCCCCCTGGCAATTTATTAGAATTGTCATTATTAAGGTTAAAATTATTGTTGAAAATCATCATTGCTCTTACATTTGCAGCAAAAGTGAAAATTTTTTTTATTTTATCCAAAATTTTGGCCATAAAATTGCTTATTACAACCCAAAATTAATATACATGGAGCAAGAAGTTAAGTACGTGGACATAAGGAAAATACTTTCTGAAGGCAATTCGACATTTTTGCAATCACTACCTCGATTTGTAACAAATATTATTGCCGGTATCATCAAAGAGGATGAGCTGAACTACATAATGAACAAGTATAAGGACTTTATTGGCAAAGATTTTCTTCCAGAAATAATTGATGAGCTCAATCTGAAAATTGAAATTACCGGAACAGAAAACCTGCCTGAAAGCGGTCGTTGCTTTTTTGTTGCAAATCATCCTTTTGGCATAGTTGATGGGCTTATACTTACATACATAATTACACAAAAGTATGGCACCGTCAAAGCAATTGCCAATGAGGCATTTATGTATATTCCTCAACTCCGCCCGTTGATAGCAGCTGTTAACGTATTTGAGGGTTCCTCGAGAGAATATCTTCAGGCACTGGAAGAGGTTTACAACGGAAATGATCCAATTTCTCATTTTCCTGCAGGAGAAGTCTCCAGAAAATATCATAGAAAAGTTGAGGACTGTGACTGGCAAAAAAGTTTTATTTCAAAGGCAATTTCAAGTAAAAGAGATGTTGTGCCAATTTGCTTTAGAGGTAGAAATTCCAATCTTTTCATATTCATCTATATGTTCAGGAAACTATTCGGAATAAAGACAAATATTGAACTTGCACTGCTGCCAAGAGAACTGTTTAACAAAAAAGGAAAAACAATCAGGGTAAAAATAGGAAAGCCTATCCCTTGGCAGACCTTCGATAAAACTCACTCACATTTTGAGTGGGCACAGATAGTAAAAAAACAGGTCTATTCTTTATGGGAAAACTTCACAGAATAAACAAATAACTATTATTATGAAACAAATTATTAATCTCCTAAGTATTGTCCTGATTATAACAGCCTTGAACTTTACTACAAGTTGCAACTTAGCAAATACTAACAATAATAGTAGAGCTGATATTAGACTTGACACTCTTAGCATGAAAGATTTAACTGCAAATTGCGAAATATTAATTGTCACTCCTGTGTGTGACATAAATGAATTTGACACTTGTATAAAAAATGAATTACTTAGACAAAAAGATCAATTTATTGAAAGTATAGTGAAACCTGAATTCTCTCCAAATGAGACTCATCCCCCTTTTATTAGCAGTTTCATGGCAAGCCCGTCATCAATTTACAGTGATAGAAAAATCGTAAGTTATTCTTTTACTGTTTTTAACTACATGGCAGGTGCTGCTCATCCCATGTCATCCTACTACTCTTTCAATTTTGACAAAAAGAAAAAAGCAAGAATAAGCTTTAGTGACTTTTTCAGATTGACAAGTAAAGCAGACACAACTGCCCTGCTTGATATTATCAACAAATCAATCAACAGGGAAGGAGTATCACTTGATTCTCTTTATGAATTAGATTTTAACTTCATCAAAGATACTGTCTCTTTTAACTTTGACTGTTATGAAATTGCATGTTACGCTGAAGGTATTATACAGAGCAAAGTAGCTATTAAAGATTTAAAACCCTTCCTTAAAAGGTAACTTTTTCAAATAAATATATCCCGTCGAAATGACAGCTCCCCCACGTCACTGCTGTTTTTTTAACGCTTTTTTTCTTTGATTTTTTCGGGGCTTAAAAAATGAAAAAAAGGGGCCAAAAATTGCTTTTTGGACACCCTCTTTATCTAATGAGACAATATCAAATACAAATTATTCAGGAATATCCCACCAAACAGGATCACTCCAGATTGCATCTTGCATGGCAAGAGGATTTGATGCCATTAACTGCTCCTTGTTGTAGTTACTTTCGTGTGTACTCTGACTGAAGCGGCGGAACCAATATGTCAAATCTGTAGGGCTTGTTCCTGTCATCTTATTAGTTGCCTTAAACTCATAAGGCCTCTTGTAGTCTTTGTAAACAACGCCAAAGTTGCCAATATTGCCAGCACTGTAGTTGAAGCGCCTCATATCGTTCCAATTCTGATAGTCGAAGCCCAGAGCGATCATTTTTTGTTTCATAATCTCGGCCATAGTCAGATTTGCAGGATTTTGAACAACCGCAGCACTTGCCATATAAGCAGCAATATCTGCATCACTCATAGGCATCTGATCGGGATTGACAACACCCTTAGACTTCCACTCATTAAGCTTGGTCTGCATCCTGTTAAAATGAGCCTGAATACCTGCAAGATATGCAGCATGAGCCTGTGATTGCATGTTCTTCCTTAGATAGACCTCAGCCTTGATGAAACACATCTCGGCATATGTAAGAATATCTGAGTCTGAATCCGGTCTTGCATAGAAAGTACCTGTACCGGCTACTGCATCCTGATCAGCTAAAATATAGTAATATGTATCAGTAGCAGACCTTCCGCTTGTTGACAGACTGTTGGATCTCAAATTTACATATACAGTGTCTCCTGCCCTTTTGTAGTTTGTGCTGTTGACATAGAAAGATCCCTTTCTATATGTGACAGAAACATCATTTCCACTGACAGTATATGGCTTACTCCCAAGAGAAGCAATAAAGGAATTTCTTTCAGCCTGATCGGCAATAGTATACTTTATAACCTTATCTGCTGTTGCGTACGAAGCTAACATTGGCCCACTATTTTGACGGATATCGGAGTTCATCATGTCAACTCCAATATCTCGTGCCCATTCATAACTTAAAATCTTGCCCGAAGCATCCAATTTTATGTTTTTCATCATTGCAGGGAAAACCTTGGATAAACGTGGATCAATAACGTTAGAACCACCTGTATATTTGTTAGTATAAAGATTTAGATACCATCTGGTCATACGTTGTGAAGTACCATATCCAACTGAGTTCCAAGTACTGTTAGTTTGGTAAGGGTCTCCTACAGTAATATTTGTAGCATCTCCCTGAACATTGTAATGTTTCATCACAGTATTATCTGCATTGGACTGAGGTGCATGTTCCAGTGCGGCAAGAACGGCGTCAGGACTGTAGTTTGACTTCTTGGAGATAATGTTCAGATAACGAGCCTTTACACCATAACATAATTTAATCCATTTCTGGACATCTCCGCCATTCCACGTATCTCCGGCAGAGAGTGGTGTAGAGCCGGCCTTTTGAGTCATGTTAAAGTACTCAATAGCACGATCCAAATCAGCCATACAGCCATCATAAATAGTTTTGCCATCGTCATATTTAGGGTTGTATTTACCTGTTAAAGCCTCAGTATAAGGCATTTCTCCATGTAAATCGAGCATCATTAAAAAGCCCATTGCTCTTATACAATAAGCTGCTCCAATATAATGATAGGAACCGGTTTTGATAGCCTTATCAATCATAGGTTGCAAATTAACAGCCGCACCAATAAACCAGTTCTGATAGATGGTAGTGCAACTTGACTGAGCAGGATCCCATGCAGCTAAGAGACCATTCCCGGAAGTAGTGGAAGTTTGTGTAATAATTCCTGCGATTGTACTTGTACGCATGTTGGCAGTACCATATGCATACATAAAATAATGCTGTATCCATGGCAGCCTGATTTCTACTGTAGCACTCTGGTCACTTGGGTTATCAGGGTCAACATTGACATCTAACCATTCATTACATGAGGATACACTAAGTAGAAAAACCAGACTTAAAGTTATATGTAATATTTTTTTCATAATCATATTTTTCCTAAATCTGTTAATTAAAATGTTAAATTAATGCCAAATGTCACGTTCTTGGTAGAAGGCACACCGCAGTAATCGATACCCATTGAACCTGAACCACCTGTACCCGATCCAGAAACACTCACTTCCGGATCCATTCCCTTGTAGTTAGTCCATACAAATAGATTATTGGCAGATATATTTGCTGAAAGACCTTTTACAAAGCCATTTTTCTTAAACATACTTGTAAAATCATATGTGAGTGAGATAGAACGAAGTCTCAGCCAGTTTGTGTCAGTAATAAAATTATATGAATTGTCACAGTAACTTGACCAGTACTGCTGTATCATATAAGCACCAGAGTAGGTAGCATTATTGATAACGTAATTCTGACCGCGCTCATAAGTATAGCTCAACGGTTGGCCTGATGCCTTTCCTACACCTGATACTGTAACGGCATCACGCTGGAGAGTCCTTTTACTTAAACCCTTCATTGTTGTGTAGTACTCTGTGCCATTATAAATATCACCTCCTATTCTTATATCGAGAAGAAATGAAAAATCCAAGTTTTTATAACGGAAACTGTTGTTCAAACCTCCAATAACCTTAGGTTCCCTGTTACCTACAATATTGGTAGTGACTTTAGTTGTGGTATAGAGTCCTGTTGCCTCATCAATCACATATCTTCCTCCCGGAATCTCTTTATTGTTGGCATCCTTTTCCCTCACCCAGTAATCGCCTGTCATACCAAGGAAGTATCCACCATTTGGAATTGAAGCAGCTTTAACCCCTCCTATTTGAACATCGGTTACATAAAATAGACCTACTCCCGGAAGAAAATCTCCAAGCTTGCCGCGGTTACCGGAGAGATTGAGAGTTACATCCCATGTAAAATCCTTTTTATCAATTGGAGTAGCATTTATTGATAGCTCCATACCTTTATTTTTCACAGAGCCACTATTTAGAG
>CAZLZR010000118.1:0-9139 GCA_964564015.1 uncultured Acetivibrio sp.
TAAATCAATAAAGCTTCAAAAGTCTTGATATAAATTCCCCAAAATGATATCATATATGATAAATTATTATCAAAAGCATTCTGCAAATTCATATTTTATTCTATTATGTAGAATCATAATTATGTAGAATCATAATCTAAAAGATATAATAATTATTAATAAGTTACCGATATATAAATCAGTGCATCCTTATTCAAGCAGTAGTTATAAATACATTAGCAGGGTGGTGATCAGGTGTCGTTAGAAATCTTAAAATCCATAAAACAAACCGAAACTGAAGCTGATGAGCTTCAAAGACAATCTCTTGACGAAGCCCGTCAAATTATGACTGAAGCAAGCAATCAATCCTACAAACTTCTGGAACAGGCAATTGTGGACGCCGAAAAGGAAGCCAAGGATATTATCATACGAGCAGAAAAACATGCCGGTGATGAGATCGCAGAGCTACAGAAGGAAGTTGACGAAGAATGTTCGGAGATTAAAGCGCATGCACGAAAAAAACTCGACAAGGCAGTTGATTTAATAATGGGAAGGGTTGTGAACATTCATGGCAATAGTTAAAATGAACAAACTTTCTCTCATTGGCCTTGAGACAGATAAGGAAAAAATTCTTGATGCACTTATGAATATGGGTGTTGTAGAAATATCCGAAAGTTCGGAAAAACTGACTTGCGACGATTGGAAGGATTTGGTTGTCCAGGACGGAAACAGTGAAAAGGTGGCATTACTTGATGATAAAATAAACAGGGTTAAGTGGACTGTAGACTACCTTTCTAAATTTTCTTCCAAAAAGAAGGGGTTATTTTCATCGAAAAGATCTGTAAAAACAAATGAATATAACATTATTCTACAGAATGCAGAAAAGTTAACCTCTATTGTAAATGATATTAACACTTATAACGATCAACTGACATACTTAAAATCGGAAAGGAACAAATACACCAATCTGATTCTAAGCCTTGAGCCGTGGAAACAATTAACCATCCCCCTTCAGGATACTTTTACCTCCACCACTACCATAGTAATTGGCATTGTACCTCAAACGCCCAATTCCGGTAAGTTGAAAGAAGACCTCCTGAGCGAAGCTCCTGAGAGTTATCTTGAAGTTATAAGCGAGGATGGACAGCAGGATTATGTTCTTGTCATTTATCACAATTCCTGTGAAGAAGCTGCTATAAAGGTTCTGAAGCAATACAGCTTTTCAAAAGTATCCTTCAAGGATCTTGAAGGAACAGTTAAAAGCAATATTGACCATGCCCAAAAGACTATTAGGAATATAGACAAAGAGTATGAAGACCTTGAAAAGAAAATTGCCGGTTTTGCCAACTACAAGGATGACCTCGAAACACTTCATGATCACCTTCTTATAGAAAGAGACAGAATAAAAATCCTTGACAATCTGGTTAAAACGAGCAAGACCTTTTATCTTGAAGGATGGATCCCTGCAGAACTGAGTGAAAATCTTAACAACCGTATCAACGGCAATTATGAATGCCTTTTGGAAATAGCAGCCCCAGAGAAGGATGAAGAGTTTCCAATCTTGCTTAGGAACCCAAAACTGGTTCAACCCTTTGAAGCAGTTACTGAGATGTACAGTTTGCCAAGTTCAAGGGATGTTGACCCTAATACTCTTATGGCTCCTTTTTACTTTGTTTTCTTTGGAATGATGGTAAGTGATGCCGGTTATGGTTTGGTTATGGCTATTATAACAGGAATAATACTACTGAAATACAAACTTGAAGGAACCTTGGCAAAAATGATAAAGCTACTGTTCTTCTGCGGCATATCCACTGTTGCATGGGGCGCGTTGTTTGGAGGGTGGTTTGGGAATATTTTAAGTCTCCTATCAGGTGATAAATTGACCATTAAGCCCTTATGGTTTGACCCTTTGCAAGACCCGATGAAGCTACTTATATGGTCCATGGTATTTGGCGGCGTACACCTCTTTACCGGTATGGGCATTAAAGCGTATATGCTGATAAAGGATGGCAAAATCTTTGATGCAATATTTGATATCGGTTCATGGTACATCGTTTTAATAGGTATAGTAATGCTGTTTCCGGGCGGAACAATTGCTCAAATTGGAAAGTATATGGCCATAGTGGGTGTGATAATGCTTGTTCTAACTCAGGGAAGAGATAAAAAGAATATTGTTATGAGACTTTTGTCCGGTGTCTTAAGTCTATACAATGTTACAGGATACTTAAGCGACGTTCTGTCCTACTCAAGGCTTCTGGCCTTAGGTCTTGGAACAGGAGTTATCGCTTCAGTTATAAACACCTTGGGTACACTATTCGGACTAAATATTTTTGGAATAATTGTACTGGTTATCGTATTTATTGGAGGTCATACCTTCAATATAGCAATCAATGCTCTTGGTGCTTATGTACATGCAAGCCGTCTACAGTACGTTGAGTTTTTCGGCAAGTTTTATGAGGGTGGAGGCAAACGCTTCAGTCCCTTTAAAAAGAATACAAAATATATCAATTTAAACGACAAGGAGGCAATTTAATATGGGTTGGATAGAATATTTATTTAACGGTAATTTTCTTGCATTGGCAGGTGCAGCTTTAGCCGTAATTTTAGCTGGAATCGGTTCAGCAAAGGGTGTAGGTCTTGTTGGTGAAGCCGCAGCCGGTCTTGTAACCGAAGAGCCAAAAAGATTCGGTCAGGCATTGCTTTTGCAGGCACTTCCCGGAACTCAGGGTATATATGGTCTGCTTACAGCCTTTGTTATACTGAACAAAATAGGTATCGTAGGTGGAAGTTACACAGAATTGACAACACAACAAGGCTTCTATTTCCTTGCCGCTGCTCTTCCAATAGCCTTTGTAGGTCTCATTTCTGCCATAAGTCAGGGCAGAGCTGCCGCCGCAGGTATCGGAATTATCGCAAAGAGACCTGAAGAACTTGCCAAAGCTATCATGTTTGCTGCTATGGTTGAAACCTATGCGGTTTTGGCTCTTCTTGCCTCAATATTGATGGTAATGGGAATTAAATTATAATAAGGGAGTGTCCCAAAAATGTCAGGAGCTGAAAAGATTATTGGCAGAATCCTTGAAGATGCCCGTCTTCAAGCAGATGCAACTATTAAACGTGCCGGGGAAGAAGCCGCAAATATTATTAGATCTGCTTCTGAAGACGCAGAAGCGAAAAAAAAGCAAATTATAGAAAAGGCAGAGTTGGAAGCAGTAGAGGTCAAAAAAAGACTTATTGCTGTGGCCGAGCTTGAAGCAAGAAAACAAAAACTCAAAGCAAAACAGGAAGTTGTGGATGAAGCCTTTGAGCTGGCTTTACAAAAGCTTAACAATCTGCCTGATTTAGAGTATCAGAGTATTCTTGTTGAAATGATATCAAACTCTATAGAAACCGGAAAAGAAGAAGTACTTTTATCCCAAAGGGATAAGCAAAGGCTTGATCCCGGTTTTATAGACCAATTAAATAAAAAGCTTTCTCAAAAAGGAGTTAACGGGAATCTGAAAATTTCAGACGAGGCTAGAAACATAAGCGGTGGGTTTATTTTAAAATCCGGAGACATTGAAATTAATAACTCCTTTGAAGCAATAATAAGAATGAAACGTGACGATATTGAAACAGAAGTAATCAAATCTCTGTTTTAGGGATAATGAAAAATAACTTACTATTTTTGCATTGTGAAAAGACCATCAAATCAAAATTTTTCATTATCCCAAGCAGTAACTTAATTTTTAGCCGTACTTTAATGTCGCTGTACCTTATTATTATGGAAAGGAGGGAATTTGATTGTCAAAGGAAATTAAAAATAAAGATACCCAATATGCTTATTCGGTATCAAGGATACGTGCTATAGAACGAAAGCTTTTAGATAAAGGAAAGCTTGACCGTATGGTTGAAGCAAAATCACCCGAAGAAGCATTAAAAGTTCTTCTGGAAGCAGATTATGGCAACCCGTCCTCAGAAGCGGTTAACATATATGAATATGAGAATTTGCTTGGCGATGAGTATAAAAAGGTGTACCGCCTGCTAAAAGAGATTGCCCCGGAACCTGATGTATTTGACTTGTTTCTGCTGACCAACGATTACCATAATATAAAGGTAATTTTGAAGTCAGAATTCTCAGGACAGGATGATAGCAGCCTCCTGACAGAATCAGGTTCCATCCCGTCAGGAAAGATGAAGGAAATGATCAGGGATCGAAATCTGTCCAATATTCCTTCAATTATGAAAAGTTCTATTGAAGAGTGTATTGAAACTTATAACAAAACATTGGATCCTCAAATTATTGATATAATACTTGACAAGGCTAATTTCAAGCATATGAAGGAAACATCGCTGAAGTCCGGAAATGCATTTATCAGCGATCTGGTCACCTTGTTTATCGACCTTGCCAATACTAAGGTTTTTCTGAGAGTTAAAAAATTGCAAAAAAGCTTGGAGTTTCTCCAAAAAGTTCTCCTTCCTGAAGGAAGCATTAATCACAAGTTGTTTGTCGACAATCTTGATACCCCTCTGGACAGCTTTGTTGATGCCATGAGGTATAATTCATTAGGTACATTTGTACAGGAAGGAATTGAGACTTTTAAAGCCTCCGGCAGTCTTACAAAATTTGAGAAATTGTCTGACAACTATATAATAGCCTATGTAAAAAAAGCCAAGTACGTATCCTTAGGCATTGAACCACTTGTCGGATATTTGATGGCTAAAGAAATGGAAATTAAGAATGCCAAAATTGTAATGGTGGGCAAGATTAATAATATTTCTAATGAAGTAATCAGAGAAAGGCTGAGGGAAGCATATGTATAAGATCGGGGTAATTGGCGATAAGGATAGTATTCTTGGATTCAAAGCTGTTGGCATGTCGGTATTCCCTGTTACTACGCCCTCTGAGGCACAGGAGGTATTGGAAAAAATAGCCAATGAACAGTTTGCGGTGATATATGTAACCGAGCATATCGCCCGGGATATCGTGCAAACAATTGAAAAATACACTGAGAGAAGATTTCCTGCCATCATACCAATTCCAGGCAACCAGGGTTCACTGGGAATTGGCATGAGCGGCGTTAAAAAGAGCGTAGAACGTGCTGTCGGTGCAGATATTCTCTTTAGAGACGAATAATTTACTGCACTACCTACACAGCTATAATTTTAATGAAAGAAGGGATAAAGTTTGAGCCATGGAACGATAGTTAAAGTCTCGGGGCCTTTAGTAATAGCTGAAGGCATGAGGGATTGCAATATGTTTGATGTGGTTCGTGTCAGCGATCACCACTTGATTGGCGAAATTATTGAAATGCACGGTGATAAGGCATCAATACAGGTATATGAGGAAACAGCCGGCCTTGGCCCCGGTGAGCCAGTTGTCTCAACCGGAGCTCCATTGAGTGTTGAACTGGGTCCCGGCCTTATCGAAACAATATTTGACGGTATTCAAAGACCTCTTGTAACAATCAAGGAAATGGTTGGAAGCAATATAACAAGAGGTATTGACGTGACCTCATTAGACAGAAAAAAGAAGTGGAAGTTCGAACCTACTGTTGAAGAGGGTTTGAAAGTAACCGCCGGTGATATTATCGGAAAGGTTCAGGAAACAGTTGTTGTAGAGCATAGAATAATGATCCCATACGGTGTGAGCGGTGTTATAACCGAAATTAACGCCGGTAATTTTACCGTAGAAGATACTGTGGCAAAAGTAAAAAAAGATAATGGCGATATAGTTGATATCAAGATGCTGCAAAAATGGCCGGTACGTAAAGGCAGACCCTACAAGGAAAAACTCGCTCCGGTGGAGCCCCTTGTAACAGGTCAAAGAGTTATCGACACTCTATTTCCTCTTGCAAAAGGCGGAGTTGCTGCTGTACCTGGTCCCTTTGGAAGCGGTAAGACAGTTGTACAGCATCAGCTTGCAAAATGGGCGGATGCGGAAATAGTTGTCTATATAGGTTGTGGTGAGCGCGGTAATGAAATGACCGACGTTCTTATGGAGTTCCCTGAATTAAAGGACCCAAAAACCGGCCAGTCTTTAATGAAAAGGACAGTCCTTATAGCCAACACCTCAGACATGCCCGTTGCAGCGAGAGAAGCGTCAATTTATACGGGAATCACTATAGCTGAATACTTCAGAGATATGGGATACAGCGTTGCCCTAATGGCGGACTCTACATCAAGATGGGCAGAGGCCTTAAGAGAAATGTCGGGACGTCTTGAAGAAATGCCCGGTGAAGAAGGTTACCCCGCTTATCTTGGTTCAAGACTTTCCCAGTTCTACGAAAGAGCCGGAAGAGTAATAAGCCTTGGAACCAATGGAAGAGAAGGTGCACTAACTGCCATAGGAGCAGTATCACCTCCTGGTGGAGACATCTCGGAACCTGTTACTCAAGCAACCCTTAGAATAGTAAAAGTTTTCTGGGGACTAGATGCAAGCCTTGCATACAGACGTCACTTTCCTGCTATCAACTGGCTCCTAAGCTATTCCTTATATCTTGACAGGCTTGATACATGGATAAACGAAAATATTGCCAGGGATTGGAATAGTCTCAGATCAGATACAATGAGACTCTTACAGGAAGAATCGGAATTAGAGGAAATTGTAAGGCTGGTAGGTGTTGATGCACTCTCACCTAATGACAGACTTACTCTTGAGGCTGCAAAATCAATACGTGAAGATTACCTTCACCAAAATGCATTCCATGACGTAGATACCTATACGTCTTTGAACAAGCAGCATAGAATGTTAAAACTTATTATGGGCTTTTACTATAAAGGGAAAAAGGCCCTTGAAGCCGGTGCAACCATTAAGGAGCTTTTTGAACTGCCGGTAAGGGAAAGAATAGGCAGAGCAAAATACACTCCTGAAGATCAGGTGAATACGGTGTTCTATGAAATTGAAACTCAACTAAATGACCAAATAGATGCACTTACATCAAAGGAGGTGGCAAAATAATGCTCAAAGAATACAAAACTATTTCTGAAGTAGCCGGGCCTTTGATGCTAATTAAGCAAGTTGAAGGAGTTAAATACGGAGAGCTTGGTGAAATAGAGCTCTCCAACGGTGAAGTAAGACGATGCAGAGTTCTGGAGGTAAATGGTGATAACGCACTTGTCCAGCTCTTTGAAAGCTCCGCGGGTATAAATGTTGCAGAAAGCAAAGTAAGATTCTTGGGCAGAGGTTTGGAGCTTCCGGTTTCTTTAGATATGCTCGGAAGGGTATTCAGCGGCCTTGGAAAACCTGTGGATGGAGGTCCGAATATTATCCCCGACACAAGACTTGATATGAATGGTACTCCCATGAACCCTGCAGCCAGAAACTATCCCTCAGAGTTTATTCAGACGGGTGTTTCGGCAATTGATGGACTTAACACCCTTGTCCGTGGCCAAAAGCTGCCTATATTCTCCGGGTCGGGTCTTCCTCATGCACAGCTTGCTGCACAAATAGCCAGACAGGCGAAGGTTCTAGGTACCGACAGCAAATTCGCAGTTGTGTTTGCTGCCATAGGTATAACCTTTGAAGAAGCAGACTTCTTTATATCGGACTTTAAACGTACAGGTGCCATCGATCGTACCGTTCTTTTTATCAACCTTGCCAATGACCCTGCCATAGAACGTATAGCAACACCTCGTATGGCTCTTACAGCTGCGGAATATCTTGCCTTTGAAAAAGATATGCATGTGCTTGTCATACTGACAGATATAACCAATTACGCTGAAGCACTACGTGAAGTTTCTGCAGCAAGAAAAGAAGTACCGGGCAGACGAGGCTACCCCGGATATCTTTATACCGACCTTGCTACTTTGTATGAGAGAGCAGGTAGAAAGGTATCAAAGGAAGGCAGTATAACATTGATACCTATTCTGACAATGCCTGAAGACGATAAAACCCATCCAATTCCAGACCTTACAGGTTACATCACTGAAGGCCAGATTATTTTGGGACGGGAACTTCACAGAAAAGCCATCACGCCTCCGATAGATGTTCTACCCTCCCTTTCACGTCTTAAGGACAAGGGAATAGGGAAGGAAAAAACACGGGAAGATCATGCAGATACGATGAACCAGTTATTTGCAGCATATGCAAGAGGCAAGGAAGCGAAAGAACTTGCTGTAATATTAGGTGACGCTGCATTGACTGACGTTGACAAACTTTATGCAAAATTTGCTGATGCTTTTGAAAAAGAATATGTTTCTCAGGGTTTTGATGAGGACAGAACCATTCAGCAAACCCTTGATATCGGTTGGAAGCTCCTCTCCATACTACCTAGGAATGAGCTTAAGCGTATAAGGGATGAGTATCTTGACAAGTACTTACCTAAGAGTGACGAAAATAAATAACTCAACGGTGCCTTTAATTATAAAAGGAGAGAATAGTTATGGCAGTTATGCGAGTAAACCCGACCAGAATGGAGCTCACCCGTCTTAAGAAAAGACTGAAGGTTGCCCGGAGGGGTCACAAGCTTTTAAAAGATAAAAGAGACGAATTAATGAAGAAATTCCTTGAACTAGTGAGAAAAAACAAAGAACTTCGTGAAAAGGTTGAGGAAATGGTGATGGAAGTGCACAAGAGTTTCCTTATAGCCAGAGCTGTTATGTCGTCTGAAAGCCTAGAAGCTGCACTTATGTTGCCAAAACAGAATATATCTCTTGATATATCCACCAGAAACATAATGAGTGTTGATGTTCCGGTACTTGAACACAGAACTTCAAGCCAGGATGACACCGACATATACCCCTACGGTTTTGCAGGAACCTCTGCTGAATTAGATGATGCAATAGGAACACTTTCCGAGGTTCTCCCATTTATACTTGAGTTGGCTCAAATGGAAAAATCGGCTCAATTGCTTGCTGAAGAAATTGAAAAAACGCGAAGAAGAGTTAATGCTTTGGAATATGTAATGATTCCTCAGTTAACTGAGACGATTAAGTACATTACGATGAAGCTCGATGAAAATGAAAGAGGCAATCTTACACGTCTCATGAAGGTCAAGGACATGATGATTGAACAGGCAAAAAGTTCTATGAATCAGTAGTGAAAATGGGAATGGGTTATAACCCATTCTCTGTTTTTTTGCCATTTTATATACCTTGTATGCAGTTTTCTGATTTTATGCACCCGCACGGCTAACGCATGTATGTAATTATATGGAATGCAAGTTCGTAAAACAGTTAA
>CAZLZR010000119.1:0-9125 GCA_964564015.1 uncultured Acetivibrio sp.
TTACTTTTCAAAGTCCATACTGCTTTTTCTTTCAGCCACTCGATCTGAGCGACTTATACATATTACCACGCTGTTTTCACTTTGTCAACACTTTTTTAACTTATTTTTTAAGTTTTTATTCTGTGCTGTTTCGTGCGACAGCTTTAATAATATAACACCTCAATCGCCTATTTTCAACCTGCTAAAATCTGATTTTACATAATTATTATAAATTATTCTGCGAATCCTCAATTATTCTCTAAATAATAAACTAATAATAGACTATGCTTAATACCTGCTGCTAATTATACAAACCATTAACAATACCTCTGAAATACTAGTGCTAAACGATGACTAAAATTAAGGAATAGAAAAATACACTATAATTTCCTTAAAATCAAAAAAGTATTTGATCAACTCAAATACTTAGAGATTTCTAAATTAGGCACAACTAAAAACCAAGTTTCTTCTTCGGATAACAAAAAAATTTGATTTGATGCTCTTTCACAAAATTAGAACTGTAAGTCATTTTTTCGCTATCTCTTAATCTAATTTCTTTAGAACAACTACCTTATTGCCTTTAACATTGTACTTAACCCTGTCACACAAATTTCTTACTATAAGTAGACCTCTACCACTTTCTTTCATATCACACATATCCACCAAAGGATCCTGTTGCCCGCAGCACCTATTTACGAACCCTTCACCTTCATCCTCAATAATAAAGTAAACATCGTTGTCATTGACACCAACTCTAATTTTGACCTGCTTTTCTATAACTTCTTTATTACCATGTCTGATTGCGTTCTGTAGTAATTCATTTAGAATAACCTTTATTTCAAACAAAACATCTTCCTTCAGATGTCCATGACACTCAAAAATAAAATTTACTATATTATTAACACAATTACGTATATTAGATAACTCACTGGCTATCCTAAAGTCACATAATTTTAACACTTTCAAGGCACTATTCTCCTTAAGTTAATAATATTTAAAACTAGTATTATAATATTACCCATTAAAATCTAGTCGTAAACATTATTAAATTCATAACAAAGTTTCAGAATGCACATAATTACTTAACCAGCATCCTCCGAAACCTTTCGAGAACCTTTTTTTCCATCCTTGAAACGTACATTTGAGATACACCTAACTTTTCTGCTATTTCCTTCTGTGTTCTGTTGTTAAAATACCTCATATCAATAAACTCTTTTTCTGCATCATTAAATTTATCAAGACTTTTTTTCAAAAAGTCCCTATTCTCAATCTTCTCAAAAGTAGCATCCTCTTCACCAATAGTTTCATGAAGTTCAAGATCGTCGTCCATATAAACATTCTGATCAAAAGATTGCATGTTATACGCATTGTTGGACTCGATTATCTCCATAACTGTTTCTTCGCTTATATTAAGATATTTTGCTATTTCAATAATTTTCGGAGGCCTTGACAATTCTTGTGTCAAACTCTCCCCAGCATGGCTGACTTTCTGATAAACTTCGTATATCCTTCTAGGTATCCTTATCACAGAGGCTTTGTCCCTGAAAAATCTCTTGATCTCACCGATAAGAGTTGGGGTTGCAAAACTCGAAAACTTTACACCCTTGTCGGGATCAAAACGTTCGACAGCTTTAATCAGCGCAATAGACGCTACCTGATAGATATCCTCATAGTCTATACCTCTATTCAAAAACTTTTTTGCAATTATTTCTGCCAGATAGAGATACCTGCTTACTATTTCATTTCTAATTGCAACGCTCTGACTACGCTTAAACTCTTCAAACAAATTATAGCTATCATCATTTGAATTATAAGTATTCTCAATATTCTGCGACATAACTAAACAATCTCCTCAAGTTCTTTTGACATGGACAGAATGTAATTATTCTCTGTACACATTTCAACACTATCCATTAATGCGTTTATTATATCTATTGCCAATTGATCATTTTCAAAATCAAAAATGCACTTCAAAGAACCATCCTCACATCCAAAAGTAACTCTAAGTACTTTGTCAGAGATATTAAACACAATTTTATAGGTGTCGGCAACTTTGCTCCCAATTCTGACAATCTTGCTGCATACCTCGGATATTGCAACCTTGATATCCTCAATGGTCTCTATATCAAAACCAATTCTATTAGCCAGCCCTGATGCGACAAGCCTTGCAGTACTTACATATTCAGCTTTAAACGGCAGTATAAGCTCAATGTTATCATTCATCATATTCACCTCTTATTTTATTTCAAAAACCTTGTCAAGTCCTGTGATAATAAAGAGCTTTTTAATATTCTCCTTGAGATTTAATATCACAATCTTTTTATCATACTGTTTTGCTTTTTTTAACGTAGCAACAAAAATACCAAGCCCGGTACTATCAATATAGTTAAGCTCTTTACAATCAATTATTAAATCCTTTTTATTTTCTTCAACAATACAATAAAGCTTTTCTTTCAAATCCTGAGATGTGTATATATCTACTTCACCATTAAGGCTTACCTTGACAGCATCACTCAATTTCTCTTCAATAAGTTTTAGTTCACCAGACATTTCTATTCCTCCTCATACTTTATATTGTAGGATTAATCAACCTGTCGTATATCGATGTTGTATTATATTTTATACTATCATACCATAATTACGCAACTTTATAATGACAATTCTTCTAAAATAGTGCCCCGCATGAGAAATTATTACTAAAGCATACGGAACATAGAACAGAGAAGTGCATTTTTAGAATTTTCAAAGACTGAGGAATTTGTTATGCTAAAAAGTACGGTTATAAGAGTCTAATTTCAAAACTGCAAAAGGGTACAGTCTGCTTAGACTATACCCTTCTTACTCTCAAATAGAAGTCCAAAAATTATTAATCCCTTGGTTTCATTGTTGGGAATAAAAGCACATCTCTGATTGAATAAGAGTCTGTGAGAAGCATAATTAGCCTATCAATTCCAACACCAAGTCCACCTGTTGGCGGCATACCGTATTCGAGGGCTGTTATGAAGTCTTCATCCATCATATTGGCCTCTTCATCCCCTGCTTCCCTTTTTTCAACCTGACTTAAAAATCTTCCCTTCTGGTCAATTGGGTCATTCAACTCTGAGTATGCATTAGCCATTTCCCTGCTTGTAATAAACAACTCAAATCTTTCAGTGAAAGAAGGCATGTCTGGCTTTCTCTTTGTAAGCGGGGACACTTCCACAGGGTAATCCATTATAAATGTAGGCTGGATAAGATGCTCTTCGGCAAACTCTTCAAACATAAGATTGAGAACTTCACCTTTTGTCAGATTTCCCTCAATGTGTACTTTTTTGTCCTTCGCAATCTGTCTGGCTTCCTCATCGCTTGTTATATTATTAAAGTTTACACCTGCATACTTTTCAACTGCTTCAATCATAGTCATTCTGTTCCACGGAGGCGTAAGGTCAATTTCCTGGCCTTGATAATTAATCTTCGTTGTTCCTAAAACTTCCTTGGCCACAGTAGAAATAAGCTGCTCGGTCAAATCCATCATTCCCTTGTAATCAGTATATGCCTCATAAACCTCCATCAAGGTAAACTCCGGATTATGCTTAATTGACATACCTTCATTTCTGAACATTCTGCCCATTTCATAAACTCTTTCAAGACCACCCACAATAAGTCGCTTCAAATAAAGCTCCGGTGCAATCCTCAGATACATATCAATATCCAAAGTATTATGGTGCGTAATAAAGGGCTTAGCCGCCGCACCACCCGGAATGGTGTTAAGAAGCGGTGTATCCACCTCTAAAAAACCTCTGTCATCAAGGAATTTCCTTATTGCTTTAATTATTCTGCTTCTTACCATAAAAGTCTCCCTGACATCAGGATTTACAATCAGGTCAACATATCTTTGCCTGTATCTCAAATCAACATCCTTTAATCCATGCCATTTTTCAGGCAACGGTTGAAGAGACTTTGACAAAAGTACAATATTATTTGCCTTCAGTGATATCTCGCCTTTATGAGTTCTGAAAACTTCACCCTTAACCCCAACTATATCACCGATATCGAATTTTTTAAAATCCTCATAAACCTCCGAACCGATTTCATCAACCTTAACATAAATCTGTATCTTGCTATCTCTGTCGCGAACATCGCAAAAGCTGGCCTTTCCCATTCCCCTTTTGGACATCAACCTTCCGGCAATAGAAACCACGCTGCCTTCCATGCTTTCAAAGTTATCAACTATGTACTTAGTTGAGTGGGTAACATCATATTTAACAATTTTAAACGGATCCTTATCATTTTTCTGAAGCTCCGATAATTTTGTTCTTCTGACTTTCAATATTTCATTAAGGTCTAGAGCCTCAATATTTTCTTCCTTTGTGTTTTGCATTTTGTTATTTGTATCTCTTTCAGACATTATTCATCCTCCCGAAAAAACATATATTAAACTATTATTAAACTATAAAATAACAGCTTACTAAAAAAGCAAACTGTTATTTCAAATATTATATATTAATATAAATTATATTTACAATAATATTTTCTATTTTTTGATATTAATTATTTTAAACTTTACTATTCCATCAGGAACATTTACATCAACCACAGTACCTTTTTTCTTACCCATAAGTGCACTTCCTACAGGAGACTCATTTGATATTTTAAATTGGCTGGGATTTGCTTCTGCGGAACCAACAATATAATATTCAATCTCCTCATTAAATTCAACATCCAATATAGTAACTTTCGAACCTATACTAACCACATCGGTCTTTACATCATCTTCATCAATTACCTTAGCGTTTTTCAGCATGTTCTCAAGCTGTACTATTCTTCCCTCAACATGAGCCTGCTCATTTTTGGCTTCATCATACTCGGAATTTTCAGATATATCACCAAAAGAAAGTGCCTGTTTTATTCTCTCTGCTACCTCTCTTCTCTTCACTGCTTTCAAAAATTCCAACTCTTGTTCCAACTTTTGTAAGCCCTCATAAGTCAGAACAACTTCTTTATTAACCATTTGAAGCCTCTCCTTTACTTAAGAATTTCGTGTTGATAATATATGCATTTCTTTCTTATTTATTCAAAGCATTTACTTATCATAAAACAAATACCTGCCATAACATCGTGAAAACATTAAGTCCACTATTAACGGCAGATTATTACTGAAAATAGAATGTTTTATAGTAAGCTTCCCGATAATGACAATATAAATATCACCATGACCTTAATTCAGTGCATTTACATTTTATATGACTTATATACAATTAGCAGGAATTTATTTTGCATCAATTTTAACAACAAATATTCATAAGACTAAATATGTCAAGGTCAATTTAAAACTTTTTTTAATTATAGACTACTAATTTCATATTGTCAATAACCGATGATAAAAAGGATCTCAAAGAGGTATTTTACGAAATGAGGAACTATTTTTTTGTGACAGCTTCATTTATTGTTTTTTGAGAATATTCTGTCGTTGTAAATGCCCTTTACATAAAACCCCTCTTCATTAAACACCTTAACAAATTTGTCCAAATCACTATTCTCTGCCAATTCCCCCGCACTGTCAAACATGATTCCAGCTTTGTTTACCAGAATAATTTCGGCTATCTCAGAATTACTGTAAAAGCTTAATACATCATCTTCAATACTTACAGTATACCTATCTCCAAGTCCTATATCCATACCGGATATAACTTCATTGTCTGATGCAAACTTATCCTCTTTCAGTTCTCCATAATTAATTATTATAGCATTTGAATCGATCTTCTTTATTATACGGTAACTTCTTAGATTTCCATAATTTATTACAACATCTGAATTATTCAACACACTTGCCGCATCCTTTGTAATCCGGACAGACAAACCTGTTTCATAGCAAACTTCCTCTATCTTCTTTTCAATTAAATCCCTGTTATTGGTTACCAGTGTTATAAATTTTACATCCGGAGATAATTGCTTAATAACCATGTAGGGCAACATCGCATTATCACCCTGAATTATGGCTACATCCACATCCCTCATACTGAAGCCTTTTTGGGCACATATATATCTGGTTATATCTGCCGCCAAAGCTTTGAAAGCTAAATTTCCTGTTAATCCGCTTTTTACTCCTTTCTCCAGCGAGCTGGTTAAATCAGCCGGAATAATACATTTATCTATGGAGTATTCAGTGCATATCCGTGACAAGCATCTGTTAACCTTATTTTTTGTAAGCCTTCCTGCCTTCTCAAGCTCCTTAAACGTATATGGTAATTTAACCATATGAATTGTTAAACTTTCGTCTATAGCAACCTTTTTAACACTGAGAGGATTTATTTTGAAAGCAAATAGCTTTTTCAGCTTTCTAAAAATACTTATTAAAGATATTCGTTTAGACCGTTTAACTTCGTTACCCAGGAAGTAAACTAAAGCTATATTCTTCATTCCAACCTTTACCTTCGAAATATGTTTACCAGGCTCCCTACTGATATCCTATTATTAATTCAGGATAATTATTCCTCTCTATAATCGCTTAAAATTCAACCGTTTTAACTCTACAATGCCTTTAAAATACACAGCACTTTAATATTTATACTCGTACTTCCAGTTCTTGTTCTGATTAATCCATTCCTGATAATTGCCAATTTCCTTCAGATTCTTCTTCAATACGCCCCAAATATCGGAGGTTGCAAAATTACTGCTCCATGCACAGGTTCCTGCCAAATTATATTTATAAACCAGTGATGTTCTCAAGTTTATTGAATTGGCGTCCTCCAGCCATATTTTATTTAACGTATTATCTTTTTGGTATTGTCCATAGAACTGTCCACTCTCTTCTTCCCATTGAACTTTTACATTGTTTTCTTTGATGGTATTACGCGCACCTTCCATAGACAATGCTTTGCTCGAAAGGCTCTTTTTCCCTGTCTCATCTGTGGTTTCCGTCCATAGGCGGGTATAAAACGGAATTCCCAAAAGCAGTTTCTCAACCGGAACCTTCTCATTCTCAATAACACCTCTGACCCTTTGCTCCGCCCAGGTTATCTGCGCTACCGAACCGGCAACAGGACTTGTCCGCCAATGTTGATCATAGGACATGTACATAACATAATCAACAACCTCACTTAATGCCTTTTTGTCGTAACATTCAATGTCATTGACGTCAACAGATACAACCAACCCCTGTTCTTTCAGGAAAGGAGTAATTTCCCTTACAAACTGCGTAAAAACATCTCTGTCAGCTGCATACATATTTTCAAAGTCAATATTTATTCCATCCAGTTTGTAGAGCGCAGAATAAGCCAACACTTCCTTTATAAGGTTATCTCTGTAGTTTGTATTATTCAAAAATTTACTGCTCATCTCATAATTGCTAAAATCATTGGCCAAAAGTGCCCAAACCTTATAGCCATTGTCATGAGCCCAGTCCACATATTTGGAATATGCTCTGTTAATAAGTTCGCCTTGCTCATTTTTTAGCTGGAACCATGTAGGAGATATTACATCCAGCCCTTCTATGTCATTCATACCCGAAAGATCTTCTCTTCTTTCATATACCTGATCCCAGGTCAGATTTATCTTACCCTTTTCAGGTTTCCAGTCAATTTTAGCATTTTCATCTTCTGCTTTTTCTTCTTGGTTCTCCTCAACTACCACATTTTTCACTTCGACAAAGCGTTTTTCTATATAACCAATTGCTCCATCCCAGGTTCTGACCTTGTACCATTTCTCATACTCACCAAATACCCTTAATTCCCTCTCAGTCTCGTTAGCAATGTTCATATCAAGTTTACGGATTATCGGATACTTTATTGTGTGTCCCCTTCTTACAACCACCTCAGAGCTAACAGGCAATGCAATCTGCCTGCTGTTTTTCCTATAATCAATTATAATTACGTTGCTGCTTTCCTTATAAGAAATATCAATCCCGTAAAGTTCACTTAAGAATTCAATTGGTACATAAACTTGTCCATTATCTTTTTTGACAGGTATCTTTAATTTCATAGGTTTATTGTTTATCAGTGCGTCAAGGCTGTCAGTCTTCATTCGTATAACCCTGTTTTCAGTAGTAACCGAAACAATACTTAAGGCCTCATCCCAATATATATTCTTATCAAAATACTTCTTTACAATACTAAAGGGCAGCAAAATCTCTCCGTCAACTATTATCGGTTCCTGTGCCGATGTGTCCTGCTCACCCTCTATTACCAGAACCAGTTTCCCCTCATCAAAGGCCGGCACAACTTCATTATTCGGCTTAAAATAAACATAATAAACCCAATAAGCTGAACCTCCTAAAATTCCTGCAATTAATACTATGAAAATTAAAACTTTTATAGCCCTGTTCAAAATCTGACCCCCTACAGTTTTAATAAAAAATCTTTTGTGCAATATTATACTATAAAAATTCAAATACCTATATGGTAAAAAACAGGAGACCATTTCTAATCTCCTGTTAACCGGTTATCATCTATTGTTATTTAAAACTATGAAATATTACTTCCATTTTTTCCACCACAATCCACTTCCGGCAATCTTAAAAAAATCATTTAATGGAAGTTATCAACTAAGCTTTACACAAAGTTAAACGCTTACTCTATAAATATCTTGCCAGGTATAATACTTTTTAAAGTCTTCATCATTTTTTCATTCGGTTCGAAGTAAATCAGCGATCTCTTACCGTTAGTGTTAAGCATTGCAAAATATACATCAGGAGATTCCATGGAAGAAACAGCTTTTATTCTATTAGGTACTGTAGCTATTGACTCATTATACTTTTTGCTTGTAATTCTCGCCATAATCTCTATATCTTTACAATCTGCCGTAAATATCTTCTTCCTTTTTCTCTTGTTAATTATTTTGTCGATATCAATTTCGCCGTTTGTTATGGAATATTCATACTCTATATTAAATGAACTTATCAGGTACCAATTCCCAAATATTAATCCAGCAACCAAAAGGAACACTATTCCACGCGGGCCTATCATCAAGCCTGCCACTACAGCAACAATAACTGAAATAATAATTAACAGTATAGATAATATATTCTCTTTCAAACCTTTCTTCCTTGCAACAATCTTCTCTACGAATATGTCCATCTCTTTCCTCCAAAAATTCTAAAATCACAGGTACTTAATTACTCAAGTTTCCCACTTCAGAAAGTGAACTGAACCTTGAAAAACAATATTTTG
>CAZLZR010000120.1:0-8455 GCA_964564015.1 uncultured Acetivibrio sp.
GATAAAAACGAATCATATCATATTCATACATCTCGAAGTACGAATAAACAAGGCTTTGGGAATTTAGATCGAAAAACAAGCCCCTTAGTTATAAAGATGTGGTTCAAGAGGAATATATGTAAAGTATTTATATGGGTCTTATTTGTAATTTATGAAAATGTATGATGGAAAAATGTGCAAAATCACAAGTGAGCTTCGGTAGAAGCGTCCCTCGTCGAATTGTCTCATAAATGAGCGCAGAAGCAAGCTCGCTTGCATTATGCCGAACGATAGAGATAATTGCTATCGTCTATCTGAATTATTCGCGATGCTTATACACGTGCGAAAGCGCCTCGACTCATCTGTTTTAATGACTTATTTTTATCGGACAGCAATAAAACAAAAAGGAGGCTCGCCTTCTTAAGAATGCCATAAGTATTTTGAGCCGTTTTAAAGGAATGCCACAGTTCGACTGGTAAGATGAGACGTCGGCAAGACTTGAAACAGAGTTTCAGTTTAACGAGTGCAATGAAAAGGTTGTTTGTTCCGTTACTTTTGATTTAATTTGTCATAACGAACAATCGAAATATGGAAAAACTTTCTTTTATGACAGTTTGCTTTATATTGGCTTCTTTGCCTCTCTTTGGGCAAAATAAGGATAATGTTACCAATTCGTTCTTGGATTTGCAGCGAAAAGGTAGATTAAGATGGCAAAATAGCAAGATAGGTGCAGCCGAAGCACCTATAACACCTTATATATCCATAACATTCAAGCAAAATACGATTTACTATCTGGGAGGCAAAGTATGTTTGGATAAGGATGGATTGCCCAGTAAGATTGAAACAAACTATAATGAAAGCAACCGGCTAGATAAGGATGTTCATCAACAGATACTTGCCGATAAGATGAAGCTGGTTGTAGAAACTTTTAATTAAATAATAATCAACTTTTTATTGCTAAACGATCTAAGTAATGAAAATTAGTATTGTAAAACTTTTAGTTTGTCTATTTGTTTTGTCCTCTTCTATGGACATATTGGCGCAGACCCATAAAGCTCCTGCTCCTTTGTTTAGAGATCCAGTTACCGATGGTGCTGCTGATCCTGTTGTCGTTTGGAATCGTGCTGAGAAAGCCTGGTGGATTCTTTATACTCAGCGACGTGCTAATGTGGAATCGGCTGATGTCGCTTATTGCAATGGCAATCCTATAGGAATTGCAGAATCAACTGATAATGGACGCTCGTGGTACTACAGAGGTACTCTTGATTTAAAAATAGATCGTGGCATGAATACATTCTGGGCTCCAGATATTGCTTACGACAATGGTCTATATCACTTGTTTGTTGTTTATATAAAAGGTGTACACAACGACTGGGGAGGGCAAAGACATATAGTACATTTTACAAGTAAAAATCTTTGGGATTGGAAATACGAAGGAACTTTAAAATTGTCTTCCGACTATGTGATAGATCCTACTTTGTTCAAACTTCCTAATGGCATGTGGAGATTGTGGTATAAAGACGAACGAGCTGGCTCTGCAATAATGGCTGCCGAAAGTAAGGATTTATTCAATTGGACTACTAAAAAATTGCCGGCTATAGGTAAAACGGCTCAAGAGGGCGCAAAAGTTTTTAAATTTGAAAATTATTATTGGATGGTAACCGACGAATGGCATGGACTCCGTGTTTATCGTTCAACAGATTTACTGACTTGGGAAAAACAAGGTCTGATTCTCGATGAACCAGGAACTCGTCCCGATGACCATCCTCAAGGTGCACATGCGGATGTAATTGTTGCCGGTGGGAAAGCTTATATCGTTTACTTTACACATCCGGGTAGAAAGATACATACAGAATCTCCAAATGACGAGAATGGCAATTTGCCTTATAAGTATCGACGTTCGTCATTACAGGTCGCTCAACTGGACTTTGTCAATGGCACGTTGACTTGTGATCGAAACAAGGATTTCGATTTTTATCTTCCTGATGTTAAATAATAAATACCATTTTTGATAGATATGAAGAGATTAATTATTTATATGTGTCTGCTAATGACTTTTGCATTAGCCCATGCACAACTAAGTTTCGAGGGTAACAGACCATTGATAAAATTGAATGGAACGACTTTGATAACTGCTCCTGAAGAGGGACTTTGGGCAGTCGCTACAGCGTGGAATAATGATTGGATGACAGATTGGAGGTATGCTAATCCTACAAAGATGGAGAAACTAGGCGAATGGACTGTTTTAACAGGTGAATTGCAGATAGGGCATGGGACTATGCTTATGCGAGATTCTTATCGTGAGGTTCGCAAAGGATTGATTCAATGTGTTCGCCGTTTCGAATGGGCAGGTAAAGACACTCTGAAATATGCGAATTTGGCTATCAGGCTGAGAATAGAAGGTAACAATATGCAGGCTCTTTTACCTGGTATATTATATTATGGCAATAAGAATGGTGCCAAGGTGAATCCAAAAATAATACCCGTTTATAATGGGAACGATGGAGAATTTGCGATTTTCGAAGATCATCGTTTCTCGATGCCCTTTGCGATGCTCGAAAATGCCCAGGGTAAATATGCAGCTGCTGTTCATACCGTACCTAGTCCCGTTCGCGGTGCTGTTCTGGCTGATCAATGGTGGTCTCTTGGAGTTGAGGCCTACAATGGATATAGCGATTTTGTTATGTACACGGGTCCAATCGGTTATAACCAGCAACATGGTGTTGCAAAGGCTTTGCAATCCAAACCGATGAAATACACAAATACGTATCTGACTTTAGAGCCTGGCAGAACTATAGAGAAGTCGTTCTATGTAGAGTTATATCCGATTACAAGAGAAGGTACTGGATTTGAAAAGCCGATATATACGTCACTGGATTTAAATAAACCTTATGATGCTGATAGATTCCCATCTTTCGATGAAATAGTAAAAGGAAAATACAGATTTGCATTAAGTCGCTGGGTTGAAGTCGGTGATAAGGTAGCAGGCTTCGGCATGTACGATACGAAAATTTCAAAAGATATTGTTATGGGTTGGTGCGGTCAAGCAGCTTGCCCAGGATATGCATTGCAAGTTCTGGAGAAGAAACTGGGCGATACGACGATTAGAGATAAAGTTCAGCGAAGTTTGGATTTCCTGACGACTTTCCCGATTAATTCTAAAAATGGCATATTCCCCGTCGGGTATGGGAAAGACGGCTTTTATGGCGGAGATCCTGTCTCTTGTGGCCAGGCAATGTATAATTTTGCTAAAGCTATTGAAACAGCTCGTAAGACTCATCTGTATAATACGCAGAAGTGGGAAAGATTTTTGAAAGAGGCATGCAATGGCGTTAGTAAATATATTCTGAGTAGTGACTGGAATCCTAATTCTACAGCCGAAGGCTTTTATATAGCTCCATTGGCAATAGCTTCGAAGCTGTTTAATAATCAAACTTATAAGAATGCTGCAGTGAAGGCTGGACAGACTTTTGCAAAACGTCATTTGACTATGAACGGATGTTATTGGGGAGGAACACTCGATGCTACTTGCGAAGATAAAGAAGGTGCTTGGGCTGCTTTCCAAGGTTTCTTGCAACTCTATGAAAGTTTTGGGAATAAGCAGTATTTGGAGTGGTCCAAACATGCTATGGATGTTTGTTTGAGTTATGTTGTCGATTGGGATATCCCTTTACCTGCTGGCAGATTGGCTGACTTCAATTTTAAATCGACAGGGTGGACTGTCGTTTCTCCGCAAAATCAACATTTGGATGTTTATGGTGTCCTGTTTGCTCCAGAAGTATATAAGATGGGAAAATATCTAAACGATAGCAGACTGAAGAATTTATCTAAGGTCATGTATCGGACTTGTTATCAATTGACAAATGCCTATGGTTCACAAGGCGAACAAATTCAACATACGAATTTTGCACAGAGAGGTGATATGAGCGATGTCTATAAATTACGTGGCGGATATGCCGAAGGGTGGACTGTCTTCTGGATTACAGCTCATTTCTTAAATGCGGCTGCCAAATTTGTAGAGATGAATGTCGAACCGTAATAACTTTTTTATCGTTATTCGGATATTATCATTGTAGCTAACGTTTACGACGATAAAGCCACAATTTATGATGATTTTTTGTCTGAGTACAACAAAAGTAAGCTCTTAGTTGCCATATTGCCTCCCATGTTGAATTACAGAACTATTTTTTCAAATCACATACCTCCATAGTTGTATGGCTGAACAAACTGTTCTGTATGTAAGTCTTGCATTCAGCAAAAGTAATGGTATTATTTACACAATAATATAATCATTTTTTCTTGGTGTTTCTTGACATCCTCAAAAGTCCATTCTTTTCCCTCCTTATCGCGATTATCCTTGCACATCTGCATCATCACCATAAACTTTAATGAGGCAACACTGACTTGTGGGACTTTAACAGAAGAATCAAGATAATGGTCAAGTTTGGTTTTCGGACTCCAATTGGAACCAGAACTATTAGCAGCACTTCCGATCATGGCATAATTGCCAAAGCAGTTGATCTGATTTTCATTCATGATGGCATTCTCTCCAATAACATTAGCCTGAGGGTAATAGTGCTCCAAAGTGCGGCGCGTACGGGAAAAATAGAATTGGTCGAAAACCATCAGGCCGAAGTCGCTACAACCAAGAGTTTCAAAGAAATACCTGCGTTTGGGCGAATCTTCTTTAGACTTTTCGCCTTTTAATTCCTCTGCGTACATCTCCCAAAGTTTATAATCAAGGTAGTTGAATACGAACAACGGAATGCCTTTCGATTTCTCGCTTCCATCACCATAGACGGAAACAAAGTCGGGTGTAGTGTTTTCAATATTACAGTCAAAGCAATTATTGGATAAGATCTCATTGTCAAAGCTGCCTGGTTTGGGCACATTGATTTCATTGAGATTGCCATCCACTAAATAAACGTCTTTGACATATTTCTCAGCAAGCCAGTTTAGAAAAGAGCAGTAATTGACATGATTTTTAATGTCGTTACGAAAGAGATACAGCAGCGTGTAGAACAAATAGTTCTTACGTTGACGCGGAGTAAAAGAAACCTCGAACATGGAGAGCAAATGCACAAGTTTTTCTTGTATCTCATCATTGTCTTGTACAAGTTTCTTAAAATATCCTTTATCCTCCTTTTGCCAATATTGAAGTTTCCACGGGTTGTTGCCAATGGTGTCATTTTCGTTAGAATGGTGTACCACATAGTTGTCGAGCAAAAATTTTGCCTTCAATAGATTGTATCCGAACTTTTTAACGGTTTCGGCACTTTTGTCTCTGAACGCTTTGTCGAATTCATTGATAAGTTCCTTGTCGTCAAGAATAAAATCAACTGGTGAGAAATCGCTTTTCTCCATGATACGAGTGATTTTCAAAACGATGAGGAGGAAATTAGGAAAGTCGATTATGGGCTGGAAAGTGTCAGGACGTTCCTGCTCTTTGTTATGTGTCGGTGCCAAGAGATCTTCATAGAGCAGTTCTTTGATGCTTTTAGTTGACTTTTGCGAACCTTTTTCAGCAGGAAAACTATCAAAATCTGAAAGTATGAATTCATCAAGATTACCACCAAAAATTTGCTCATCCTGCATCTTTTGTTGGACATAGACATTCATTTCGCTACAAGTTTCCCATATCTTTGTGAATTTGTCTCTGTCCCTCACATCATCCAATATGGAAATCAGTTGAGCCTTTACTATTTCATGCTTCTCCAACTGCTCCCCGCGCGAATTCATCACCTCGAAGTAATGATTCAAATCTATATCTTTCGGCACTTGATAATGAATGATGTGTACATGATTCAGTAAATAGTCAGAGAATTTATTTAGCTCTTTCCCTGAGGTCAGAATGCTTGAGATGGATGATTGGGCATCTTTAAATCCACGTTCAATACCAACATCAATATCCTCAATGTTAAAATTTGGCAAGTGCTTGATGGTCATATCTGATTTTTTGCGTGCACGATAGGTCAATTTGTTCTTGGGCGCCAGTCCCAGTGCCCTAATTATGAGATAGATGGTAGTCAACCGTTGCTGACCATCTATGACCTCAAACACGAAATCTCCTTTATGAAACGTCACTAGCGTGCCGATATAATAGGTCTCTTTTGATGCGATCATTGCATCATGTATATCTCTTACTAAAGCCTCGATTTCATCCCTCTCCCATGCATAATTGCGCTGGTAAATAGGGATTTCATAGGTTGCTGGTTCTATGCTGTTATATATTTCTGAAATAGAAACTTCTTTTAAGGGTAAACTTTTCATATTCATTTATTTACGATATAGAAATTATTTTCTTTGAAGAAATGAAGATAGTTAAGAAAAACGCCATGATCTTTTTCGTCGATATCATTTTTATTGGCTCGTATTAGGCTCTCTGGTAAAGTCTTTACTTTTTCCGCCAATTCGCTAAGAAGTGATATTGGAGAGTCTGACTCACTGATTACTTTATAAAGATTAAAAGAATTGATGACTTCTACGTTACCTTTATAACTTGGCCCCATGATATAATTTTGAGCCGACCACCAACCAAGATTGTAGTATTGAGCCCGAAGCGAATATGCCCATATAAAATCATACGTAACAAACTGGTCGAACAAGTCTAAATCTATTTGCGAAGGCTTTTCACAGCAGAACCTGTCTACATAGAGCAAGGCAGCCACATCAAATAACAGACGGGTTATTCCATTGCCAACGCCATTCTTGTTATTCTTTAGGTCCAGCGTTTTGACAATAATATTGTCATTAATGAAATAGCCTTCGTATTTATCATTGTTCTGTATATCTTTCAAGATATCGAAATAATGTTTGGCATATACAAAAAATGGTTTGCCTGCAATGATAGGAGTGCCTAGTTGGAACGGATTCAGATGACGCATCCCTATCACGAAGGGCATGGCGGAATGATTCGCCATATCGGCATAAGAATATGCGCTCTTGTAGAACTGGGCATAGGGTGAATTGTCGTGTCTGGTAATGCCTTTAAACTTGTAGATGTTTTGCTCGTTTAGTTCCCATGCTTTATTGCCTTTCATCCATTCTCTGACGCGATAAAGATAATCAGCAAAGAGCGAAGCAAGCTGCCTTTGGTCGATATTTTCCCAGTTTTTCACCACCTTCTCTGTCTCCGCTTCGCTCACATCGCTCATCTCTCGCAAATGATAAGCTTTAAGCAAATCATGAGGGTAAAGTTTCTTCCCACGCGAATTTTGAGAATCAAAAAACTGGAAAGCTTCAGAAATATCCTGGGTGATGACCACAATTAGTTCGCATTGCTCTATTATATACTTCAACAGATGTTCTTTTTCTCGGTCGTCCTTAATGGCGTTTATCCGTCTTTCGTAGGCACGGAAATTTTCTTTTACGTTCAGGAGGTTATGAATATCGCCACTTAATTTTTCGCTCTGAAACGGGATGTCCACATCATTTTTCAAAGCACTCAATAACAAACAAAACGTTATTGTGCGCTGTTGACCATCTACAATGTTATAAACATCATTCTCGTCTTCTATGGT
Organism: uncultured Acetivibrio sp.; assembly: GCA_964564015.1. Lineage (GTDB taxonomy): Bacteria > Bacillota > Clostridia > Acetivibrionales > Acetivibrionaceae > Acetivibrio. Next base: position 7,500 of record CAZLZR010000120.1, read on the forward strand.
ATGATGCAGGATCAGAGTCCCAACACGATAGACTTCCTTGTTCTCGCTCCTAGCATTCTGAATGTCATCAAGAAGTTGTATGGCATTTTTCGGTGTCCACTTGTATGGACGCTGATAATTGGGTATTTTCAGTGTGATGTTTTCTATTGCTTGATTATCGGCATTGCGGCTAATTTTACGATTGAGCAACAAGTCTCCGATTGTAGTCAAAGCAAGTTTTAACCCATTGGTGGAATTGTATTTTTCATCCATATATCCTTATTCCTATACTAATTGTTTATAGACATTATTCATAATCAGCTAAATCTTTTGATATGATGAGATTGTATTTTGCATCTTTTCATTCCACCTTTAGTTAGGCTCATAGGACTGCTACCTAAACTCGCGTTTGATAAATCTAAATTAAACCATGCATGTTTCGTTTTCTCCGCCATATACAGGAACAACCGCTTTATCTTAAAGAATGAGCATTGTTCAAGTAGTTTGGTTACCATGTTGAACCGCAAAGTTGTAAGTATCTCCATCAAATACCTTAGCAGAAAATTCTCTGAGCATTCGTTCCCATTCATGAGTGGTCATCCATTGGGGAAGTCTGTGCTCAAATGGTGTGAACACGTTGGTCAATGGTTTCCCGATGGTAATATAATGAGAATAACCATGAAGTTCCAGCGCAGAGAAAGCTCCAATACGATAATGTATTTCTATTTGTTTTTCATAGGAGGCCAAAGCTCCATAAAGCGTAGGCGTATTATTGCTGGATCGGTATTTTCCAGTGGCCATACGCGTAAGCCAGCCGGACTTTACATATTTCCCCTGTTCAGTCCGACTAAGTCCCTGACTTTCCAGCCACGATGTGCTCATCACACCATTTGAAGAGAATAGCCTCATTATGTTGTTTATTGTAGTTGCCATATTGCAATAAATATAGTTGCAACTATAATAATAAAATAAACAGC
>CAZLZR010000121.1:0-8401 GCA_964564015.1 uncultured Acetivibrio sp.
GCAGAAGTAATATAACGGATTTTGAAAAGGTTGTGAGTTTGGATACTCAATATATTGATAATTGGTCTTTATGGCTTGATATAAAGATTATTTTTAAAACAATTCTAGTTGTGTTGACAAAGGGAGATGCCTATTAAGCATAGATGAATGGGTAAATGGTAAATTATCCCTCTGTAGAGTCAAGAACAAGATTGTGAAGGATAAGGTTTTTGCACGAGATATTTTTATTTAAGATTAATAGGATAGATAAAGAAGGAAAGTATAACTAAGATAGGGCTGAACTAAGGGAGAGAGAATAATGAACATTATTTTATTGTCTGGTGGCAGTGGTAAACGGTTGTGGCCTCTGTCAAACGATGTGAGAAGTAAGCAGTTTATTAAGTTGTTCAAAGATGATTCCGGAGAGTATGAATCTATGGTACAGCGTGTATATCGTCAGATTACAACGGTTGATCCTAGCTCAAAAGTGACGATTGCTACTAGTAAGTCTCAGGCAAGTGCAATTAAGAATCAATTGGGTGATAAGGTGTCCATATGTTTTGAACCATGCAGAAGAGATACATTTCCTGCAATTCTTTTGGCAGCGGCATATCTTCATGATGAGCTTGGCGTTTCGAAAGAGGAAAGTGTTACTGTATGCCCAGTGGATCCTTACGTAGATAATACGTACTATCAAGAAATAGGAAAACTGGAAACGTTGATTGAAAAAAATAACGCAAACATAACGCTTATGGGTATTGAACCGACTTATCCTAGCGAAAAGTATGGCTATATCATACCTGAAAATTCTGGTGCTGTCAGCAGTGTAAAGGAATTTAAAGAAAAGCCGGATGTTGAGACCGCCAAAAAGTATCTTGCTCAGAATGCACTGTGGAACGCCGGTGTATTTGCCTTTCGTTTAGGATATTTGATTGAGAAAGCACACAGTTTGGTCGAGTTTAGCGACTATCGTGATCTTTATTCAAAATATGAGTCACTGACCAAAATCAGTTTTGACTACGCTGTTGTCGAGAAGGAAGCCAGTATCCAAGTAATGCGTTATAATGGTAATTGGAAGGATGTTGGAACCTGGAATATGATGGCGGAAGTTATGGCGGATGACATTATAGGTAAGGCTGTTATGGATGATGCTTGTGAGAATACACAAATTGTAAATGAATTGAATATCCCGATAATCTGCATGGGATGTAAGGATATGGTGATTGCTGCCAGTGGAGATGGTATTCTTGTATCAGACAAGGAACGTAGCGGTTATATGAAACCATATGTTGAGAAGGTCAGTAGTGATGCAATGTTTGCGGAAAAGTCCTGGGGTACATTTACAGTTATAGATGTTCAGCCAGGGTCGATGACTGTCAAAGTTTCTATGAAAGCTGGTCAGCAGATGAGTTATCACAGTCATGACTATCGTGATGAGGTTTGGAATGTAGTTGGAGGAAGTGGTATAGCTATTGTTGATGGTATGGAGCAAATCCTCCGTGTCGGAGATGTCCTAACCATTGCGGCAGGGTGTAAGCATACGGTAAAAGCAAATACCGAGTTGGACATTATAGAAGTTCAGTTGGGTGAAAGTATTAGTGTGGATGATAAGAAGAAGTATTCACCTGAGAATATTTAATTCGGAGGTAAGATATGGAAATAATGAAGCTTTTACCGGCGGGCAAGGATTATCTTTGGGGCGGAACAAGGCTTCGTGAGGAATATGGAAAGAAAATTAACATGGATCCGTTAGCTGAAACATGGGAGTGTTCTGTTCATCCAGATGGTTTAAGTATTGTGGCGAATGGGAAATATGCGGGCAAAACGCTTGCAGAAGTCTTGAAGAAACATCCTGATTATCTTGGAAGTAAAGTTGGAGATAACCAGGAACTACCGGTATTGGTCAAATTCATTGATGCCAAAAAAGATTTATCCGTACAAGTCCATCCTGATGATACATATGCAATGTATCATGAACAACAGAATGGAAAAACTGAGATGTGGTATATAGTTGATGCGGATGAAAACGCAAGTTTGATTTATGGTTTTGCCCATCCGGTAACTGCGGAAATGCTAAAAGAAGCTGTTTCTAGCGGCACACTAGACAAGCACCTACAGAAGGTTAGGGTGCATAAAGGTGAAGTTTACTATGTACCGGCCGGTACGGTTCATGGAATAGGAGCCGGTACACTGATTGCAGAGATTCAGGAAAGTTCCAATGTTACTTACAGAGTTTATGACTATGAACGTATTGACAAAAATGGAAATAAGCGTGAACTACACTTCGATAAAGCTATTGAAGTAATGGATATGGGGGTTGCTCCCAACGTAAGACAGAAGTCAAGGTTGGTTCGCCATTATCCTGGTTGCTCTAGAGAGCTTCTCTGTAGGTGCAAGTATTTTGAAACAGAGCGAATACAAGTGACAAAAGGTTTTTCCTTTTCCGTGTTTGAGACCTCATTTCAAATATTGCTTTGTCTTGAAGGAGAAGGAGCAGTTGAAACAGGAGACGCAAATAAAAAACCTGTTCGCTTTTCAAAAGGCGACTGCATTTTTATTCCATCAGGTACAGGTCGTTGTTATCTTTTGGGTGAAGCGGTTTTGCTAAAAACACGGTGTTAATGTTGGTATTTTAATTAATAAATTAAACTCTAAGGAAAATATAATTGTGATAAAGGAGAATGTTAATTATGAAAAAGGCACTTATTACCGGAATTACAGGTCAGGATGGTTCTTATTTAGCAGAGTTTTTGCTTGAAAAGGGCTATGAAGTTCATGGCATTGTCCGTCGTTCATCTGTTTCTACCACAGGGAGAATTGATCATTTGATTGAGAAAAATGCAATTAAGTTGCATGATGGTGATTTATCTGACTCTTCAAGTATTATACGTATAGTAAATGAAGTTAAGCCCGATGAGATTTATAACCTGGCTGCGCAAAGTCATGTAGGAGTGAGTTTTGACGCTGCGGAGTATACCGGCGATGTGGATGCACTTGGTGTTTTACGTATTCTGGAAGCGGTTCGGATGCTTGGACTGGAAAAGACCTGTCGTATTTATCAAGCATCTACATCCGAGCTTTATGGAAAGGTAGTAGAATGCCCTCAAAGCGAGACAACACCGTTCCATCCTTACAGCCCATATGCGGTAGCAAAACAATATGGTTTTTGGATAGTGAAGGAATATCGTGAGGCATACGATATGTATGCATGCAATGGTATACTATTTAACCACGAGTCTGAGCGTCGCGGAGAAAACTTTGTGACAAGAAAGATAACACTTGCTGCTGGACGTATTGCATGTGGTTTACAGGATCATTTGGAACTTGGCAATCTGGATTCTCTCCGTGACTGGGGCTATGCCAAGGATTACGTGGAGTGCATGTGGCTGATGCTTCAGCAGGACAAGCCGGATGATTTCGTAATTGCTACAGGCGAGCAGCACACAGTACGTGAGTTCACAACGCTTGCATTTGCAAATGATGGTATCGAGCTTGAATGGCGCGGTGAAGGTATGGATGAAAAAGGATACGACAAGAAGACTGGTAAGATGCTTGTTTGCGTGAACCCAAAGTGGTTCCGTCCTACGGATGTAGTGAACCTTTGGGGTAATCCTACGAAAGCGAAGACAGTTCTTGGTTGGAACCCTCTGAAGACTAGCTACAAAGAGCTGTGTGCAATCATGGCTGAACATGATTTGCAACTTGCTAAGAAGGAAGCAGGGATTAAATAACCATAGTACAAAGATACAGGCATATTGTTCGTTGAAGGTTTATTGTGTATGAGGAGTTGACTTCCTAGAGTGATATGTCTGTCTCTATAATCTTATGACGCAGGTGTGAGAGATGAAAAAAGTTTTAATATTTGGAGTTAGTGGTTTTGTTGGATGCTATTTAGCGCAGGAGTTTATTAGCAGTGGCTATGAAGTGTATGGAAGTGACATCAACAAAAACGATGCTTTACAGGACGATGTGAAGTTTTTCAGAGCTGATTTGCTAAATAGTGGTGAAGTTGCAGAGTTGGTTGCAAAAATTGCACCGGATATGATTGTCAATCTTGCAGCTATTAGCAGTGTTGGTGCATCGTGGAATATGCCTCAGGTTACTATGTCGGTGAACGTAATTGGCGCATTAAATATATTGGAAGCAGCAAAAAGTTGTATTCCTGTACCAAAGGTCATGTTCATTGGATCAAGTGAAGAGTATGAGGCTTCACTTGATCCAATAGATGAAAAAACCCCGTTAAATGCAAACAATCCCTATGGCATTTCAAAGATGGCGCAGGAGAGGTTTGCAGAAATATACCGTGAACGATATGGAATGAAAATTTACTGTGTGAGGCCATTTAATCATACCGGCATTGGACAGAAAATGTCTTTTGTTATTCCAAGTTTTTGTAAACAGGTTGCTGATATTGAGAAGTCTGGGAAGTCAGGTGTCATCAAAGTAGGCAATTTATCTGCGGAACGTGATTTCAGTAATGTAAAAGATATTGTTAGAGCATATAGAATGATTATAGAAAGTGATGATTGCACAAAAATATTTAATGTGGGGACAGGCCAAGCCTATAGCTTAAGTGCAATTTTAGAATACATAATATCACTAAGTACACAAAGTATTACAGTAGAGGTTGATCCCGATAGAGTTCGCCCTGTGGATACGCCTAGGATTTGTTGCGATTACAGTTTTATTAAATCTGAGCTTGGATGGGAACCAAAATATAGCATCTTTGAAACGGTGAAAGAAATGTTTGAGTACTATGTTCAGCATGGGTAATTGGGGAGGGTGACATGTCAAGAATACAGTTTTTAAACACACAAATTGATAATGTATCAATGAGCGAGGCAATCAAAGACATTGTTGAACTGATACAAAAAAAAGAAAATTCATATATAGTTACTCCAAATTTAGATCATATAGTTATGATTTGTCCCTTGCCAAATTATTTAAGGGAAAAAGTTTTGATATTACAACATTAATTAATGTGACGCGATGTTTAACCCTAATGTAATTTTACATTAAATTCTCACTTTGCAATAGGGTTATTTTTTTGTATTATTTTTAAGGGAATTATTATGCAGATATTTTTTACATTAAAGGAAGGGTTTGAGACATATATAAAATCAGGGAAAAGATATAGAAACCTAAAAATTGTAGGGACTTATTCACCTAGTTATGGTTTTGAGAACAAACCTACTGAAGTCGAAGAAATTATACAGAGTATTCTGTCTCTTAAACCGGATATATTAGCTGTTTCATTAGGATCTCCTAAAGGAGAAAAATTCATCTATCAACATAGAGAAAAACTAAATGTTCCTGTTAGCATGTCAATAGGCGCAACAATAGATTTTGAAGCAGGAAATGTTAAGCGTGCGCCTTTGTGGATGTCGAAGTGTGGGTTAGAATGGCTTTATAGAACGATGAAGGAACCAAAGCGACTTGCAAAAAGATATTGGCGCGATGCGTGTGAAATCATTCCCATTGTTATAAAATATAGAAAATACAGCAAGAAAAATGGAAAGAGAATTGGAAAATAGATTGAAGTAAAAGAAAGTATTGTTTATCAGATAATTATATATCTTAACTATTTCAATACTTCTGATATCAATGAAATTTGAAACGTATGCTCCTTTATACTATATGGTCTCATTAACAGAAGCATTAGATGAGGTTTCGTTAAATTTTGAATTTGAAATGAGGCCAGATTGGTAGATTAGCTAGTAAAAATGCAGCATATGATAGAAAGAAAAAGAGATTAGAGAATCTGCAAAGATGAAGAATGTGCAAAAAAGTTTTCTTGGAAAAAGGATTGTTGACAGATATGATTTAAAGATAGCCAATACTCTCATGGCTTATATAGGAACTTTTCCGGTTACTAAATTTCATTCTGTAAGTCTCAACAGATTTGAGCTGGCTACAAATAGGTTTATGGATATAGTTGGAGCTATGGTTGGACTCTTTATTACAGGAATTACTTCAGTCTTTGTTATTCCTACGATAAAGCTTTTGAATCCGGGGACTGCTATTTGTTGCAAAAGGGAGATGCCTATTATTTTGGGCATCTTTTTTTGTAAAACCATATTGATATTATAGTTAAGAAAACTATTGATTATATATTATTACTAAACAGACATTTATACCACTAAAATGGTATCGAATACTATGAAAAATAACATTGACATCTGTAGAAATAAGGCATGATGCTTTTATGGGGGTTATCTGGGTCATAAAGCACGATAAATAGACGATTCTTTGGGCATCTTCTATGAATTGAATATTGTTTTCCAGTTATATGGAAGCCCAATTGTAATATTATGTAGACAGAAGATATTGAGGCGTTGGTAGTAAATGTCAAGTATATTAAAGTAATTATTGAAAAAGGTACTATAAAGTATGTGGTGGAAATGAAGTTGTTCCTTTTTCTAAAAACTATAATGTAGATTACCCAATGAGTTTATGCTCTGTTACGAATAAGTATAATGATTTAATGGCACATACCAATAGCCATTTTTACAGCATTCCCACAAGCAGACTTCGTTTCTTTACTGTTTATTAAACATGAAGGAGGCCAGATATGGCGTATTTATCATTTACTAAAGATATTTTGGATGGAAATCTAATTAAGATATTTAATTATGGCAAGATGGAACATGATTTTACTTATGTGGATGATATCGTATAAGGAACCTTTATGTTTTTAGATAAACCGACAGTAACCAAACTGGATTGAGATGAGTGTAAGAATGATTTGAGCACAAGTTTTGCGCCTTATAAGGTCTATAATATTGGAAATAATAATCTGGTACCTCTTATGCGATTTGTAAAAGCATTGGAGATAGCCATCGGAAAGGCAGCAGAAAAGGTTTATATGAATATGCAGAAGGGATATGTTCTACTGACTTACGCAGATGTAAGTGATTTGGAAAGATATACCGGTCTTACCAAATGTGAGAATTAAGGACGGGATCGAAAAGTTCGTGGAATGGTATATGGTACATTATGAGATCAAAAATAAGATTAGTATATAAAGAATTGAGGGGATAATTAATGAAAATTACTATAGCTGGAACAGGATATGTAGGACTTTCAAATGCAATACTTCTTGCACAGCACAATGAAGTAATTGCATTAGATATAATTCAAGAAAAGGTAGACATGGTCAATGCTAAGAAATCACCAATTGTCGACAAGGAAATAGAAGAATTCCTAACAACAAAAGATTTAAATCTAAAAGCAACGACAGATAATTACTTGGCATATAAAGATGCAGATTATGTAATTATCTCTACACCTACGAATTATGATCCTGAAAAAGATTACTTTAATACAAGAACTGTCGAAGCGGTAATTGCTAATGTGCTTTCAATCAATCCTAAAGCAGTAATGATTATTAAGTCAACTGTGCCTGTTGGATATACAGAAAAAATCAAGACCATGTTTGAAACTGATAATATTATCTTTTCACCGGAATTTCTAAGGGAAGGAAAGGCTTTATATGATAATCTTTATCCTTCTAGAATTGTAGTAGGTGAGAAATCTGAACGAGCTAAGGTATTTGCAAAATTATTGGCTGAGGGTGCGATTAAGAAAGATATTCCAATGTTATTTACTAATTCTACAGAAGCAGAAGCGATTAAATTATTTGCAAATACATATTTGGCTCTTCGTGTAGCATATTTCAATGAACTTGATTCATACGCAGAGATAAGAGGATTAGATACACGTCAAATAATTGAAGGGGTGGGTCTTGACCCACGTATTGGAATGCATTATAATAACCCATCTTTTGGATATGGTGGTTATTGCTTGCCTAAAGATACAAAACAACTGCTGGCTAATTATTCAGATGTGCCACAGAATATTATGTCGGCAATTGTTGATGCAAACAGGACTAGAAAAGACCATATAGCAAATATGATCTTGAAGCGAAACCCTAACGTAGTTGGCATATATAGATTGACAATGAAGATGGATTCTGATAATTTTAGACAGTCTGCAATTCAAGGGGTTATGAAACGTTTGAAAGCAAAAGGTATAGAAGTTGTTGTTTTTGAACCCGCACTGAAAGAAGAAGAGTTTTTCAGATCTAAGGTTATTAGGGATTTTGAAGAATTCAAGAAAATTTGTGATGTAATAGTTGCTAATCGTTTATGTGAGGAATTAAAGGATGTTGAAGATAAAGTTTATACTAGGGATATCTGGGGAAGAGACTAGATAAGGGTTTGCTAATAAGATCGATATGGTAATAAATTTAGTTTGATTGGGGGACAAAATATGCATAATTCAAATAAACTGGCTTATGCAAACATAGGTCAGTTTATTCTCGACATATTATTTTTGGTCTTATCATATTTCATATCATACTTTATTGCTTCAAACCTGAAGCAACTGCATGGTATTTTTGAATTCATGTGGGTTCCTGCTA
>CAZLZR010000122.1:0-8392 GCA_964564015.1 uncultured Acetivibrio sp.
ATATCATCCTGCTTTTTCTCATCGCGGCTGAAAATACGGATCTCCTGAAAATCATTTCGATCCAAGTACTTCTTCAACACGGCATTTCCAAAAGAACCAGTACCACCAGAAATACATAATCTATTATTTGCCATTTTCTCTCCAGATTAAACTAAGTATCCTTTCTCCTTGTTTCTTTTCAGTTTTGTTTTCAAGCAAAAATATTTGTGCTTCCTTTGCAATATTCAATAATTTATCATAATTAGTGTTTAGGAATTCTATTAGCGACTCATAGATTCCTTCTGGTCCAATAGTTTCTATTTCAAAAATATATTGTTTGTATTCTTCGGGCATTCCTGGCAGAAAATATGAAATTGTAGGCACGCCGGTAGATAAATATTCCAAGATCTTGGATGGAAATGAATATAAGGTATATTCACCCAATGGCGGCCTGGGATTTACTAACGCAAATGCTTTACCATACAGTTCGTTCAAACTATCCTTATCCAAGTTACCAAAATAAATAATCCTCTTGTCTTGCCTCGCTGCTTTCTTTATTTGACTTGCTGCTTCTCCATTTCCACATATCCATAATTGAATCTGACTATTATCAATTTTCATGAAAGCATTTACTAAATCCATTACGCCATATATATAATTTAGTGTTCCGGCATAAAGAATTGCCTTGCTTTCTGTAATAGGCTTTCGCATAATTAAAAACTGACGAAGCTCAGACTCTGAAACAATACCTTCTATAATATCGCAGCGATCATCTTCTAGATGCAAATAATCTTTCATATGCCTTGTCAACAAAACATAATAGTCAATTTTTTTCAGATTTTTGTAAATTAGTCTTGTGTCTGCATATTTTAGAGCAGATTTTATTGGATTAGACCTCTTTTGCAAGTTCATCATTTCAGGCAAATCAGGAACTATTACACATGTTCTAATATCTGGATTAATTCTCTTGGCGTATTTCAAAGCATAAATAAAGGGAGCGTGTAATGAATAAGAAATAATGCAAATTTGTTTGTCTGTACTATCTCTTATTTGATCTTTGATTACTTTCCTAATTCTTATGTATCTGGATATATTTCTTATTGCGAAAATATTCAAAAAATTTATATCTACGATATTGTCATGCCTTCCTATACCATGAAAAAAGGGATTCTTATAGAAACTAGGAAATGATCCAATAAAGGAAGCGTTTACACACTCAAAATTATTCCTACATAAAGCACTAAATCCATTAATTAATCTTATGCTAAAATTATCTGCAGCATTGTCAACGGTCTTAATGCTATCAGATAAAATTTTTCTTTTATTAAGAAATGCACCACAAATTAGAAAGACTCTCATAGTATAATTTAAAATCAGAAAATAATGTAAAAGCTATTCAGTTAAAATAGAATTATATATTTCAATAAGATTAATATAATTTCTATTTCTATCATGAGCTATAACTGCCTTTTTTCTAGCATTTTCACCAAGCCGCTTTGCAATTGTATCATCAGAAAAAATATTGTCTATCTGATATGCAGCCATATATGGTTCATCAAGGGGATATAATAGCCCTTCTTCATTATTAGTTATTAATGAAGGAATACCACCGACATATGAAGCAACAACTGGCATACCTAAAAGCATTGCTTCACAAACTGAATTTGAGCTATTTTCGATTGATGAAGAGGACAGAAAGACATGGCATGAAAGATATGCCTTTATCATTTCCTGTTCGTCTAATAAGCCAGTAAAATAGATATTATCTTGCAATCCATACTTTTCTATTAAATAATTAATATATAACTCATAGCTCGAATAATAAAACTTGCTGTTCTGATTTCTATTAAAGCCTGCGCATATTAATTTTATATTGGCGTATTTTACCTTAAGAATAGACACGATTCTTAAAGCATAATGTAAGCCTTTATGAGGTACATTCCCTTGGCTTACAAAGATAGTATTCCGACGGACTTTTTCTAGATCCCACCTTTGATTGTAGAAATCAGATCTTAATGTCTCATTGCAGCTGAAATATTTTACGTTTTTATTTATTTGATAAGAACATGCCCTATCCCAATCAGTTCTTCCGATTACATAGTAGGCATCACTTATTAATCTTTCTTCAAATCTTCCTCTTTCGGCTAATCTCTTTTGCTGTTGTATAAGGCTATCATTTTTTATAATATCCCTCAAAGATCTAAGATGAAGAATTTTCCAATTTAAACCCTCTACATAATGCAGAGCATAGATTGATACAAGTCCTTGAATCCATATGACTACTCTTTTTTCAAGACCAAAACTCTTTACCGACTGCATTAGATAATAGGAATATGGATATTCTGTGCCCCAAATGTGTATGATATCTGGCTCTTCCTTGCTGATAATCTCTTTAAAAGAGTTAGTAAGCTTCTCTATTTTTGTTTTACTATTGTTTGCATAATTAAAGCTATAAAACCTAAGATTATCTATAGAGCCACATATCGGCACATCTGATCTCCAAGGAAACAAGATAATCAAACTATTGTTATTATCAGATAAAAAAGCATCGGATGCTCCTTCCAGCCAGCCTCCAAAAGGATGCTTTCCTTCAGAAGACATATATGATGAAATTTTTGAAATAGGAACATTACATAACCATAGAGCTTTCATTATTTTGAATACTCTTCTTATTAGCTAGACTTATTTGCTTCAGCATTAATCCTATAAATACATAGAAGCCTGGTTCGATGTTTAAATAGCTGCCCGTAAATAATAATTTTATTATGGCTGACGGGAAAAATATCACCGCAAGATCCTTAATATGGCTTCCTTCTGAAAACATTATCCACAGAGAGGTAATATAAAATATAATTAGAATAGGCAAGCCGATTACTACTCCAAATTCAATCAGAATTTCAAGAATAAAATTATGAGCATAAGTGCTATCCATAAACCCATTCAGACTTGTGATATTTCTGTCAGAGAATAGACCATGTCCGCTCAATGATATTCCCGGGATTAGTATTCGTGCTATGTCAGATCTTCCTGTTGTATTAAATATTTCACTATTTGCTAGCATCGTAATGGTGCGGCTTGGCATCCTACCATTTTTTATCAAGGAACTCATTGATTCCATATTACTGTTTTTGATAAATAAGCCAAAAAACAAAATGGCAAATATTATGATATATCTTTTTCGTTTCTTATTGCCAAAAGAAAAATATATCAATAGCATCCCAATAATAGCCGATAAAAATGCACCTCTTGATCCAAAAATAAAGATAGCCATTATACCAAGAATGCATATAAATTTATAGGATAATCTATTATTCTTAATTCCATAATAGAATATTGTTAATAATGGAATAAGCATGTCATAAGAAAAAACCATATAGCCTAATTCTTCTATTTGTCCGTTAATATAAAATATTAGATTTGCAAACGAGCAAAATAGCGATATTTTTGAAAAAATGACTAGATTCTCTATAAAGATAAACAGATCTTCTATATTCAATATAAGTACAGTACATAACAATGCATATATTAGCCACTCGATCCTTGTGGGCAATATTGTATTTTCCCATTCAAATAAATATTTGATTGTATCCTTATGAATCAAGAAAGATAGCAATAAGCAAGAAATAAATATACCAACAAAAATAAACCCCTTCATTTTTTGTCTAATCAGAAGTTCAATAACACAGCCAATAATCAGAATATATAGCAAGCTTTCAATAATAGCAGTATCGAATATTGTATTTCCTAAATAAATATTAGTAATATTATTTATAAAATATATTATTGGGTCTTTAGTTATTATCGCCGATAACCCAACTGAAAAGAGCTTATCGCGGCCTATTTCATAACGTATTTTCATTTGCTATTAATGAAATCACAAATAACTAGTTTTGCCTGATTATTATAATCAAAATTATTCTGCCCATACTTCAAAGCATATTCTCTTTTATACCTCAACTGCTCATAAGAAAACGTGGTTTTGATTATTTTATCCCTTATTTCGCCTGGATCGTATTTATATATAAACTCATTATTTTCTTTTCCCAAATATTCAACACCTGGCCAATATCTAAAAATTGCGGGAGTGCCCAAGCATACTGTCTGCTGCCACAACACAGATTGTGTCCCCGGATATACTGCAATATCTGCTGCTAACAAGTATCGGAATAATATATCGCTGCTTTTCCAACCGCAATAGATTACATTGGGAAGTTGTAGCAAGTTCTCTACATCTCTTTTAACATGATCTTCGATTTTCCCGACTATTAAGAAAATGAATCTATTATCATCCTTTAGAAGTTTTGCGCATTCCAATAAAAGTGGTAAATTTTTCCCCCGATCAAACTTACCTGCTGTAATAACTACGATCCGGTTGCTCTGGATATTATATTCCGCTTCGATCTCCTTTCTAATTTTACCCCTCTCATTTATATTAATTCGGCTATAGTCAAACCCTAGATACAAGGGCTTTATTTTTTGGGGCGGTAATCTTAAATAATAAAGACAAAATGGCTTAATACTTGGAGCAACATAGTAAAAAGAAAATATAAATTTTGAAAATAGCTTGCTATAAAAAAGATTGAGTTCCTGATAAAGAAATATTCTAATTTTACCTTTTATGGTCTTATCATTTCTTGTTATTCCAGAATTATTGTAATCTTCATGTATATCCATACATATTCTTATATGATAAAATTTTGCCAAAGGGAATAAATAGAAGCACTTAATAAATGCATAACCATGCAAAAATATCAAGTCTGGCTTAAATTTTCTTATTATTTTTAATAAGCCGAATACTAGCGTTACCAATCTACCAAAGTTCATTTTGACATGAATTACATAGATGCCATCATCAAAATATGCGCTCTTGACTATCTTTTCTTTGAAAAAGTCTGGAAATTTTTTTGAGGCAATATATAAAACCTTATTCTTGCCTCCTTGACGCATTGCTTTCGGAAGATAATTTTCTTGATAGGAATAATTTATTAGATAATACTGACCTATATGGAGAATATTCAAAATATAAATCCTAACATATCCATTCAATTAAATTAAAATAAATTATAGCTTAAATATCTTACTATCTTCAATACTAATATTCTTTACCATATTTTTAAGATCCACTACAAGCTTCGCTTTCTCAACAATGTGCTCAACATCGAAGCATGAATGGGCTGTCGTAAATACGACACAATCAGAACTCTCTAAGAGTTCATCGGTAAGCGCCACACCCGTCCATTTTGTACCATGTTCATCCACCACTTCTGGAATATAAGGATCGTGGTATAGCACGTTGGCACGTTTTTTTGCACATTCTTCCATGACAAGGAGAGCCGGGCTTTCACGTGCGTCGTCGATATCCGCTTTATATGCAACGCCCAAGAAGAGAATCGTAGAACCATTCATGGGCTTGCCCTGACGGTTGAGTGCATAGGCAATCTTGTTCATCATGCGATACGGTTGCAAATTATTGATCCGGCCTGCTGCATCGATCATTGTAAGGTCAAAATTGATCCCTTTTGCAATATATTCGAGATAAAAAGGATCAAGCGGAATACAGTGACCACCGATGCCTGGCCCAGGATAGAAAGCCTGGAAGCCGTACGGCTTAGACTTGGCTGCGTCGATGACTTCCCATATGTTGATACCCATCTTCCCTGCCAAGAGTGCAAGCTCGTTGATAAGACTTATATTGACAAGCCGATAGGTGTTCTCCAGGATTTTCACCATCTCGGCAACGCGCGGAGAACTCACAGGATACAGCTTTCGAATCGCTTTACTATACAGCGCAAGCGCTATCTCTTGTGCTTCTTCTCCAAGGCCACCGACAACCTTCGGTGTATTCTCTGTTTTGTAGTTCTTATTGCCCGGATCAACGCGCTCAGGGCTAAAGCAGAGCCAGAAATCTTCGCCTTCTTTAAGGCCTGACTCACGCTCTACTATCGGCTTCACGACATCTTCCGTAGTGGTAGGGTACGTGGTACTTTCTAGACTGATAAACACACCATTTTTCATATTTCGGCCAATATCGACACAGGCTGACTCGATAAAGCTCATATCAGGCTTCTTGAAATGATCGAGCGGTGTAGGAACGCAGATAATGAGCGCATCGCATTCATGGATATGTGATGAATCAGTAGTAGCCGATAGCATCCCTTGTTGTACGCACGACTTTAGGACTTCATCGTCGACATCCTTGATATAGTTCTGCCCCGCATTTACAGACGACACCTTCTTTTCGCTTTTCTCGATTCCGAGAACCTTGATTCCGTTTTTTGCAAAGCTCACGGCAAGCGGAAGGCCAACATAGCCAAGGCCAACAATCCCGACAACCGCTTCGTTGTTCTCAATTTTACCTAATAATTTTTCACTACTCATTGATTACCTCGATTCCTTTCTCAGTTTGTCGATACTTCTTGCCGCATTCTGGACAAGTCAATGCTTGATTAAGTTTTACACCACAGGTACATACCCAACCATGCTGACGTGCAGGACTGCCATAGACAAGCGCATGGTCCGGCACATCTTTGGTCACCACACTGCCAGCCCCAACAAAGCAATATGCACCTAACATAACCCCACAGACGATGGTCGCATTAGCTCCTATAGAAGCACCGCGGCGCACAATCGTCTTTCTATACTCCTGCTTCCGTTCAATAAAGGCGCGTGGATTGATAACATTTGTAAAAACCATCGATGGCCCGCAAAAAACATCATCTTCAATCACAACATCATCATAGACTGACACATTATTCTGGATTTTCACCCGATCGCCAATTCGTGCCTTGCTCCCCACGTAGACATTCTGCCCTATCCTACATTGCCTTCCTATCTCTGCTCCTTTCGATATGTGACAAAAATGCCATATGCATGTTCCCGAACCAATTCTTGCACCCTCTTCAACATAGCTTGATTCGTGTATAAAAATCGATCCTTCGCTCATTTCTCTCTGCGCCCTTTTATCGTCGTAATAGGTGGTCACGCCGGTCACTTCTTGCTGGTAGCGTTTTCTTGCATAATCTGCCTAAACAGCTTCCTTTCCTCTTTCAGCTTTTCGATCGAATCCGCAGGATTCCCAGCAATTACTGCATCAGGTTCAACGCTCTTAGTAACGACGGCGCCCAAACCAATCAAGGCTCTATCACCGACAGTAATCTTATTCATTAGGGAAGCATTAGGTCCCACCCAGACATCATCACCAAGAGTTACACTTCCACTAATCTCAGCGCAAGCTGTAATTATGCAATTCTGGCCGATTTTGCAATTGTGAGCGACATGAATATGATCATCCATTTTCGTGTAAGAGCCAATAGTGGTCGGCTCTATAGTACCAGACACGATCGTATTGAATGCACCGATTTCTACAAAATCCCCAACCTTAACCCCACCAAGTTGAGGGATTTTGTAGTTGTGTCCTTCGGTGTCCTTCACCACACCAAAGCCTGCGCCTCCAACAACAGAATTCTCTCTTACAGTCACATAGTCGCCGATATCAGAGTTCCTGCGTATTATGGCACCTGCGCGGATAGTACATTCTCTACCAATATTCACGCCATGATCTATAAAGCAGCCGGGTTCAATGATCGTGCCATCTCCTACGTGGGCATCTTCACCGATATAGGAACCCTGAGAGAACTTGTATGCATATAGGTCGTATTCTTTATCCATCTTATTCTCGATGAACTTCATCACTTTTGCAAAGCAATACTTCGGATTAGGATCAAGACAAAGTGCATTATTCTTCTGCAAGAAATCGACATCAAAGTACTCTGCGTACTGACTATTTATAATCAGAATAGCACCTTCAATTCTGTTCAGCGCAGAAGACATTGTGCTTGAGGCTTTATCAATAAAAAAAAGACTCCCCCCCTTCAATTCTGTATAGGGGACAACCTCGAACACAGAAATGCTCTTACCTGTGAACGCAATACCCACAGATTGAGAAATCTCCTCAGTAGAGAGACAGAATCCAAGTTTCATCTAAGCCTCCCATTTTCCTGTCCAAAGAATCCACTATAGAGTCCTATATTATTTGCCAAGGATTCCTCAAGCTTTCTCCGGTGCATGGATTCTAATCGAAAAGCTAATGTCTCCGGATCAAGGTTCTCTACAGACCACCAAAAAGGATGAGTGACAAGCTGAATGCTACTTGACGAATCTAAGGCAATATCAGGTATAAGTATTTCATAGAACGCTCTATGATTCGAATCAGAATAATACCTAATAGTTCGAAAGAACCGATCTTCGTAGGTATTTATAAAGTCTGGAATAATGATATTAGTAAAAAGTTCTTTCATAGGCCTATGAAAGGAAACAATCCTTTGCAAGGGAATATAGTTCCTGAAATACTCATATTTCTGGAGCCTCTTTCAAAAGTCCAAGAATATTCTGACATGAACTGTAGAAATAAGAA
>CAZLZR010000123.1:0-8391 GCA_964564015.1 uncultured Acetivibrio sp.
TACTCTCCGTCCAACCATTTGATATGTTCCCACAGACATACCATGTTGAGTGCGTTGTCTTGATGTCAAGGGTTGAGAAATAAAGAGCTGAAAAGCTTGTAAATAAAGGGTTTCCAGACATTTAGCTTTTCTCCAGGCTGCTTTGCCGGATGTGGCAATGTCAGGAAACCCTTATTTTTATTGATTGCGGGAACATATCAACTACCCTGAAAATTTATAGTTGAGTTACCAGATTAGATAACTGCCTTTTTTACGGAGGTTGAGGAAATAGGATAGATGTATTTTCTATAGTCTTTACTTACTGTTAATACCTTTTCCGCGAAACCTTTGTTTTGAGAATTTTGTAAAATTATCAGTAAAGACATTTATAAGTTATTATTTAGGTAGGATTAGCCTTGAAAAAAATTAGAAATAGAAATATAATTAATTGTGTATGCTAATAAGCTAATAAGCAGTATAGCGTTAATATGGAGGGACAAGAATTGGAACGGTTTATTAATAGTTTTATTACAGGAAAATGCGAAGATGTACTTAAGGAGTTTCCAGAAAATTCTATAGATTTAATTGTTACTTCTCCTCCGTATGCTGACCAGCGTTTTTATGGAACTGATGAATCAAAAATTCATCCAGATGATTATGTAGAGTGGTTTTTACCAAAAGCAATTGAGTTTAAAAGGGTACTTAAAGAGACCGGCAGTTTTATTCTCAATATCAATGATAAGGTAGTTGAGGGAAAACAACATTTATATGTTTTTGAGTTAGTACTGAGGCTTGTAAAAGAGATTGGTTTTAATTTTGTAAGAGATTATATATGGTTTAACCCTTCGACACCGCCTAATATTTTTTCTACTGGTAAGTATGGAAGAACAAAGAAATCTCATGAATATTGCTTTTGGTTCAGCAAAGGAGATACATGGACATTTAATCTAGATCCTATTAGAAAACCATATAGTCATGATATGTTGAAATTTTTACAAGGAAGAGGTAAAGGAGACAGAAAATATAATTCAAGACCAAGTACACATTCTTTTGATTGTGAAAAAGTCTGGCCTGATAATGGTGGTTCTGACCCAGGAAGTGTTATAAAGATAGATTATATAGATTATATTGACGATCCAGGAAGCGTAATTGAGATAGGTAATACAAGTAGTAATGATAGTTTTATTAAAATGTGTAGGGCTAAAGGAATTACGCATCCTGCAAGATTTCCTGAGAAACTTGTTGAGTTTTTTATCCTTGCAGGTTCAAATGAAAATGATATTGTGTTAGATCCTTTTTGTGGTTCAGGTACAACAGCTGTATCGGCACACAGACATAAAAGAAGATGGATAGGAATAGATGCAAATAAAGATTATTGCGAACTTGCCTATGATAGGATGAAACTTGAATTTCCCGATGAATATGAACAGATGAGGTTGATATAATGTATTTAGATGATATACAAAGTAAAAGATTTATTGTCGAATGTATTGATGGGGCTACTGGTATGTTGGCCCTCCCGGATAATTCCATAAAATTGATATATGGCTCACCTCCATATCCTAATGCTGTAAGAAATTACGGCATATGGAGGTCTGGAGAATATATAGAAAAAATGACTCCGTTTATAGATGCAGCAAAGTTAAAGTTAAGGGACGATGGGTTTATTGTTATCAACGTTAAGGCTTGTAGGGATAAACATAGAGGAAATATGAATACAACACGTTCGCTGGTTATAGAGAAGTTAGCCATAATGATGGAGGAGCACTGGGGGCTTCATTGTGTCGATATTGAAATCTGGGTCAAAGAAAACCCAGTTTCCACCGGTTTAAGAGTAGCTTGTCAAGATGCTTATGAGCAAAATTTGTGGTTTGCTAAGTCAAATCCATGGAAAATCAATCTTGATGCCATTCGAAGACCATATTCAGAAGCAACACTTAAAATATATGAGAATAGTGAATATAAGCCCAGAAAAAACGGTTTGACATATATAAGAAAAAGAAAAAAAATATCACCTCATCCCCTAGGGGCATTACCACAAAATGTTATTAAAGGTGCTGTGTCATCAAAGCAAGAAAAACATCAGGCAGTACAACCTGGTTATTTACCACAGAAATATATTCTAGCTACAACTGATGAAGATGACCTCGTGGTTGATCCGTGGATGGGTACAGGAACAACAGGTATTGAAGCATTAAAACTTGGTAGGTTATTTATTGGGTTTGACATCATGAAGGAATATGTTCTCACAGCTGAAGAAAGACTGTCAGAAGTATTGAGAGAAACTCTTCAAAAGGGGAAATAGTTATGAGTTTAACTACTTCAGAACTTAATAAGTACTTTATTAGATGTTTAGGGGATTCACTAGTTGATTCCAGCGATGTTAATGAAAAACCACTCTGTGTTAAAGTCAAAATGCCAGAAGAGAAGAAGTTGAGAGTTTATTTATATAATTCAGGCAATCCTCCAGGTGGGAGACCACTCGGAGAATATAAAATAGTATTAAATGTAGGACAGCCTTATGGATGTAGAGGAAACTTTGATTATTCAGATGGTTATATAGTTCTTTTAATTGGATACATTGAAGCGCATGATGTTTTTGTGTTTTGGGATGCAACGAGACATAAAGATTTCGCTTTTAATAAAAATTTACAGGTGAAAGCAACTACAGTATTAACAGCATTAGCTAATGAATTATCTTATCAGAATCGAAAGACAGACAATGGTACAGAAATTGTTATAGCTGCAAGAGCTGAGAATTTGAAGTTAGCAATAAGAAAAAGGATAGATTTAATGGTAGAGCAGATGATAGAGGGGTAAGGATATGGCACTTAATGATTTTGATTTTAGACCAGATTATAATAAGGCGGATCATGATATAGCTGCTGAGTTTTATTTGCCCTGTATGGAGAATTCCGTTATATATGATCGAGTTTCAGGTTATTTTGGGAGCACAATTTATATAATCGCATGGCCAGCTCTAAAAAAGTTTGTATATAATGGCGGGAAAATGCGTATTATATGTTCTCCTTATATAATTGAAGAAGATCAGATTGCTCTAAATGAGGGATATGCAGCAAGAGGTGTTAAAGATATTGAAGCGGCATTAATTGATGAAATTAATAAGATGCTCAATGATGCTTATTTAAGTAAACCGTCAAGGGTATTAGCTTGTCTTGTAGCAATGGGAGTTATAGATTTAAAGGTAGCAATAATTAAGCCTGAAGCTACACCAGAAGTTAAAAGATTATTTCATGATAAAGTGGGGATATTTAAGGATTCTTTAGGTAATGCAGTTGGTTTTCGAGGTTCAATGAATGAGACCTTTAAAGGACTATCAGCTGATGGAAACATTGAATCTATTGATGTTTTTCCAAATTGGATTGATAGCAGAGACAAACAGCGTGTAGATAATGCAATTAGATATTTTAATGACCTTTGGAATAATAATATTTTATATATTGATGTATGGGAGTTCCCAAAGACAGCAAAAGAGATATTTGAAAAACATGCGTCACAAGCAAACTGGGAGGAACTAGTTGACGAAGTGACTGTTCAATTAGATAAAGCTAAAATATGGAGTGCGGATAAGAAAAAAGGCGGTAGAGTTCCAAGGCCACATCAAGTTAGTGCGCTCGAAGCATGGGAACAAAGAGGAAGGAGAGGTATTCTTGAACACGCAACTGGTAGTGGAAAGACTTTTACAGCATTATGTGCTATAAGGAAATCTTTAGAAAAGAATGAAGTGCCAATTATCTTAGTTCCATCAAAGGAATTACTTGATCAATGGTTTGTTGAAATACGTGAAACTTTATCGGATTTAGATTTACAGATCCTTATTTGTGGAGATGGACATAACAGATGGAAAAAACCTGGTTATCTAGCTTCATGGACTAGAAGGGGTTTAAGTAAGCATAGAATTATACTTTCAACTATGGATACAGCTTCATCTGATCAGTTTCTGAGTGCAATAACATCAGGAGAACATCTATTTATCGTTGCTGATGAAGCCCATAGAATAGGAAGCCCATATCACAGAAAAATATTGAGTATAAAATCCGGCCCAAGACTCGCACTTAGTGCTACACCTAGACGTTATGGAGATCCAGAAGGCACACAAGCTATATTTGATTATTTTGGGGATATAGTGCCGCCTCCTTTTACTTTAAAAGATGCTATTGATTCTGGAGTACTAACTAAATATATGTATTATCCTCACCAGATTAGACTTTCGGAATCGGAACAGAAAATTTGGGATGAACTAAGCGAAAAACTTAGCAAATTAATTGCGACTAAAAAGAAAGATGATAGTGATATATCTTTTGTTTTTGAAGATGGACAGATAAAAAATCTACTTATTCAGCGCTCAAAAATACTAAAAACTGCGATTGCAAAGGTTAGTCTTGCATTAAATGTTATTCAGGAACATTATTTAAAAGGGCAGCGTTGGATAATATATTGCGATAATCAAGGACAGTTGAAACAAGTCTTAAATTTGCTAGTTGAAAATGGCTATGATGCGTACGAGTATCATTCAGCAATGAGTGGTGATAGAAATGAAACAGTAAGATACTTTGAAATAAATGGAGGTATACTTGTTTCAATTAAATGCTTAGATGAAGGAGTAGATATTCCAGCTGCGACACACGCCTTAATACTTGCTTCATCAAAAAATCCTCGTGAGTTTATACAACGTAGAGGGCGTATACTTAGACGGGCTCAGAACAAGCATTTTGCCTATTTACATGATGCGATTGTTGTTCCCAATACTGTTGATCCTGAAAATATGAGGCAGTTGTCGATAATTGAATCAGAACTTGCAAGAGCAATTCAGTTTGGACAATGGGCTGAGAACCCAGCTTGTATTACAAAGCTTAGAACAATAGCTATTGATCATGGTATTGATATTGTTGAAAGTATGAATGGAGGTTATGAAGATGACGAAGAGTAACAATTTAGATGAATTACGTAATGCCTTAGAGAAAATAAGGCAAGAAAATTACCCTGAGATACCTAAAGAGTTAATAGAAAAACTTTTAACAATTGAGTATGAAAACCAAGATGACAGGGTGGAAGCTGCAAAAAAGGTACTAAAAACTATTGACGAGTATCTAGATGAAACAGAATTATAAGTTTTCTTTTTGGAGGGATAGAAGATGCTAAGATTTTTAAGTTTAACAGTAGAAGACTTTGGCCCATATAAGAATCGGCAAACTATTGATTTCACATCTGATGACGGAGTAACAATAATATGGGGTAATAATGGTAGGGGTAAGACAACGCTGCTTAATGCTTTTAGATATGCCTTGTTTGGTAAAGTGTATGGTCGCAATACCAAGATACAGCATTCATTACAAAAGATTAGTAACTGGGAAAGTTTTGATGAAGGTAAATATGGGTTTAAGGTAATATTGAAAATGGATAGTGATGGTGTTGTTTATGAACTAACTAGACAGTATACTGTCAGACCGGATGTTTCTATTCCGTTATCTGATAACGATTATAAAGAAGATGTATTTCTTAAGAGAGGTACAACAATTGTTTCTCCTGAAGAAAGAGATCATATCTTAAAAAGTATTATGCCAGAACAGGTGTCTCGTTTTTTCTTATTTGACGGTGAATTATTAGGCGAATATGAGGAATTACTTCATGATGAGAATTCAATCGGGCATAAGATTAAAGAATCGATTGAGAGAATTCTAGGAGTTCCAGTGTTAATAAATGGTTTTACTGATACAAAAGCAGCACTGAAAGAGTATCAGAATCGTTTATCAAAGGCAGCACAGAAAGATCAGAATAATCAGATTATAGGTTCACTATTAGAAGCTAAGCAAGCTGAACTAAAGAATCATGAGGATGAATGTATTTCTTTAAAAAAGCAGCTAGAAGAACTGCAAAATGAAAAACAAAAAATCGAAGATGAAATGAAACGAACAGAAAGAACTCGTGAACTATTGAATCAGCAAAAAAGACTTAAGGAAGCCATTGAAAAGAAAGAAGAAGCAAAAAAAGCTAAGCTTCAAGAAATGAAATCATTGACCAAAAAAGCATGGCAAGGGATGCTGGGCACTCGAATTAATGATTTGATGATTCAGTTAGATGAGGAAATTGCTGAACTCGAGGCCAAAAAGACAAAGTATGTAATTTCACAACAGATCATTGATGAATTGAAAAAAGGAATCAATACAGGACGGTGTCCTGTATGTGAGCAAAAACTTGATATTTCACTTATTAATAGGTTGAACGACAAAATTAATAATCCTAGTACAGCATTTGGTAGCTTAACTCCCGAAGAAGAGAACAGGTTAATTGAATTGCAGGGTAGAAGAGCACAATTAAAAAAACTTAATGCCACTGACTTAAAAGCACAAATAAAAAGTATTGAAGATAGTATAGCTGATTTAACGGTTGAAATCAGTGACGCTGAACAGGAACTTGATGCTATTGTTAAACAATTAAGCGGAGTTGAGGACACTGCAAGAGCTAGTTCAGTTACTAACGATTTTGCAAAATGTATACAAAAAATCTCTGTAGTAGAGGAAGGAATTAAAAAAGAGGAAGAAATCATTACAAAAACCATTAATGAGATCAGAGGTCTTGAAGAAAAGCTGAAGAAGCAAGCCAGCAGCGGAGAACTAGCCAAGGCAGAAAAGAGGAAGGAGTTTTGTGAGAAAATAAAAGACATTTTCGAAAAGGGTGTGGATCTTTATAGAGATAGCCTTAAACAGAAAGTTGAGAGAGATGCTTCAAATATTTTTGTTAGTATTTCTAATGAACCTGATTATAGTGGCTTAAAAATAAATGAAAATTATGGGTTATATATAGCACATAAAAGTGGTCGGATAATAGAAATTAGATCTTCAGGATATGAACATATTGTTGCTTTATCATTAATTGGTGCACTCCATAAAAATGCTCCTTTGCAAGGCCCGGTTATAATGGATTCGCCGTTTGGGCGTTTAGATCCAGACCACAAAAGAAAAATTACAGCTTCTTTACCCATACTTTCTGAACAAGTTATACTCTTGGTTTATATAGACGAAATAGATGAGCAGTTGGCAAGAAAAATACTGGGAAGCACGCTAAAACATGAATATGAACTTTGTAGAGTTAGTGCTATGCATACTGAAATAAAAAAAATGATTGGGAGTGATAACTAATGGCAGAGGATAAGGTTAATATTGGTTTAACAAACGAGGCTAACGAAATAGCCGAAAAAATTGCTGAACTTGACTATTTTGAGGACAAATTTGATATTGCAAAATTTGCATTTGCTTATGCAATTAAAAACGGATTAGATAAAAGAATTAGTGAGTTTAATATAGGTGAAGGTCGTGGAGCATCATGGAATGTAGGTACTTTTGATGGAGACAAATACCTTTATAACTTTATTATATCTTTATTTCCTGATATACAGACTCCTTATAGACAAATCGAGTTGTTAATGAATGCTGGGTTAATTGAATTAGGAAAAATAATTAATGAAAGCGGTTTAAGCGGAATTAGCGAATTTATGTAGAAATTTAAAAAAGGGATTGACAAACAAATATAAAAGCTGTAGAATTAGTGTAAGCATACAAGCTTACATGCGGAGGGATAATTATGAGTATGAATAACAATGATACTACTTTTGGTAGTTTCATTGAGACGAGAAGAAAACAAAAGCAAATAAGTATACGAAAAATGGCGGAAATGCTTGGTATTACGCCAGCATATTTGAGTGATATTGAAAAAAATCGTCGTTATGCACCAGATAAAGAAAAACTGTTAGAAATCGCAAGAATACTTATGTTATCAAAAGAAGAAATTGATATTATGTTTGATTTGGCTGGAAAGAGTAAAGGTGAATTGCCGCCAGATATTCCGGAATACATTATGGATAGGGAAATTGTAAAGGTTGCATTAAGAACAGCTAATCAGAACAATGCAACAGATGAGGATTGGAAGGCTTTTATCGAAAGGCTAAAAAGGAAGTGATATATATTGTTAAGACTGGTTAAAAATGAAGGATATGATGATCATATTAAATATCCATATTATTCTAAAGAAGACCTCGAAAAGAGAGCACTTGAAATATTGTGTGAATATAATTATGAACTATTAAAAATGCCACAACCTATTCCTATAGAGAATATTATTGAAAATCATTATAACCTAATTTTAGATTATCAAAATTTATCTTTGGATGGTAATATCCTGGGCTTGACTACTTTTGAAACAGGTTATATTAAGGTTTATGATAAGAACGCCAAAAAAGCATATCCTTTAGAGGTTAGAAGTGGCACTATTCTAATTGATAATAGTATTGCAGAAGATCAAAAACAAAATGGCCGATATAGATTTACTTGTGCCCACGAGGTATCACATTGGGATTTGCATAAGAATATATATTTTAATCAGAATGCATATCGG
>CAZLZR010000124.1:0-8307 GCA_964564015.1 uncultured Acetivibrio sp.
TAACTGTTTTACGAACTTGCATTCCATATAATTACATACATGCGTTAGCCGTGGAGTTTTACAAACAGAATAACAAATACTCATATTTAACAAAGAAAAATTGAGGTATTCAGAGTTCTAGACCATTGTGACCATAATGTTCTTTAATTGAATATCGGAACTTACTTCAAAGCAAACCTTATTATCCTCATCAATCAGATCGGATCCAATATGTTTTGGAGTTGAGCCATCTAAGATGTAAACACTTATTTTGCCTTGTTTAACCAGATTGGCAAGCATAACAACAAGCAGGGATGTTTGCTCATCATTCAAATATGGGACCTTTTTAAGAATGTACTTGCCGTCTTTTGAAATAACTTCAGAAGTTCCTGCATTCTCACAACTGTTCGCAGCAGCAACAGAAAATGTATCTACGTTGGAATTCAGCAAAATCTCCTTTTGCACTTTTGCCGACATGGCGACCTGCTCAATAAAATCCCCATAATAATCATCCCCAGAAGTACATTTATCACACACTGAAAAATGTTCTTCAATCTCTTTAAATTCGTTTTCATCCAGCTCCATGTAAAAGTATTTAAGTATCATTTCATGGGTAGGACATTTGCTATTTGAACTACTCATATAGGCTAAATCTTCCTTTCTTGATTACAATAATAGTTTTGAACCTTAAGAAACCGGATTGTATTTTTAATTATGGAGCTCTTGATCCTATTGCACCATACTGAAATCATGTGAGATCTTCTCTGAATTTCATTAGCCCCAAAATAATTTTCCAATTTTGTTGAGCCTGTCCTTACGAATAGAATCTGCTTAATAATCCGCAAAAACTTTTCATCATCATTACCGTACTGTTGAATGTAATAATCAAGTGTTTCATTAAGGCCTTTTCGTAAAGGCAAAAACATATAGTCTACAAATAGTTTGTGCATACCTGATTCTTCAACGTATTGAGAACAAAATCTGTTCAATAACTCATCCAATTCCGTGTTGCTTAGTTCAACTGCAATCCGTTGAGAAGTCCAATCACTAAGCAGATACTTGTAGCAATAACAAAGTGTCCTGTTAGGATAGCCGGTCTCTGTTACTAATGTTCTTAAAGGTGCCGAAAAGTCTTCAACGTTGAAAAAAAGTTGTTCCGGATAATATTGTTTGTAATGCTCGAATTCCGCTCTTTTATAAAAGTCATTATAAGTATATACCAGTTCAACAAACAGCCTGTAAAAAAGGTCTTGATCACTTTTAAATTCATCCATTAAAAAAATGTGTGCCTGGTATCGAATCCACAAGTTAATATCACCAGGAGGAAACTCAGGAATAACAAAAGCACGCTTGGAAAACTTTTGATACAACTGTTGCACGTTTATGTCCTTAATCCGCTGGGTACGAATTTTAAAATAACCAATAATTCTACTTTTATAATCTTTAAAGTCCAATATATTTTTCATAAATGCCATCCATTATCCTTTGTCTCTTGAAGAATTTTTATATATTAACAAACATATTTTGAATTCATAATCACCAATGTTCATATTTATTATATTAGGTTTAATTTAATTCTAATATGATATTAAATTTCATCTCACTATTTTTAAAAATTTTTATGTAGAGAGGTTTTTGCTTTTTTCATAATATCATAATATAATAAGCAAGTGTAGTGTTGTTATGATAATGTTCTATCGGCTGCTGATTAACTAAAATCATTAGAGCAATAAATTTATAAGTTAGGAGAAATCTTATGAGCAATAATGCAGCATGTGATAACAAAAGACCAAAAACTGCTAATAATACGCAAGTCTATGTGACTATTTTAAAAACGATTCTTTGGATTTATATAATCCTGTGTATTGTGATAGCAGGAATTAACTATGGTTATGCACCTAAAGCGCCACAATCTGTCGCAAAGGTAATAATGTGGATATGGCTAATTTATGAAAACTGGGTTAAGACTCTGTTTATCATTATATGCAGTTATTTGACCATCAAGATAACAGACCGCTCACAGAAAAGCACAATGCTAAGAAGGAACTTAAAAGGATTTATCATCGCAGCGTTGATTGTACATGTCATTGCACCGGTCATAACAGGCAATTATGATCTTTATTTCTACTCGATGCCTCTGCCATGGACAACAACGCCTATGCAACTGCTTTATTCAAAATCACAGCTTTATCAAAACAGCCTTTTAAACTGGGGACACCGTGGTATCATCGGAGCACTTATATTTTACGTCATTGTATGTATCATCGTTTTAGTTGGAACACTCTTTTTTGGAAGAAGGTTTCAATGCTCGACTATTTGTCTTTTTAATGGCTTTGCCGCCGAAGTTTTTGAACCAGCCATTCCACTGATCGGAAATAAACGAAAGCCAAAAATCGGCACGCTAAAGGTTTTAAACATACTCCGATGGATTTTTCTTGGCATATCCCTCTTCTTTGTAGTCTATTGGTGCCTGATTCTGATTGGTGTGACGCTTCCGGGCGACATAACCTTTGTTACAAAGGTTGCGTCTTATAAGTATCTATGCGGAGAACTACTGATGGCCATCTTTTTCTGGATTGCTTTTACAGGCAGAGGTTACTGTTATTACTGCCCCTTAGGTACAATACTTGGCCTTATATCAAAGTTAAGCAATCAAAGGATTGTGACCAGTAAATCAAAATGTGTTAAGTGCGGCAAATGCAATCAGGTCTGTCCGATGTCCATTGATATCAAAAATTGTGCCGCTGTCACAGCCGATGTGAGGGATATGAACTGCGTAGGTTGCGGTCACTGCGTCGACACATGCCCAACACATACTCTTATGTATTCAACACGCTTTATAGAATATATGAATTCTAAGGAGGAACAGCAAAATGATAATAATTTATAAATCAAAAACAGGTTTTACAAAAAAGTACGCCGAGATGCTGGCCAAGCAAACCGGGCTCAGTATGTATAGCGCCGACGAGCTTCCAAAGGTGCCGGAGGGAACGCCTGTCAT
Source organism: uncultured Acetivibrio sp. (assembly GCA_964564015.1). Lineage (GTDB taxonomy): Bacteria > Bacillota > Clostridia > Acetivibrionales > Acetivibrionaceae > Acetivibrio. The sequence continues at coordinate 2,981 of CAZLZR010000124.1, forward strand.
CTTTCTCGGTTGGATATCAGCAGGAAGGATTCAGGGGCTGAAAAAAGTTAAAGACAAATTTAACATAAAAGCAGTATGTGCCTCCGGAACCGCACGAAAAGCAGAGCCGGATGACGAAACTTTAATTAAAAACAACGATATTGAAGGGATACCTTTCTTTTATCTTCGCGGTGGCTGCTTACCCCTCAGTCAGCTGAAGGGAGCGGATAAACTTGGCATGTCCGTTTTCCTCAAAATTCTCAAATGCAAAAAAGATCAATCTGAATCAATTGCTGAATCAATTCATAACATTGAAACGGGATGTGATTATGTTTCTGAGGAGAGAATCGCCCCAGTTATCAAATGGGTTAAAAGTTCTCTTTAGCTCATGACAGACATAAGGCTAAAAGCCTTGGTAATGTTTACAATGAATTTGCATGCACAGGTACCGCAGTGAATTGTCTATATTGCGGTATCTGCCAGTTTAATCCTACTTTTGGACATTCCGTTATTTTAATCAGCATTCGTTCAGCACATTCTCTTAACAGGTCAAACTGTACACTTAAGCCCATCGTATGGTACATGCGGTTTATCATGCCATATAATTCAGGATCATTGCTCTTTATATATGACAGGTGAACCTTGGGTTTACCTATTTCCAAGTTATAGATTCTAGCATAGCATTGCAAAAACCAGTCCATGGAGGAGAAAATAAAGTACCTGGAGTACAGCTCATCATGGAACAATCGGTGCTTCAGCTTGTCCAATATGTGCTTGAAGGTGAATCTGAAGGTGTTGACCTCACAGTCTGACAATACAGCCGGCATACTCCATCGTTGCTTTATACCCTCCAAAAGATTTCTGGTGGTGTTGTCCCTGTCATAGAGTATCGTACAGTTTAAATGTACGAGCAAAAACGGATCTTCAGGTGTTTCTCCCAAAAAATCATTTATTGATAAAAGCATACAATCTATAGGTATTCCAGCTATAGAAAAATGAATACCTGTTACATTGTCAGATACAGGTTCATTGAATATGACGGTTAAGTCATAATCCCCACCAGGACTCATTCAATATTTTCTCTTACACTAAGAACCTTTACAATCCTATCTCTAAGGATTCTAAGCAAAAAATCAAAGTCCTGATATACCTCGTCATATCGGCAGATTTTTTTATAAAAGCATTTCTTATTTCTTCTTAAATTTGAATCAATAGATCAACTTTTATTTCCCTTTAATTCCAATTCTCCTGATTGGTTTACTACTACATTAGGGTTAGTATAGTATCTTCTGTTTTTCTTCATTAATGGATGAGATACTGCATTTTGAGGACACCACTGGATACATGCCATACACTGGGCACACTTACTTCCCCATATTAGATTTCCTTCACTAATAGTAATATTTTTAGCCGGGCATAACCTCACACATTGATAGCAGTGCACGCATTGTTCTTTGGCATAGAAATTAGAGCCTACCTCACCAAATAAACTCCTTTGTTTATCAGACCTACTATGAGAGATTCTTGCTAATAGATTAGGTTCTATATACCCAGTCTTTTTGTTCTCCAGAATAAATCCTGCAATTTTGTTTATTAGCATCTCAGCTTTTTTGAGGATATATTCCTGATAAGCTCTCGGAAATGCTCCATATTCAAGTATGTAGTTACCGGGCATTCTGATTTTGTATTCTTGCAAAATCACATCTTTATCAGATAATGCTTCTCTTATGTCCTGTAAAACATATCCCAAATTTCCACCATAAGCAGCAATTGCAAATACTTGCTGACCCTTTCTCAGACTTATGCCTTTTATAGCTTTTAAAGCTATTTCCGGAACGTGAATATAGTAAACCGGGAAAACAAATCCCACAATATTGTATTCTGCAGCCTTATAATCATTAGCTTTAAGCAACGGTGCCAGAATTGTGTCCCCTATTTCTTTTTGTATTCCTTTTGCTATTGAGTAAGAATTTCCAGTTCCACTGAAGCAAAAAATAATATTTGACATATTTAAACTCTCCTTAAAATTTGCACTTAGTCTACTGCAATCAGGACAATATGTCAATGCTTAATCTACTAAACCTAAAAACTTCTGCATAACCCTCATTTGAAAATCTTATTTTAACAATTTAATATTTTTCAAATTACAACTTTAAGGAAACTCCTTTTGTCCGACTTCAGGGCAAGTGGCCCGAAGATGCCAGATTTAAGATTGGTGTAAGATAGATGTTCGGGAACAGCCGGAAGAGGTGCTACTTAAAATTTGGAGACAAAAAAAGCACCTACCGTTAGATAGATGCTTTATTACCAAGTTATTTTTATTCTTCTGACGCTGCCCATTTATCCAATTTGTCCATTACACTATTAAGTGTACTTTTACATATATCAGGTAGTTGTCCGCCAAAAGCCTTTTCTGCTGCCTTATATCCCTTCTCAATAGCTGATTTCAATTCATTAATCTTTGTTTTGTCATTACCCGACACAGCTTTGGCAAATTCAAAAAGCCTATTGGCAGTATTTTCAACTCCATATTCTCCATCTTCAGATATAAGCCTTTGAGCCTCCGCCCTTGTCTTGTCGTCAATTTTAACCATTTTGTCTTCATTCTGCTTACCATTTGCGCCCTTGAAAGACATTCCTTGCCTTTTTAATAACTCTTCCACCATTTGTCTCAATGGTCTTAATGAGTCATCTGCTTCTCTTTTCAACTGCTCTATTTTATTGGTATCAGTCTTCAAAACTCTTGGGTTGTCATAGGTTGCTTTCTTTTCTGCTCTGCTCCCAATGTCAACAATATAAGCCTTTTGTTCAGTGGTTATTTCTGTTGTGTTTTCCTGTTTTGAAGTCTTGTTTTCATTTGTATTAATTGGCTTATCCCTGCCGGAAAAATTGACTGAATTTATCATATCTACAAACCTCCTACTAACTTACTGTTCATATTATTGTTATCGGCAAATTTTGACTATTACATTAATGTTCAATTTTGATGCCATCAGACTTTAGTTCTATAGGAGCCAAAAGGTAGCTAGCACCATCCTCAGCCGATATTTCGTTTTCGTCTGCCCTATTGATGCTCACCTTTACGTCCTTATCAAAGGTTCCGGCTGGAATTACAATTTCAACACCGTCCCGTTCCACATTGCCAATTGTTTTTTCCGATTTGGGAGATACTTTGCCTGAAGCTGAACCATCGCCGGATGAGCATCCCGTAAGTCCTGCCACAGCCAACATCAGCATTACAGCAACCATTAGTAGTGATAGTATTCTTGATTTCATTGCATTTCCTCCATCGTTTATATTTTTCTCATGTCTACCAACTGGGGGTATGGAACAAAATCAATTAATAAATTTCTTTATTTCCTTGTACTTATAATTATGTACATAATGAGGACAATGTAATTCCACCCTTCCTTTAATACACCAGATCCTTTATCATAGCTATACCACCATCTGGCTAATGTACCGCACCCTCTTCAATCAACTTTTCCAGTAGCGTGATGTCACTGTCTTTAAGCCTGGCATTGAGGGTGGCTTCAGAAATGAGCACCATATCGGAACGACGGAAATCTTCCATGTAAACACTCTCTGGCAGGATGCGAACATCTTGTGCAAACCTTTCCGGCATGTCCCATGTGAAATCACCATCAGGGCCATCAGAGTAGCCTAGTGCACGAAGAACAAAGGTCAGATACATTTGCACAGTGGCTGCACCTGTACCAAACGAGGTGGGAGATACACCTTTAGTCAATCCTTTTTGATAAGCATAGCCCACAAGTTTATCAGCCCAATCCGGCACATCGGTAAAGGGATGTTTCCATTCACCGTTCATCGCTTCATTTCCCTTACCCATAAGACGTAGCAGCATGACCAGTACTTCCACCCGTGAAGGTTTACGCTCAAGGTCAAAATTGATGCTTCCGTCCGGATAAGTCCCCACACCTTGAAACAATCCGAGATCCCATAGCCTATGGGCGGCATCCATTTCCTTGTCATAATTACGCTGCCGCCCCGGTTCCGGGTCTCCGCCGTGCTCCTCCAGTGCCGCAAGTTCCGGTACGCCCTCGGACCAGCCTTTATGGTCTATACTGCCCAGTAGCCGCAGTGTTCCGTTTTCAGCCACTACACCGCTGTTCCTGCCACTGGAAAAGGAACCGGTAACAGTCACAGTTGCACCGTTTACGATTTTCAGACTGGCACCTTCCTGTATATCCAGGCTATTGAAGCTGGTATCAAATAATATTTCTACCGTTGCATGTGAGCCTTCAGTATTCCGCTTGATCGTCGCCTCACCACCAATACTTTTCAAGCCACCTTCATATGTAAATGTGCCTTTATTGACAAAGTTGTTTTTTACGATAAGCCCGCCGCTCCTCATCACCTTCATGGACGAACCCTCGCTGATGGTAAGATCGGTGACATTCAGAATAGTACGACTAAGAACCGCATGTCCGGTAAATACACCGTTCCTGATTACACCATATCCATATTCTTGATCCGTATTATTGCTATGGGGTTTGTAATTTACTTTTTTTACTTCACCGCCATTCAGTACAACAATTCCTCGATCGCATTCAATACTACCGAAATTACCGGTCACGGTCCCACCGTTAACATAAATAAGGCCACCGCCTGTGATGCCGTAGCCCATGATGCCCCTTATGGTGCCGCCGTTAACGACTAAGATACTGCTATTGCTCCACGATTTTATACCGGTTATACCTCCAATAATCGAACCAGGTCCGTTTATAACAAGCATCCTGGTATCATTACCAGAGTCACCACCTATATTTATAGGTTCTCCCTGGTCACTGAACTCGCCGCCCGTCATGTAATGATACTTCATCGTATGGCCGTTTAAATCAATGATATAGCTGCCCTCTCCAGGATAAACACCGACATTCTTGTCAGTCGCATTTGCCATGGTGAATAGGATATCCTTTGTGAGCCTCACATGGGCCCCCGCATCGTTTTCAAGTGCTGCACGCAGCTCGGCCACTGTGCCAATGTCCCTTACCGTATCCTCTGCCAGTGCCGTCACCGGCATAATCGTTAAAAGCATAGCGACACATAGAATTACTGAAAATATTTTCGTATTTCTCATGTTACTTTACTCTCCTTTCGATTGGATACACCCTTGTCATTCAATACGAACACTTATACAATTCTTTTCATTAATGGAATGTTAGTAGCAAATCCAAACCTGACAGTATCTTTGCATGAAAGCAACCAATCAAGATATTTATACTGAAAAAATTGAGAATTTAAGAATAAAACTTCAAAGTCGAGATTTCCATAATTAGGGTTTCCTTAACGACACAAAAACTATTATAAATACTGGAATTCAAGGC
>CAZLZR010000125.1:0-7745 GCA_964564015.1 uncultured Acetivibrio sp.
TCGGTTAATGTGTAGTGAATAACGTTCCATAGGTGTTTCTCCAATACTGCGGTTGGTAGAAGTGTTGCGTTTTCTTACATAATCGGCCAGCAAGAGATTTAATTCTTCAAGAGATTCTACTCCTGAAGGATCAAACCCATTTAGCCAAGTATCTTTAATGGTGCGAAAAGTCCTTTCAACTTTTTATACGAATATTCGTATAAAAGGAAAAACGCTTATAGTGTAAGAATAAGAAAGTTTCTCCAGTATCTTGGAGAAGCTGGCTTTCTTAGCAATCCAATGCTTTTTGCAGCTCTCCCGCGTGTCCTAGCACCAAAAGAAACTATTGTTGTTATTTTGACTGAAACAGAAATGGCACAGCTTAATGAAAAACTTCAGGATCAAGATTCTGTACTGTCGCTTAGAAAAAAGGCAATGATATTGCTTGGTCTAAAAATGGGGCTCCGATCATCTGATATAGCGCATCTTAAATATGAAGACATTGATTGGAAGAACTCTTCCATACGATTTATTCAGGACAAAACAGATGTAGAGATAACCTTGCCAATGCCTACAGAGGTTGGGAATGCCATATATCTTTACATTACAGAAGAGCGACATACAAAAGATCACCAAAATATTTTTCTGAGTGAAAAAGCTCCGCATAAGCCTGTTGGAAGATCTGTATGTGGTCGAGCTCTTGAAACAGCACTTCCGGACAGAAATGTTGAGGGATCCGGTTTTCATGTGACAAGAAAAACCTTTGCAACAAATTTGCTTAGAAAAGGAGTCGGTGCAAACACAGTTTCGGATGCACTTGGACAGCGCGGCACCTCTTCGGTACATCGTTATCTTTCACTTGATACTGACAGAATGCGAATGTGTTCCCTAACACTTAAGAATTGTGGAATTGGAGGGTGGCTCAATGGGTAATAATTCAGAGTTCAAGAGTATTATATCTAATTACATAACAGGAATGCTGCAAGAAAAGAGGTCTAATGGCTATTCATATGACTCAGAAGAAAAAATTCTAAAACGGTTCGATAGATATTGTACTGATAACTGTCTGGATAAATTAGAAGTAAATAAAGTATTTCTCGAAAAATGGATGGAACGTACAGAGACAGAAGGAAACTTTAATCAGGGAAAACGGATTTCAGTTGTACGACAGTTGCTCTTATATATGGCTTCGTGTGGGATTATTGTATATATTCCTCATGATTTCTGTCACTTCAAAAAGGCACAACCACATATATTTGACAGCTTCGAGATACATGATTTTTTTAATGTAGTTGATGCTTACCGGCCAGAACATAGACCTGCATATGAGGTAAGACTTGCAAACGAATATCGGCTCATCTTCAGATTATACTGTTGCTGCGGATTAAGAAACGCAGAAGTGGCGGGCATTGCCAAAGAAAATGTTAATCTTGAAGAAGGGATACTTACATTACTCAATTCAAAAGGAAACAAAGACAGACTTGTATACCTTTCTGAAGATCTCCGTAAAAATTGTATTGAATATTTTTTATACATACGTAGCACTCTTGGGTTTTCGCCAAAATGGTTCTTTCCCGCAAAAGATCCTGATAAGCCTATAAAAAACACTACTATGGATAAAGTATTCAATAACTTTTGGGGGAAAACTAAATATGCTCTATGTAATAATAAACCAACAATTCATGATTTCAGGTTCACCTTTGTTGTTAATCGTATGAACATATGGGCTGAAGAAAGTGTTGATCTTAATGTTATGATGCCATATCTCAGCAGATATTTGGGACACAAAAGCATAAATGAAACCTTTTACTATTACTATCTGGTCAGCGATGCGTACAAAACTTTAGCAAAAAATGACACCGTTGCCGGTGCTGTAATACCGGAGGTAGTGTCTTATGAGTAATGGGACAGAATTTAGGGAACTTTTCTTTTCAAAGACAAAGGACTTTCTTGATGTTTTTCTTCCAAGGCAAGAAAATAGAAGTCCTGAAACAATAAAGGCATTCAGGCTTTCTCTGACGTGCTTTTACAACTACATTACGTCTGAATGCAAACGTAGTGCAATTACCTTTTGTTTTTCAGACTGCACCTATGATTTTGTGCTCAAATACTCGCAATATATGCAGGAAAAGAAGAACCTTGCAAACAGTACTGTGAATCAACGTCTTGCAGCATTGAAATCATATCTCAAGTATGTATCTGATGGAAATATAGCCTTAATGCAGGTACATTTAGGAGTTCAAAAGGTACCACTTCTGAAAATTTACAAACTTCAGCGGTCTATAATTGAAAAGGATAGCCTTGTAATGATTCTCAACAAACCATCAAATACAAAGATAGGAAACAGAGACAGGATGATACTTATTATTCTGTTTGATTCAGCGATCAGAGTATCTGAATTGCTAGATATAACCCTCGGGGATATATCGCTTGAGATATCGGCACCTTCTATTCTCATTAATGGAAAAGGCAAAAAGCAACGGGTTATTTCATTAAATGATAAAACTATAGGACACTTGCGGGAATATATCAGGATTTATCATGAGAAAGATAGCCCAGCAGATACTCATTTATTTTACACTATAATACATGGAAAAATGAATAGAATGTCTGAAAGGAATGTTGAAAGAATTGTAAAAAAGTATGCTGACCTTGTGCACAAAGAAAATCTCAGTTTTCCTGAAAGTTGTTACCCCCACATGCTAAGAAGAACACGGGCAACAGGTTTATACCGGGATGGTGTACCGCTTGAAATGATATCAGCAATACTCGGTCACTCAAGTTCGGAGACAACTAAAATTTACGCTATCCCTTCCGTTGAACAGATCCGTGAAGCACTTAAAAAAGGCCAAGAAACAAATATAACCATAGAGAAACTGTGGGAAGGTAAAGATAATGAAATCCGCCGGATGTTTGGACTGAACTAAATATTTTATCCGCATCTTTTTAAACAAAACACCTTATTTATACAGCTTTTTTGAAAAGATGCGGATAATAAAAAGCGTCGTATAACACTTTGGCTTTGCTGGCACCATCCCTTACAGGTGCATGTATTTCAATAATTCCAAGGGATCCGAGAATAAGACTCAATTGCTTGTTGGTGTAGGGTGCACCATTGTCGCAATAAAGCTTTTTACAAAGCCCATGGCGAGCTATGGCATCTTTCAAAACCAGTTGAAAGTTATAGGCATTATCATTATAAAAGAAACGTGCACCAACGATTAGCCTTGAATGGTCATCTACTACGTGAAACAAGTAAGTTTTGCGTTTTACGCCATTTTCCGTAATATAAATACTGTGGCAGGTATCTGCTTGATACATATCACATGGAAATTCTTCTTCAAAGGCTTTACGGTCTTTCATGTTAGGATTCCTTGCAGACTTTAGATCATTCTTTTTAATGAATCGCTGTACTGCAGAAACAGACACTTCAGACTGTTTTATATATCCTTCTTCAATAAGCTTTGCATAAATCAGAGTTGCATTAATTCTCGGAAAGAGCTGTTTTATGCGGAATATCTCTTCTATGGCAGTATCAGTCAAAACACGGGGTACTCCTGAATCACAGCGGGCCTTTGGCATAAGCCCGTCCATGCCATACATTTTATAGCGGCCTTCCCATTTTTCAAATGTATTGTAGTTGTAAAATACCTTTCTCCCATTTGGCATTTTAAAAGGTTTCTCAGCTATCTTTTTGTAGTAGGCTGTTTTTGTAGGCTCGGTAAATAACCCCTGTATTACAGGAGCTATGGCACCAAATCGCATATGTGCAATTTCTACTGCCTTACTATAATTTTTGTCGTTAAAAGTGTCTTTCATGACACAAATCACCTCCTGTCCAAATCATAACAGTGGTATAAACAGAAAGGAATTTCGATATTATGTGAATGATTGAATGCAAAAATATTAATATCTTATGGCGGATTATATTTAGCCTTTTTAATATGTGATCCTTGCATAAAAGATTTATTTGATATTTGAAAAAACTCATCAAGAGAATATAACAAAGCTCCTGGAAAGATGGAATCAACAAATTTCATTGAGGATGTACAAGCATCTTCAAGCAAACCAAGCCAGAGCTTTTTGTGATCTAAAAATAGTTTTTTCCAAGAATAGAGGGTAGAAACAGATATGTTGTATTTGTCACATATATCTGTTACAGTAAATGATTTGCTGAAATAATCCCTCATAACTGCAATAATGAAAAGAAAGCTGTAGCAACTGTATGGAATTATTGATTCCGGAAGTACTGCATGAGTATGTCCACAAGATGAACATTGGTATCTTGCAACGGTAATTTGATAGGATATAACACAGCCATTTTCATAAGATACAAGATATCTATTGTACTCAGAATGCCTCTTCCAGTCGGGGTGTTTAGTATTGCAACAAGGGCATTTATACTCTGATATCTTGAACCCCGACATGGATTTAAGAAAAAATCCTTAGCCGAAATATTTATAAAATTTATCTTGCAGAACATCTTAAAAACTCTTATCATTATATTGTACCTTTGATGTTATATTTTATAGCATCGAGAGAAAGAGAAAGAGTTGCTGTGGTAGGTGCTTCTTTCTCTTTTTTGCTATATTTACCACTATAAAAGATATGGAAATAAAGGTCAATAAGTAAGCAGATAAAAAAGGGCTGTAATCTACGACATAGAAAAATCAGATGTGTGTTTGAAAACCAGATATTAATTTGAAGTAATTGCTTGAATTTATAAGAATTTAAAATGCCGTACTACAGAGGGATTAGGCTTATCAAGCCGGTATAGATTTAACTTAATTCAAAAACTGCTTAACCATTCAGTTCCCAGCGTGACATTAGCCTATATTGGTATTACTCATGAACAGATGGATGATGTTTATCTGAATTTGAATTTATAAGTAAATCAAACTGCCTTTAAAGCATTCATTTTCAGAATTGTTTTACAGTTAAAGAAGATTTGGTTATATATTTGATTCGCAAGAAGTGCACTTTTAAAGATATATTCGATTAATGGCTTACACTCTTTGTTCAACTTTATTGGAAATTATGATAAAATTACTGTAGGTAATGGACTTTTACTATTAAAGCTGAATATTCCGTTGAAAATAAACACTGTTGTAATATGTGCGGTTAAAGTGTTAAATCTGGTGCGCAGTATTAATAAAATTAAGCATGATTTGCAAATAAGAAAAGTCAAACTATAGCTGCATAGACGAAATTAATCCAGATACGGAACGTTAGCCAAAATACACCGAAGACCGCACATCCATGTGCGGATTTTATGAGAAGTTCTCTGTAGTATATATACTTTTAAGTTTTAGACACATTAATTTGTTTGGGAGATATTATGATAAGGACATGGGATGAAACTTGTAATGTATTTGAGAAATTAATAAACAAAGATAAAAAGTTTTTATATATGTACAATTTAGTAATTGCTTTAAGAGATTCTAAATATGCAAATTATATTTATGGTTGGACTTCAGTGAATGATTTATATATTGTACAAAATGAAGTAGAATATCCTTATGATGGACCACGATTATTAATAAGTCCATTGGAAAATGACAAGTTTGAGTTTAGATTTATTGACACTGATAAGTACGAGAAACAGTGGAAAAGAATATATAGTGCAAGTGAAGGATTTAAAGAATTAGAAAAGTTTTTTTTTAATATTCATTGGTTTTATCCAAATTTTATAAAAGAGTAAGGTGTTCAGTGAGGCTTTATTCCTAAAGTTTTACTATACAAGGGGCCGGTGTACTTCGGCTAACAAGTCCATTTGAGTAAAGGGCATTCTTACGGGTCATCCTGCCTATATCGATTCATCGGGCTAAAGCCGCTCACGGGTATTCCTCACGGGTCCGATTCATCGACATCTCAAATGGCAAGACGTTCTGTGCAATACCACGCATTGCCGGCCATCCATTGCTGGAGTTATAGGGTAAGGCTTCGAAGGAAATATTGAATTTTTAAGGGGATGATTAAAATAAAAAAAGGGTTGACAAAAAAACTATTAGTAGGATTTGGAGTACTCTTATGTGTTTGTTTATTTATCTCTTATATTTATACGGAGTTTATAGCTAATAATACTTTTACATCGTCAATTGCGATTTTGCGGATAAATGTTAGCGATAGTGTTTTGGAAATTGAGGGAGATAGTTTAACCAGTGCTGATGGATTTAAAGGATATACATATAAGATTTCAGAAAATAATTTATATGTAAAACCACGTTATTTTATTGGTGGATTGTCAAAATTTACAATTGAGATAAAAGGTGATATATATAAAATAGACAATGTTTATATTCAAGGAAAAGAGAAGAATGATATAAAACAAATTTGGAAAAGAGAAAGATAGAAGAGTATAAGACCACGGCATCCTTGCCGTTCTTGCTTTGCGGGGCGTGGTACTACACAGAACAACACATTTGCATAAAGAGCAAAGCATGCAGTATGTCGTTGGAGTAGGGCATGAGGGCATCCTGCCCAAATCCATTCGTTGGGGGCATAGCCCCGCCAAAGAAGAAAGGCTACGAGGGTCCAACTCATGGATTTTACAAATGTACATGTTCTCTGAAATGCGGCGGATTGCGTGCCCATCCGTGGACACGCTTTGTGAAAGCAGGTCTTTGTAGGTTGTAGTACAGTTATAATTTGTAATAGATAAAGTTGTAAAAAAGATTTATAAAAATAAAGAAATATCAAAGGGGATATCATTATGATTTTATCAGGGAAAGAGATAAAAAACAAAGTTGGAAAAGATATTATTATAGAACCATATAATGAGAAATTAGTTAACCCAAATAGTTATAACCTTAGACTACATAATGAATTGCTAGTTTATGAAGAATCAGTTTTAGATATGAAGAAAGCAAATAAAACAAGAAAGTTGGTTATTCCAGAAGAAGGCTTGGTTCTAGAACCAAATAAATTATATTTAGGAAGAACAGTTGAGTATACAAAAACCGATAATTACGTGCCAATGCTAGAAGGACGATCATCAATTGGAAGGTTAGGATTGTTTATTCATGTGACAGCAGGTTTTGGAGATGTTGGATTTAGTGGATACTGGACATTAGAAATATATTGTATACAACCTATTATGATTTACCCAAATGTTGAGATTTGTCAAATATATTACCATACAATAGAAGGCGATTATGATAAATATGCAAGCGGAAAGTATCAGAATAATAGTGGGATTCAGACAAGTCTTTTGTATAAGGATTTTGAGTAAGGATTGATATAGTGCAGCATCTGTGCTGCTCTAGCTTCGTGGGCCCGCTGCACATCATAGTACAATGCATGGGAGTGAAGGTGCGGGTTAGAAGTTCACGGAGTAAATTCTCTGGAGAAGGAGCATGAAGCATGCCGCACCAAATTCCATCGCCGGTGCAAGCACGCTCACGGGTCTTTCTAAAGGGTCCGGCTCTGGAACTTCTCCCATGCCGACGTGTGCGACACGAAGTCGCACAGATAAATGTTTAGCTACTTAGAAGTAGTATAAACCTGTTATTCCTTTAACAGTAATCTGACAACGGTGCGTGGGTGGTAACACCCGGGTTCTAAGCTGTTGTGACAATGCAACCTTTTCTCGAAAGAGAAGAACCGGAATCTGTGAGGAATCTGGAATTCTGCTAGCACTAAGGCGGTTAGGGAGCTAGGCTGTGGATGGTATGGTTAATCTAAATAAATTGCATATAAACGTCGTAAATGGGTGTTATTGTCAATAAAAATTCCCCAAAAAGGGGAAAGATTTTTCCCCACCTTAA
>CAZLZR010000126.1:0-7744 GCA_964564015.1 uncultured Acetivibrio sp.
ATTTGTTATTCAGTTATTATTGTTTCCAATATATTTCTTCATGAATTTACCGTGAAAGCCTTATTTTTAGGCTCGTGTAAGGAATCAAATATAAATTTGCTCCTGAAGATTTATGGTGTTAACTTCTAAAGACGAGATTTCCCAAATGATAAAAAAGTCTATAATAATCTATGGTTGCTTAAGAAATAACTCATTAATTCAAAATCTATTTACTATTAAATTTTTCTTGTTTAACTTTAAGCTAAATTATAATAAAATTATGGTTGAAGCGTTAATTAAGAAGTTCTACTCCAAATAATAGTAATAAACTAGGAAGTATCGTTTAGGAAGGTGCCCTGCGGAAAATCGCTTTGAAAGACTTGGGGACGAAGATAAAAGATTAAAACCATTCGTATTAATAATTACTTACGAGGTGAACATGTATGAATAAACGCTTTGGAATTATACAAATTATTGGTGCTTCGATTTTGGTAATTGGTTTGGTTATAACATTAAACCAATTTTATGGGCGTATGAAAGCCAAAAGCACTGATGATAATGTAAATAATTCAAAAGACTTGCCCGCTAAAAATACTTCTATTGCGCTAGTATCTTATACACCTACTGCCCAATTATCTGATGCAACAACAGTTACCCCGACAATTATGAATTCTGGTAATAAAAACGCCCTTTATAAACTTAACCGAGATGAAATAGCAGATTTAGTAAGTCGAGGTGTTATTAATGATCCAAAATATTCTGCTAAAAAAATTAATTATGGCGATATAGAATATTATACAAAAACTGTACCAGGTAATATCTTTTATAAGAATAAGTACAGCTTAAGAGAAGAACTTTTATTTGAAAATAGGTGTTTGGATTTTTATATCGACAACGATGTGTAGTACGCTTTAACAGAGGATCAATATTTATATAAATGTTTTCTTGACAGAGAAGAAAAACAAACTTACAAAATGTATGATGATGATAGAAAAATGTCTGCTCTTTTTGAAGATAACAATATTTTGTATTTTTATACGCCATCAGGAGATCTTTATCGAATTGAGGAAGGTTCTATACGAAAGTTGGCACATGATTTTGGAAAGCTCTACAAAGTAATAAATGACTGGATTTATTACTTTCCAATAAAAAATGGCGAGATTCTTGAGACAAGACCGGAATACCATGGATTTCCTGGTAAGGAAATAGTCTTGAAGTGTGTAAGCAATAATGGAAAAGAAGAAAAGATAGTATATAAAGATTACAGCTATCAGGCCTGTCAATCTGATATAAAGTTAATATGCAATGATAAGGATTGGATTTATTACCACACAATAGCCTTAGGTTCAGGGGGGTCCGGTGAAGGAATGATGAATCCTGACTTTGGCTTATTTGGAAAAATGAAAATTGGCAGCAGCGAAAAAACTGAATATAGAGAGTTCAGAATGTATAAGCCCATAGAAAAAGATGAATACATCTATTATATTTCTATTTTCCCTTGGGGTTCTACATTAGAGGCTGAACGTAAAGAAACAATTAAGAGAATTAATCTTAAAACATTTAAACATGAGTCACTCTTAGAAGTGGACAATTGGGAAGAAAACAGGAATTTTACAATATTTAAAGACTGGATTTATTATATTGCTGATGATGGATTTGCAGAAAGAATTAAGTTGGATGGAAGCGACAGACGTAGAATTGATGCTGGCTTTCCAACTCAATTTGTTACATTTATACCGGGATATATAAATGATAATGGTAAAGTTGATAAAGTTCTGGCAACTGCGTATAAGGAAGAAAAGCTTGGGTCTGATCAAGGAATTCAATATAATACCAAGATCAGAATTTGCGATGAAGAAATGAAGGATGTATTTCCTGGAAAGATCATAAACATCCCTGAAAATGTTGATTTGGAAAGAGTTGAAGCTATAACCATTAGTGAGAATAATTTATACTGGAAAATAGGGGATGAATATTTTGGGTATACTATTGAGTTAATTTCCAATTTATAATCATTTTCGTGATTTATATAGATTTCAGCGTATAAAATATTGTAAAGGGGTTTTAGGGAACCAAAGGTTATCTTGAACCCCTTTATAGCCATATATACGCCCTTAAATCATTATCTGTAACTCTCCAAGAATCATTCCAGTCTCAATATCGCATTGTTCATTTAGCTGTGATCTTAAGAGTAGCAAGATACATACTTTTAAGAAGCGACTGATTACCAGGAAGTACTGAACTGGTCTCGTTAATCCTATTTTAGACTGTATTTTTCAATGGCATAATCTTTTAACATGAATTTCTTAATCTTTCCGCTTGCCGTAGTGGGAAATTCCTTTACAAATTCGATATATTTAGGGATTTTAAACTTTGCAAGATTATCACGAGTAAATAATACAACATCCTCCCTTGATAAAGTATGGCTATCTTCAATAATTACAAAAGCACATATCTCCTCTCCGAGGTTTTTGTCAGGAACGCCTACGACTGCAGCATCTTTTATTGATACATGTGTTACTAATAACTCTTCGATTTCTGCAGGTGATATATTTTCACCACCTCTGATGATTATATCTTTTATTCTGCCAATAATCCTGCAATAGCCTTCGTCATCTTTAATAGCCAAATCTCCGGTGTGTAGCCATCCGCCTTTGTCTATACTCTTTTGTGTAGCCTCTTGGTTTTTGTAGTATCCCTTCATGATGTACTCTGTTTTAGTGATAAGCTCTCCCTCTACACCATTAGGTACTTCTTCTCCGGTAGCAGGATTGATTATCTTTATTTCTGTTCCGAACATCCCCCGCCCTACAGTATTTATTCTCATATCAAGAGGGTCAGAAACGAGAGTTTGTGTTATCCCCATAGCTTCTGTCAGCCCATAAACGATACAGAGTTCTTTCATGTTCATTTTATCCATTATTTCTTTCATGAGGTCAGGATAGCAATAGGAGCCGGCAATCATGCCTTTTCGAAGATTAGACAAATCAAAACTGTCAAATTTGGGATGGGAAAGAAGAAATTTAAACATTGTAGGGACTCCATTTAATCCCGTACATTTTTCTTTGTCTAAATATTCAAGAACTTTTGTTGTTTGAAATTTGTCTACAAGCACTATTGTTGACCCATATAACAAACATTGAACAGCACTTAAAACACATCCCATTACATGAAAGAGGGGGAGACATACAAGCAATCTGTCCTTCTCAGAATAATCAAGGTTTTTCCCTGAAATGATAGCATTATTAATGATATTATAATGTGTTGACATTACGGCTTTTGGATTTCCTGTTGTACCTGAAGTGTATTGAATATTTGTTGTATCATAACAATCTAATATATTACTTATTTCAAGCAATTCCTCATCGGACACATCTTTGCCCATTTCTATAAGGTTCCCAAGAGTCATCAAGTTTTTATCTTCACCATCCAAACTTATAACACTCTTCATATCAGGAAGAGCTTTACTCGCTAGCTTTCCCGGCAAACAAATTTTTAGTTCCGGGCATATGGAATACACGGAATCAGCATAATTGTTTCCGTTATATCCTTTTGAGAAAAAGAGAGCTTTTGAATTAGAATGTTTTAAAGCAAATTCAAGTTCAAACTTACTGTATTCGGTGTTAATACACACAAGAACTGCCCCGATTTTGGCAGTCGCAATTTGAAGTGCAATCCATTCCGGACTGTTCAATGACCAAATTGATAAATGGTCTCCTTTCTTTATCCCCAGTTTCAGTAACCCCTTTGCTATACCATCATACATTTTTTTTAAATCTCCGTATGAATACCGAACATTTTTGTCCCTGTAAACTATAGCTTCATTGCTTTCATATTTGATACACATTCTGTCGATGATGCAGCCGATTGTCTCTTTTGAAAAATTCTCCTTTTCACCTCTAGACATACACTCATATGTCGGATTCCAACACTGCATATGCACCCCTCCAAAATCATCACTTTTTTTGAAATCCAGCAAAATATCCTCTTGAATTTTTACTGAGAATTCAACTTCAATCTTTGCTTATCAACTTCAATTCAACATATATAGCTATAATATGTTTACATAAGATAGAATGTGAAAACAAATCCAGAAACTATTACCTTGGACTTATCAAAATTATTTTTGTACAAAACGTAAAACACACACAAAAAAGTCTATTTTTCGATATTGAATTGGTTTGACATTAAATTAGTTGACACATGTAACATGTGCATATGTATTTGCGTAATATAAATTAATGCTTAACTATGTAAACTTCATAGTGATAGTATAGTTGAAAATATTTAACTCTAATTGATGGGAGCGATTTGACATGAAAGCGAAGATTCCATTATCTCCTTCGCATGACAATACTATAAATAAATTTTCAAAATTTATTAGAGTAAAAAAGGCGAAGAGCAAAGAAACAAAAAATAGTTTAGATTGTATACCAGCTGATGGACAGGATATATATAACTATGTTGCTCGTTACAAAATTGCAAATTCTCAGACTCAAGTGGTAATGAATCTCGATGGCAGGCTGGATTTCGGTAAACTATTAAAAGTAGTAAGATTATCCTTTGATGTTGAGCCTGTTTTCGGGTGCTGCTTTGTTAAAAGCACTCGTCCTTATTGGAAACGTATAAAGGACATTGACAGTGTTGAATTTTGTACATTTGAGGAAACTGATAATCCGGATGCAGTTGTTAAAAAATTTCTGGATATCCCTTTGGATCCGAATAAAGGGCCTATGTCCAAGGTAAAACTAATACGATCCGGACTGGGTGATATATTGTGTATAAAAGTCAGCCATGTATGCTGTGACGGCACTGGTGCGAAGGAATACTTTTTACTTCTTGCGGATATTTACTCTCAAATCGATAAAGAAAGCATCAATTATACTCCAATACAACATATACCAAATAAAAATGACCGGATTAGACTGTATAAGGCATTAGGTATAGATGCTTCACAAGCTATTTCGCACTATAAACAAAAAACAGCGCATCAATTGTGGAATTTCCCATGGAGAAACAACCGGATCGGAGCTACCCGGTTTGTTGTCTGCAAGCTTCCAAACGGTCAGCTTGATGAAATGAAAAGCTATTCAAAAGCTAAAGGGGCAACAATCAATGATTTGCTTCTAACTGCAGTCTACAGGGCTATGTTTGAATTATCCAAACCTCCATATGGCGTACCAGTTGATATTCCTATAACACATGATTTGCGTCGCTATCTTCCAGATCGAAAAACTGAGGCAATAAGGAATTTTTCCGGCGGACATATAACAACGATAGCCAGGAAAAAGCATGAATCTTTTCCAGAAACCTTATCCAGGGTAGTGTCTGAGACAAAAATATTAAAAGACGGTCACATGGGATTAGAAGATGCCGTATGGGCAGAATATGTTGAAAGTATAAATTTCTATCAATACATCAACGAGTTTAAAGCCTTATCACTACTTGCTGATATGACTTCGTATAATCCTTTTTTTGATTTTACTGATAAGTGTAGTGTAGTATTTGCAAACCTTGGCTTTGTATCCAAATCACCAATTAAATTTGGCGAACGCACCGTTACTGACGCATATATTCTCCCGCCAGTTATACGTGCGCCTGGAATTCTCCTTATTGCAACTACTTATAATGGCATAATAACGCTGGCAGTCGGTTATTATAAGCCTTCAGTCCGTCGAAGTGTTATGGAGAAACTTCTTAATAAAATTAAGGAGGAATTGATAGAAGGTTGTAAACAACCATCCGAAACGTAGTATAATATTTGATCATGTACTCAATATTTAACGGTAATTTTAATTGATAGAAATCACCGCGAAGGGTATAATCTTTATGTGTTAGAGTGTTTAATGGCACAAACATATTTTACACCAAATTCCAGACTTTTCGAAGTTCGGAATTTGTTTTTTACGCATAAAAGAGATGTTACACTAATTTCTTAGTGCAACATCCCCTTCGACAGATGCTTTGCATCACAGGATACATGGGCGAGAATTTTCGTTATTGTTTTGCGACCTACAGGTGTATACTTTGCTCATATCCCTTTCAATTACTGATTCATCTTCTCAATTACAGATGCTGCGGCCGTCTTTAGTTCTTCCTCCGACAGATCACCGTTGAAATCATATATTGTGTAATATGCCTCATTCTGCTTCCACTTTATCGTATGCAAAACAGTGATTTCAGGCTTTTGTGTCCTATCTTCATCTCCATTGCCCGGACCGTCAACCTCCTTTATAGGATATCTTACGCCGGGGTATTCCGCATATGTTGCCGCTATATCTCCGAAGGAAAGACTCTTCTTATTATCTCCTTCAATACGCTCCCGACTGGAGTTCAAAGCAAAAGGAAAATCCATGTAGGATATCTCAAGAACAATCTGAGATTTATCTTTGCAATAAAACGAAGACACGGTCTCATTATACTTATCGTATAATTCTTTCGTCATACCGTCTTTAGTAGATACCATAAACATCGAGTCTGATTTGGAATCATAGCATCCTAGTGCCTTATGGTCAAGAGTATAACCTCCGGCCAGATCTTCCGGTATTTTTGATATAAGGTCATTACCAACAGCTTTTTTAACTCCTTCATATTTATTATCTTTCTTTTGGGGTTCCTGGTAAGGAACTTTAATTGCCACATACTTCCCATCTTTCCCTTTTATGACATCATAAACCATAGACTTAATTTTTTCTATACTTTCTTTGCTGGCAGCCCTTACCGGCTGAACAAATGTATACGAAATAGTCAGCACAAAAACCATAGAACAGCACACCGCCGCAACTTTGCCAAAACGTGTTCCGAAAATGTTTTTAATTCTGTTCATAAATATATTATCCCTTCCTTTCTGTGAAATTAGCCTGCTTTTCACCTCAGATAAAAAACTTTGATCTAATTCGATCTTGTTTTCACCTTCGGATAGAGCTTTCTTAATCAAATTATCAAAATTCTTTCCGTTATTCATTAGCTGTACACTCCTTTCCGGTGCAGCCGGTATACCCGGACATACGAATATGTTCATCAGAAAATTCCTTTTTCAGTTCTTTTTCAAGGACTTTCTTTGCATAATGCAGCCTGGATTTTACCGTGCCCTGAAAACAACCCATGACCTGAGCAATCTCCCTGATAGTAAAATCATTGTAATAGTACAATACAACGGTTGAACGCATTGAAGGCTTGAGACTGTTAATAGCCTTCCTTATAACGCTGCTTGTATGGTCAGATTCAACCTTTTCAATGACACTCTCATCGCTCTTCATTTCAGGCAATGCTTCTGCTTCAAAACTTACCGCCGGTCTTTTTCTTTCCTCAGATACCATACGCCAGCAAGTCCTTAAAAGTATACTGTTAAACCACACCGGAAACAGTTCCGGCTTCTGTAATTTTTTTATATTACGGAAACACTGGAAGAAAGCCTCTTGAACAATATCTTCTGCTATATTCATTTTTCCAGTCAGCTGATAAACTGTCCATAAAGCCTTTTTACCTAAAACCCTGTACAATTCATCATAAGCAGCCTGGTCTTCCTGCTGGCAGCGTTTAATAATTTCCGGGTCAATCATTCCTTTGTCTTCCTCCTTTAAAAGGTGCACCTTTCATATATATAAGTGTAATACATATTTAAATTTGTTCAAATTTTTTTGAAACTAGCTTTATTTTTTATAACAGTACTTAGGCAAAAACTTTATAGACAAGATCTTCATAATCCTCGGTTCTTCCGCATATTTGGCGGTTATAGGTAATTAATTGATTGATAAACTACCTT
>CAZLZR010000127.1:0-7412 GCA_964564015.1 uncultured Acetivibrio sp.
TCAATTTGTTGGTACTTGATAACCCCCGATGGGATTTTTGCGACCTACAGGGCAACACATAGTGGAGATTACAGGGGAAACTGGTCGCCAGAAGTTCCAAGAAATATTATTTTAAGGTATTCAAAAGAAAATGAAATTGTACTTGACCCATTTGTTGGAAGTGGTACTACTCTGATTGAAACAAAACTCTTAAAACGTCAAGGTATAGGCATAGATATAAATAAGAATGCAATTGAGATATCGAAAAAAAATATTCAGTTTAATAATGTAGACTCTATTGAGCCTATTTTATTATTAGGTAATGCGCTAAATCTTAAAAATATAATTCAAGATAATTCTATTGACCTTATATGTACACATCCTCCATATGCAAATATAATTAAATATAGCGATGATATACCTGATGATTTATCTCACCTTAGTACTGATGAATTTTTAATAAAAATGAATGAGGTATCAAAAGAATTATTCAGAGTTTTAAAATCTAACAAATACTGTGTAATTCTCATTGGAGATACTAGAAAAAATAACCATATCATTCCATTGGGCTTTAATGTAATGCAAGTTTTTCAAAAAGTAGGTTTTATACTGAAAGAAATAATAATTAAACAACAACACAATTGCAAAATGAATGCATTTTGGAGTAATAAAAGTATCGAAAACAATTTTTTTCTAATATCGCATGAGTATTTACTTGTATTTAGAAAACCTTAAAAATACTTATTCAAGATGAATAAATAATTAATATTTATGCTTCAAGTTACTACACAAGATTTTCTTTAAAGTTGAATTGCCACGCCCTCTACATGGCACACAATAGCTTTGAGGTCCATCAGGATGATTTAAAGATAAACGCTTTTCTGTAATTCCAAAACTTTCGGGATACCTATAGTAAACATGCTCTTCACCATTTTCAGTAGAACACTTTGGACATGATTTGTACTTTTTATTTTCATCCCATTGAGATTGATTAAGTGGCTTTCCACATACTGTACAGCACTTTGAGTTCATTATAACCCCTCCTTTGGATTTAAAAAATACTTTTTTTATATTATTATTTACCTTTGAAGTTCCAAAATCCAATTAATCCATCCTGACACTGTAGATGCTCTTCTTTCGTATGTACTGTCCGCTTCAACTTTATACAAGTTTGAATTTTTCATAATATCAACAATTTCATTTTTGGGGGGCATTTCACCATATTCTAGATGTTTCTCTAAAGTCTTTTTAAAAACACCATGCTTTAATATAAGTTCAACAAATTTTAATTGGCGAGCTTTATATTTTAATCCTAATATTCTTTGTCCCTCCTCTGTTAAAGAAAAAATAGGCATTCTATTTTCATCCGTTTTATCTTTATGAATTAATCCCAGATACCTTCCTGCATCTGTATAATAGTTTGTTTGCCTTGGCTCAAAAGCGTAATTTAAGGTTATTTCATCTCTAGTCATTTCATTTTCTGCGAGCAATTCACATAAGTTTATGACTCTTTTAAAACTATCAGCCTGTGGAAAGGCAATTTCAGGTTCATATATATCTTTTACTCGGCTTAACACACCTAGAATATCATCTAAACTTATCTCAACAGCTTCAATACTATAATTTCTATGCTTAACCAAAACCAGTGAATTATAATTGTTTAGATCCTGAAATTCATATTCATATAAGCTGAAAATCCCATTTGAATATACTAAATATACTGGTTTTACTGTTTTTGTTATTTTCTTTGACCATAATCTATAAGGATAATATATTTGTCTGATAAGAAAATCGTCCGACAGGAAATTTTTTGCTTCAATAATTGATAGACTTCGCAAACCCTCAAATCCAGCATCAACCTCAATTTGAGAATTAGTAACATTTACTGAAACATTAGAATTTATTGCTGTATTCCGTATTTGGAAAGAAAATGCTTCTGAACTCATCCTACCGTTAACTGTTGGGAGAAGTTCCTGATCATCCAAAAAATCATGGAATATACCTGAAACATATGCACAATTAATTGCCATTGCTTCACTTGTTATCTTATCATAATCAATACTTTCAATATATTCAGGAAATGAAACTTTATATATTTGAGCGTCTAGAACATGGAAATTCTTATATGCTTCAAACTTTGAAATAACATAGTTTCCTCTTGTTATTGGTAAAATAGCCAAATTATTGTCAGCAAATAGCTTGGGCAAGTTAGATTTATGATCGAATTTAGTCATTAATCTTGCTTCTCTATATTCATTAATTTCGTTTGATGTTATTTCGAAATAGCCAATACTATCAATATTTTGTAGTATATTGTATTTATCAAACAATTTATGCCAAGCCCTGTCGTTTTTTGTTAATTCGCTTATATTACTCATAATTTCTCACCAACACCTCGTCAATTTCTCCCCTTTTATCGGGATTTGAATTAATGCTTCTTTTAGCTTGTATAGTTTCAATTTTGTATCCCTTATAAAGTTCATTAATAAATTCTGTTGATGAATTTGAAAGAAGAAATTTCGCACCCCTTTCATTTAGCTTATCGCAAATAACCTTTAATCTAGTCTGCTCACTTTTATTAAAGCCACCTCTATCATAACCAGTAAAACTAGCTGTATCCGATACTGGGTCATAAGGAGGATCAAGATATACAAAAGAGCCTTTTCCTGCACGTTTTAATGCTTCTTCGAAATCGGTACAAAAAAAAGTTAAGTTTGCTTTATTAAAATATGTACTGACCGCTTTTAATGTTATTTCATTAACAATATTGGGATTCTTATAATTTCCAAAAGGTGTATTAAACTCACCTGCCCTGTTTACTCTAAACAGACCATTATAGCAAGTTTTATTAAGATAAATAATTCTTGATGCTCTTTGGACAGATGTTAGCTCACCATACTTTTCCTTATCTCTATCAAGTTCCCTAATTTCATAAAAAGAATCTTTTTCGTTTTTAAATTTTTTTAATTCTTCAATTAAAGCATCAACATTGTCTTTTATAATTTGATACAAATTTATTAATTCTTTGTTTATATCATTTATAACTGCTTTGTTTGGTTGTAAATCAAGCAAAACAGCTCCTCCCCCAATAAATGGTTCATAATAAGTAGTATACTCTAAAGGTATAAACTTTCTTATTTCCGGAAGTAATTGACGTTTTCCACCAGCCCATTTTAAAAATGGCTGTACAAGCATATTTTTTTTCATTTGTAAAGCCTCCTCGTTATGGCTTTATTTAATTTCGGTTTAAATATACAAATTCATTATTATTATATTCAATACTTATAAAAAAATCAACATTTTCGAACATATATTCTGTTTGAAAACAAAATAAAATTTGATATAATTTTAGTAATTAAATTAACAGAAAATACTCGCAATTTATCTAAAAGATTCATAAAGGGTGGTATTGAAATATGGCTGATACAGAGAAATTTCGAAAGTCATATAAATTCTTTTCGGAAATGGAAAAATCTAAAAAGGGTTTTAACCTTGACGATATTGCTAAGGCTACTAGTTGGAGTGAAAGTACTGTCAGAACATATATAAGTAAAAAGTGGGATAAGATTATTAAAAGAATAGGTTCCCAATATTTTGTAGTAGGAGTTTTGTTATATACAGAAGATGAATATGTAAAGCTAATGTCTCAAGTTAACCGATATAGTAGTAATCCTCATAAGCCAGATCTACCTACTGAAGCTGAACGTATGGTAATTAAAGCAAGAGAATCATCGTTACTTGCATTAGATATATTTAATAGACCTGCTACTACTTTTAAAACAGAAGGGTTTATTGTTATGATGTTCATTGCATGGACTGCCTTATTTCATGCAATCTTTGAAATCAGGGGTATATCCTATTATTATTGTAAAGATGATGGGGATTTCGAATATAAAGATGGAGATAAAAAAGCTTGGGAACTCAGTACATGTATATCTGAATACTTTGGCACTGTTACATCCCCAATTAAAGAAAATCTTAAATTCTTTATTGGATTAAGAAATAAAATTGAACACAGGTATGTTCCGGACTTAGACCCTTATGTAAGCGGGGAATGCCAATCACTACTCTTAAATTTTGACGAGTTAATGACACATGAATTCGGAACATATTATGCACTAAGAGAAACCCTTGCAGTTCCCCTCCAAACTGCAACTTTAAGAACACCAAATCAAATTGACACTTTAAAGAAATTTCAAGGAAGACAATTTAATAAATTAAAGGAATATATTGATGCTTTCAGAAATGATTTACCAAATGAAATATATGATGACCCCAAGTTTAGTTTTCGAGTATATCTAATACCAAAGTGCGGTAATCATAAATCATCATCAGACATTACTATTGAGTTTATAAAATATGATCCCAATAATCCTGATGACATGGGAAAGTTAGAAAAACTTACAACCTTAATTAAAGAGAAAAAAGTGCAAGTAGCTAATCAAGGAAAATTTAAGCCTTCTACTGTCACAAAAATTGTCTCAGAAAAGATCAAAAAAAAGTTTACTATTTATAATCATACTCAGGCTTGGAAATTATATGATGCTCGAAAACAGGGGAATAGTCCTGATGGCTGTAAATATGAATATTGCCAGTTTGATGAAACTCATGGAGATTATATATATACTCAAGAATGGATTAATTTCTTAATAAAGAAGTTAACTGATGAAAATGAGTATAATCGCCTTATTTGTTACAAATAAAAAGGTAGGTATTTTTTTGGGGGAGGGATTTGTTTTGAATCAAATAGTTCTTTCAGTAAGAAAATGGTTACGAAAAAATAATTACGAAGATGTAGCCGACTTAATTGACGAAATTATGGAAGAATGGAATAAGTCAGGGAAAAAAACAAGGAGAGATTGGTGGGAAGTTCTTTCTGGTGATAAACAAGGAAACTCAAGAGTCATTTATGGCAGAACAATTCCTGTTCTTAAGGCAGCTCAACTCAGACAGGGCGTACCTGTTACGAACAATGCAATCTGTCGTAATATTTATGAACAACCCCCTTGCATTCGAAAAACTAATCGATGGACTAATGGAGGCTATAGAAACTAAAAATTTGATATTTGATTAATGTAAAAATAGGCAACAATACATTTGATTGCATATAGTAAATAATTCGATGAACTAACAGCAAAACAAGCCTATCAACTTTTTTAGTTTTGATTCAGAGGCTGGCTCGCAGATACTTGTGAACACTTTGAAATTAGTAGAGTTAGATGTAAAGCTAAGGAAATTATTCTTATAAAAAATGAATATGCCTTATACTTATTTATTATTTAACATTCATCATTAAGATAATGTTAATTGGAAGAATTACTTACAGGGCAGGAATATGATACGATATAAGATATAATCGTATCATATTCCTGCTCTGGCTCTGCAAAGCCAATTTGTAAGTTACTTCAAAGCCATCTAAGAAGATTCTTAGAGTATGGCTTCGTCAGCGTTTCTAAAAAATGGGGGGGATTGGTTTGCCCGGGATTCGACTTCGTGAGTAGCTTATAAAGTAACTTCGGGGGAAAAGAAAACCTATAAAATCAGATTGTGCAGCTAATTAATGCGATAAATGATTACTTGAGGCAAAAAGTTCGACGTGCAGATTTTTCCCTTGTGAGCTATGCTCAAACTGGATTACGGGATTTTATGCAGCCATTTCCACTTGGCAATTTGGGTTTATTATTGAAATTTTGAGCATAAAGAAAATCCTCTTCTAACCAGTAAAAAACTGCTAAAAAGAGGGGAAAATGTCGCCCTACCTCAAAAATGAGGAATCCAGTATTGATGCACTTTAAACCTCACTGCATTTTGCATTTGTCGGGTTGGGGCATATCCGTTATAGTAGATTGTTATGTTCACAGGTAACAACTATTGCTTGAATCAGGTCAAAACGATTAAGCGGAAGATCATATATTTTGAATTGATTCTCTATCAGTAATGCAAGGTGTTGTTCATCAATCTTATGTCGTTTACAGCCTCCGTATTTTCCAGTGGAGTACTTTGAACAAATATATACTTTTTTATTATGTTCCGTTTTGCTCGGTATTTCCAATTGCAAAGCCCACAGTATACTTTGCCGGAAAACAAGAAATTAGTAGTGTTTTCAGACATTGAATATCTCCTTTTTTGTTTTTCCAGTTCATTTACGACTGGGAATAATTTTATAAAAATCCGGTGTTGTAGCTGAGAGAATGAATTCCAGCAAATGTTCTGCATGCCGAAGTTATGAGAAAATTGGAAATTAGCAAAAAGAAAGCAGTAACTATTTTTTGACTTACGACAAAACACAAAACTGTAATTTCGGGTATAAAGAAAGCCGGATTCAATCAATATGATATCCGGCTTTTGCACTTCAAATTCCTGCTACGAGAACTGCTTAATACTACAAATCCTATTAAATACTTTTACCTTTAAACCTTGTACAAATATATTCTATAAATTCCTCCCCACTATTTGCAAATAGCTCAATTTCAGTATCCGATGAGCTATATACCCTACCTTCCTCATCCATAAAGCATGTCATATTTCTATTATCAAACTCACCTATCGGTAATAATTTTTTACCACACTCAATTTCCGTGTCTTCTACATATGTTTTTAAATCGTGTATTCCTATGCTTATTGGATTGAAGTAAAAATGGTAAGT
This sequence comes from uncultured Acetivibrio sp., assembly GCA_964564015.1. GTDB lineage: Bacteria > Bacillota > Clostridia > Acetivibrionales > Acetivibrionaceae > Acetivibrio. The sequence continues at coordinate 6,626 of CAZLZR010000127.1, forward strand.
GCTTTTATTTAAAGGTATTAAAAACCTAAAATCAATTCCCCCGAATCTTTGTAAAAAAGATTTAGCTTTGTTATATAGTAATAAACCGTTTTTTTCAAAGTATTTCTCAAAATTGCTTATATCAATTAATCTATCCTCGTTCCATCCATTAGCTTTCAATATAGAAATCGTATTTTCCGAAAACATAGTTTCTCCTCCTCGTTGTTGCCTATTTGTTTACATCTATAAACATTTCAGGGAATAAGGCTTTACAATTATCACAAGCTGGGTGTTCTAATCCAGATTGAATTTTTATTGGAAGTATATCATAATCTTCTATCCTTCCTCCCATATTTAGTATTTGGTCATAAATATCCGGCTCTGCACAATTAAGAAGATCGTAATTGGTGTATGATATTGGCTTCTGTTTGCCTGTTACAGGATTAATAAAATGCTCTGGACCATATTCATCTAAAAGGTATTGCTCATGTATATCTCTTCTATATTGTATAGCTGGATGATATTCAAGTGGTTTAGTTGGGCTGTTCTTACCACTTATTCCATATAAAAGCTTTGATGAAGGATCAGTCTTATGAGCACCAACAGCAACAACGCCATTACTATTCTTTAAACTACCATTTGTAGTTTTTGTTATTTCACCATTTAATATTTTATTACGCAAATCATAGACCTTTTGCCTTTGAGCAAACTTGGAATCATACGGTACAAGAGCAGTACTTGGATTTACATTAGCAACTCCCGTACTGCTTGAATCTTTAGGATCAATTAGTCCAATTCTTATTGATCC
>CAZLZR010000128.1:0-7367 GCA_964564015.1 uncultured Acetivibrio sp.
TGCCCGCTTATTTCAAGGCTAAGCTGACAAATTTACAGTGGGAAAGTTGAGTTATACTAATTTATTTTCAGAGCTTGAAATTTCTGAAAGCACATGGGATATGTCCGTTATTTTATGAACAGCAGAGGTTACTTTCTCCATTGCATGGAGCTGTTCTTCGGTAGAGGCTACAATATTCTTTACCTGTGCGAGGCTCTTATTATTCATATCTTTTACATTCTGAACAAGTTCAACAATTTTCTCTCCGTTATTTGAGACATTTTGCGTCAGATCGCTTACTGCTTGAATCTTGTCACTTACCTCTCTATTCGCAACAGTAACCATTTCAAATGCGTCTCCGGCTTCAGTTATAACCTGATTGCTCTTTTCAACCAACAATGAGCTTTGGTCTATAGTCATTACTGCTCTCTCAGTATCCTCAAGGATTTCCTTGATCATATTTGCAATATCCTTTGAAGCTTTTTGCGATTGTTCCGCAAGTTTTCTTACTTCTTCAGAAACCACTGCAAAGCCTTTACCTGCCGCTCCTGCCCTTGCCGATTCTATGGCTGCATTTAACGCAAGGAGATTTGTTTGGGATGCTATTCCGGTAATAACCTCAATTATGTTTCCAATCCTGCTTGATTTTTCCCTGAGGTTATATATTATGTTCCTGCTATCCTGAGTAGTGCTTTCTATTAACTTCATTTCATTGACAGCAGTTTTTATCAGTTCTCTCTTGCTTTCAGTCATTATACAAACCTGTTGTGAAACACTTGCTATAAATGTATTTTCATCTGCTACCCTCTTTAAATCCTTTGAGATATTGATAGCTGCCTCAACAGCCCCGGTTATATCCTCGGAGGTTTTTCCCGTACTTGACACTATTTGTGATGAAGTAGCCGCTATCATTTCATTAGCATGCAAGGTGCAGTCAGCAATTCCATTCAGTTCGCCAATTGAGCGTCCTAACTCAGATGAAACTTCTGAAGACTTTTTTGTTATTCCCATAATCTTTTCAAGAACATTATTCTGCTCACTCTGGTTTCTATCCAAATCAACAATAAGTCCTCTTACTCGTTTTGTCAAACCTATAGCTATTACGGCACAAACCAAATACTCGGCAGTAATTTTTGAGGAACTTATATACCACATATCACCAAATGTTTTGGGATAATAGATGGCACCGATAAAATAGCTCAGATTTATTGCTATTATGGTTAAGGCCGCAGTATTTAGTGTGAACCTATTTGAATAATACAAGCATGCAAATGTAAGCGGTACAGACCAAATTACTCCTTGAATTCCACCGGAAAATACATTTGATGCACCAAGACTTAATATTACGACTAGCATAAAATAATATTTCAATTTTAAATTATTGATTTTAAACCCAAATACAACTAAAGGAACAGTATAAGAAAATGCTACAATTATAATCATTGCTATTTCGATAAAGTTATTCTCATTGGGAAATACACCAAAAAAGTTTAATAAAACAATTACCATTGTAATCAAACCAGCTATGACTATATATTTGGACATAAATTTATTTGAGCTAAGCTCATTTTCACGAAACAGATCGGATTTACCTCCAGATATATTATCATTCATAGGCTATGTCCTCCTGAAATAGATTTACATAGTTTAAGTAGGATTTCTGCTCATTATTATAATTATTTTATTGGTACAAAAAAGAAAAGTGAAAGACACATAATTGTAATCAATTATATATTCTACACTTTTTCAAAAATACCTGTTTTTTTAACAAAACAATTATTAGTTTGTTATTAACTTTTTGCTGGAAAATCGTTTATATAACCTAGTAAATATTGCTTTATCAAAGCTAAATCCAGAGAGCTAATACTGTAATCTCCATTTACATCAGCTGCATATTTTCCAAGTTCCCCCGGTAATTCCTGTATTACTCCCAACATAAACAATTTTAAATAAGCGAAGTCGATTGCATTTACTTTTCCATTTCCATCTATATCGCCATACTTGTATACGTATAACATCTGGGTATCGCAGGTAATATTCAAAAAACTATCTACAGCAGTCCAATTCACAATAGTCTTTCCTAAAGGAAACATTAGAGGTGCATCATTTGTAATTGTAACTCCAACATCGTTTCTAACGAACGCCTTCCCGATATCTATATATCTTTCACTACCATTTGTTCCTGCAACAATATCAGAAGGTATAATCAAATCAGGTGCAGTTTTACCAATAACCAAAGTAACTTCTTGTATAGCCTTGGTTATATTCCCTCCCAAATCCTCGGCAGTCCACAAAACATATGTTGTACCGATAGGAAAAGTATCGGGAGCATTATTGGTAACAATCACATCAGAGTTACCAAAGGAATCAGCATCTCCAATATCAACAACAGTGCTCTGTCCTTTTGCTTCAATAATCAAATCTTTCGGGGGTTCAAGCACCGGAGGTATCTTTTCCTGCTCGATAGTAACAATTTCCAGTGCATCTGTAACACTATCAATTTCTGTTGCCGAAGTGTTTGTTCTACCTCCAATTATTATAATACTGTCTTTATAGGTGAATATGCCAAAACCAGTTCGATTCATACAATTACCTGAAAAAATCTCTGAATTATTTGTCTGGGGATCATACTCACAAATCTTTATCGCACCCTCACCCATATCAGAGTAAAAACCATAAAACTTACCATTAAGCATAGTTGTGCCCCTACTGGCATTAAAACTTACTTCTTCTCCTATTTCCCAAGTGTTATTTACAGGGTCATAAACCCTTAATCTCATATCATACTCATATATACTGTCCATTGCCGCTATATTTGCATCAGGATTATATCTTCTCATCCCAAAGATATATATTTTACCATTATATGCGCCTGTAGAAACCGGAACCCAACCCTTTTCCAAATATGTTCCTTCAGATATCTCGTTTGTTACAGTATCATACTCTTCAATTCTGAATACCACATCCTCATTATAATCAGCATCGTCTGCTCCAACAATGTAAATTTTACCGTTTGTCTCAACGACATCCATATCTTCCCAATAATTTACCTGTCTCTTAAATATCCATTTATCAGAATTACTGCTATACTCTTCAATTATAGCTTCTCCCGAAGCAAGCTTTTCGATAACAAACATCCTGTCATCAGCAGTAACAGCATACGGAATTCCCGATTGGTTACAAAACATATCCCTTTTCGTTTCCCATGTGTCTGTTTCAGGATCATACACTTCAACAGTATTCAGATAATTACCATTATCACTGATTCCCCCTATAACATAAACCAAATTATCATATGTGGCTACGGCAGGATAATTACGCTTTGTGGGAATACTCGATGAACTCAGTTTGAGACCTTTTAAAGATGATATATCTTTTGTAAAACCAATAGGACCAACTGTAAACAACTCTCCATCAAAGCTTTTAGGGAGACCACCATCATAGTAATAAGTCTGTCCGCTAACATTGTCAATTATTTTTACATCCTTCAAAGTACAGGGATTACCCTTTTCCTTATCAAGTAAAGAAATATACAGGTTCCCTTTTATACTGTCGTATTTGTCATACAATTCACTAATGTCGAATACAAGGGTTGCGTCACATACATTATTTGTCCCGTCAAAGCTTGAACGTATATTTTGGTTTGAAGTCAACAGATTAATATTGTATGGATCAAAGTATGAAACAGGGCTTTGCTTATCATAATTCGAATAACCGAAAAGAGTTTCGATTTCATATTTGTTTGAATGGCTTAAAGTATACTCCACCAATAGTTTGGGCGTTGTATTTTTCCCAGGCGAAATCCAATATACCTTATTTTCCCCATTGATGACATTCCTGCGTTCTGATGCAGGGCAGTCAGGTACAGCCGAAGCTTTGTTCAGGGCATCATATGACAGCCATACAAACCCGTCATTTGAATACCAGGAAAAATTACCATCACTTGATATCAATTCTTCTGACGTACCCCACGAGTTAGCTATTTTAAATGCACCTTTCTCACCTTTTTCAACAATTCCGTTTTTATTAATGTCCACCCATATATTGTCGTTATAACCGACGAGAGTCATTACATGCCCATCTATTTTCAATTCCGCCTTATCTGTCATATGAGCAATATGCTGACCTTTAAACGCATCGTCTTCATTTGTGGATGTATCATCGTCAATTTTTGAAAACCTCCACCTTGAGACGTTTGTTTCAAATGTTAGGACATATCCATTATTAAGGAGTTGTTTTACTTTTTTCAAATCAGGATCATCAGGACCCTCAACCGGAGTTTGAGAACCATCCCATATTTTAACATAGCCATAATCATCAATCCTGTAATTTAAAGCATTTCTCCAAACCGATGCATCTGTCGGCCAATTCGTATAATTTTTCAGGCTCCGGTCATCGGGATTGTAAGGAAATTCATTCCATAATGCTGCTCCACACTTTAAGAATAACAAAAATGTACTGTTCATACCAAAAACGCCGTTTTCTCCAGCGTTTGTAAGGTTAAAGGTCCACTTCGGTGAAAATTTTCTTAAGTTTTCGGTATCATTTTTGACATCCCAACCCAGACTCATCCCAAACATATGCGTCATTTGGTAGTATGTAGTAGAATAAGATACACAGGAATTCAATTGTCCCTGATCACCTATTGGTGGAAATGATGGAAGTTGGCTGTTATCAATTGAAGCCGGTAAAGTGTCAGTCACAATTTCATCGTACTGTGGTAAAGAAGATATGGCACTCATAACAGCTACGCCTGTTATACTTGTTTTTCCTGCTGCGACTGATTTTCTTGGAGGCAAATCGGATGTGTCCTCCTTCACAATTTCATCACCAAATTCACACACATCATTTATAAGAAGTTCCGGCAAACCATTCTTCTTTCTGTCCTCATTTATTCGTTCAAGTCCTAATTGATTAGTCAGGATCTTTTTAGCTTCCTCCATACCACTTTCAACTTCAATCCTGTCAGAAAGATCTAAAAGTCCACGAATTACTCCCGGGACTTTTCCGTTTTCCTCCTGTTCCATATCAATACTACTCTCTGCAAAAGCAGATATTCCAAAAAGTATATTTTCAACAAACAATACCAAGACTATTATAAGCTTAAAAACAGCTGGTTTAGAAACCAGATTACGGATTATCTCACTTTTATCCACTTGATAAAAATGCCTCCTTTCATAAGCTTTTTATTAATTAATATACCATATTTTACTACGTTCTTCAACAAATCTTGCCGTCGAAATAAATTCTAAACCTTATGAACAATCGGAAGACTTTTTTGAAGCCGGAAAGAAATACACTTTCTTATACATTAAAAAGCTATGGCCTTAAAAGCCATAGCATTTAATGCGTATCCTGATCATTCATGTCATCATCGTTATCATTTATATCCGACTTGTTTTCATGTTGTTCCTCTTCTTTCGCACGTCTTATTTCTTCCATCTGCCTTAAATAATTAATCTGTGTTTCAGTTTTTCCCGACAACTCGTAATTCTTATTTGCATTATACCTGTCGTTTTTTTGCTGCACCAACTGACCTATTCTGTTTTTATGCTCGTCTTCCGTAATCTTTTTATTCATCAAATCCATATTACAATCCGCAACACCCTTAAGTTCTTCAAACTTTTCACGAGTTATTACCGCACCATATGAACAAACAGGGCAAATCAACAGATGCTCAGTTGAATAAGGAATCACAGGTATAAAGAATAAAGTAAACCATGTTCTCCTTGTATATAACTGCCACATTTCTTCATTGTTGCACCGATCGCAGCGACTTCTGAAAACCGGACCATGTTTTTTAATTGTTTGCCTACCCCAACCAAATATTACAAACATCACATTACCCCTTTATTATTAGAATTAGCCCTTTCGATTTTAGGTTATTTGCTTCGCAAATACCTCTACTCAAAATCTCAAGGGCATCTAGCCCTTTCGATTTTAGGTTATTTGCTTCGCAAATACCTCTAATAAATAATTAAATCTTTCCTTCATATTAAATGTACTCTTTATGGCCATTGCCTTTTTAAACCAGTACTGTGCTTTCTTATAATCACCCTTTTTAATATTGCACAACCCCAGATAATAATAGTTAATAACACCTGGAGATGTTTCTATTGATGCTAGAAGATTATCTTCTGCCTTTTTATATTCTTTCGCCTCAAAATACATGATTCCAAACAGAATCAGCATAGTCAGATTCTCATTTTCAAAATGTTTTTTGGCAAAAATGTTATACGTGTCATTTTCGTCCTGCTCTAATAATTTTCTTTCCAGTAAAACCAATAATCTGCTTTTACATTCCGAATTGGTCAAAAGAATTTTCTTTTTCAGCACAGAAATAGGTTCTTCAACCTCACCCAAAGCAATATTTACGACCTTTTCCAGACATAAAGTCTGAGCGTTCTCCTTATCCATTTCGTTAGATTTTCTAAAATATTTTAATGCTTCTTCATAATTGTTATTGTCATAATGTATCATTCCCAAAAAAGCTTGATAGACCGGGCTGTCAGGCTTTAAGGAAATCGCCCTTTCTCCCAATTCAACAGCCTCTGAATAGCGCCCTTTTCCAGACAACACCAGAGCTTTATGGATATATACAGCACTGTCCTTACCATTTAATGAAATAGATTTGTCAAGTAACTCAATTGCCTCATCAAACTTTTCCTGATTAACAAGCTTCTGAGCTTTCGAAAACAAAATTTCAGCTTTTATGGCTCCGAACATAAATGTTTTCCTCCTGTATAGTGCAAGATGGCAATTCTGAACATCGACTTATTATATCATACTTATCACAGTCTAACTACTGGTTTATTATATAAAAACCAAAAATAAGCAGGCCTCATATTATCCATTTAATCCTATTATTTTGAGAATATATTTTTTTAACAAAGGAAAACTATTATAGCAAAATGTAAAGCTAATTAACATAAAGCATAAAATGATCGTTAAGGAGTGAAAAAATGGCTAAAGCAGGAATGAGAAGACCTGATCCAAAAGATCCACATGGAACAGAAAGCAATCACAAGATGCATATACCTAAAAATGACGTAAGGCCTGTTCCCGAAATTCAAGGTAAAGCAAAATATGGCCATGAAAAATCAAAACCTATAGATTGAAAAAACAAGAACAAAATAACTTCACGTTTAGCTCTCTTACCTTCTTTTGAAACGTGAAGTTATTTTCGGTCAATTCTTTTCTTTACCAAGATTTTTATCCTATTCCCCGAAAAAATGAATGAAATTTTAAAACACCATGGATTTCCTTGACATCAAAAATCCGCTCTTTGCCAAGGCACTAGCCCTCTTCAAAAAGCGGAAAAATCATATCATTTATTAATAACTCAACTTTCCCACTGTAAATTTGTCAGCTTAGCCTTGAAATAAGCG
>CAZLZR010000129.1:0-7321 GCA_964564015.1 uncultured Acetivibrio sp.
ATTTTTCAATGTGCTGATATATCTTGTTTATAAAGTTTCTGCGTAAGTTCTGTAAATTATTTACAATGCTTTTTCTTGTATTGTTCTTCAATTATAGGTCTTTCTTCTTGAATGGAAATTTGTATGGACTATATACGTTTATTTCTTATTCCAAAGAAAAAACATAATACTTGTGTGATAGATGGGGTAGAGGGAGCATCCACCAGGGGCAAAGTAAGCGTTAATTTATGGCAATGTCTATTGATAATCTTATCCTATCTAATTTCCAAACAACAAGTATATCTCCTTCACGGATGTATTCAATTGCACCAGTTAATCCTGTTCGTTGGGACTTTGCTCCGCAGGCAATATCAAAAACGTTCGTTTATTTTATTTCATGTTTGCTTCTTGTTTCTCTTAGTTTCTTTAATTATCAGTTAGTTCCAAAAGATTTTATATCAACGTTTTGAGTTAAGTTTACATTTTAAACCATGTTTACAAAATTAAATATTTAAAGTATAATAATTACAGAACATATGTTTTGGATGCGTCTTGTATTAAACACCTATAGGAAGGAGGTTTTTATTGTTTATACATTTTACTTGTGGTTTAGGAACTAGAAAAGAAAAAATAAAGGAGGCTTACAATTATGCGAAAACTTAGATTTATATTCACACTAGGATTAATCGTATTATTAGCTTCATCAATAGTAATACCACCTTCTGTTCATGCAGCAAATATGGTTACTGTAGGTGGAAGTGTAGTTGCAAAATATAAAGGATTTTCGACAAACTGTCCTCTTAAAGACTTATATACCAATATATATGCTGATAAATTTTTTACTGAAATAACTTATGATCCTTTGTTTGGAGACCCAATTGCTCAAAAAAAATTTTATTTCCTTAACGAAGATGCATGGGAAAATGATTTAAAAAATAATCAAACTTACGATAATGTTGATGATGTTGATTTTATGTTTTTTACAGGACATGGTTACAGAGCAAGCTATGGGTATACTACATATAATTCCGCTCACTACCCTAATACAAATAGTTCAACGCCACATGGTTACAAAAACGAAGGAGCAGATGCATCAAAATTTCTGTCTACAGAAGCTACGTGGGGAACAAGTAATGGTTCTGCAACCAGTACAAAATGGGTTACTATGCATACGTGTAATTTTCTAAACAATATTACTGACAAAACATTGCAATGGGGAAAATTTAGTTACAACATTATGGGTGGAATTCATATGATATGTGGATTTGCAACACAAATGTATGTTGACTCAGATGAAGGTTGGTATTATGGTAAAAAGTTAAGAGAGGGCGGCAAAATTAAGTGGACATTTTATGATGGTGCAGCGCAGTATCAACCACAAAATAGCCAAGATGTAGCAGCTAGAGTGTTATGTGCAAAAATATCAAACGATGATACCTTAACTAGTTATAGTGTAAGACCATTACCATACTCGCAAGCTCCTGCCAATTCATATTTTTATCAAGATTATTATATTGACGGTACTGATTCTGGAACGGACTGGACATGGCCAAAACTTTAATATTTGGGGTAGAAAGGAGTAATCAGATGAAAAAGAAAATTTTAATAAGCTTATTAATTGCAATATGTATTTTTACTTCATTTGCCTACACTATACTAATCTCTAAAAACGTAGAAAAAATATATGCTATAGATTTTCCTGCCCTAGGATCAGAGGTAGACTATAACTTGAAAGTGGACTCAGATATTGATCCTGTTAATAAGTGGAAAAATAAAAATATTTCTGAATCAAATATTATAGAGGTTAAAAATAACTTTGATTCTCAAGAATTAAAAAATCTAAAACGTATATTTAAGCTTGATAATTGTAAAGAGAAAACTGATAAAGACAAGTTCATAAATATTTCAGATGGGAGTAAATTTTTAGAAATACATCCTAATGGTACATTTATGTATGCAGATGAGGATAAGAGAAACTCTAACAAAAAGATGTTACTTGATGATAGTCAATGTGTGAGTATTGCTGAAAGCTTTCTGAAGGAAAATAATTTATTACCACCAGAAGCCATTTGCTCAGGAGTATTAAGTAATACTTTAACGTATGTTGATGATCCAGAGAGTAAAGAAGTAGTATCTAAATCAGTTAGATTTGATAGATTCATAGATTCAAAAGAAGTTTATGGAGTTTCAAGAGTTATGGTAATTATAGGTGCTGATGGAGATATTATTTCTCTTTATTACAACTGTAGAACTATTAACAATAATAAAATAAAAAAAGTTCGGCTTAGAGACATTGAAAGCGCCTTTGAGGATGTAAAACATCAAAAAGGTATGATTTCTGTTAAAGATGATGCAAAAGAAGTAGTAATAAAGGATGTAGACATTGTTTACTGGGAAGATTCAACTCCTTCTAGTAAAAATAATTACTTACAACCGGTATATAGATTTAGAGGAGAGTCAAACAATAAGGAAGGCAAAAAAGATAAATTTTTTGCAATAGTATCCGCAATCTCTGATGAACTTACTGTAAAAGAAGAATACACACCACATATTACATCAGATAAAAAGGAGTTATTGAAATAAAATAAAGATTCAATTTAATAAAAATAAAGGATCTATTGAGAAGGCCAATAGGTTCTTTATTTTTATAATCTTATTAGTATTTTAATTAAGTATTGGTATTAATTGACATATATTACCCCTGACCGATGATTCCACTACCACTTGAAGGTATTTGGGGTCAGCAAGTGTATTTAGAGTATATCAAAACAATATTTTTAGAATATTTCAGTCCTTAGAGTAAAAAACGTTTTCCTGCCAGTACCCCTCTAGCAAAACTCGACATGAATCCTTCCGTCTCTGTAAACCTCTAATCTATTTACCAACTTATCAATTAACTCTTTGGTTAATTTTTTTGAATTCTTAAATGCTTCTAAGATTTGAAGCAATTCCTGCATATTAACTCTTTCCACTTCCTGCTCTGCAAGTATCCGCATAAGCTCAGAATATCTTTTTCTTTGCTGATCTATATTTTCCAGATATTCACTTCGCAGCTCCTGATATTCCTTAGAAGTTATCAATCCACTTGCGAGATTTTCATATAGGCTTCTAATCAAATCCTTCGTTTTTGGCATCTCCATCGCCAACCAATTCAGTTCTGACTCATCTACTTTGGATGCCAGCAAATTAGGCAAGCTGTTCAACAATAACTCTGAATATTGGATCAATAAATCTTCTATTGTTTCAATAATCTTATCTTCATAGATACTGTTGCCGTTACAGAAACCCGGTGAAACACGGTTGGCAGTACAACGATATAGGTACTTCTGTTGACTCTTTTTTCTGTCCAGTCTGCCACCACAGTGCGAACAGTAAATTTTGCCCTTAAATAAATTTGGGGGATAAGTTTCTGATGATTTCTTTTTGAATCCATTTTTCTTGTTGTGATGCATTTGCTGAACAGCTTCGAATAGCTCATGGGAAATAATGGCTTGATGTACATTTTCTAACCGTATCCACTCATCGGGCGACGCGGGCAGCCGTTTGTATGCCACAACCTTTGTTTTACCTTGAATCAAATTTCCGACATACGTTTCATTTGATAAAATCCATGCCACCGTCCTGGCCTGCCATTGTCCTTTATCTTTCAGCTTTTCGTTGCTAAATATACCTTGGTCACATTTATAGTGGCTAGGTGATTTGACTCCTTTACTGTTTAGCCGCCTTACAATTTCGTGAACGCCTATGCCTTCCGTTGCCCATTCAAATATTTGTTTTATGATTACGGCAGCAGGTTCGTCTATAATCAGCCGATGGCGGTTATGTGGTGATTTCCGGTATCCGAAGGGGGCTTTGCCTCCAATATATTTTCCATCACGCATTGCTTGATGTATCTGAGATTTTGTTTTTTGCGCTATGTCGTAAGAATAGGCTTCGTTCAATATATTCTGTAAGGGAATTTCCGTATTATAATTGTTCTCTGCGGTATCATAGTCGTCATTAATAGCAATAAAACGAACACCCAATGGGGGCAAATACTTCTCAAGATAGTATCCTGTATCAATAGAATTTCGCCCCAAACGAGATAGGTCTTTGACTACAATGCAACGAATAAACCCACTCTGTATATCCTCCAGCATTTTACTGAAAGCAGGACGATCAAATGTCCTTCCGGAGATCCCATTATCGATATAAGTATTATAAAGCTCTAAGTCCGAATTCTTCTTTATGTATCTGAGAATTATTTGTCGTTGCATCTCAATGGAATTTCCCTTATTATCGCGATCCTCCACAGATAGCCGGATATATGCTGCGGTTGGAAGAATAGCGGGTCTAATATTTACAGGTGTGACCTGATTGTTTTGTTTTCGGCTTTTTCTCGCCATTATGTCTCCTCCAATCCCAATTTAGCAAATCTCATGGCCTGCTCATATTCATCCTGATAGTTAAACCTGATTTGCAATTCTTTTTTCTGGTAATACAAATGCTATGTATCATTCGAACAATCGATTGCCTGTCCAGTTCTTGCATGTTTTCGTACTGTTTGAAGTTATGTATCCATTCTGCGCTTTCTTTTGCCAACGCCTTCATACAATGTATCTTTTTCCATATATCAGCTATAGCATGATGAAGATGAAAAGTCTCTTCGGTATAATGCTCCTTATAAAAGTCGCATTCTTCCTTGCTGATTATCCCATCAATCAAATCTTGGTACAGGTGTGATTTGAACAGATTACATTCCTGTATTCTCTTTTCGTATTCCGCAATCTGCATGGTATATTCACTTTGTCCTGACCAGCTTATCTGTTTACCGTGAATAAAGGCTTCCAATAAATCAATGCGCCGGATATGTGACTTAATCATATCCATGACCATATAAAGCAATTCTTTTTCCTCAATCGTTGGAGGAAATGTGCATCCCTTCTTTTTACCAGTAGGGCAATAGTAATAAATGTATTTTCTGTTTTTATAAGATGAGGTTTTCCTTGTCATATGGTTTCCACAGCAACCGCATATCACAGCCCTGAAAATGGATGTAAGTTTTTATGATGCGGCGATGTACGCGTATCGAGTAACAAGGTTCGCTGCACAGCTTCAAAGTCGATTCTGGATATAATAGGCTGATGTGCGTTTTCTGTTTTCATCCATTCATTTTCAGGCAAGCTTCTTATAATTTTAGTCTTATAACTATAGGTGTTCTGCCGGCCTTGTACCAAGGTTCCTGTATAATTTTCATCTTTCAATATGCGAAGGATCGTGGTTGCGCACCACTTGGGATTGATTTTGTCTGCATACCCTCCGGTGGGACAGGGGATTTCCTGGATTCGTTTATATTCGATTGGAGATAAAATCCCAAGCCCGTTTAAGACCTCCGCTATTTTGGCTGCGCTGATTCCTTGCAGTTTCATGGAAAAAATAGACTGAACCACATCAGCAGCATTTTTATCCAGAATCAATCTATTTCTGTTCTTTGGGCACTTTTTATAGCCGTACATTGCATTTGCTCCGACATATTCGCCTTGGCTGCGTTTGCACGCTAAAGCGTTGCGGGTTTTGACCGATATATCATGACTATACTGCTCATTAAAAATATTTTTGACCGAAGTTATCAAATCATTGAAGTCATTGTCCAGCGTCGTATCAATGTTGTCATTAATTGAAATAAACCGCACACCGTATGCCGGAAAAATATTGCGTATATAGCGGCCTGTCTCGATATAATTACGCCCCAACCGAGATAAGTCCTTAACTATGACACAGTTGGTTTTTCCCTCTGCAATGTCCTTCATCATTTCATTAAAAGCAGGTCGGTCAAAGAAAATACCGCTGTATCCCTCATCAATTCTTTCAGAAACCGCCTTAATATCTGGATGTTCCAGAAGAAATCCGTCCATTAGTTCTCCTTGATTTCTTATACTGTCTCTTTTTTCGGTTTCATCATCCACACACGATGTACGGATATATTTGGTTGCATGATAGACTTTTTGCAATATAGGCACCCACCCTACAAAAGAATACACATCAAGAAAATGGCGATTATATATCCAAGAATATTTTTGATAACTCCGAACAAGCAAAAATCCTGTTCCTAGAGCCTACCGAAACCTGTGTTAATATGCCTAGGCTATGAAGTACCGATATAGATTTTGCCACAGTATTATATGCCATTTGAAGATGTTCGCTGGGTTGCTTAATACCTGAAATCAAATTTTTCTTGAAATAATGATATACCTCCAATGTACTTGAATTTGTTGCTCCATACGCTATGATTTTAGCTTCATCGAGCCTTACTATTTGTTCGTAGTTTTTTATCTGCTCAATGCTTCGTTGTGCTGCTTGATGTATTGCATGTAATATAAATTTAATCCACAATAGGTAATCGCCGCTTTTTTGTGTTGAAGTCAGTTTACCCATGTATTCACTTTTATTATTATAGAAGAGTTCCGAAAGGCTAAGGTAGCGAACTGCTTCTAAACCAGCATCATGTAATAGCTTAAATATCAGCAAGCGCCCAATAATTCCATTGTAACATTCATAAGGATGTATCATTTCAAATTGATAATGTATCAATGCTGATTTTATAAGTACATCAGAGGGATCATTGTCCAAAAATTTGGTCATATCATTCATTGCTGGCCGGATATTTTCCGGTGAGGTTGGATTGTACAGCCTAAAATTTGAGGTTGCTTTCGTCATAAAAAACGGCTTGGTACGAATATAAACCTTTTGTTTGGAATCTGGACCATGCAATGCAAGATCATAAATATCGTCTAAGTTAGCTAATCCAGATTTTTTTTCAAAAGCATGTAGATATGCAGAAGCTATATTTTTTGTAGCATGTATATCTTTACTGGTTCCTCTATCAACCAATAGAGAGTAAAAATCCGGATCAGAATAATCAATTATCCTGGAATAATGGATCTCCTTCAGCAACAGAAGTTCTTGCAATATTTCCTTATCCGTAAGATACAAAGACATACCTTCCAGCATACCCAATGATCTGTGTGCTGCGACCAGCAGATGAGATAACTCATCATCCAAAGAATAAAAACTCCCCTCCATCAAAGGGCGGGGAGTAAATGTATAGTAGACAGATCGTGAGGCACTATCACTTCTATGCTCCACGTAATTTCCTGTACTCACAAACATGCGGCACCTCATACGGCAATAACTATTTATTTCAGTATAACACATATTTATGAAATAACGACATATAATTTGCCTATATATTTCAATAAAGTATTGATTTATAAAATATATGATTTCGATTTGGGCAAATTATAGTGGCACAGTTTTGCGACTCACTTACTGGAATCTGGAGTAGATACATTTTACATTCAAA
>CAZLZR010000130.1:0-7212 GCA_964564015.1 uncultured Acetivibrio sp.
CGCTTATTTCAAGGCTAAGCTGACAAATTTACAGTGGGAAAGTTGAGTTATTAATTAACGGTTTACCGGTTAGCTACTCAATGCCGCCAATAACAACAAACGGTAAGATTCTTATGCCCGTACGGGAAATGTTTGAGCTATTCGGTTTTGAAATACGTTGGGATGGAAATGAAAAAAAAGTCACCTGTATAAAGGATAAAAGAACAGTAGTAATAAAGGTTAACAGCACTTCATATCAAATAAATGAGAGAAGCGTAACGTTATCCTCGCCTCCAACCGTAATTGACGGGAGGATTTATGCTTCACCTGAAGTATTAGAGGATGGATTAAATGTAAAAATAAAACTCTCCAAAGAGGATTCTAAAATATATATCACAAGCAATAACAGCACAGACATAAATGTATCGGGCTATAATAATCTGGTCATTAACGGAGACAACATTATTGCTTCAATAACTTTAAGATACAAAGAGGATAAGACTAAAAAAATCATTACTGATGCCGATAAACTTTTATTGGATAGAAACTATCTTGGGGCAATAAAAGTTTATTCAGAGGCTCTCAAAAACATATCAAGTACAGAAAATCCTGCTGAATATCTATATGTTATGGTAAATCTGGCAAATTCACATATGGAGCTTTCTTTCTTCGTAAACAAGGAGGAAAACGCTTTAAAAGCCATATCTCTATATGAAGAAGCCCTCAATAAAATTAGCGACCCTCAGTATTCAAAAGATATAGCATCAGGTTACAGAGGTCTTGCTAATGCTTACTTAATGCTCATTAATGTAAGGGATATGGATAAAAATTCTAAAAAAGCTCTATGGGCATTGGACCAAGCTTTAAAAATTTATGACAAAGAAAAAGATGCCTATGACTATGCTCAGGTTCAAAACCTTATTTCGTGGACAAATTTATCACTCTTCTTTGCAAGGTATTCTGAAGAATACATAAACAATGCAATTAAAGCTAATAAAGAAGAATTATCCATATATACCGCTGATAAATATCCAAAGGAATATGCAATTGCTAAAAATACTGAGGCACTGATATACACAAACATGTACACAATGGATGCAAACAACAGTGACTGTATAAGAAAAGCTATGGATTCATTTGAAGAAGCATTAAAATATGCAAAAACCGTTAACGATGAATTCACCTATTATTATATACTGTATCATTATGGCATGGCTTGGATTCAACTCTCATCAATCGAACGCACAATGGAAAACTTAAATAAAGGTATAAGCGTCTTTGAAGAATACCTTAAGTATAACACTTATGAAAGGAATCCTGCTGCCCATGCAATTACATTAGAGCAAATAGGATATATCTATTTACAAATGTCATTTATTTCAGATCCTGAAACTAATGCCCAAAAGTCATTGTCTTACTTTAATAAATCGTCTGTAATACTTACTCCCGATAAATACCCTATTGAATATGCATTTATACAGACCGATATGGGATCAGCATACGGTATTGTTGCAAGTATAAAAAATTCCCAATATTACTTTTCAAAATCTATAGATTCTTTTAATAATTCACTAAAAATTTATACCAAGGAT
Organism: uncultured Acetivibrio sp.; assembly: GCA_964564015.1. Taxonomy (GTDB): domain Bacteria; phylum Bacillota; class Clostridia; order Acetivibrionales; family Acetivibrionaceae; genus Acetivibrio. Next base: position 1,572 of record CAZLZR010000130.1, read on the forward strand.
AAATATCCGGATAATTACGCAAATAATTACCTTGAAATGGGAAGAGCCTACATAAGTTTTATTAATAAGGATAATCCCGAAACTAATTATCTAGAGGCTATAAAATGTTTTAACAAAGCCTGTGAAATATATAATCTTCAATATAATCCTGTAATGTATGCATATACACAATTCAATATGTATAATCCTTATTACAGTCTTGCACTACTAGGGAAAGACTCAAAAGAAAATGTAACCAAAGCTATTGAATGTATACTTAACTGTCTGGAAATATTCAACACTGAAGATTATGCCAAATTTTACGCTAGTGCTCTGTTTAAGCTTGGTTCTGCATACTCTTTTCTGTCCGATATGGAAAGTAAGGAAGAAAACTTACTAAATAGCATTGATGCTTACACTAAAGCCCTTAGTTTTTACACAATCAATTCCTCTCCATCCACATATGCAAATATCAATAAACTCCTTGCCGAAAATTATATAAAACTTGCTCAAATAAAAGATAAGAATGCTAATTCTGAATTTGCATTATCCTGCATTGATGAAGCCCTTAAGTACTATACAAACAAAGAACATCCTTCTGATTATGAATATCTTATTAATTTGAAAGAAAAGATAAATGTAGCCGAATACTGATAAACAAATATGGCCTGAAGTGAAGTTGCAGCCGAAGAATATATTTTCAGCATTTCTAAATAGGGATAATGGAGTACTTTCTACTCCCATTATCCCTATCCTGAAATTACTCCCCTATTAAGCTACAAATAAATTAAGTTATTTTATTATGCATAAATGTTATTGTTGTACCGGAAACTCTGATATAATTCCCAACACATATCTATTGATCAGAACACCATCTCCCGAGTTAATTTTGCCGTCTCCATTAACATCTGCAGCCAATATGCCATACTCACCTGGTAAAACACCATATATGCCTAAACAGTAACGATCAATGCATACTTTGTCTGATGAATCAACTTTACTATCACCATTTAAATCACCATACATAAACATGTTAATTCTTCCGTCTGTCAGCTTTATAGCCTCCAATTCCATGGATGGTTCTGTATATAGCTTACAGCTGTTTCTAATCAGCTTCATATCTGTTTTTCCAACTTCATTTACATTATCTAATACATCAACTTTAATATCAACAAACTTACCATTATCCACTATTTTTCTATCCCCGGAATACTTAATTGAAACTATACCCTTTGTATTATCTACATTATATGTTATATCACACCCTTGAGGTATCACAGGCCCTGATATTACATCCGTAACATTTAACTTATCAGGATCATATTCAAAGGATATTTCAGCTTTACATATTCCATCGGAAGGAATATTGGTTACTGTCACTGGTACATTCTTTGTACTACTCTTAATATCCATAACCTCATTGCCTATAGATATTGCAGGCAATAACTCGTCGGAGCAATATACACCATCCATGGCTAATGGAAAATAGCGAACCCCCACACCAATCATTCCACCTAATGAATATACTTTGTTTTCACAAAATACAAATTTATTTCTATATATTTCAAAGGGGAATTTCTGTATTTCAATAAGGATATCCTTTGCCGGATCATATTCAAGTATCTTTGATCCTAAGAATAAATATATTTTGTTATTCAAACTCATCGAACTTGCTTGCACAAAGTTCTCTGGCAAAGGATTTTTTTCTGTCCATGTGTCAGTTAAAGGATCATACTCATGAACTGTGTTTAAATACACGGATGAACTTCCGCCAAAAACATATATTTTTCCATTCGCTGTTCCAACAGCATGATTTACCCTCGGTAATGGGAATAAAGATTTCATAGTCGTCCAGGTGTCATTCACCGGATCATATCTTAATACTTTATTGGTGGAACCATTTTCATTTTTCCCTCCAATAACGTATATGTAACCATTTAGAGCTACTAACTTATGTTGAACTCTTGCTTCAGGCATTCTTTGTTTATCAATCCACTTCTTGTTTATGTAGTCGTATTCCTGCATAGTGTCAAAGACTTGTGAAAAATATATGTCACTAGAACCACCACATACATAAATCCTGTCATCTACTGTAATTGAATCTGGAAAAACAGTAGGTTTCTCCATTCTTGCTCCATAAGACCATTTATCATTTAAGACATCATATTCTTCAACTGTGTCTAAGGACCAATAATCCACACTTCCTCCACCTAATCCACCAAAGGTATAAATTTTCCCATTTGCTTCTACAGCACCAAAGTGTGTTTTTTTGGTGTTCATACTGCTCATTCTTTCCCATAGTCCTTCAGCAGGGTTATATTCCACAACAGTATTTATATATGATGAGCCTGTATATCCACCTAAAATATACAACTTCCCATCTTTTGAAACCGATTCATGTCCTTTAACTCCTTCCGGCAGTTTTCTTATATTTGCCCATTTATCCGCTACAGGATCGTATTCAATAATTATATCTGAATTTTCTCCTCCCGAACAATAAAGCTTACCGCCTATCTGGCTCATAGAAAAATCCGAATTAGGTTTATTCATGTTTTGTTTTACTGTCCATTTATTATTCGATGGATCAAATTCTTCTACCGAATCAATAATCTCCGAACCACACCTTCCCCCTGCTACAATAATTTTACCATTAACAATGCTTATTCCAAAATCACTTCTCTTTTGATGCATTGGACTTTGAAGTGTTATCCAACTATCATTAGCAGGGTCATAAACTTCAACACTATTTAAAGCATCACCGTTTTGACCTCCAATAGCATATATCTTACCATTTAATGCTACTGCTCCAAGTCCGCTCCTTTTTGCATTCATGCTTGTTTTTACAGTCCACTTGTCATTTATCGGATCATACTCCTCAACGGTGCTTAATGCTGACGTTGAATTATTTCCGCCTATTACATATATTTTTCCATTATCCGCCTCAACTGCCGCAAAGTTGATTCTCCCGGATATCATTGGTGAATTCTGGTTATTCCATGTGTCTGTGGAAGTATCATACTCTTCTATAGCATTTAAGTAGAAAGGCCCTTCTTTACCACCTATTACATATATTTTTCCATCTGATGCTGCCACTGCTCCAAAATCCATTCTTGCATCAAACATAGGAGCTTTATATGATATTCCTCCGTCAAGATTTCTCACTTCTATACCTTCGCTTGGATTACTTGCATTAAAATCCAACATTACCCTTACACTGACATTGTATACTGCGTCCTTCTCACCGGAAGCAAAAAAACATTCATTTTGACTTGTGACGTCTAATAAACATCCATCAATATATACATAGTAGTCTTGTGCTCCTTCAACAGAATCCCATGATAGCTGTATCCCCTCATTTACTGCTTTAGTGGTAACCACCGGAGAGTCTATTGCTGTTGCACTTATCATTGTATTGCTCCAACTTCCCATCTCCTCTTGATTTTTTGCTCTTACCCTGTATTTATGCTCTTCATTATACCCAAGATTATTATGTGTGTAGCTTGTTTCTGTTACACTTACGACATTTACACCATCAACTTCAATATCGTAGCCAGTTGCACCAGGAACCATATCCCAATAAACGGATATTGAATTTCTGGAAGCAGTCGCCTTAACATTTTTAGGCGTACTTAAATAGTCCGAAGAGTAAACAACTGCAAATGGTTGTGGTCCATTTGGAACCCTGTATCCTTCAACTTCAATTATATATATTCCTATTTCTGGATTTTGTATAATTACATTTTCCACATTATTTATTCTGTCAGCTTCATCATTATATGGAGCTGAAAAATCATTTCCATAGTACACTACATTCCCGCTTGGAGATGTTACCTTTAAATCAAGATCGTTAACAAGAGCCTTTGAAGCAACACTTGAGCCTGGGTAATCTGTCCATACCAAGCTTATTTTTAGCGGTTTGTCACCTTCTTTTACTTCACAGCTATTTGTATAAACTTTTGTTTCTCCCACAGTCAAAGAAGATGAGTCATCTAATACTCTTGTCGACATTATGGAATCTGCAAGACTTACTTTTCCCCATCCTTTTTCTTGTGAATATCCATCATCTAAGACACCATTTATCAAGAAAGCTTTTATTAAAGCTGCACTTGGTGAATCAATTCTGTAATTCTTCTTTATATACTCTCGTATTACTGCAACCGCTCCCGCAGTAATAGGAGTTGACATGGAAGTACCACTCATATATTGATAATAAGGATTTGATGGATATGGATCTGCTGTTCCCGATAAAGAACTTAAAGTTGAAGCAATATTTTCACCCGGTGCAACAACGTCGGGCTTTATCCTTCCATCCTTGGTTCCATAGCTTGAAAATTCTGCTCTCTCGTCAGGATCATTTGATACAGACTTATACGGTCTGTAGTTAATTGTGGCACCTACGGTTATACAATTCTTGGCGGATCCTGGCGATCCTAGTGTGCTGTTTCCATATTCACCACTATTACCGGCTGAAAATAGAACAGTCATGTCCGGATTATCCCATATAAACTTATCAAGATATTCACATTTTTCAGTATAGGCACCATTAACCGGTGAACCCCATGAATTTGAATGTATTCTTGCACCCCTATCATATGCTCTCCCAAGAAGATCATAAATTGTACCTTCATAATTAACACTACCACGTTTGTCTCCTACAGCCTGCATTATTAATTGTGCTTTCGGAGCAGTTCCTTTAATTTTACCATCAGACATTTTTCCGCTTCCTAGAACTGATCCGGAAACATGAGTTCCGTGTCCGTGTTCATCTTTTCCATAAGGGTTTTTAGTGTTCTCTGGTATAATATCAATTACTCGTTCACTAAAATCCTGATGTATGGAATTACTCGACAAACCTGGTTTACCTTTATCCAATCCGGTATCGGCAACACATACAATCTCTCCTTCACCTTCATATCCAATACTTAAAGCAGTTTCTGATCCAATTATCCCAGTAGCTATATCATTAAACAATTCTTCCTTTACATTTTCCTCTATAAACTTAACAGCATCGTATTTTGATATTTTCTCAATATTTTTATATTTTACATTTACTATTAACAAGTTTTCCTTTTTAGAAATTATTGAGCCCCTGCTTTTAATAATTTCATCTTCCACAGTTTTTACTTCATCAAATGTTGATACAGCTATTTCTACTTCGGTATCCTTATTTTCGTCGGTTATTTTTTTAGATAATTCCGGATCAATTTTAAACTCCGGCTCATATTCTATAACGTCTGCTACAGATTCTATTTTATATAGACTATCTGTTTTTTTAGGACTAATAAGACAAAGATAGGAATCGTCCGGCAAATATTCTATAAGCTTAGCTCCTGCCTTTTCAACATTTTCCTTCATTTCATCAGTAATAGAACTATTAAAAACAACTATATACGGTTTTGTTTTGTCTCCTTTTTCAACTGACCACTCCTCCTTTTTTATTTTTTTATTACCAGGTTCCAACTTTCCATGCTTCAAATGAATTTTATAAGGTTTTTCATCTGATTTACCCTTTGCTGCATATGCATTTGCTGTTAATCCAAAAGTTGATATCATCATACTAACAGATAAAGCTATTGCTACTACATTGTTTTTTTTCATTCATTATAACCTCCTTATAATAACTTTTAATTGCTCGTATTTTCTCGTTTAATCTTAGAATTTC
>CAZLZR010000131.1:0-7192 GCA_964564015.1 uncultured Acetivibrio sp.
CATAAATGGTTATTATCCCGTTGTCATTCTTTTCAAGTCTGTTTCCGGCCTTATCGTATTTGTAACTTATTACCCTGTTGCCAAGCATGCGATCAGTTGGAATACTGTTTTAGTGCTTGTTTAGGGTGTTGTAAGACCCTGTAATGGTGTGATTTAGTGATGATGGTATGTGTTGTATTTCTATATTAGTATTCCATTGGTTTAAAAGGGTTATTATTGCTGTATTGCTGGCATTTTTGAATCCCTTGTTAGTGCGATTTATGAGGATAGATTCATATTGTGTTTGTGTATAAATGTGGAATATTTTGATTGATAGATTGGATTCAGTTAGAATTCTGCTGTGGTGCTGTTTGAAGTGTTGTGGAATCCTGTAATGTCTAGGTCTAGGGGTAAGGTGATATAATGTGAATAACTATAAGGGAAATTGCAGTGGCCTTTATTACTAGTGTTTCAATGACATAGCGGATATTGGAGAATTGAGAAATAAAGATAAGTGGAGAAAAAGGCACTAAAAAAACGCCAGACTCCCCTTTTTGTTGGTTTCTGGCGTTCATGTAAGTCAAACTATTTTTTCATAAGGTAGGACGATTTACCTGTCAGAGACTACTGATAAAGTCATTTTTCTGATATTTGAGGTCTGAAACCCGCATAAATTTGTTTGTATTATTGAAAAACAAGCACTTCTTCAGTGGTTTCTACCTGTCCCTTTGTTACCATTAAGATATTTAGTGAGTATCAGCCAAAGTATTCATGATCTTCGTACTCCCATAAAAAATATTTAGTCAATTTTCTAACGCTCTCCTCCCAATTTTCACAACTACAGCTTTCTACAATTTTAGTCAGCTCCTTTTCAATATTACTCCAATTATAAGAAAGTACAATAAAATACTTTCGTTCTGGAATACAGTTTGGAAGCTGCTTTTCACGAAATCTAATAGATTCAGGTGATGCAACTATTACCTGAAAAATATCAGAGGAATCCGTATTTTTATATCCTATTTCCATCTCAAGCACAAAATAAATATCTTCATTACACTTCGGTTGCCATTCCGATAGCGAATTAATATCTGATGAAACAAAATCTTTAATTTCTAGCATTATTCTAGGTCCTCCACGTTAATGTGTACATTATCAATCCATTCTCCTTCAGGTAATTTGCGTCTTTGAAAAAGCAAAAATGCATACTGTGCATCGACGACGTATCTGTCCCCATGTCCAACATGTTCACTTCAACAACAAGAAGATAGGCCAATCAACCGAAACTGTATGACCTGATATATTAAGCTTTTTCAAGCTTTTTTATAGCTTTGCTTGCTTCAGTTCTTACCCACTTAACCTTATGTGTTAGGAATGGTTCAATATGTTTTATCAAAGCCTTATCTCCAGTTTTTGAAATCCCTGAAATGGCGTGTCCAGCTACTTCATCATCGCTTAGTAAGTTTACTAAAACTTCTTTAACATCATCACTTTTATACGCCCCTAAACCATCAACTATCATCTGTCGTGCTATACCCTGCTCCTTTTCCTGTACGATTCTTATCAGTTCAGGTACAGAATCAATGTCAGAAATAATTGATAGGCTATTGCCAATTGCCCACTTAAAAGTAACATTGTTTGATTTATAGAATTCATTAATTAGTGGCTTAGTAGCTTCACAAAAGCCTTTTACCCCTAGGCATCTTACTAAGAATTCCTTATCATTAACATCAGTGACTTCAATTAAGTATTTCAGAAGTATAGGAACTAAGTCCCTATACTTCTTATTGATTTTCATTAAGTCATTAATATTAGTGATTTCAACACCTTTTTCTCTAACCTCTTGAATTAGCTTTTCTTTATCCAGCCTTTCCATTTGCAACCTCCAGACTACTGACCAATATTCTTTAATATAATTTCGCCATTATTTATTGCTTCCTGAAGTGGTCCTGATAATTTTGTTCCTGCCTTGTAATATCAAAAAAGGATAATATTAAGATTCAACAACAATTTGCATGTCCTACGGACATTTTGAAACAGGATATAGAGGCCTTCCGGCAAAAGATATTACAAAACAATAGCAAACAAGATTATGCCATTATAACCATTTTGGCTTATGCAGGCCTTCGTACATCGGAAGCTTTAGACCTGAAAGCAAATGATATTGACCTTATATCAAAGGAAATAACTGTAAGCACTATGTCTGAGCTACTTGGTACTACCACGCATGTTTAAAGTCAGCAACAACTATAAAAATTTTGGTTTTAACCAAAGTGCCTTTATCTTACAATTGCACAGTACTATTACTGTATTTCTAGCAAATTCTATTACATTATCCGAAGTTGAAATCAAATTATTTCCAATACAAATCCAACCATTACTTTCATCAAAGTAAGTTCTCCATTCTCCTGCTTCAACCAATCTAAATACATCACCCGACTCAATTTTTTCATCTATACTAAGTCCACTTTGTCTTGCAATTGGTACTCCTAATGCTTTTTTCTCCCAACTTTGATATGGGTTACATCCCCAAATCTGTCTAGCTGTCTTGGTAATAGAATCAAAAGTTATGTTTATATATCCGATTAGTACTGAGTAATCAGCACTTTTATTTGGTTCAAAATCAAAAGAAAAATCATCTTTAGTATAGATTAGTTCTCCTTCAATCATTTTAACATCTTTTTCAGGTTTAAATAGCATTTTACCATTTGAAGTTCCGGGAACATCCCATCTTACCCCATTAGGTAATCCTCTTATATTCATAAGCATAGTTTAGTGTTTTAAATTTCAAAACAATTGCATATATCTATTTCTTTAGTATTATAAATCAATGCAAGCTCCACCTCTGTAAAGGTTGTACCATAGCGTAATGCTATATTTCCATCCTTATAGCATGCCAGTGAAAATTTGTAATAATCTATTATTCCATTATTATTCGTCTGAATTGCGTCTTCAAACATATGATTTACATATTCCCCAAAAAGCACCTTCTCAGATTTACTAAAAAACAATGTATATCTATCTGGATTTGATATAACAATTTTAATTGCCTTTTCTAAGCATATTTGAGGAATTTCAGCAATACTTGTATAAAATAGTAAGTCCCCTGATTTATTTATCATTTCCTCACCTTTAATAAATCCTTCAATATCGTTGCTCTTTGCAATACTTTTCCAAACCTTCAGATACTGTTCTACTTTTGAGTATGGATTTCTAACTTCTATATTTGCAAGCATATAGACTTTATAACTATTCAATGCATCACTAATAAACATTTTTTTTATTTGATTGCTACAAATATCTATAAACTTTGCGATATTAATACTATTTATTCCAGATGCATTAATACTGCACACACTCATTTCCACTCTAGTGTTATTCTCCTTTGTTCTATCAACAAACCATTCATAATATTTATATACATCAGCCTCATATTCATTCCATATTCTCATACGCTTCTCCTAATAATCATAATGATTTCCTGCTGGATCATTAAAATGCGGACCTCTATTTTGTATTGGATTATCATTAAAAATATGTCCTGCTGAATCATCTCGAATTTTTACACCGTTTTCAAATTCATAAATCTTTCCTGGTTGGCTATTACCCCTTTTATCAACATTCGGTGTAACTTTCTTTGGTTGTTCACTTACAGGAATTCCATTTCTCCTTTTTGCCTCTCTAAATGCACCATTTCTTTTAGCGTTTTTAGGTGACAAATTAGGCGGTCTATTTGTTCCTTCAGAAGTACCTCCCGCGCCACCGCATCCGGCATTATGTACAAGTACATTATACTCCGATACAAAGTATGTATGCCAGTCCTCTACCTCAAAATTATATACCTTTACCGGCTTGTCAAGATACTCAACATACGCTTCCATTACCTCAAGTATCTCACCTGAATACATTACAAGTCTGTCACCAGATTTCAACTCCCCTGCATCAACCCACCCTGTTTCTTCAACCCAGAATGGATGCTCCAAGGTTGTTTTTATTTCCTGATCTCCTACCTTCAGATGTACCAGCTCGTTTATATCCTTTACAAAAACATTTATTACTTTCTTTAACCCCTGCTCTCCTGTCTCAGGATTCTCAGAATATACTTCATCACCAACTTCAATATCCTTTATCTCTTTGTACCCATCTTTTGTATAAATCAACACTCAGTTATAGAAATACTCTACTGTGCTGTTGTCAGAGTTTGTCTTCTTAAGTAAGTATGTAAAGATTGTCATATTTTTAGCTTGCTTATTTCTACACTTACTTTTATTTTCGTTAAACAGTATAAGCCGGGATTGTTCCCGGGTTTATATGTATTTATTGAATTGTACATCGCAAAGATAAATTCTAATACTCTAAGCTTCTTCTCAATTAAAATATGAAAAATATTTCACGCTTATACTCATAAGCATAGTTTAGTAATTCAATAAAATCACTTAAATAGCTTTTCACTTCAGTATCAAGTTCTCCCTTTAATAATTTAGTTACTACTTTTTTTATTTCAGGAACATAATTAAAGCTAACTTTCTCTTCTTCATAGTCATCTATATTACTATTACTAATTTTGTTAATATCACTAAATAATCCCGTTTTATATAGTTTCACAAAAAGTGCATCGTCAATTATTGGCAAATATTCAACATAAATTGATTTTTCTATAAACCACCTAGATAATTCTATTTCAGATTGGTTATTCTTCGCTACTATTATCCCTCTTCTAAACATTTCCGAAATTTGCATTATTTCCTCCTAGTACCCATATATATATGTAATAATTTATTCTATTCAATTAAAAAATGAGTAAACTGTTGCCAAAGGTCTTTACCAAAATTAATCAACTTAATATTTTTAATGCCTCCTTTAGATTTAAATGCCGGAGAAACTTCATTCCCCAATAGATTTAAATATGTTCCTTTTGTACTTCCTATAGATTTAGGTTGAAATATTCTGAAGTAACCTCCTGCTTGATCAACAACTACTTGACGACCAGTTAGTGGGTTTTCATATATTATTTTTCCTGTGTCTGTAATCCATGAAGTATAATTTGGTCCAGCATGTCTACTAATAGCTTTATTTAATGATGCTTTTATCCAACCTGACGACCACTCTGCTGATCTATTTGCACCACTCGTATCGATCGTTCCCTTATTATTGAAACTAGCACTTTTATTAAACAGTTCACTTTTTAATGACACTATTGAAAGAATGCATATTGTAGCTCTCCATGCAGCAAGTTCATAATTCTTTTTTTCTAAAGCAGCCGAAACACCCTCAATTCCACCTTCAACACACATTATCCCAAGCAGTTGTCTTAATGAAGAAAATGTCCATAATGCTCCAAAGACCGCACCAGATATTGAACCATTTAATACTCCTTCTACAATACTGCTGCCTTCAAGTTGTGCATCTTTTCCTCCTAAAAGCGCTCCTGCAAGTGCAAATTTAGCTGCATTCCTTAGTGCTGACAGTGCAGTACACCTTATACCACTTATTACTGAATCAATTTCAAAAGATGCCATTATTTCCGGGATAGAGAAGTAACCTGTCGGATCAATAAAGTTCACTGGGCTTGCATTTGCATAGAGATACTTATGCAGGCTTGTTGGATCATACAAACTTCCACTGTACGGATCCATGGTTATGAAGTTGCCCATTGCTGGGTTCATATACCTTGCCCTCAGGTAGTAGAAGCCGCTGTTTGCATCATATTGTTCCCCTGCAAACATGTAGCTGTTTTGTGTTGTTCCGGTTCTGTTTAATATATTTCCGAAGGCATCATAAACGTATGTATCAGTTACATTGCCATCTTCATCAGTCAGCCTTCTTGTGCTTCCAAGTCCGTCGTACTGGAAGTAGCTTGTTACACCGCTTCTTGTCTGGTTGATCAGGTCATTTCTATAAGTGTAGTATACCAACAGATTATCATTACCATCACGCTCCTCTATAACCTGTGCAAGTCTATTACTGTCTATACGGTATTTTGTCGCTACACCGTTGGTGGTTGTAAAATAAGAGTTTCCTCCGTAAAACAAGCTTACAGTTAAACAGCTTCCTTGCCACACTCACGTAATTTTGAATAAAACAAAAGCCGGAAACATCTCTGAATCCGGCAGGCTAAATTAAGTAAAATCTGTTTTCATTTTAAGATTTTATGAAATTCAATAAACTAGTTTATTTTTGACTATCTCATCTTAATCTTCATCGTACATTTCATCCTCTTCACTCATTTTTCTATCCAACCATTCACGAAAAACGTTATCTGGGTCATTTACCTTAACTTCGCCACTATCCAATGCTTCCCAATATAAGTCACGAATAGAATATTCTTTATAACCTACAGGTAAATGAAGTTTCTTATCTGCAAAATCTGATTTTAACTTTTCCCATGACCTGTTTAAGTCAATTTCTGGGGTTTTAGGATACCATTCCGATTTTGTATAATTAACCCAATGTTCCATACTAATTCCAATATATTCTTCTACAGCTTTAAATAATTTATCATTGTCTTCATAATAAAAATACAATGAAATTTCTCCTTCATCTATTTCTAATGCATGCCTATCAAGGAAATCAACTTGCAACTTTGCATTCTGTTTAATAATGACATTTCTAAATATACCAGGATATTGATCTATTAAACGCCGATCTACTGAAACAGATTTACTTTTTCCAATTTCTATATATCTTAAAATTTCCTCTTTATTCATACTATCAACCTCCTGTAATTAGTATTGCAGCCTTTTCCCCACTTCTAAAGTAAATATTATAATGTGGAAAATTAGCATGATTAGGGTTTTTCGTTACAACATTAGGGTCATGTATATAAGAACTTTCGGGATCATTTTTATTAATCAAATCACCTCTATATGTTCCTTTTGGATCTCTAAACTCAGGGTTCATACGATCTAGTGGAGGAGCTTGTACATCAGGCATAGCATCCAATAAATCTCTAGCTTCCTCAACAGTTCTTACAGAAACATCTTTTCCATTTCTCAACTTTTCAATCTGTGATAATTGTTTTCTACTAAGATTATTACTTCCCCCATTACCACCACATTCAGCATTATGTACAAATACATTATACTCCGATACAAAGTATGTATGCCAGTCCTCCACCTCAAAATTATACACTTTTATTGGCTTATCAAGATACTCAACATGCGCTTCCTTTACCTCAAGTATCTCACCTGAATACATTACAAGTCTGTCACCAGAT
>CAZLZR010000132.1:0-7152 GCA_964564015.1 uncultured Acetivibrio sp.
AACCCCTGTAGCCGCCGTGAAAGGGCGGTGTCTTAACCGCTTGACCAATGGGCCATAAACATCTTCGGCTCGCTTTATTTCACTGCTTGCGTCAACCGACAAAATATATTCTAACCAGAACTGGACAAAAAGTCAAGCATAATTTTAAAAAAATTTTGTAGAATTTTATACCCATTTTAGTATTCCATTGGAAATCCACTCAAAAGCCTTATTTCCCTAAGGATATGGCAATTTGACTAATAGTAATTTCACGGTATTTATATACCATTTGAATAACTTTCTACACTCCGGCAATTGTGCTTAAGTATAATTTCCTATACTTATTGAAATCGCAAATATTAAAACTATTGTCAAAACATTATAACTTAACCTTGTTTCGATAATATAAACCATGATTTGAGTACATTTTGCTTTTTAAGCATATCATCACTTGGTTCAACTCCAATAACATTCCCTATAAAATAATAATTAATGGAACCAACATTTCTTCTACTTGTCTATTTATCATTCCAATTTGCATTTTTGCCTGCTGGGAATAACATCCATAAGTATGCATTGATGCATCGGGTTCAAATTTGTACAAAATGAGAAAAGACCTTGCATTCACATAAAATGCAAGGTCTTTTCTTATTTTGGTGAGCCATCCGCGACTCGAACGCGGGACACCTTGATTAAAAGTCAAGTGCTCTGCCAACTGAGCTAATGGCCCATGGATTAACTTCCCGCCACACAATTATATATATTACATCAGCCCTCGGGTCTTGTCAACTAATTTTTAATTAATTATATAAAAATTTTATCAAACTCACTTTTTATCTATTACAAGCTTTCTTAGAAATGCTCTCAATAGTATCAAACATAGGCTCACATAAAACCGGGTATCCCAATGAGAAACCCGGTTAATATGAATAACAACTATAAATATATCTATTAAAACTTTATCACAGACAATTTCACACCACTATTGTCTGTTCTCTTTCTTTTCCTACCCCTATTAGCTTTATTTTTACGCCTACAAGCTCTTCAATTCTTTCAAGGTACTTCTTTGCATTCCCAGGCAAATCATTGTAGTTTCTAACACCTGAAATATCCTCATTCCATCCATCAAATTCTTCATAGACAGGCTCACACTTAGCAAGCTCTTTCAAACTGGCCGGGAAAGACTTTATTTCCTTACCGTCTTTTTTATATGCAACGCACAGTTTGATCTTTGGAATCTTTCCTATAGTATCCACATGGTTTATAGCAAGCCCTGTCAAACCATTAACCCTTGCAGCATATCTTATCATAACAAGATCAAGCCATCCGCAACGCCTAGGCCTCCCAGTGGTTGTACCATACTCCCATCCAAGCTCTCTTATTGTATCCCCTATTTCGTTATCCTGCTCAGTTGGAAACGGCCCGGCTCCAACTCTTGAAGTATATGCTTTTAACACACCATAAACCTCATCAATATATACAGGACCTATTCCTGCACCCGTACATACTCCACCGGCTACAGGGTTGGACGATGTAACATATGGGTATGTTCCAAAATCCAAATCCAGAAAAGTCGCTTGAGCACCTTCAAACAAAATACTTTTCCCAGCTTCCATTTCGTTGAAAAGTACACTATTGGCATCTATAACATGAGGCCTTAACATTTGAGCATAGTTTAAGTACTCTGAAATAACTTCATCAGCATTAATTGCCTGACCACCATATACTTTTTCTATTATAAGATTCTTAATAGCAACATTCTCATTTACTTTTTTAACAAAAAGTTCTTCGTCTATCAAGTCACACATTCTTATCCCGGACCTTTCGGTTTTATCAGCATATGCAGGCCCTATACCTCTTTTTGTCGTTCCTATTGAGTTTTCTCCTCTGAACTTCTCCTGAAGCTCATCAATAATTCTATGATAAGGCATTATCACGTGAGCTCTATCACTAATAAAAAGTTTATCAGTACTAATTCCTTTATCAGAAAGCTCTTTCATTTCTTTTAACAAAACGTCCGGATCGACAACTACCCCGTTTCCAATTATACAGGTTTTACTATCATGCAGAATACCTGATGGTATAAGGTGCAACGCATATTTAACTCCATTTGCAACTATAGTATGTCCTGCATTGTTGCCGCCTGAAAAACGTACTACCACATCTGAGGTTTGAGCCAGCATATCAATATACTTACCTTTTCCCTCATCTCCCCATTGTGTGCCTATTACTACTCTGGTAGCCATTCTACCATTCCCCCTATTCCGGAAGTCAGACCACAAATAATAGTTCTTAATGGTACTGCATATTTCCTTATTTTTAACAACATTTAAATTATAACTGTAAAACAAGCCAAATACAACATAAACCTTTCGTTAATTATTATACCATATATCTATAAAAACACAATAACTTTTCCGAACATTAATCTCGATTTTAATATAAATGTTCGTTTTTTGATATATAGCCCTTCCGATATTGTCACTTTAAATCCACGTAGAAAGATGAAATAATAAAAATAAGACACCTTTAAGCGTCTTATTTTAGCAAACAAATCCAATGCTTCCTGATAAATATTTATGCCTGTTCTTTTTTTGCAAAATACTCGTTAAGTTCTTTAACAAGTTTTTCAGCATCTATACCATGAATTGCACATGCGTCTTCAATACTCTCTCCAGATGAAGACGGACAGCCCAGACAGTGCATTCCATTATTTAGAAATATAGGTGCGGTACCCCTATCAATACCTAATACCTCTGATATTATCATATCCGGCGTAATTTTGGTCATATTATTTTACCTCCTGTATTAAAATTACTAGTGTCCTAAAACAGAAATCATCTTAACAAACAGTAGAAACATGTAGTAAGCGCATTTTTTCACTTCAAAAACAAAAGTGCACTTTTTCTATTTATGTTCCCACGTACATAAAACAAAAACTGTGTTATGAATCACCAGTGTTTATTATACACTACTCAACGTTAAATATATACCCTATTAAACAGTTTGTCTAAACAATTTCTTTCCGGTTTCATAAAGGTTATTCCCAAAGCTGTCAATTATAACGGTTACGGGAAAATCATTAACTGTCAATTTTCTGATAGCTTCCGTCCCAAGGTCTGGAAATGCAACTATTTCTTCGTTTATTATACTCTTTGCTATTAATGCTCCTGCGCCTCCAATAGCACCAAAATAAACTGCGCCATACTTCTTCATAGCTTCTACTACATCGTTGCCCCTAAGCCCCTTACCTATCATTCCACTTAGCCCCAATTCAATAAGCTTGGGGGTATAGGCATCCACACGTCCGCTGGTAGTTGGTCCGGCTGATCCTATAATCTCTCCTGGTTTTGCCGGGCATGGACCAACATAATATATTACCTGATCCCTTATGTCAAAAGGAAGATCTTTTCCATCTTCCAGCATGCCTATCATCCTTTTATGGGCGGCATCTCTTGCTGTATATATTGTACCACTGATTTTTACTATATCACCTGCTTTAAGCTTTTTTAACTCATCCTTACTCAAAGGTACTTCCAGATTATAAAACAATGTTATCCCTCCTATACATTTTTATCCCTATAATTCTGCTTCAGCATGCCTTGTTGCATGACAATTAATATTGACAGCAACAGGAAGCCCAGCAATATGAGTAGGATAAACTTCGATATTAACAGCCAGAGCTGTAGTCCTTCCTCCAAGACCTGACGGGCCTATCCCCAGCTTGTTTATATCACTTAGCAATTGAGACTCAAGATCACTTACGTATTCAATATTGCTTTTTTGGTCAATTGGCCTTAAAAGGGCTTTTTTGGCCAGCAAAGCCGCCTTTTCCATGGTTCCCCCAATGCCAACACCCACTATTATAGGAGGACATGGATTAGGACCGGCATTATCAACTGTATCAATAACAAACTTTTTAACCCCATCCAACCCATCAGCCGGTTTTAACATCTTCAGGGCACTCATATTTTCACTTCCAAACCCCTTAGGCGCAACAGTGATTTTCAGCTTATCTCCCTCTACAATATTATAATGTATCACTGCAGGCGTGTTGTCTTTCGTATTAACCCTATCTATAGGATCTTTTACAACAGATTTTCTAAGGTATCCATTCTCATAACCTCTTCTTACGCCTTCGTTTATAGCCTCTGTCAGGCTTCCTCCTGTTATATGAACATCCTGCCCTATATCAACAAATATAACAGTCATACCTGTATCCTGGCATATAGCAACCCCTTTTTCTTTTGCAATTCCAGCATTTTCGATAAGTTTATTCAGTATGTCTTTGCCAGTTTCTGACTCTTCAACTTCACGTGCGCTCTTTATACCCTTCAAAATATCCTCATTCAAATAATAATTCGCACTCTTGCATAGTTTTTCCACCACTTCAGTTATTGAATCGGTATTTATATCTCTCATATTTACCCCCGTCTCTCTTTTGCATTAAAACACAGTAACACTACAAATAACCAGAGCTTAAGTCAATTCTATTTTGCATATACCGCTAAAAAATAGAATTTAAAGTTGATTACCTAAATAGTATACTAAAAACTTGGTTGTATGAAAAGAATACTTTACCTATACCGAAAAAAACTTATTTAAAATTCAAAAATTGTTAACACATAGATTTGGATATTCTGTTATAATTGATATTAGAGATGATTTTATTTCACAATCTAATATCTCTGGTTTGTTCAAGCTTTTATGTTTTATAAAGACCATTATATCTGAAACCTCGTTTTAAGAAATTGAGTAAATTTATTAAAACTTTACTAAACTATGCAATTGTGCTAATATGTTCAATGGATTTTTATTATGTTCGTTAAACACTTGATTTTTGGCAGTTCATTTATATGAAAGGGGTTTTTTAGTTTGGATTCTCCTAAAAACATTTTAGTGTGCGTTACTCAACAGAAAACCTGTGAAAGATTGATCAGAAAAGCCGCAATACTGAAAGATGATCTTAAAGGTGAACTTTTCGTTATTCACGTTGCAAAAAACGCATGGAATTTCTTAGATAACATCAAGGAAGGCGAGGCACTCGACTACCTGTTTAGGATTTCTAAGTCTGTTGGAGCTGATTTATCGGTACTAAAATCAGACAATATTGTTGAGACTATCGTTACATTCGTTAGGGAAAAAAGGATTTCTTATATAGTAATGGGCGAGTCCCCTAACGATCACAAGGAAAATAACTTTTTTAATGAACTTAACAATCTACTCAAAAATGTAGAAATAAAAATTGTACCTCAAGAAGAAATATGATGTTCGGTTTGGAGATCTGACACTATATCAAATATACTTTTGTACAAAAAAATCGAATTCTGTCATGTTGTATAAATCGTGAAAATGATTGTACAAGGACAAATTGGATTTTACGATAATAAATCAAGAAAATTGAAACTCGATGTAAAATCTTTATCATGTTCAATATTGGCAACATTTTTTGTTAAATACATCTTTTAATTTTAATGAAGATTGTAAAAAAGTCGGCTTCGCCGAATTAAAGTTAGGGTATTTCTCTGTAGCGAAAAGCCTTTGGGTAGACTTTTTTGATGCCAGAAAGAGATGCACTTTCTTAGGCATTAAAAAAGTCGGCTTCGCTGATTTAAAGTCAGGGTATTTCTCTGCAGCGAAAAGCCTTTAGGTAGACTTTTTTGATTCCAGAAAGAAATGCACTTTCTTAGGCATTAAAAAGAGTGATTTATGAGCATCACTCTTTTTATATTCTTCCAACTAATTTGTCATTAATTCTTCCGTTATCACATAGATATAATAAATTTTCGATATATTATACACATAATTAAACTATTTATCAAGAAAAAAATATAAATAACTAAAAAAAGTTGCTTCAAAACACTAATTTATCAGGAATAGCTTGACTTTCCGCCATTTTCATTATAAAATATTGTCGAATTCCAAATATAGGAGGTTGTGTACATGAACAAAACAGAATTGGTAAACTCAATTGCTACTAAATCGGGTTTAAACAAAAAGAACAGTGAAGCTGCATTAAACGCTTTAATCGCATCAGTTGAAGAAACTCTTGAAAAAGGCGATAAAGTTGTACTTGTTGGTTTTGGTACTTTTGAAGTGAGGAATAGGGCTGCTAGGAAGGGAAGAAACCCACAGACTAAAAAAGAAATCACAATTCCTGCATCAAAAGCTCCTGTATTTAAAGCAGGTAAAGGCTTAAAAGATATTATTAATAAAAAGTAATAAATATTATTGATAAATATTAAAGTCCTGTCTAGCACTAGACAGGACTTTAATATTTATCTGATTCCCATGGAAATTCTTATCTTATCTGCCATCATTGCAATACACTCTGAGTTTGTGGGTTTACCCTTTGTATAGTTTATTGTATATCCAAACAAAGAATCTATTGTATCCAGATTTCCTCTAGCCCATGCGCTTTCAATGGCATTTCTTATTGCTCGCTCTACTTTCTGAGATGTAGTATTAAATTTCTCAGCAACAGCAGGATACAAACTCTTTGTTATTGAACTGAACATCTTTGAGTTTTTCACCGTAAGTACGATCGCTTCCCTCAGGTACTGGTATCCTGCCATATGCGGAGGTATTCCAACCTCATGCATCAGATTTGTAACTTCAACTTCAATATCGTAAGTGCGGTCTAAAGCATCCGCATTTGAAAACTCCATATTCTTGTTCACTGTTCTGTATGAAAACGCCGACAAGTACTTTTCCTCATATAACTGCCTTATTCGCATAACTAAAACTTCAACATCAAAAGGCTTTATTATGTAATATTCAGCTCCTAATGAAACCGCTCTCTGAATAAAAACATCCTGACCTATTGCAGATAACATTATGAAAAGTGGCCTCCGTTCCATTTGCTGTGTTGCCAGCTTTTCTAAAACACCTATTCCATCAATATTAGGCATAATAATATCAAGCACCACAACATCAGGTTTGATTGTCTCAATCATTTCCAAAGCCTGCAATCCGTCTTTAGCAATACCTGAAACACTTATATCATCATATTGATCCATATAGTCTTTTAATAATTCTGCAAATTCCAGATTATCATCCGCAATTAAAACCGAAATTTTGTCTTTCATTTTATACTCCCTTTAATAACTAAACCTATTTTTTTATCATTATAATACAAAATTCACTTAAATAATAGATTTTCCATAAAACTTA
>CAZLZR010000133.1:0-6995 GCA_964564015.1 uncultured Acetivibrio sp.
CATTTTCTTAGAAAATTTTTGGTATCAAATTACATCAAGTGCATAAGACCTGCTTCTAAACAACTCATCAATTGTTTTGATATTCCTTTTCCTCGATATTCTTTGCGAACAAATACCCTTTTAACCTCAGCAATGCCCTCATCATAAAATTTAAAACTTGCACAACCAACTGCAGTCTTATCATTATAAAATAATACAACATCATTTATATCTTCTAATGCATTATACTGAGCATATTGCTTTCTTTGTTTTTCTCCACCGACAATTTCATCAAGGTTCTCATCTAACAATCTACATAATTCAATAAAATCTTTATTTTTACCATCTGTATATACTATTTCTACATCTTCACCCCTAACAGCTAATTCTTCGGATGTCTCCTGCAACACCACTGCCATATCTTTAGGAATATCTGATTATCAACTTAACCGTATGCTTCCTTTGATACTTTATGCCTGTGATAATTTGCCCATCCTTGTATTTTAGGATTGAGCTACCTTATCAAATCTTCCTGTTTCACCATTTTATTCTTTTCAATTGATGACAGGAGACTTTCACTTCATTAGATTCACAGCCTTAACGGCTGTTCCATAACACGCGTCAGCATGCGACCGCACCCGAGAAACACTGTGGACACGCGTACTTCATGATAATCCCGCGCAGACCTTCTTCATGCTCATTCCCTCCGTGCCCTTTGCGCTAGATGGATTGTTCTACGTCGTGGGAGGATCTGCGAAGCAAGAGCATCACGGATACTACGGTCTCAAAAAGTATCGATATATGCTTACTTAGTCTAAATTTAAATGGCTCGAACTAAATCCAATTTTGCTTACTTTGTATTTCCCTTAATCCCTATTGGTGTATTTTAACATATATTCAAATATAAATCTTCTGTTAATCCACAATAAGCATACAGATACCACAATTGCTATAATATTAGATGTTATAAAAAGCCATGTATGATCAAAATACCATTTATAAAAGAAGTTAATAACATTAGTCCAATGCCATGGAAACAGCTTAATGTTATTAATTCTTAGTATTCGAAAAAATCCCTTATCTATAAGATCAGGCAATACTCCTCCCAAAAAACAGAAAAAAACTGGGGTTAGAAATTCTCTTTTTACAAATATTATTGATAACAAGAAGAATGCAAATGAAATAGAAATATCAACCATTGTGGTAACAGGATAGTTATGTGGGACTAAATCCATAAATCCATGCATGATTATGTTACTTATAAAACCTAATCCTAAATATTTTAAAGACTTGTCAGTTTTAACTATTTTTTTTGCATATATCGGTGAAGTAGAAACACTAAATACTGTATGAAAAACCAAGTTCATTTTATAACACACCTCAATTTAATTTATTATTACATATTTGATAATAATCAATATAAAACACATGTAATTTACTACATAAATCTCCAAAGCCTTGCTTTCAAAACCGGCGCATGAATGCGCAGTTATCCTCCAATGTCAAAGAACGTCGCTCATTTGCGGCTCCGATGAATCGATGCAAGCAGGATGACCCGCATGCTCTTACTCCGAAGGCATTCTCCATGCTTTGCCCTTTTCGCAAATGGACTTGTTCTACATATCAAATAACCAATTTCTATACATCAAAAAACACTCTGGAAATCTACTCTATCTCTATATATGGCTCATAAATTTCCCTAAACACACCCAGTTTCATTTTGTAAATCATAAAATTTTCGGGTTTTGAATTCTCTTCAAATCCTTTTAAATCGGACGCCGTACCCTTTTGTTTCAATGTTATTTTTATATCAAACAAATTTTTCCTAATTGTCTCTATGGAATAAAGAATCCCACCCTTTTCAATGGATAAAGGTGCGTGAACAAGTAATACAGACTCATTATCAACATTTATATCTGGAATCTGTCCATCATTTGTAATACCAAGATTTCTCACAAAACCTTCCCATGCTTCCTTAGAATTAAAAATATATGCATCCTTTTTTATAAACTCCTTATAATGTTCTGAAGTCATATCAGAAAAGGTTACTATTCCATCATACTCATATTCAAAGTCTACATTGGAATAAAACATATTATAAACAACACAAACCGGGATTATCAATACAACTATACCACCTATTAATGACATCCTCTTTTTCATAATACATATCCCCTCTCAATTTCTTTTGATGCTACAAAGCCACACCTTCGCAAACTCAAGAAATCGGTGCCTTACGCCCCCATTTCATATAACTCTTAAGATTGTATATGAAGTTGAGCATATAGCAGAGTATAATATGCCTACATCAGTACACTTCATATTAAATGCTGTAGTACGTCGTTTTAATTTCATATACACATGCCATATACGTACCAATTACGTATATGCAATAGTTTCTCTTGCATTATCTTAAATTTTTTCGTCTATGCAGCTATAGTTTGACTTTTCTTATTTACAAATCATGCTTAGCTTTATGAATATTACGCACCAGATTTGACACTTTAACCTCACATATTACAACGGTGTTTATTTTCAACGTAATATTCAGCATTAATAGTATAAGTCCATTACCTACAGTAATTTTATCATAATTTCCAATAAAGTTGAACAAAGAATGCAAGCCATTAACCTAATATATCTCTAGAAGTGCACTTCTTGCAAATCAATGTTATAACCAATTTTGTTATTGCCAGAAAGTCAGCAGCTATAGCAGCATCGTATGCTGTTTCATAATTGCCGCCATGTTTTTTGCTTCCTTTTTCATTATTGATACTCTCCATTTTTTTGACTCTTGCAAAAATAAACACCTTGATAGGTGTTTAAGGACATTTACTAGTGGAGTGCAGCCAACATTATTAGTAAATCGATTATTTTTTTGCTTTGCTTGCACCTCTGCTTCCTTAAGCTTTAAATAAACCTCACTTTCAAATTGAAACTTTTCAAAAGCTTCATAACTCATAACAACCATATCTGCATAGTCATTTTTTGTTAGAACTACTGGTTCAGTGGATTCATGAACAGCCTTTGAAATATCAGCAAAATTATTTCTCAAATCTGACACCGGCCTGATTTGTGGCATAAAACAGCGCCTCCAGGTTTTATTACAACAACTTCATCATAATTATTATAAAACCTTAATGAATTTAATTTATATCTCTTGAAAACTGGTTGTCTATAAAATCCGATTTATAGTTTTCTATCTTAATTATGCAATAAGTACAACCAATCTGACATAACATTTAGTGAAGGGGAGATGCTGCACATGGAAAAAAAATCATCAAATAATTCTACCATCAAAATAACACATCATCTTGCCAACGGAGAAATCAGAGAATCTATGAAAGGTTATAAAGTACCTATCAATGACAGAACTATAGTAGCCTACCAAATTCTAGCCAGGTACGAAAAGGTTAAGGCATAATTTTTTTAGTTCAAAGCTGTACAACTCCTAAATAAAACTGTTCCAGCTTTGAAACCCTATTTAATTATGCAGGAGATAATCATGAAAAGAGTTGCTTGTTATGTTAGGGTTAGTACCGATAATCAAATAGAAAACTACAGTATAGAAGAACAAACAGAACGTCTAAAAGCATATTGCAAAGCAAAAGACTGGCATATTTATAAGTTCTACACCGATGCCGGTTATTCCGGTGGAAATACAAACCGGCCGGCTTTAAAGCAAGTGCTTTATGACATTGACCAGAAATTGATTGATATGGTTGTTGTTTATAAACTTGACCGATTGAGCAGATCTCAAAAAGATACACTAACCTTAATTGAAGATGAATTCTTAAAAAAAAATATAGACTTTGTTTCTATTAGCGAGAATTTCGATACCTCCACCCCATTTGGTCGTGCAATGATTGGAATTTTGGCCGTATTTGCACAACTGGAAAAAGACCAGATAACAGAACGGTTTACTATGGGAAGGATTGGCCGTGCAAAAAACGGTTACTATCATGGAGGCCCCACACCACCAACTGGGTACAATTACGTTGACGGTAATCTGGTTGTAAATGAGTATGAGGCCATGCAAGTAAGAGAGGTATTTGAAAGATTTCTAAAAGGTCAAAGCATTAATTCTATAAGAGCCTATATGAGTGAGCATTATACAAATAAGTACGGCAATTGGAAAAGTCATTCCCTTGTTTTAAATATTCTCAGGAACTGTACCTATATTGGAAAAGTAAAATTTAAAGGTTTTGAGTATAACGGAAATCACAAACCGATTATTTCAGAAGAAACCTTTTATTTAGCGCAGAAACTCCTCAATAGCTCTGATAGAGAAAACTCAAAAACTATGCCTCAGATAAATCCTTTCAGGTCGAATAATTTGCTTACAGGTCTTCTGATCTGTGGTATTTGCAACGCAGGTTTTTGTGGTAACCATGGTTTTTATACATGCTATTCTCGTGGAAAAACAGATAAGAGAAAAATCAAAGATCCCAATTGCAAAAACAAAAAGTGGCCAATAAAGGAGCTTGATGAATTGGTAAGGAATGAAATCCTAAACCTTGATTTTGACAAAGCCTTTTTTAAAAGCGAGAAAAATATGAAACCATTACCCTACCCGGATGCAATTAATCAACGTATTAATGAAATTGACAGACAAATTAATAGAATTATAGACCTTTATCAAATCGGGAATCTTACAATTAATCAGATTTCCGAAAGAATAGATAACCTCAAAAAAGAGCGGGATACGCTTTTAAAGAGTCCGGATGATACGAAAGCCAAGGTTAGTATTGAAGAAATCAGAGATATGTTTTCAAATTCAAAATACGTATTTACAAAAGGAACACTTGATGAACAACGACTATTTGTCAAATCTCTTATTGATTACATTTCTATAAATAACGACGAACTGGACTTCCAATGGAGCTTCTTATAGCGTCGTCGTTTTAGCCTTTACATTTTTGTTTGACCATGTGCATGATTAAACAGAAATTTTGCACATTCATTCAAATCATTTACATCAAATTTTTTTATCATACAAGTATCCTTTCATAAGATATGTGGCAGGATGACCACCTGAGATGACCCTCATTAGCTCTGCTTAATGCTGTGCCCTTTACGTGAGATGCTTTGTTGTGCGATAGTTTGATTCCCCGCGAAGCCAGCGCCGACCACGGATGGGAGGCTCTTTATAAAAACTTCCGGATAATCCTTACTTAATTCAAATGCACATTGTATAAGTGAAGTGCTACAACTCAACTCTAATCTGGCTATTTTCTGAGTATTATTTCAAACTCTATCTCGTGCTTTATTGGAATGTTGTCCATTCCAATAAACGGAATACTTGGCTTTAGCTTTCGTGATAATTCAATAGCATTTATATGAGCTGCTTTTAAATCAAAACCTTTTTTCTGATAAAACCTTATTGCATTTATATCATCATTAGTTGTTATCAACCATAGCCGTTTACAATTTTCTTTTTGAGCAGCATCAAGAACTGCTTTTATTAAAGTCGTTCCAATTCCTCTATTTTCTTCAAAACTATTAAGCGTTACAATCTCACATTCCTCATTCGCAATATTAAATGTTACAACCCCTTTAATTACTTCATCTTCAATAATGAGAAATCCAGGTAAAATTGTTGTATCAATTACTTTGCCTTTAGAAATTGAAGGAGGGCAATGCCATTCATCCTTTAATATTTGATTTACGGCATCACGATAATCTTTATTTATTTCCTGCAAATACATTTTATCAACTCCTTAGATGCTTTATGCCTGTGATAATTTGCCCATCCTTGTATCTTAGGTTGGATGAAAGCTTTTCCAATTTACCTGTCTTACTTTGAATTTAGATAAAAGGATCTCCTCAATACCATTTAGAGCCAGATTACATAAACATAGCAAAATTATCCCACCTTGCGGTGTTCCAGCTTCTGTATCATAAATATCTTTGACCAACATATTAGGTTGTCAGTAGGTGCACACGCTAATGCGTTCATTTGCTTTCTTTCAGAAATTCTTCAACTTTTAACGTCTTTCTGTCTCCGACGTCCTCGAACGGTCCCGTGAGGATGACCCACGTTAGCGTGCAACTGCACCCGTGAGAGGATGTAGCGGAGACCTGCTACATGAAGCTACTACATAGAATTCCTTCTTGCTCTTACCCACGCAGCTTTCACGGAGAAGGATTGTTAGATGTAGTATAGGCATTTATATAGAAAAAAGGCCTATGCCTTTTTCACCATTTTATTCTCAATCCATTCTTTTATAAATTCTTCATTGTACTCACCTGTTGCAACACCTAACCCAAATTCGATTATGAAAAAACTCTAATTCCTCAAAATCAATAAACTTCATTATTTTGCAAGCTCCTTTAACGCTTCCTCATTCTCATCAATAACAAAATCCATTAATCCTATTTTTTCTTTTTTTCCCTTTATTTTAAGAAACTCTACAAAATCAATTACTTCCTTCTTCTTATCTTCTGACAATTGTTCAAAATCCTTAATAAGTTTTTCTGCTAAACTCATTCTCTATCATCTCCAAATAAATATTTCATTTTTAATAATACTATTATACCCTATATTTTATAATTGGTCACCATTATAACAAAGACCATCAAAGCCTTTCTATTACATGCCGATATTACATCCAGTCGGGTAGGTCAGAGGTTTTACAACCCCCTTTCCCACTAAGAACCCCGTCTTTAGAAGTTAGCACCATAAAACTTTAGGAACAAATTTATAATTAATTCCTTACACAAGCCTAAAAATAAGGTTTTTTTTATTGCTCAAAACACTTGAAAAATATTTTATTATGTGATATAATAATGGCGTTAGTGGCGTTAATTAAAGGCGGGTGTTTCATGGCATATTATCTAAAAAAGACAAAACTGAAAGGCCGTACTTACCTATCTATTGACGAGAGCTTTTACAGTCACGATAAGAAAGGCACTGCCCATAAATGCTTCAAATCTCTTGGATCTGTTGAAAGCTGGAAGGAGAAAGGCATTGAGGATCCTATTTCTCATTTTCAAAAGGAAGTTGATGCTCTAAA
>CAZLZR010000134.1:0-6867 GCA_964564015.1 uncultured Acetivibrio sp.
AGGAGTATTTGGCGACATACTCATAGGCTTGTAAGCTTTTTTAAGTTCTGTCACCTGTTGAGCCAATGCATTTACATTTACCTGTAATTCTTTTGCACTTGCCTCAAGTTGAGTGTTTGAAGCTTTCATTTGTTCTAACTCTGCTTTCAGGCGTTCATTTTCTGCTTTCAAAGCTTCCATGTCACCCCCAGCTGGCATTATTTCCATCAAACTTCCATTTTCAAAAACTAAAGTCGAACCATCAGGCATAGCATACTTTCCGTTGGCAGGTGCACCACCTACTGTAGCACTAACTCCAACTTGTATCTGTGATGGGTCTGTAATTTCAGCACCAAAATCTAATTCAGTACCGTTAACATCGGAAACAACTAGAGACTTTGCACGGGGCAAAATTTTATCTATAGCAGTCCCGATTTTAAGCATCAACGCTTCAAAAGCATTCATCTTTTCTTCAAAAACTTTTTCGTCCATTTTACTTTTTTTATAATTAAACAATGCAACCGCTTTTATTTGCGGGCGTACGATATTCGCAAAACCTAAATGCTCAATTTGTTCAACCGTTAAAGGGATATTTTCGGCCATGAATTGAGATATAATGTTAACATCACTTCCAGTTGCTTCAGCATATCTTTGAGCAGTTTCACTTTCTAATTTCTTAAGTTCTTTCCCGGCTTGAATAAGAGCATCGCCTTCTCCTTCCATTTCAGTCCAAGGGTTATGAATAAGAAATTTTCCTTTTTCAGGATTGAAAAAACGATTTTCTTTTGTGGCCAATAAAAAAATGTCAACTGCTTTACTCATTATATCCCCTGAATTTTGGGTAATAATTTCTTTGCCAGTTGCTTTTATAGCTTGCATCATTTTGTCGCCTTCATCAATATATCCACCAGGGCTATCAATTACAATCTTTAAACAAGGGTATTTTGCAGACATTTGTAGAT
The DNA here is from genome assembly GCA_964564015.1 of uncultured Acetivibrio sp. GTDB lineage: Bacteria > Bacillota > Clostridia > Acetivibrionales > Acetivibrionaceae > Acetivibrio. The sequence continues at coordinate 942 of CAZLZR010000134.1, forward strand.
GCAACAAAAGGTCTGTATATCTAAAATCTTCACCTATTACACCTACTACAGGAAGTAAATATGTTTCCATATTATTTTTTTTGTAAAGTTATATAAAATATATTCAGATATTAAAATCTTTTATTCTTTTTTTTATAAATTCTGAGTTGTTGAATTGCCTTGCTTTTGTAATTGCTTGCTTGTTACTTCTTCAACTACTAATACAGGTCGAGTTGTAGCCGCGTTCATACCTTGTTCAACTCCGCTCGCTATTTGACTTGTTGTATCTGTTACCGTTCTTGAAACTATGCCTTGTCCAATCTCAGGATTAACAGAACCAGTTACGGCTTGAGTAGTGACAGCAGTTGAACTACTTCCCCCCGTTGTGGCTTGTATGCTTGTATCTCCACCGCCTCCAGTGTCGCCCGGTAAATTTGTTTTTGTAGCCCAAATATCCTTTACAGCTTTAACTCCACCGGCAATAACTAAAGCGGCATTAGCAGCCCCTACTATTGGACCAGCTGGAGGAGGTAAAATTTGAGCGGCGGCGTAAGCACTTTGCGCCCCTTGTATAGTATTTACAGCAGTTTGAGCTGAAGCGGCTATTTTGCCTAACTTAGTATTTTCTCCAAATAAAGCGGCTACATTTCCAGCAAAGTTGGAAACTAAAGCAAGTTTAGCAGCCTGTTTGGCTTTTTCCATCTGTAATTCGGCCTGATTATATTTTGCATTTATCAGTTTTACATCCGCCCCGGTCTTTTGCGCTGCCTGAATTTCTAATTGTCTATTCCTATCTAATGCCGCCTTTTGTGCTTCAAACTGTTTAAAAAGGTTGTCTTCAACGGCTGCCTGTTGGTTTTCAAAATCTATTTGCAAGCGTTCAAACTCCTTTGCCCGATATGTTTCTCGCAAATTGGTTATGTTTGTTTGATATTTACTCTCAAGGTCAAGTTTAGCTTGATTTATTTCACCTATTCTTTCAGGCTGTAAAAAAAGTTCTTTGTCAAGTTCCTCAACTTCTCTGTCATATATTTCTTTCAGCCTTTGTTCTTCAAGTGCAACCTCTTCTTTTGTCCACGCTCTGGATATGTCAAGTTTTGACTGATTCTGTTTTTTGTATAGTTCAATTTCATTTTGAAATGCAGCTACTAAAGCATCGGTAGCCTCTTTTCTGCTTGCTATTTCTTTTTCTGGTTGAGCTTTTTGAGCATCGTAATTAGCCTTTTGTTTGTCCGCCGCTTCTTTTCGTAAAGAATTAAGGTTTGCAAGTTGTTCAGATTCCTGACCTGTTATTCTTTCTTGTATGTCTGAGATTTTTGTTAACGCCTCAGCTCTCTTATCTAAGTTGTCACTTGTTTTACCTTCTAATTTTATTCTTTTTTCGGCTACTGATAAAGCCTGATTGGCTATTTTAAGTTCTTCATTTGCTTGTTCTTTCAATACTTTCCCTAAAGCTTCATTTGCCTTTATTCTTTCTTCTATACTTCTACTTTCATCATCTCTTATCTGTCTAAGCTTTTCAGCTCTTTTTTGATAATCTAGTTGTATTTTTTTTGATTCTCTTTGTGCTTTTTGTAGCTTTGCTTCCATGTCAGCAAGTTCTTGGCCTGCCTTAGAAGCTTCTTTTAATGAATTGGTAAAATTATCAACACTTTTCGCAGCTTCATCCAATCCTAATAATTTCAGTCCTTTAGAAACAAGTCCCATTGTTTTGTCGGCTACTTTGCCTAAAGATTCAAAAACTACTATAATTTTGTCTGCAATAAAATTGGCAACGGGTTCGAGTATTTTTAATAGACCGTTAAACATACCAGTCAATGCCCCTAAGATTTTTCTAACCTTATTCATTGAATCCTCAGAGCGGTTAAATGCTTTACTCAATAATCCAACAACAGCAACAATAGACGTCATAATAGCCCCTATTGGGGTTGCAATAAAATCTTTTGCTGCTGCTGTGGCACTCCCAAAAGCTGGTATAGTGTTTTTAATAGCTTCAGCATAACCTCCAACTGCCATTTTATTTTGTTTAAGCTTATCAGAGTATGCAGAGATTATTTCGTTGTTTTTATTCAGAGCAGCATTTATTTCTTCATTTCTGGCAATTCCTTCATCAGTAGTAAGATTAAGTTTTTTTTGTTCTGCTCTTAATTTAGCGTTTTCAGCTTCTAATTTTTGAAGCGTCCCGGCATTGTCTTGTTGAGCGGCTGTAAGCTTATTATATAGTGATTCTGTAGTTTTAAGGTCTGATTTAGCTGAATGTAAAGCAGATGAATATTGTATATATTCACTCGACAATTCTCCATGTTCTTTTTTTGCTTTAATTGTTTGCGCTTCAAGTAGTTTAATTTCTTCTTTCAAAGAAATTATATCTTTTTCAACTTGGTCAGTTTGAATATCTAATTCTAATAATGTTATTTTTTCTGCCATAGTTACCAAATAAAATAATTTCCTTTACCGTCTGTGAACTTGTTAGTCTTCCCGTCAATCCAATAATTGCCGTTAATTTCAATAGGTGGCACGGCGTTACTTATCTTTATCAATTCTAACTTTGTAGGTGTGTTTCGGCTTGCCGGGTTAAAACCTGTTATCTTATTAAGAAAAAAACTCCCGCCTAACTCTTCAATAAAATACTGAGAAAAGAACTTTAGATTTCTAATGTCAGTAAGTGTTAGCCATTTTTCAACTTCGTAGATTTTAGGTTTATTGACCATTGCAGCGAATACCTGATATTCACTTGAAATATCGTAATACCCCGGAACAATTAAAGTAACCCCGCTGGCTACGTTTGAATTGTGATAGATGTCAACACTTTCAGTTTCTCCACTATCAATAAGGTATTCAAAATTATTAAACGCAGCTTCATCACTTAGAACCGGGATGAGTTTGTTGTTTAAAGACTTTGTGAACCCCGAGATATGCCCGTCAATAGTCATAATGTCAGCTTCACTATCTATGTTTTCATTAGCGACTAAAATAGTTTTTGAGTTTAAAAATTCGCTGCCACCGTCAAAAACACTCCCATACTTTATATAAGATTTTTGTCCAAATCCTGAAATGATAGGTTTGAAAGTCATTTTATCTTTATTGATACCTGACCAGTTTTTTATGTCGCCTTTTGTTAAAATATCGTCAAAGCGATAACATTTATACTTATAGTTTCCGTCCTCAAAGACATAATCAATTAAAGCATTAAAGTGTTTGAAATACCCTATCAAATAATCATAAAGGCTTTTGTCAGCTTTTGGGTCTATGTCGTCCATTGGACTATAAACGTCCGTGGCTGACTTTATTCCAAAGTACCAACCGTAATAATTATATACTGTAATATTTTGAAAAGGCGTGAAAATCTTACTTGCGTAATCATCAGTAAAAAGATTACCGTCAAAAGTTTCATCTACACAAAAGTTTACTGAGTATTTTTGCTCAATGAATTTTATAATGTCTAAAGCGTAAATACAAATATGCCCTCCCTGTTTGTCTCCGTCTGCCAGTGTAATAACATCAGGGCTTTCAAAGTATTTTGTATCACCTTCGTTCTTAAAATTAGCAAGGTTTGAAAAATAATAAGGTAATAGTAAGCCTCTGGTTGTAGAATTAATAAGGCCAACAAATCCACCTATATCACCTGTATATTTATTATCAACTGTTGGTAAGTCGTATTGAGTACATAGATATTCTAATAATTCCTGAGCTATATCTTTTATTTTTACTTGCTTAAGTAAGTCCCAAAAATCATCTTTTCGATAAATAAATATTTCTATCCTATCAGATACTTGTTCAACTCTTGCCCGTGCATTCTCAATAAAAATTTCATTATCAACTAAATACCTTACTGATATTTTTGAATAGATAGTACTTTCATCTGTCTGGGAGTTGTCCGGAAATCCTACTACACGTAAATTTGTTGAAGTCCGTGGAATTGTAAAGTTGTTGGAAATAATAGTCTTTGGCCTGCCAGGGTCTTTAATGTCATACGTCTGAATTTCAAATCCTATAACAGTTTTGTCGTCAATATCAACTAAAGTATTATTGAGCCAAAGTTCTGTCATGCCATTCTAATATGGTAAGTTTCAGGCAAAGTAATTTCAAGCTCCATCGAATAAAATGAGCCTTTTGATTTTTTAAGCAAATTGTTTTTGTCTTTTACAGTGACTAACAGCCAATCTTTAAGCTCATCAGTGCCATTCCCGATATACATCAAAACACGTGGTGAAGTATAAAGGTCTGCAAGTAAATCCATTTCATCCTGTGGAATATTGTCAGCAAAAGCGTATATTTTTCGTTCGTTCGTGTAGCCTATGTTTTTTTTATTGGCTTGAGCGCTCAAAAGATCATTTATAGTGCTATTAGTCGAACCTATCAATTTCGGTGTATCAGTTTTTTTAAACCTTTCATTAAAAGCATAAAACCGATATTGGCCATTGTGGTCAAGGTATTTAATTAATATTCCTCCGGTGCAAAATTGTTTAATCCTTAATGTCTTAGATTTTGTTGCACCTGCAATAGTGGCACTAACTGTATATTCTCCTACAGTTCTATTATCGTATTTATATCTTATATATCCGCTCATCAGAATGCAAACATTACAAACCTGAAAGCAGTATCATTAACCGATGAGTCATCGCTAGTGTTTACGAAAAATGAATCACCTCCGTATTCAATGGCGGCTACTTTGTTCGGACTAGCACTTGATGAAGCTGTGGAAGCTAATACTATATAATTACCAGAACCATAACCATGAATGACTTGATATCTACCTTCAGATATTCTACTTGCTGACATTGTGAGTGCCCCAGAAAGTTTAGTAAAACTCCCGTCCGGTTCAACTTTTCCGCTTAAAACAATTGTAAGGCCTCCTAGTTTTGTATTGACTGCATTTACAATATTGTTAATTTCAGTTTGTGTATATGTTTCAGATTTTCCATAAACTTCTAAATTTGTTCGTGATGTTGCTTTATTGGCGAGGTCGCTTAAATTATTTGCTCCCTGCATAAAAATTGTTGATAGTTGTACTTTTAACCAATCGATTAAATTTTGCAAAGTCATATTTTTAGTTGCTTGCCCTGCTTTACCAAAAGCTATCCTTTGTTGCAATCCTGCATATGCTGGGCTTGCTTCTATTGCCTGTTCAAATAATCTTTTATCTGCCATATTTTTAATTTTTAAATATCTTCAACTGTAAATCTATCTCCATTATAATCTGTAAAAATATCTCCATTATAATCTAATGCATACGATGTATTAACAGGGAGTGAGCTTTCAGAATTATAGAAATAAACATAAACAGGTTTATTTTCAAATCCTATATACAACCCATTTACATTACTACACACATCAGACATACACGCACTTTCACCAACTTGCCTTGCTGCATGTATAGCGTCAATAAGAACTGAAATCTGAACCGTCCCGGTTATATCGCTTTTAAATGTTAAAGTAAATTCCTGAGTTGCGTTTGTGTCAGATATAATAGAACCCCCCGATTGAATAACATCATCAAAGGCAGGCATATAAGCGCGTATAATTTCGTCTGCAACAAACCTAAATCTGCGTGTATTATCTGAAATATCAGCAACATAAGTGCAACGAGCTGTTAATAATGATTGCCCTTCTTTTAGAATCTCACAATAAATAAAGTCAGGCGCGGGAGCTGTATAAGTAGCATCAATAAGAAATACTAAAGGCGAATGAATAGCCATTGCATTATACGTCCCTATTCTGTTATCTTGATATAATGTTAGTGTACTTATTGCCATTGCTTTATTACATCTGATTTAACATTTTCAATTACAGCCGTTCCAAGTCTTTTTGTAAGTGTTTGAATTGCTTTGTCGTTAATAACATCGGAAACGATACCGCCTTTATTATACTTGTTTGGCACTTGTATCCCTTTTTCTCCAATCTTTCGAGCTATAACAAAAGCCAAAGAACGCGGATTTTCTACGGT
>CAZLZR010000135.1:0-6852 GCA_964564015.1 uncultured Acetivibrio sp.
AAGTTTTATGAGGGACAATATTCTAAAACAGCGTAATGATGGGAGCAAATTTTTGCGTTGGTATATAATGGGATTTCGCTACGCTCCATTCCATTATATACCAACGCAAAAACCACAAATTATTCGAGAAAAATGTGTCAAGTAATATTGACAAGATCAAAAAAGTTTTTTAAAATAGTGCTCAAGTTCGTTATGACATAAAAAGAAATAATATAAAACCTTTCTTTGATGTGAGATTATTTCTAGACCAGATATATAATATTGTCAATAAGGTTTATATTATGGTGTTTACCTTATTTAAGCCATTTTTAAAAATAACTTATTCAATATTTAAGGTACATGCCCATCAAATCAAATTTTTTTAAAATGGCAATTTGTCAGTTTGTTTTTTTGGAATAACCTAATTGTATACAGGAGGTGAAGGCATTACTCAAACGCTGCTTGTGTAAACAATATTACCATAACAAATTAAGGGAGGATGTATTATGAAATCATTAATGAGAATTTGTATGATACCATTAACGCTTTTTACAACTATTTTGCTCTATAGTAATGCCTTTGCGCTTAGCAAAGATATATCTCTTTCTGGGGATACAAGTGGAATGATTAATAATCAAGCATACGTTAAGGCTTATAAGCCGATGGGCATATCTTCTAGTAGTGATAATGAGGATATCAACCCTGCAACAGGAAATCTGGAATTGTCCAAAACAGATATTAGCTTGAAAGGTAGAAATGGATTGGATTTGAACATAACAAGAAGATACAACCTAATTGATGCAAGTCAGAAAGAGCCTAATATTGAATCTACATATCATCTGTATTTTAATAAAGCAAGAGTTAAAGTGGACACTGAGGGATATATGTCAGAGGTCAGATTTATAGAACACCATGATGATTATGGTACGGATTACGATGCACTCTACAGATATGCTGATGCCCAGTTTATTAGCAAATCACCTTGGGATTATGATTATTCTACTCTAGACCAAGGGTATTATAGCTGTACAATGTGGTATACAGTAAGAATTGATGAATATAACTGGAAATACAATGTAAAGGATTTGACATCAAATGAGAAATATTCGGGGCTAGGGCTTGGATGGACTTTTGACTTCCCATATATTGAAAAAAGGGATGCAAACAATATATATTTACATATGGGGAACAAAGGTACATTTGAAGTAATTAACAGTTCAACAAATATGCTTAAGGACTATTCTTCGAAAGATTTGATTCTAAAACGGGATTCTAAAGAGTCATTTAAAAATGATGATGGAATAGCTTCAAAGTATGTATTGAAGGAAAAAGACGGGAAGCGTTGGTACTTTGCAGAGGATGGCCGTTTATTAGGATTAGTGGATATGTTTGACAACAAAATAAAATTTATGCACAATACTACTTTTACAGGAAGTCCTATAGTTAGCAAAATTATTGATAGTGTTGGAAGAGTTGTTGATATAAGCTATACTGATGATGAAGTAAAGGTATCTGTAGTTGATCCTATAGATAGCAATAATAACAGAGTTGTAACTTATAACAAAAGGGAAACTTCCTTTGCTTCCGGTGAATATGTATTGGATAATGTAATCGATGTATATGGAATGAAGACTGGTTATGCTTATGAAGATAAACCTATGAGAGTAAGTCTTCGAGCAAGGAATTTTTCAAACTGCGTCAATAATACATTGACTTGTCTTACAAATATAGAATATCCAACAGGGGCAAAAACCAATTATACTTACGAAAAAAGTGAAAAGAATTGCGGCAGCAGCGGCATAACAGAATTTTACAAGGTGAAGTCCCGATGGGATTCATCATCCACAATACCAGAAAGAAATTATTACACATATCAATACAAATTTAATAATTCAGGCGAATATGACGGTTATCCAAGCTATGAATCAGATAGCAAGGTGCCAAGTACATACCAGATAAAAACAAAGGTCTCGGACAAGCTGGGGAACTCTTACATTTATACCTACAATAAAAAGCTGTTGTGTGTGAATAAGCTGTCAGAAGGTAGTGCAAAGAAAGAAACAATAATAGACTATGATCAGAATACACGACTGCCTTTAATTATAAGGGACAGAGTATATAATAACACAACAGGCAAATATATTGAAAGTGTTGAGAATTATACTTATGATGACTATAAAAATGTGTTAGGGTATTGGGATTGCCTGAATGAAAGAGGAGCTGATTTCAAGCCGTTAAATGATGAGCACAAAACCAGCCATACTTATGAATTATATAGTAATGAAGCAAATGATGTTATGTATAGCTATATTACTTCTAAAACATATAAAAGAGATGAAAACACAACTATAAAGGAAAAATATGTACATGCTGAAGATCCAAGAAAAGTAAGCGAAATAGAGATATTGGAAGACGGAAATATGGTCAAAAAGACTCAATTTGCACAGTACGATGAATATGGAAATATTACAAAGGAAAATAATTACATCGATTATAACCAGAGTATAACAACTTATTACTCATATGATGACAATGATATGAACAGAATTAATAAGAAAAAAGAGATGAACGGAGTATATTTAACAAGAAAGTGGATAGAAGACATTAGAAATTCAGATGGAGATTTAGTTGATGCAAAAAGCGGGAATAACGATGGAATAGTTGATGAAATATATAGTTATGACTGGTTTGGAAATATGGTGGAGAAGTATGATTGTATGGGATATAAAACCAGCTATCAATATGACAAATTGAACAGGATAACTAAAGTTACTAATCCTGATGATACTTTTAAATTAACGGTATATACAATGAATTCAGATGAATATAGTGTTGAGAACATTGATGAAAAGAGTAATAGGTCAAAAAAACTGTATGATGAATTTGGGAATCTAATTGAAGAACAGGTTTATATTAAAGGATTGACAGGCTACAAAGGTACAAAAGCATATAATTATGATGTTAAATCCAGATTGGAAACTGAGAAGGATTTAGTAAATGGCAGCACAACAGAATATATTTATGACGGGTTTGACAGATTGCTGTCAAAAGAAATTATTGACAGTGAATATGATAGTTTATATAAAGAAATATACACTTATATTGACGCAGATGAAAATGGAGAATATAACAGGGTGACAAAGGTGATAGAAGACGGAGTATATGCTCCATCAATTACAACAAACTATTACTATGACAAAATGGGAAAGCTTGCTAAGCAAGAAAGAGTGAATTTGCCTCAAACATATATCGATACATTCAAATATGACTATGTAGGTAATAAAGTTGAAGAAAAAATCGGGCAATCTTATTTTAGGTACGACTACAATATTTATGGAAAGGTAACAAAAACATACGATATCAACAATGATTATATAACTAACAATTATGATGCTTTAGGAAGAATTATATCGGTAACTGATATCATGGCAAATAAGTCTAGAAATCCTTATTCAACAGTATACACATATGATAGTTTAGGGCGGCTTCTTACTGAGAGTATACCAATGGAAGAAAGAAGCGGTACATTCTATGCGACAGTAAAAAAGAATGATTACGATAGAAATGGAAATTTAATCAGAACAAGGGTATCAACAAATAAAGCAGGTGAGGCTGAGGAGTATAATAAAACTGAATATACTTACAATGACCGAAATTTATTAACAGTTGTTACTCTTTTTAAGAAAGATACATTAGGAAACTATATTCCGGAAAGCTATACACAGTTTTGTTATGATGAAGTAGGGAATAAGGAAAGAATGGCAACTGGGTTATCCGATATAATTGTTGCTTCTAAAGAATACTATCCCGGATATAAGTATGAATACAATGAATTAAATCAGTTAATCGAGTTTACTGACCCGCTTGGTAGAAAGGAAAGCTATGAATATGATGCAAATGGAAACTTAATCAGTAAGATGGATAGGAACGGTTCGGATTTTGAGTATAAATACGATGGTTTAAACAGAATGATAAGTAAAAGCGTTTGTACTCAAAATGGTGAAGGAAATGCAATGTACACGTATACTTACACCAAGACGGGAAATATCAGTTCCATAACAAGTGGAAAAGAAACCGATGGAATGGTTATCGAGTTTAATACACAGGCAGAACCAAAGCTAAAACAAGAGTATAACAAGGTATCCTATGAATATGACAGCCAGGGCCGCTTAATAAAAGAGATAGAGATGGAGGGAATAACAAAAGAGTACAGTTATGATGAGAACAATAACAGAAAAACTTTTGTGATTAAGCAAGATGGGATTGTTAAGCATGATATGAGCTATGAGTATGACAATTTGAACAGGTTACAATATGTTTATGAAAAGGGAGAAAAGATAGCTACATATACTTATGATGAGAATGGCAACAGGCACAGTCTTTCGTATTCCAATGGCAATTATATTTATTATCAGTACAATTTGCAAAACCAAATTATATATTTGGAAAACAGTGGGGCGGATACTTTGTCGGAGTATTGGTATACTTACTACCTTGACGGCAGTCAAGCAAGTAAAAAATCTGCTATAGGGGATACAGTAGTAATAACAAACTATGTATATGATGATTTAAGACGTTTGGTATCCGAAGAGGAACAGGAATTCGGCAAACCAACAGTGACCACAAAATATTCTTATGATTTGTCCAACAACAGAAAAACTATGACTGTTGATAACGGCTTAAGTATGGTAGAAACAACCTATAACTATGACGCAAATAATAGACTGATAAGTGAAACAAAGGACAGTGATATCACTTCTTATGAATATGATAATAACGGTAATCAACTACAGAAGTTAGTTAATTCATCCCCCGTTTCATCAAGTCAATACGATGGATTTAACCAACTGATTTTTACAACAGTAAATGATGTAACATCAACCTATGGCTATGGTGCTAATGGGTATAGAATCAGTAAAAGTATTGGCGATAATACAACAAAATACATTTGGGATTCAGAACATATTGTTTTAGAAACAGACATTTCAGGCAATATACAGTCGAAGAGTATCAGAGGAATTGATCTTATTGCATGTGATTTGGAAGATGATGAAAGAAGATTTTATCTCTATAATGCACACGGGGATGTAGTGCACTTGACAGATAAAACAGGTGCAAGTATTAAAGAATATAGTTATGACGCATTTGGCATCCAAAAACGTCCTATGTTTGGAGATGTAGATGGAGATGTAGATTTCGACTCTGATGATTACTCTTATACATGGCAGTTTCTTACAGGGCGTATTGCAGAGTTTCCTTCTAAAAATGGTGAAATTGTGTCTGATGTAGATAGCGATGGTAATATTGATTCAGACGACTATGCGTATATGAGGCAGATGTTGATAGGAATGATAAATGCTTATCCTGGTGATAAAAACAAGGATGGATATGTAGATGAAGATGAAATGGATATCAAATTTAGAGATACTAACCCCTACAGATATTGCGGTGAGTACTTTGATATGGAAACTAAAAATGTATACCTAAGGGCAAGGTATTACAGTCCGGAAATTGGCAGGTTTATCACTGAGGACAGTGTAAGGGGAACGGATAGCGAACCGTTGAGCTTAAACCTCTATACATATTGCCATAACGATCCGATAAACTATTGGGATCCAAGTGGAAACACTGACGGAAAGTATTATTACGAGAAGTATTATAGAGAATATAATGAGAGAAAAAGTAATGGCACGAATATAATAAACAATGCCAAAACAATTACAGATTCTACAAAGGCCGCAACATCAGCATATATAAATACTAAAATAAAAACTGGTAGTAAGTTGTCTAAGGCAGGTAATATTTTTACAGATACTGTGTTACCAGCATGTATAAACAGCAAGACAGGAAAAGTTGTCGATGATGTAGAAAAAGCACTTGATACAGGAAGAAATATGAGAAAACTAGCACCGGCAGCAACAAGTAAAGAATCAAAGAATATTCTTAGAAATGTTAAAGGAGCAGGCAATGTGTTTAAAATTCTATCGGATGTATCTTTGGTTGCTATGCCTGTTTCGGAAATTCCAAGTGGGCTGGAAGCAAATAAAAATGCTGTACCAGAAGATGTTCCAGGTGCAAAAATACTCAATGTTACTGCTGGAATTGGTGATGCTTTTTCGTTTGGTTGGATAAGAAGTGTTGCAAAAACCCCAACTATAATAAATTTAATTCCGTTGGTTCCCGATGGCGTCAAGGAGAAAATGGATAGTTATGGCAGTTGGGTTGATAACAATATAAATGCACATAGTTTTGTTAATAAATTGCTAGAGTGACAGTGTACGCCTGCTAAATATAGTTGTGAAAGATTGGCGTAGTAAACAATAAATGGAAGTTGCAAACATACAAACAACTGCTGGGAGTTGCAAGAGTTCACGGCAGTTGTTTGTAGCATTAAAATATGCTAATATATAATTTGTTGATACAATTTTTTAGCTAGAGATAGTGTGCAAAAGTGGATATAGTTAAAGTATTCTAGAAGGATAATAGAAATAGATGACGTAAGAATTATGTGGTTGAATTTTATACTAATATAAAGAGACTATTGAGGGATAGCAGAGGAATTTATAAAATGAAAGAGGGGGAACTGTTATGCAATATATGATTAGACAAAAGATATTTTCATTAGGTGATAAATTTACAGTCAAAGATGAAAATGAGAGGGATGTATTTATTATAAAAAGCCAGCTTTTATCTTTTGGAAAGAAGCTTAGAATCTTTGATCTTAATGAAAACGAAGTATGTTATATTGAACAGCAGCTCTTTAAGTTTATGCCCCAGTACAACATCTATATTAATGGTGAAATGATTGCAAATGTGAAGATAATCATTTCCGATAAAGGACAACCCGTCTAAAAGTTGGTCATAAGAATAGCT
>CAZLZR010000136.1:0-6848 GCA_964564015.1 uncultured Acetivibrio sp.
GAGCTTAAATCCAGATTTTATGCGGGTTCTGTTGTTGTTCAGCAGCCCCTATTTATTACATCTTCTTTAATCAAAAAATAAAATATTAAAATATGGATACTTTAAACTTTAAATAAGCAATTATACATTATATGGATAATTGGAAGTGCATTTTAAATAAAAAACATCAATTATTGCTGTAAATAAAAATTTTTTTGTAAGTTATTCTGTTATAGATTCAACTATATCAGATGCAGTATTGATATTTACAATAAGGGAACAAAAACCAGCTTCTTCAAACTGCTTGAAATCAAACAAGTGATTGTCATGATTCTTAATGCGTTTATATAAAGCATTAATTGATTGAAAGAGTATTGCAAGAGTATGCTTAAAAACTGACTTCCATAAAACATTATTGGATTTACTCAAATCAAATATAAATGCAATATTAGTCGAAACATCATCCACAACCGAATTTCTATAATTTTTTACAGTTGATATATCAGCATGTTCAAATTTACTGGCATCATTATAAAAAGAATTATACATTCCAAGCAACAATGGATCCTTGTCAGTTAATTCAAAAATACTTTTATTTCTTAAAGGTTTTTGAGGATTATCCACAACATATCCTTCAGTTTTGAGTATAGCTTTAATTATACCAATATTTGAATCTATAGCCCCTAAATCAAGCATATTAAATTTCTCGAATTGTTGGTTGTCTTCCGGTAAATGATGTAAATATTTTTTTATATTATTAAGCTGCTGGAGTTGAGTTATATGAGGCTCATAAAAGTATTCTTTTACTCTATTATTATTATTATTATTAACATTGCATAAATATGAAATCCAAAGCATATTATTAAATTGGCTTCGGGCAAGAATATATGCTTCTTGCTCCATATTGTTTTCCAATAGCAAAATACAACTTTCGAAAAGATTGGATTGTTTTGCGAGCAAAGATAACACTTCACGAAGCCATTCGTATTTCTCCAAAATTATAATTGGCTGTCCTTCTTTAAGTATATCTTTATTAAGATGTTCTTGTATTTGACGTGAAAGGGATATTGCATTCTGTATAGAATTTATATTATCCATTAGCTAGCCACCTCTCCAAAATCTTAATTACTGCTAATCACTAATTAATTTGCAACTGCCTATTATTAGCCTAACACACAGTTGGTTTCTTCCCTTGTTATAAACATAATGGGAAGTTTTCTATTTCGAAAGTGATAAAATCACCCTTTAAATTAAGGCATATTTAAACTTATAAGTATGATTACAACTATTCTGTAGTATTACTCCATTCATTGAGCGATGTTATTTCTGACTTTAATTCATCGAATGTTACAATTGGAAATAATACTTTCTTATAATAAGACTCAAATACCTTATTTACCACCATATAGGGCCTTATCTGATATACACACTCTCCTAAATCATATCCAATATTAGCAAAGAAAGAACGATAAACTTTAGAGAAATAATTGATCCTTTTCTGAAACTTCTCATCAAATTTTTCTTCTTTGAAAAACCGTTTTTGTTCATTACTATGCTCAAAGATAGAACCTATAGGTTGTAATACTTTGCATTCAATAATAAATACAGTTTTTAAAGATTTACATAATCCTATTACATCATAATCGCCCAACTCATTTATAGATGGGTGATTACCTTTTCTATCTTCTCGACGAATATCAACATCGTGCTTGTAATAGTCAAATTCTAAGTCCTTAAACAAAAGCCCGATATCAGTTGAAAACATGTGTTCATAGTAATTCTTCCATTCAGCCAGTTCCTTCACAACATTTGGAAGTCCGATTTCATAAGGAGGATAAAATTGCAAAAGTCCATTCGTCCATCTTTTTCTAATTTCATCTGTCATAATGGGAGAATAAATATAATTATCAACATCTTTTAATAGTGGCTTTATTGAAAATCTATTGTTTCTTTTTTCCCGTTCCCATATAGGGAGAATTGGACAATCTTTACCGTTTATTGTTTTTAGCTTAGATACATCTATAGTCAAAAATTCAAACGCTCTTTTTGCATCATCATATGAAACATCCTCAAGCACAAATGCGCAATAATCTTTGACCACATCATCAATATTAATTTGAAACACATTTGGTGCTATTTCGTTGAAGCTTATTTTTTCTGAAGGGAAACTGCTTTCGGATAACTGATGCAATACAGATTCAAGTACACGAAAATTCACTCCGGTATCGACATAAAATGCAGTTGCCACTTTTTCAAAATATTCCTTGTCTTTTTCGATTCCTTTTATATCATAAGCGTTAGAACTCAATCGGCGTTTATTTGTAGTTGAATATTTTGACAGATATACTTCTCCTAATTCCACATCAATTCTATAGTCATTTAAGACGCACAATTTTGTTTTTGAATCTGTGTGGAAACACAGATCGGAGCTATTTTGTAAGGAAACAAGCCATTGTGCGAACGACATAAGTTCGGACAATGCAATGTCATCAATGTTTGTTTTTCCACGATTATCAATTAGATAAAGATTCGTTTCAAGAAGGTAAAGTAATGATGCTTGATTATTTTTTGAATCTTCAACAGCTTGTAGTGCCTTTTGGCGAGAATTTTCCTTTTCTCTTTCGTCAATATCCTCGCTTAACTTAAAACCCTCTTGATTCATTCGAATTGAAAATAATTCAGAAGAATAGGCTGAAAGTAATTTTATGTGTAATTCAATACGGTCAAATTGAATTATTTTCTTTTCTAAACTCTTTACCGCATTTTCTTGGATTCTCCGTACTATACCAGTAGCATCTTTTTGCTCATAAGCACCTGGTACAACATTAGCTGCTGCAGTTACCTGTGCAATCTGTTTTCGCACAGATAATTGAGAAGTGTCTGTTTCTTTTATTTTGTCGATATTTGCGTTGAAGTAATAGTCAAGTTTTATAGCTTTAGTTTCCACGGTTTTCTTTTTTGTTTTACGTTCTTCTATTATTTTATATACTTCAGCTAAATCTTCTGAATATGCGTCTAATATTGGCTGGAATAGTTCATAAATCATTTTATATTCAATAGCTCTATTATCTGCCATAGAAATATCTTTCATAAGTTTATTACAGTCAACTTCATAATCAATTCTTATAGTCTTATCATTTTTTAATACATTGTTAATATAAACATATTGAGCACATCCTGATTCCCATGATAATGAATGACAGCACAATTGAATATAGAAATAATCAAGACGTGGTATTGTGGAAAACGATGCTTGATATTCAACAATAAAACGTTCAACAATTCCCCTAAAAGATTCCAGATTAATACTTGTTTGGTGTGAACGATCTTTTCTGAGTATACTTAAAAAATCGTAAGATAAATAAATGGTACACCTATTATCCAAAATCAATACTGAACCCCCCAGTAGTTCTCTTGATTTCTTTGAATATTGATATATGCCATTGTCATCAACAGCAATATTCCAACACTCCGGCTCACAAAACTGCCTGCTATGGAGATGGAAAGGAAAGCATTTATTAAGTTCAAGATATTTAGTAAAAATATGAGCTGCTGATGTATCTATATCAGAATATATATTTTGATATTCTATTGCACCCTTAGAGATATAGCCTTTTTCTTGTAAAAAGAGAGTATAGTAATCAGAAGCCCCTCCCCAAGAAACTATCTGCACTTCTTCTTTTTTGCTTTTCTCATCAAACTCGGCCAACTGTAAAATGTTTTCGGAAACCATGATCATGTACATCATATCAATAGCCGAATAAATTCTTCGCTCTTCTTTACTTCCAAATTTGAACTCTGTTTCATCGACATTAATGTGTTCGTCATAACAGATTATATGCAACTGGCAGTTTTCATTGAGTTGATATGCTTTGTAATGGTTTGATACTTTTTCCGCAAGATTTACAATGCTCAACATTTTATTAGCAAAAGCATTTTCTATTTGTGCAACCACTGATAAGTATTCGCTGTTATCATCAGATGTATCAAAAAAAATAATTAAAGAATCATCCTGTAAATAGGCGAAATTAGTGCATTTTTCTTTGATGGGTATTCTGTTATTTAAAAAAATACAATTTTCTATGAGTTGCGCTGAATAGCTATCGTCATGGCAATATATAGATCTGATTTTTTTAACTAAAGAATGCTTAATTATTTTTGTAACGTCTTTTTTTGACAGCATTACTACAATATTTGTGAAATAGTCAATAATTAAAGAAGGATTGAAAAGAGGATAGCTTACTTCGTCTTTCAGAATAAAATGACTTTTTATAATGGTATTATTAGTAGTGGAAAGCATACTCAACAAAGTGTTATCAAGACATTCCCACATTTTATTTTCAAAGAAACATTGCACAGATTTAAAATAATCAATACTGGGGCATTCGAACATCGGAGAAAGAGAAAAATCGCCGCTTATAGGCGCATTATTTTTAAAAAGGTGTGTAAGCATATTGTTACTGTAGTTTAAAATTTCATAAGAAAAAGAATCCATGCACACAGCTTCACTTACTGAATCTAAAAACTGCAGATCAGCAAATATTGGTGAAGTATGTCCAGTTCCAATAATAATAGAGTAGTACCTTGATTTGTAACATAGCTTTACTTCGCCAAAATCCATTAATACAGGGTCATCATATACTGAGATTTGAAGAATTGGATAAACAGCTTCAAACAAAGAGATGAATTCATCATAAGTGCTTACTTTCTTGTTTCCCCACTCTTCATTATGAACAATGGCTGCATTAAGTGCTATGCAACTCTCCTGCGCACCTCGGTTGTTACGCCATGAAGTTATTGCAAATATTGATTGAATAATCGATTGAAAATCATATCGTTTAATTATGGGAATTAATATTTTTCGCTTTTCTTCCAACATAGCGAATCCATCAGAACCGTCGACAGCAAAGTTCATCAACTTACTCCTCCTTCTCGATGTTAACATGGATCTTTAACTTGTTATATAACTTCAAAACAGAATCTACTACTTTTCCCAATTTCAGATTATTGCTATCATCCGCCATTGAGTGAACTTCGTGTAATTGCTATAACCAAGCTTTACATCAGCCCATGTAAATTTCGCATTATAGACATTATCTACATTATAAATCAGTGGTTGATTTAATAAGGAATTTCTATAATGTTAATTAATAAGATTTCAAAAATAAGCTATTTTGAGAAATACTACTAATTATTTTATATAAAAATTTTACTCAAGTCTACAGATTATTACATTTATTTTACCAATACATTTAGCATCTATATAAAACAAACATACATTTCATTCGAATATTTAAAGGCCAAGATTACATGCGGGATTCTGACACTGTTAGTCACTACGAAGCAGATAACGTGGTCACTACAGAGTCCCTTTATGTAAGGCGTCACTGGCTTTCTTAAAAATGGGGGGGCGGATTTGCTCTTGATTCGCTATGTTAGTGACTTCAAGGATTTACCGTGTTTCCTCTCTATGCCTACCCGATCTTTATTGCAATAATAAGCTCCCAAGGTTCAAAAATAAAAAAATAAAAAATGTATTGACAAATGATTCACTTGACGGTAGGGTGTGGCACACATGAGAGCAGGCAAAGAGCCTGTATACGTTAAGGAGGTATTTTGTATGGTTCGTTTATCTGAAGTATCGGCATTCTGGATGGAAGATAGTTCTTCTTCAGTTGTTGTATCGGGTTCATGGCTTCGCAGTTTTGGCTTCGAGCCTGGAAGGAAGATTATGATTGATGTATCTAAGGGTCAGATAGTTATCAAGCTTGTTGAGGCTGTTGACTGTGATGGTGTGGAGGTTGAGAGTTATGGGAAGGCATCGTCACTTTAGTTCATATTACCGGGAGTATGGCGGTTTTTGCCGTCACTTCCGTTTTATATTCTGGATTATAGATTTTTTTAGTAAGTAGGAGGTTTTTTGTATGTCGAAAGTCAAGATTGTTACCAGTATTGATGAGGGGTTGTATTCTGCTGCGAGAGCCAGGGCTTCCCTTGAAGGTTCTACTATCATTAGTGGAGTTATTGAAGATGCTTTAAGGTTGTATTTCACCTTTGATTCTGTTCAGGTCTGGGAGAAGGAGCTTGAAGGCGGTTGGATGAAGAAGCTGGTTGTTCGTCCGGGCAAGGTCACTTTTGAGAGTATCAGAAGTCGTAAGGTCATTAATGTGAATGATCCCAAGTATTACTCTGATAGTGCCCTTTTAGATAAAGGCTGGAAGAATGTCTGGAAGTTAAAGAACAAGAGGGCTGTATAGTCCTCTTGCTTCACGTTTGATTGGAGGTTAGATTGTGAAAGCACGTTATACAACAATACTTGAAGAAGATATTTTAAATAAAACCAAAGAGAGAGCAAAAGAAGAAGGTTGCGGAGGTAATGCAATTATTGAAAAGGCTTTAAGGTTATACTTTTCAAGCCATTTACCAAATCAAATATGGGAAAAAGAACTGAGCAGTGGTTGGATTAAGAAAATTATTCTATTGGATGATTCTATCTTATTTGAAAACATCAAATGCAGAAAAAGCATTAATAATTTCAGAAGTGATGAATACAGAGAAGAAGCCTTGAAGTCAAGAGGCTGGAAGAAAGTTTAATGTGAAAGTACGTCCGTAAAAACAATCTGTTTTTGGGATGTCAAGGTTTCAGCGTTTTGGTAAATTCCAATTGATATTGAAGCCTGTAAATCCCATGTTATGAAAGTTTGTAAGGATATTTTGCAACGTGTAAAAAGGAATTGACCTGCTAAATATGAGGTTATCAGTGCTTTGTAAATGTTGTAATTGTTATTGTTGGTAAAGAAATCAAATGTAAATAAGGCTCGTGAAGCCATATTCACGTAATTTGTCACATAAAAAATAGACAGGTTTAC
>CAZLZR010000137.1:0-6728 GCA_964564015.1 uncultured Acetivibrio sp.
ACTGTTTTACGAACTTGCATTCCATATAATTACATACATGCGTTAGCCGTGTATTCTTATTTTAAACTTTATATTATTATATTCTGCTCGGGCAATAATTAATTAGCAAATTAGTAACTAAAAAGTTCTAATTTGTGATATACTTATATTTATAAGGGAGTGATATAAGTGGCAGAATTTTGTACTTGTGGTTCATTAATGTTGGACGGTTCCTGCACAAATAAAAATTGCAGCAATAGATCAGCCGGAAAACAGAGCGCAGCTTCAATAAAAAAAGCTCAGGCTAAAAAACAAACTGCGGAAGCCAAACCAAAAACCAATAGAGTAAGAAAATCTTCAAAGTGTATTACCTATAATTTATATGAGGCCAAAGAAGAGAATTCTATATAGAATTCTCTTCTTCTATATATTCTATGGATTTTTGGGGGAGTGTATCTGAATTATCTTCCTGCCGGTTTACGCCTGCGTGATAAAACAATTTTTAGGTTACTACGTTCAGCTCAACCCTCGTCATATCCTACTACAGTCCATATTCCCGTATTATCCTGCCTTATCAACCTATTCAGGTATACCTTGCTTATAGTTGTTTTATCCCCGCTCACCTCTACTATTGCTGTTTTTCCATCGTTTTGCAAAATTTTCATTTCCTCATACAAAACAGGATATTCTCCCTGAATACCTTCAGGATAAATCTTTAAGCTTACAAAAACCTGCGCAACATATGCGGGATCAAGCCTCCATGGTGACTTTCCGGCATCTACGCTTATCTGTTCATTTTTTTCAGCTTCCAGATCAACCGGAACTTCTATTTGTGGCTTATTCGATGTGTCTTCGCCCGCTGCCGGACTTTCGAACACACCTCCTGATAAACTCTCTACAAACAAAGCCAATTCTTTCAAAGGTACGTTTCCGATTACTGCATATTCAAATCCGGATTCCTGCCAGCGTATAGAATTTATGTTGGTCACTCCTGCATATAAACCGCCTCCCGATAGGATTCCACTGCTTCCTTCAACCGGTGACTGAATTTCCGCGGTGTTGCCGCCAACTTTTCCAAGTACCGATGTTGCCACCGGTTTAAATTCATCTGCTGACTTACCCTGTAAAATAATTATCCTGCTTTCTCTATCCTGATAAGTGTAATAAAATTTAACTGCTTTTGAGTCGTTTGATACAGCTATACTATCCAAATCATATCCTTTTGGAATACTATTACATAATCTTGGCACAAAACCTGAGAAACTCCCGGCTTCCTCAATGTTTCCAACCAATTGCTCAGGATTTGTATTTATTTGTTCAAATCCATCAGGAAGGTTGTAAGCAGTATACTTCGGTGGTATCCCGGAAGCAAACTCAATTTCAGAATAGGTTACAGTATATTGAATTGAATTATGCATATTACTCTGTCTTTTCAATGGCAGCCTGTTCTCCTTGTCAACCCATATTCTGTATGGTTCACCTCCATCCGGCTTAACTTCAATAATATTAGCAGACCTGCCTGAAACCATTTCTTCTCCGACAACCTTGACCTCCATTGCATTCATTACTCTCTCTATTTCATTTCCCAACTCAAAAGTAAATCTATACGGGTCTGGAAATGCACCAAAGATATATACCTTCTTCTCATCGGGACGAATCTGCCATTTTTCCTGTCCGTTATTTACTGTTATAACCCCTTTCTGGAAACCTTCAAGCTCTTTAACATAATAGTTGCCTTCCTTATCTGTCCAAACTTCCCTTTTAGCCTGTAAAAATCCTTCCCCATAGGCATTGGTCTCAATAACCTCAATTATTCCATGATATGCTTTCACTTCTTCGAAAGCCTGCTCCATGGCATAGACAATATTGTTTCTGCCAATTGGCAATATGGAATTCAAACTAATAACTATGGCAACAACTGCTGCTATTGCTGCTATTCCACCATACCAGGCCAACTTTATCTTTCTGCGGGAGGCCTTTTGTGAAAACCGTTCATATACAGAGCGAGCTAATCTATGCGGATAATCGGCTCCTGGAAGAGCAGGTTCCTTTAAGCTTCTTACCATTTTCACCGTGTCCATAAGTTCTTCAAGCTCATTTGAATCCACTGGTTTTTTCGGTTCTGCCGGCCTTTTCTCTGCATTCAGGTTATCAATATAGTCTGACAATTTTTTCTCAACATTTCCCATAATTTTATCCCTCCTAAAGGTTATCACCATTTTTCTTAAGAATTAGCGCCAGAGTTTTTAAAGCTCTGTATTGCAACACTCGGATAGTACCTTCCTTTTTACTTAAAATCTTCGCACATTCAGCTGTTGAGTATCCTTTAATTATTCTTAATTCAATAACCTTACGCTGCTCCTCATTCAGGCTGCCAAGCGCATTTTCAATTAAAGCTCTCTGTGCGCTGGCCTCTGTAGTGTCTTCAACCGACACTTCCATGGGATTAATTGCCTCCAGATCTATGTTTGCACCTGTGCGTCTCTTCTTGCGCCATTTGTCCCTCAGTACATTTAGTGAAACAGTTTTTAAGAAGGCCACATATTTTTCGATCTTAACAGTACTGCTCTGCAAGTGGGTAAGCGCTCTTACGTAAGTTTCCTGAGTTATATCTTCCGCCTCCTGCCGGTTTTGTACCTTATAGTATATAAAGCGGTATACAGCTTCCCATGTAGAAGAGCAAATCTCTTCTATTGCATTAAGGTCACCATTGTGAGCTTGCTTAAGCTTATCTTCGTCAAACATGTTTCTTAGCTCCTTTTCTCCGGGCTGGTCGTTTCGCTCCGCTTCACTGCTCGCCCATGCATATACATCAATATTGACGAATGTGTCCTGTCAATTGTTACATGAAAATATGAGTGTATAATATTTAAGTGAAGAAAAATGTGGAAGAAACATTGTGAAGCAAGTTGTAGAGCCTGTTAATACGACGAGGAAAGGGAGAGCATTGTTTGAGCGAAGCGAGTTTTGCTCGACCCCGAGGAGTATTTACAGGCTCTAAACTGCGAAACTTAAGTTTCTGGAATATTTTCCTTCACATTTATTACATGTACCCTGAAAATATTGTCTTTTATTGCATCATCAAATATACTATTTGGCCCTATAAAACCTTATAGGTTGGATTGCTGCTTCTCGTAAAAAAAGAATGGAAGTGCTATCCTCCATTCCTTTATTTCCATTATCTTATTTAAGTTTTTCCAATACATCTTTCCTATACTTATCCACCTCATCAGTTAATTTATAGTCATTTTTATTTAGCAAGTCCATGTAATCACTCAAGATTGTCAGAAACCCACCCTCCTTACCATCTTTCATTGCTGCCATATAAGACTTTTTCGCATCCTCCACCATAACCTTCGGAGTACCGTCAAAAAGTGGAGTATTATTAAAACCCAGTAGTGCAAATGACAGATACTTTTTATATAATGCCTTTACATCATCAATCCTTATTGAATTACCGTATTGGGCAATGAACTTTTCTTGTTTTACAGCCCTTTTTAGCAATTCATCCCAACCGACGACAAGAGCAGCATCCTTTGCAAGCATTTCATCAGACTCTATTGCCATAATATCAATATACTCTTTAAAATCAGCTGCAACAAAACCACTGTATTTTTTATAAAACTCATAATTGATAACTGGGAAAAACATTCCTTCCGCTGTCTCCACTTTATATCCGCTTTCTTTGGTTTCTGTCAACAGCTCTTTTACTTTTAAATCCTCGATGCTTTCGATCTTTTTTATATCAAAATCTTTACTGAACACTTCCATAAATTTATTCTGTATATCGCCATTATCCGTATAATATTTTTCTTCCAACTCTGGCAGGTATTCCTTCTGTAGCTTTTCAAGTTGATCAATCATAACCAAGGCATTCTGTTCAGAAACCTTTGATATGTTTTTGTCAACAAATTTAATAATCTCAATTAGTCCTGAATTATTTATCAAAAGTTTCTGATATGCTTCCATTATTTTGTCCTGACCATCCTCAATATTTGATGACGCTATTGGTGCTTGTGTGGAGGTTGTTTGCGGATTTATACTACCATTGGCTTTGTTTGCAGCACACCCAGCCAGTAATCCAGGTACTATGACTGTTATGGCTAAAAACACCCCAGCAATTTTTGTTAACCCCTTTACGGTATTATTCATAGTTCTTTGTCCTCCTTTGACATCTCTGTTTTCATTTATGCTAATTAGACGAAATATAGTATTGTTACGTTCCATTACAATTTAATTTCTAAAAATAAAGCACCCCAATGGAGTGCTATGTTCAGATAGAATAATCAACTCTCAGCAGTAAACATAAAAGCTGATAATATATATGAATTTGGTGCATTAATCATATTTTTGGCTTTTTAACACGTAATTATCGTCCTTAAGCTGCAAAGGCATAACTGCCACAACTATATGTTTGTGTTTTAAAAGCTCCCTTTCAATAAAAATTCTCGAATTATTATGAAGCATTGTATGCCACCAGGATTTGGTTGAGAATTTCGGTAATATAACAGTTACCATATCGCCCTTCTCATATTCATATTCAGTAGACTCTATAAATTTAAGCAATGGCTCTACAACTTTTCTGAAAGGAGAATACTTTACAATAAGCGGGATTTCCGTTTTTAACATTGCGTACTTTTCCTTGACCTTGTTTCCACTTTCTGCATCTATTGATACATTAAAAGCAACAACATTGTCAGATATGGTTCTTGCATATCTTAAAGCTCTTACGCTTGACTTGTTTACACTATCGATAGGTACTATTACACGGTTCCTATAAACATCTCTTTCAACATCAATAGCCGCTAAATCCTCAGGTTTGAAACGAAGCTGCTTTGCTACAGCAATATAGTGTTTCTTAACTTTCAACATACCCAACACCAATACAGGTATAAGAAATACCACTATCCATGCACCCTCGTTGAATTTTGCCCATGCAATCACACCAACAGCAATTGCAGTAACAATAGCTCCAACACCATTAATCAAGGCTTTACAACCCCAGAATTTGCCTTTATGCTTCATCCACCTTACAAACATACCCGACTGTGATAAAGTAAAGGAAATAAATACTCCAATAGCATACAGCCCTATTAATGATGAAACATCAGCTCTGAACAATACAATTAAGAATGCTGCTACGGAAGTTAACACAATTATTCCATTTGAATAACTCAATCTATCTCCTCTCATGCTTAATTGCCTTGGTACATAGCCTTCCCTCGCCATAACGGCTATCAGCAACGGAAAACCTGCATATGCTGTATTTGCAGCCATAACAAGGATTATGAAGGTAGTAGCAGTAATATAATAGAACATGAAGTTTCTTCCAAAAATCATCTCTGCTATCTGTATAAGAACGGCTCCTTTGTTAGGATCAACAATATAAAAGTTAGCGAGTATTGATATCCCGCCAAACAATACCAAAATAATTATAGAAAGCAGCAGTAATACAGTCTTTGCGTTCTTTACCGAAGGCTTTTTAAAACTAGGTACGGCGTTACTAACTGCTTCTACTCCTGTCAAAGCAGTACAACCACTCGAAAAAGCCTTCAGTATAAGGATCATTGTTATTGGTTGTCCCAAAGATTTTATAGTAGGTTCAGGAGGCACAAAGCCACCTTTGATCCTGATAAACCCAACAATAATCATGGATAAAATAGCAACAATAAACGCATACGCGGGTATACCAAATACTTTTGAAGATTCACTTATACCCCTGAGATTTCCTATCATAAGAAATAAGACAACAGCAATACATATAACCACCCGAAAATCGCTCAATGGAGTGAATGCAGAAGTAATCTGTTCCACACCGGATGAAATACTAACTGCGACAGTCAGTATATAATCCACAGACAATGCAGCACCTGCTATAACACCAGGAAGTATCCCAAGGTTATCTTTCGCTACTATATAAGCTCCTCCCCCATTTGGGTAGCTTTCTATTGTTTGCCGATAAGAGAACATAAGCAGAATTAACAAGCCTATTATACCCAATGATATGAATGAAACCTGACCATATGCTGCCAATCCAACCATTGGTACAAGTACCATCAACATTTCCTGTCCGGCGTATGCTACTGAAGATATTGCATCGCTTGCAAGAATTGGCAATCCCCAAAGGATACCATACTTTTCTTCACCTGCTGCTTCATTTTTTAACGGCCTGCCAATTAAAATTCTTTTAAGTCTTTTTAGCATAAATACCACCCAGTCCCCCAAATTTCATAAAAAATAAACTACTAAAGCCAATGCGAAAAAATGCTCCACATTGTTCACTTTTGCAGTTTATCTTTGTAGAGAATAATATTTCATTATTATAATATCTTTTATTGCTATTATAAATTCTCAAAAATAACCACAGACTAGTATTTTATTCCCATTCTATCAAATTTGCCATAATATCTCTTTCGCTATCACCTTAGCTTTTATTATCTTGCATTCTTTAATGCGTTATGTGATATTGTCTTAATAGTACTTCAGGACAAATGTATCACTTATCTAAAGGCTCATACCTTCTCAACTTTTTACAGTTAAAAGGCTAGTGCTCCTTACTAGAGTTGATCTCCTTATTTGCATCAGAAAATAAATAGATCTTCAAAGTAATCAGGCAATGTTTAATTATTCCATTGATAGTTAATACTCAAAAGTGTGGTCTAGTATAATTTCTGAATTTTATTACATGTTCTTCATGTCAGTGGTAAAATTAAATTACCCGGTTTCGGGAAAGAAAAGTCCTCACCTAT
>CAZLZR010000138.1:0-6702 GCA_964564015.1 uncultured Acetivibrio sp.
TATCTCAGCAACCCCCATCAAATTTGCCTCGGTTGATACAACTATTGCATCATATTTTGCTTTCTTATATTCATATCTACCTGTTATAAGAGCTTCAAGAATTGAGCGTTCTTTATTTAGCCAGATACTATTATCTTCAACTCGGCTAGGACTAATTATTCGCAAACCAAAATTAATTATAGCTAACAAACCAAGTCTTTCAGTCATACCCCAACTTTCTAAACTCAATTCAACCAATGAACGAAATTGATGTAATGATGTTTGAGCTTGATTTAAAGCATTGAGCGCTCCAACTTGGGTAAATGTGTTAGATACAAATTTTGATTCTACACCACAAGCGGAAATGCTAAGAGTAGATTGTTCATCTGACATTATAAGTTGTATAGCTAAAAGATCTGTCCTTTTGATGTCTTCTCCGGATGTTGCCCCATCACTAAAGAATGAAATAAATGAATCAACAGGTATTAGAAATCCAATACCTTCTGAGGAATTATCAAATATTCCCCTTCCATTACCACCTATGCCATTTAGGAGACGTATAGTTCCTACTAGACCTAATACACCTAATGCATGACGTCCAGATTTAAGAGCTTCTCCCCCAATAGCAATTCCTAGAGCACCTAGATCCTCAATAAAGCTACTTGCAACATTTCCTTGATTAAAGAAACCATTTACTGCAACCTCAAATCCCTTGGGGATAGTAGACAAAACGTAATATGTATTATGTGAAGAAGCAATGTCAAATCTATAATCCCATAGTACACGGTCTTGAATTGAACGATTAGAACCATCCTTTACATATTTAACCAATATTGCCGGATCAATTTCTCCCCCTGACGTGACTGCCCATAGACTTTCTAATTTAGAGGGTAACCCAAGCGTTTTTACCGTCACAAGACGATTTTTAAGAATTTGGCATACTTTTACCGAAGCATTAACGAATAGAGCACCAAGGCTATTGCCTTCGTTTTGAAGAGAATCAAATTCTAAACTAACGCTATTTGGCAACTGGGTTTGCCCTTCGGTAAGCCAATAAAGTGGTTGGCTAAACACAGCATAATTATCTAGACCACGAGGCATTTGATAATTTTCGTTAGCCTGCCTAAAAGATATTTCCTGTGAAGGCGATATAAAATAGATATCTGGTGTGATTCTAATTGCATCCTCATGATCGTTAAGATTATATATAAGAATTGGTGGCTTTTCTAGATTAACTTCTGCCTCATTATCTAAGAAATCATCTAAGAAAACTTGAATTCCACCATATAGTTGAAAGCCTAATTCAGAAATATTTTCATCTTTGTGAAGTAGATTTTGTAAATATCTAACGATAGCCGAAGTTGAATAACCTTTTTGGACACGAATACTAAGTGAACGTCTTCCTGGAAAAGCACGGACAAAACTTGGGATGGCTGCGCCGGGAACCTCCCCCGAAAACTTTTGAGCCATAGAAACCTCAAGATCGTAATTTTTCTTTATTTTTTCCACAATATTATAGCCTTCCCAAACTGGAGAATACAGATTTGATATAATGTCAGTCTTGACCGCAATGTGCCATCCTGGATCATTTGTTGGAAATACGTATAATGGTTCCAATGAATTGTCATTCTTGTTTAGTCCAGATAAATACCTGAAACCACTTATACCTTTCAATAACGCAGTCAATTTGCAAAAGGTTTTACCTTGTTTCCCGCTAAAAGCCTTACCACGATTATATAAAGTGTATTGCACCATATACCGTTTTGAAATCACAAGAGGATGCCATGGATTAATAAAGAACACACTATTCTTATATTTGCTATCATCCCAGTTTACTACGCAATCAAGGTAACTTATAACAAAAAGTTGTCTCCATTCCAGCTTTTCATGCATATCCTCAATATATTTTAAAATGTCTAAATAAATTTTGAGATATATGATTAAAAGGCTTTCCATATTGGATGCATTATTGTATGTGTAAATAGGATGGCTTGCATAAACTGGATGTTCCATCGAAGAATCATACATTAGTTGGTTCTTAATAGTATTAATTACTTCTGATCTTATTTTTGCGTATTCTTGAATTAAACTTTGCGCATCGTCCGGTAGTTTAAGCCCCTTAAATCCATCTGTTTCAACCAAACCACGATAATTGACATAATCACCAATTTCACCGGCACAACTTGGATTGTTATCTTTAAAGTTGATCAATATTGGTTTCCAACCTCTATTATTTGTTATATCTGCAGCAAGCATGATACGATTGCGTGTAGCCTCATTAATTTTTCCAAGTTTATGATAGGGTTCTTGCCTCGTACCTTCAAAATATTCAAGGACCTCTTTAACTGAGTTCTCCCTCTTATTAGTAATATTCACCCGTAATTCATCTTCAATTGTGAACTCGCCTCTTAAAATATCCTTTGCTTCAATGCAAATTGCCGCCGATAAATCGCCAAATTTGCATATTCGAACCACCTGTCCACTCGCATCTTCATATGGATCAACTCTATAACTAGATCGCCAAATACCATTTTTGCCTGTCTCAATTATTTCGTACTCTGTATCATCGGTGTCAAGATATTTTGGTTCTGTTTCATCACTTGAAAACATATAAAGATAATTTGCTTCATCAGTTTCAACTTTTTTTTCAATTGCATCCATGTTATCTGCATTAATTGCATCTATTATCGCAAAGGCCGGATCCAATATAACAAATGCAGGTCGGTTTTCTCCGCAAAGATGTAGCTTAATCTTACCTTCAGCTCTGACTTTACCGTTCGCCACAAAGCTCAATTTCAACGGTAAACCAGATCTATATGATTTAAACTTTTCAGTATTTAATGAGAATGAATATCTTCCCTCGTTACTTCTGACATCGTATGAATATAATTCATTTCCACGGTAGGTTAATTTTATTTTCCAGTCATATCTATTAAATTCTAATGGGTCCACCTTATACTCCCCATGAATATTTAAATCCAGCCCATGGAAAGTTGCTATAATAATTGAATTACTGCAATTAGCAATGCATCTATCGTCCTCACAAGAAACTCCAAATGTAAAATCAGGAGTTTGCCGTTGTTCAATGTCGAAAAGTCTTTCCAGATAATAATCCTCTAATTTTAACCAGTAATCCACTTTATTGTCCCAGCATGAAAAAAAGGCTAATCCATCTAGATCTCTTGTTTTTGTCCGACCTAGTCCATCAAGAAGAACATTTAAACCTTCTCTAATAAAATCTGCCTCTTCTGAATTAAAAACGTCTAAAATCCTATCCTGTGCCTGCTGCCGAATGTTTTCTTCTTCGCGACATTTATCGCATACTTTTTGACAAAGTTGAGTTGTTTTTTTTATCAAATCCTCTACCGGCGGAATCTGATTCATCGGTTTAGGAATTCCCGCATGAAATAGGAATTTCAATCGTATATCATCCAGTTCCTCATACTTTGATGGTGAAAAACACCCTAAGATATCCACTAATAATAGTTGTACTCGGTTAGAAGACGGACTCGTCTTAGGTAGTAGAAATTGTAGTATAAGTTCCCTTAACCATTGTTTTTCACTGTCGTTATTAGTCCACATTTCCAATAAGCTTGTTAAAACCGGTCCATCAAAACGAAATGCTTCGCTTCCATTATCAATCCATGGCCATTCTTCAGAAAAAGCTGTACTTCTAATAGTACCTCCTGATCCTCGAATAGAATCTTGTATGTGGGTTAATTGACCAGGGCAAACGACTGCAACAAAAGAGCCTATCCTTTTACTAGTCAAATTTATCGCTGGTATCCATGATTTATTCTCATCTGGTTCTAAATCACTGCCGATTACCAGATAGGATGTAACACCGTTACTCTTTAGATAATCATGTATTTCTTTAGCTATTTCATATGATAAGCCAGGTACAATAATACGACTTTCCCTATTACTGTTTAATGCTGTTGTGTGATATTTGTGTATTAATTGTCCCAATACAAATGATATTGCTAACATATAATTCCTCCTAATAAGGACAGGCTACGGCAACACTACTACCTGCATCCGGACTTCCTTTAAGTAACCCCATTGCCTGAAGCTCGCTGATTAATTGAGGTCTTGCATCTGCAGCATGATCAAAGTCTATTCCATATTGAAAGAAATGGTTCTCTACATCTTCTAAGACTAATTTTCCGCCCCCTCCTAATTTTTGATGTTTTTCATAATTAGCAAGTATTGTAATAGTCTTAAGGAGTAGTTGTCCAGGGAATACCCTGAAGCCCCTTGAACTGCCCCTTCCTTCAGGCATAAGTAAATACCCCCCTAATTCATCACCAACATTATCCCGATAAAGTACTCGGAAAAACTCATCAATATTCTTACCTTGTCCCTTTTTTAATGGATCCCTCCAAGCTGCGCTCCTTTCAGCTATTCTAGTAAGCATATCTGCAAATTTACCACTTTTGACTTCACTCTCAACCCCACTATGATTTTTAATTTCAAAAGCATGGTCTCTAGATAAGATTAATAATTGCTCAATGGTTACTACCTGATTACCTGCACCATTAACTTCAAGCTTAGCGAGTCTATCTTGAAATTTTCCTTGAACTATTTTTTCAAGAAGGTAAAATGAAATATTAATTTCCACCCTGTGCTTAATATATTGCTCAGTATGTTCAAAAATCTCCCGGCTTGGTGTTAATGTTGGATGGAGTAACCCTTTATATCTATCTGTTAACTTTTTCTCTATCAGTTGTTGACTAGGTATTTTACCAAAATCAATTGCATCGATTAGCCAAGCATGAATTAAGCTGGTAATACGCATTTGAGCAAGGAGCCAAATTGGAAGTGAAAATCGCAAAAATGTCATAAAGACATATAGCCATTGCAGTCTTGGCATATTTTTTTCCAATTCACATAATGCCGTTAAGTCATTAAAAATCCTGCTGCTCAGTTTATCCTCGGGAATTTTTATGACACTAGTCGAAGTAGTTTTTTCATAAATATTTTTCTTCGCTATCTCCTCAAAATCAATTAACGAGTCTACAATTGTAGCCGAGAGAATCTCCTTTCCTTTTCGATCATTATTGTTCCCCTGGCAGCTATTATTTCCAACAAGTGCATTAAAAAATATATTAATAAAATTTTGATGTTCTAGCTTCTTCGCTTGTGTTTCGCCCTGACTCCAAAAATATTGTGATATAGGAGCACATACTGTATGTTCTTGATTATGCTTGCCTACTGATCTTCCAAAAAGAAAATTCACAATAATTCGTTCGCGTTTATTGCCCAGCCAAGCATTTCGTGCCAGTTCGGGGTACGCTGGTGTAAAAAAAGGTTGGTTTTTAGACTGTTTTGTTTTTTTCCTACGCCCTTTGAGGGCATATAATACCGCACGTTCACCGTTATTATAATAATAAGTCTGATCATCTGTTTTTTCATTTGGGAATAAATCCTTGGTTTTTCCGTTTTCGGAATGGCTCTGATAAAATACTTCTCTGAATAGTTCAAGTAATAAAATTTCTGGCGCTAAGCGCATCCCAGCTGATGGAACAAAAACGAAACTATTACTAATTAAATGATGAGTAGGCGGTTCATTTTTTTCCCACTCTATCGGACTAGTATCGTTTAGAATCAACAAGAACACCTCCATCAATACGTGTGAGAGTAAACTGCTCATTTTCGCCAGTTTCTATTTTTAATACAACGTCATTATCAACAAGTGCATATTGCGGTCTTGCTTTTGCTGATGCTCTCACCCTTGCATCCATTATTCCTGTAAGTAGTTCCCTTGGGAAACACCTTATATCCAAATTCTTGTTTAACAGTGCGCTTAGCCATACAAAAGCACGAGCACTAACTTCCGCTTTTTCGCCAGGAAATTTAACTGTGATAGATAAACTGCTCATTATCTTTTCTCTATCAATTACAGGTATTAGATTTCTTTCTACCCAACGTCCTGAAAGGGTTACGTTTTCGGATAATGCAACAGAATTTTTTTCTGATTGACTATCTGTACCAGTTGATAGTAACTTTTCAAACTTTTCGGTTAAACCTGATATAAGCCTTAGATCCTCTTGTGTCCTACATTCTATATCTTTATTAATTGTCTCATATATCTTGATAAGTTCATCAAGCTCTTGTTCCCAACATGTCATACCATTCAATAAAGCTCCGTAATGAATCAGAAAATTACTGCTCCACCGACGCAATGCCCAATAACATTGTGATGCTTCGTGCGAAGGAGTAGCTTCAATTAATGTTTCCATAAACGCCCATTTTTCAATACATTCACTTTCAATTGAGGTAAAATTCGGAATGTTATGTGTGAGTAAATTGGTTATCTCCCCATCCCAGAATTCAATAAAATCTATCGGTAAGCATTCACGATTAGGATCAATTTCTGTAAGAATACCACTTGCTCCAACTAGTCGTTGAACTCCAACGTCAACTGATGGTGTGTTTTTGCCCTTAAGTATCCAATCCAAACTCTTTGCCGTTCTAAGAGCATCATCTTGTAGAAAACCTTTCAAAATTTTCAATGATTTAATTTGTTTCCTATATAATGTTAAATTTTCTTCTAGTCCGTATGGTGTAAAAGATGAATAAATACACATATAAATTCTTCTCATAGCTAGGGCAAAAATATCCCCGCATTCTTTTTTCTCAGCAACCCACTCACATGGGTGTTTACTATTTAAATAATCCCTAGGGCAACCTGCCAGGATGAAAGATAATAAGGCAAGTGCT
>CAZLZR010000139.1:0-6623 GCA_964564015.1 uncultured Acetivibrio sp.
CTTCAGGACATTGAATGAACGGATTAACTCGATGCTGTACGAACGAACTCAAATTTCAAAATTACCAGAAGAAACTATTAATACAGTTTTGATGGATAAAGGGTATTTGCAGGAAATTATGAGAGAAGATGCCCATTCTGACAAGCTTCAAAGCTCTCAATATTATCAGAAGTGGATGAAATTAAGAACGGATGATATTCAGTTTGTACTAGATACCATTATTGGTACGAAAAAGAGTAATACTACAGATACCATATATGGGCTGGTGGATTACTCAAAAATCGGTGTTATCGGGCATTCCCTGGGAGGTTCGGCAGCTCTTGGAATTGGGCGTATGAGGAAGGATGTGGGAGCTGTTATTGCATTGGAATCTCCTTTTCTGTGTGATATTAAAGGTGTCAAAGACGGAGAATTTGTCTTTGAGGATGCAAATTATCCCATACCTGTTCTCAATGTTTATACAGACAGTTCATGGAGCCATCTGTCGGAATGGACTCAGTATTTACAAAACAACAGAATGCTTTTGAGCTCTCAATCCTTTGTCCATAACTACCACATTCCGGGAAGCGGTCATTTGTCCATAACGGATCTTGCATTGGCAAGTCCTGTTCTGACAAGAGTGCTGAACGGGCATAAGACAAGTATTGATGCACACCATTGCTTAAGGATAATCAACCGCATCACTTTGGAGTTTTTTGACCATTATCTGAAGGGATATCCCCAAATTCCTTAACGCACAATAATTATTATGAATACTGGAATTCAAGGCTTTTTATTGATAGAATAGTGTATGTAATTAATAAAAATGCTTGAAAGGCTGTGTTTTGCAGTTAATATAAAATATTTGTCTAAAGTTAACTATTTGTCCTAAAAATAAAAAAGGAGGCTGGCAATATGGAACGAAAAATTAGTCATCACGTTAGAGGTTATAGAACTATCGACGGAGCAGGAGTAAGTTTGGTCAGAGTATTGGGGGACCAAACTGTTCAGAAATATGATCCGATTTTACTGCTGGATTCCTTTGACAGCACCAATCCGGAGGATTACACGGCAGGTTTTCCTATGCATCCCCACAGAGGCATTGAGACAATCAGTTATGTGTATCGCGGATTTATGACTCATAAGGACAGTTTAGGAAATGAGGATACAATTGGTGATGGAGAGGTGCAATGGATGACAGCAGGTTCTGGTATTTTGCATGAAGAAAGACTTCCGGCAGCCGAAAGACTATTGGGCGTGCAGCTGTGGCTTAACCTTCCAGCAAAGGACAAAATGGCTCCACCCGCATATCACAACATCAAAAAATCAGAAATTGAGGAAATTGAGTTTGATGGCGGTAAATTAAGATTGTTGGCAGGGCAATTTAAAGATAGAAAAGGATATATGAGCAAATATTTGCCCCTGGATTACTATGATATTCATCTTAATCCTAATTCTTCTATGGTCTTGAATACTGATAGTGAACGTTCAGTAATGATGTTCACACTTTTAGGAGATGCCTATATCGCCGGAGAACTGATAAAGGAAAAGACTGCGGTAAAGCTTACGTCAGGTGATGAAGTCGAGATAAAGTCTACGGATAAAAATGCCCAGGTACTATTTATTAGTTCGATGCTTTTAGACGAACCGGTAGCCTGGGGAGGTCCTATTGTAATGAACACTAAGGAAGAATTGAATAAAGCTTTTGATGATTTGAGAAAGGGCACATTTATTCAGGATACAATATCTTACTTATAAATGTGACAGTGAAAAGAGTTCGTCATCAAGGAGGCCGTGAAAATGAAAGTTGAGCTAAAGCAGGTTACTATTGACGAAAAGGAAATTCTGAGGAATCTATTAGAAAAATACAATTTAATTTTGTAATCGAGGAGGCTTTATAATGGAAAAGCCAGCAAATAGTTCACCGGTTTTCTTTACACAGCAAGTGTTCTTAATCGGCACATACAATGAAGATGGAAAAGAGAATTTTGCCCCTATATCATGGGTGAGTTATACATGGGGCCAGCCAAGCTGCCTGGTTATTAGCATGAATGGCAATAAGCAAACAAAGCAAAACTTTGAACGAACCAAACAGCTTTCTGCCACTGTTGTAACACCGGATTTGATGTGTTTTATGGAAACCTGCGGAAGCAAAATTCATAAAAGACGCTATTATGATAAAGAAAAACCGACGATTATAAAAGGTAATAAGCTTAATGTACCAATTATAGCAAATAGCAAGTGGTCGTACGAATGTGAGTTATATCATAGGGTTCAAGTGGGTGATACAACTACTTATTTTGCTGAAATCAAGAATATTAATGTGGACGATGAGCTTTTAAAGCTTGATTTTATTGATTTACGACAAATCAATCCTGTTGTTTACTCACCAATCAATTATTTCACTATAGGTGAACACCTTGGAAAAATAGGACAGTTTTCCGAACCCTTAGAAAATGATGAATTAAAAATGATATTAGAAAAATTCGCTGCTTCCGGCTGGGACTTAATTGCTGTTCCTTCTATTAGATATCTTAATGGAGATGAAACAAAAGAAGTGCTGATAAAGGCAATTGAGGAAGCAGACAAGGAATGCGGTAACTGTGGTTGTGAGTTGGATGCTTTATATAAGAGGTTTTTCCAATTGAAAGATTTGCTGTATTAAGTTCTGTTATTTAAAGGGGGATAAGTTATGTTGGAAGTAGGAACAAAAGCACCGGATTTCGAATTGCCGGACCAGAACGGAAAAATGCACAAATTATCTGATTATAGAGGAAAGAAGGTAATCCTTTATTTTTATTCCAAGGATAACACAGCAGGCTGTTCCAAGCAGGCGTGCGGTTATTCGGAAAGGTACGCGCAGTTTACGGAAAAGGGTGCGGTAGTTCTTGGGGTGAGTAAGGATTCAGTTGATTCCCACAAGAAGTTTGAAGAAAAATACGGATTAGCCTTTACACTTCTGTCAGACCCTGAGCGTAAGGCCATTGAAGCTTATGATGTGTGGAAGGAAAAGATGCAATACGGTAAAAAGTATATGGGGGTTGTAAGAACCACATATCTTATAAATGAAGAGGGTATTATTGTTAAGGCAAACCGTAAAGTAAAGGCTGCAACTGACCCGGAAAAGATGTTGGCTGAGTTATAATAAGAAAAATCAAAATAATCATAAGACACATAATGAAACCTATTATCAAATTCCTTAATGGATGACCTTCAATTAATACATTTAAAGTATACGTTGGAGGTCAATCTGGAAAATTACTATACCATTCGTATATTAATTTTTATGGAAATTTTACCGATAATAGGTTTACTTATGGAAATCTCAACTTTAAAGTTTTATTCTTAAATTCTTAATTAACATTCCATTAAACTAAAGAATTGAATAAGTGAACATCTTAAATGACAATGGTGTATCCAATCGAAAGGGGTGGAAAGTAACATGACAATAACGAAGATATTTGCGGCAATTCTATCGGTTGCCATGCTTTTAACACTTATGCCGGTGACGGCACTGGCAAAGGATACTGTAAAGGACGTGGGCACAGTAGCCGAGCTGCGTGCAGCACTTGAAAACGATGCGGGGGCCCATGTGAGACTCACAAAGGATATCATATTCACCAAGGCAAATGCCACTAACAAAAACGTTGGTGTTTTTCTTGGCAACGGCATTACAGGCGGCGGACTTATTGTAAAAAACAGCTTTGTCAATAAAGGCACATTTACATATGAAGGTGGTTTGAAAGTATTGGTGGTGAGGTCACCATCAAGCGGAATACTGAAGGCTCACATGCAACGGTAGAAATATTATTTGATACCAGCTTCAATAGCCTGGATATACAGGAAGGTGCCCATCTAAAAATCCTAAACGATGCAACTGTGACTGTTACTGGTGCCTTTTTCAGCGGCAGAAACAGCGGCGTAGTGGCTGAAAACGGAACACTGCGGTTACTGGGCAGCATAGAACATAAAGGTTGGTCAGAGGGCATACCGGAACTTGCGGTACTGGAGGAGCATGGCGGAGACCCGGAACCGGGGCTGCAGCGTAATTATGACAAGGAAATGGATGCCGCTCAAAGGCTCTTGAATCTTGGATTGCTTCAAGGGGTGGCTACTCTGATGGCCCCGATGGTGATTTCACATGGGACGCACCGGAAAGATTTGCACAAGGCGTTGGTATCCTGCCGGAGAGTGTTCACATGGAAGATTTCCGTCGTGCCGATATGGTTCTTATTTCTGAAGCCGCACTCTATGCCAAGCTCAAGGACAGTGACATCACACTGCTGGACAAGCTAATTGAAGAAGGTGCGGTATTATTGCCGGATGGTGAAATGCCGTAACCAGATGGTGGTATAGCACGATAATGGATCCGGAGTATTATAAGAGAGCTTGAGTTGAAAGAACAATAGGGTATCTCTTTGGCACTCCTTTTTGGAAACATCTGATACATTATGGAATAAAGGAGGAATATTTAATTATGAACATTTCTATTTTTAATTTAGCCTGGGAATCTGCAGAAAAAATATTTCTGAATCCTTCTGTCCTTTATAAATATGAGGATATTATCAAGGGTGTAACAGTAAATGGAAAGCGTAAAAAGGCTGTGGATATAAACACTACACAAGCATTTGGGAAAAAGCTTAATTATGGCAATTTCTATGATAATAAGATAAAAGCTATGGAAGTGTTTGATGAGATTTTTCTAGTGAAGGGTGACCGGATAATCAATGAGCTTAAACAAATTAGAACAAGAGAAGAAATGGATGTATTTGAACATAAATTGTACCGTATTTTGTATGAAGCGCTTCTTCCTAATTCCAATCAAACTTTGTTAAATGAATCATATAATAGAATTCGTAAGATAGTGGATCTATACATAGAACATATTGTGGCTATGTCTGAAGAAATTGATAATGAAACACGGAAGCAATTAATGCCGTTACTTTTTCTTCCAATAGACAGTTGGATTATAAATAATGAAGAAATTTTTGACAATGAAAGTATCCGCCGTTGGGGTCTGACACGGAAATCATCCTTTGGGGAAATTAGAACAAAAGATTTGTACGATGACATGCAACAATACGTAGTGAAAAAGGCGAATGAAGTAAGTGTGAGACTTGGCAGGCAATTCAATGTTATTTATTTTGATGTATTCTGGAATAACCGATTAAACATGCCCGGGTGCAATCTATTTGGTGAATATGTTGCTGGGAAAACAGGAAATATGAAATCAGAAAGTAAAGAAACTAAAGATTCTTCTAACATTGCTTCTGTGTTGAGCCATTTAGAGGCACCGCATAAAAAGCATAATAGTACATCGTATCCGAATTTAGTAAACATTCTGATTAATGAACTTGCAGAAATAGATGTTTATTTGGATAAGGATTATAAGTGTATTAAGCGAAAGGATGGAGCATATATTTTTGAAGCGATTTTTTCGCGTGGAATACCTAAAAACATAGTTACAATCTGGCCGAATAAACAAGGCGGAGGAGATATAAGGATTGTGAGTATTGGGAAATATGAAAATCGACGACGTTTTGAGCAAAGTGATATAGGAACAAATACACTTAAACAAGATCTACGAAAAGCATATGCAAGAACACAGTAAGAACAAACCTTCATAATTATATAGAAACCGCATATGAGTACCAGTGGGTCAAAAAATAAACAACGGGGGCATGGTGAAATCATTAATGTAATAAC
Source organism: uncultured Acetivibrio sp. (assembly GCA_964564015.1). Classification (GTDB taxonomy): domain Bacteria; phylum Bacillota; class Clostridia; order Acetivibrionales; family Acetivibrionaceae; genus Acetivibrio. The sequence continues at coordinate 5,686 of CAZLZR010000139.1, forward strand.
CAATATTTGCCGATATAAGTATTATAAACGGTAAGTTGGTAGGAGGTAAGTAATATGATAAATGCAGTAAATCTTTCCGGTAGGGAAAATCTAATTAATGCAAATGAGAAAAAGGCTACAAAACAGGAAAACACCGTGGAAACAACTGCCCAGCAAGAAGCTTGTGTTGTTGAAATCGGCAGAGTTCCGGAGAAGAAAGCAACCTATGACAACCCAAAAGTTTTGAAGCCTGATGTTCAGAAAATAGAGCAGTTGAAGAAGGAAGCAGAGGATGCATTAAGTCCATTGAGGCAAATGGTATTCCGGGAACAGGATCGGAGCCGTCTTTTGTATAATATATTTTTGCACCAAACTGGTTTGCAGACAGCGTAAGGTCGAACGCTTCGGTGTAGAACCCGGCTTTATGAGAAAAAACAGGTGTTTCCATCATAATTTGTCCCAATGTATTTTCGGTGCCGGGAGTAGCTTTTGAAAATAACGAAAACTCTGCTGATCCATCGGTACTTCTTCCAAAGGATTGATCGCTTCCCAGACTTACCAGATTAACAGAATCAACCTCTGTTCCGTCGGGTTTATTCAGTATAACAGTTTCACCTGATGAACTCAGTTTAAAGTTTGTATGAACCTGTCCGTCTTTAGCCACTTTGTTTTTGTCGGATGCCCATACCAAAAGGAAACCGCCGGCTGGAACAATAGCATCAGGAAATGTCCATGCCGCCGAAGAGTCGTATAGGGTATAGCCTTTTAAACTTACTGCTTGTGAGCCTGCATTGTAAATTTCAATCCAATCGGAATAAGCTCCGCCCTGATTGCCGAAAGACAGATCATCTATATCTCCGTCCCTCAAGGTAGATGTATTGGACGACATAAGTTCATTTATAAATAGGGTTTCCTTAACGACACAAAAACTATTATAAATACTGGAATTCAAGGCTGTT
>CAZLZR010000140.1:0-6366 GCA_964564015.1 uncultured Acetivibrio sp.
AGCTTAACAAGAGGTATAACAGAAATATTACTAAAATAGGTGACGGAGTCATCGAGATGCTTCAGCAGCACAATTGGCCCGGCAATGTCAGAGAACTCGAAAATACAATTTTGCAAGCCATGATTGTTTCCAAGAATGATGTGCTTGAGAAAGAGAATATTATACTTATAAACAGATTTAAAGGGGATACTTACAACCAGGAGGAGAATCTCCCTCTTACTACACTTGCCGAATTAGAGAAGAATTATATCCAAAGAGTGCTTGACTTTGTGAATTGGAACAAGTTAGAGGCATCCAGAATACTTGACATTTCAAGACCAACACTTAATGCCAAGATAGAAAAATACAAACTTATTCAGTAGTATTTTTCACGTTTACTATGTAGCAATCTTTCCAGCCATTTTCATTCAGGACTTTTACAAATTTTGCAGCCTCAGTCTTTGTGCCAAAACAGCCTGTCATATAATGATACAGTCCCTTTTCATCTGTTATTTCCACAATTTTCAGCCCTTCAATTTTTTCAATAAGTTCATTAAAGGTAGCTTCTATATTACGAGCTTTAACAGAAACCAGAAGTTGAATTTTAAAGGCGCAATTGTTTTCAACTGATTGTGTGTTTTGTTTTGTAGTCTGAGTAATCGTACGGGATACAATAAAACATTCTTTCCAGCCATTAGACACAATTTTTTTGGCTAATGCTCTAGCTTCTCGAGGAGTGCTGAATTTCCCTGTACGATAATGATACAGTCCGTCTTTTTCCAGAGATTCTTCAATTGTAAGCTGAGGCATAACTTTCAATAACATCCCAAATACTGAGTTAATATCAACTTTTTTTCTCAAAGCTGCCAGTTGTACCATATATACTATTGATGTGTCAGGCTTTTGAATTTGTTCGCTAGCAGGTATAGTTGCTGTACTCTTTTTAACTGTAACATTGTCTTTTGCTGGTTCCTTAACAGGCTCATTTTCTTCAATTACTTCCTCCTTAATCTTTTTGACTGTAAATTGAAAGTTATCAATAACATCTCCATCAATATTAGGCTTAATACTGAATTTGATTTCCGGGGATGCCACCATTGCGAGTTTAGCCATTTGAGAAGTATCAATACCTGCAATATAATTTCCCGGTTTTAGACCGAGATAGCTGAAATATCCATCGGATTCGCTCAAGGTGGACTTGACAAGTGCTCGATCTTCGTTATATATGTTTATAATAATTCTTCCCTGTCCGTTTTTCCTATTTCCAGATTGCATATAGACATAACCAGAAACTTCACCCAGCACATATACAGGTACCTCTATTTTGCGAAACATGTTGGGAGTTACTGTAACTTTCAAACTGGTGATTTTCATTTGCCATGCAATGTTGTCAAAAGCACTGCCATCGAGTGTAACTATGTGGTCGGCATAAGGTTCGAGTTCAAAAATCCTGATTGTGGTGTCCTTATCATTTTTTTCCATACGCCCACCATTGATGTGCACTTGAAGACCTAAAGCTTTAGGTTCACCTTCATCACGTTTATCGTTGCAATTGATATCCATAAAAGGATAAATTACAAGTCCTCCAGTACCTGAAGTCGATTTTCCACTAGCTCCAATATATTTTGTTTTAGAATCTATGAAGATACTTCCATTAGCAGATTCTGTAAAAGTTGTTTTATCTCCCGTTCTTTGAGCAATAACTCCTGCCTGCGCAAAAGAGAAGTCGTAGCGGACACCAAGTTCAAAATTGTTGTATTTTTCACTGATATTACGTTCATAGGCGAAGTTGAAATAACCTTTTTTGAAGATTTTTTTTTCGAGCCCAATCCTTGCCGTTGTAAATTTTCCCAAGTTGTAGTTATATTGTGCCTGAGGAGTAAGTATAAAAGAACCAGGAAGTCGAAGAGACATGGCAAGAGAACTGAAAACAGTCGGATCTTCACCATCATTGTACAGTGCGTTGGTAGTAAGATTGGTGTTTATTCCGAACAGGGTTCCGGAAAACAACAATTCGGCCGTGGTATAGGTTGAAGTCTGCAACAGGTATTGATTTAATCCAAGTCTAGTGTAAAGAGAAAAGTTTTTAAACCGCAAAGGGAGAGATGCTGTAAATTTTCTTTCTTCTAAATAGCTTGTGTTAATGGCTCTCTGTCCCTTATCATATTTTTTGTAATTCAGTTCAAACTGTATGTCGTTTTTGAATTTCCAGTTGAGAATGGTGTTGAAATTAACTCCATAGTTATATTCTCCGGAAAGCAGTAATTTTGAACCTATTTTGAGAGATGCCTTGGCAAATGGTATGTATCTTGCTTCTGAATCTAAAGGTGTCAGATATTCCACTCCTGCTCCTATAGTGAGGAATCGCGAAACGCCATAATCAAAATTAGCTCTCGAATAGGCTCGGTTGAGGCTGTCATCTACCATTCCGCCGCTGATACTGTATTCAAAACGACCTGTGGGAAGAAAATTAAATGGAATCTCAATAAGCTTCTCTTTGGATTTCTCTTCCCCCCAAGGGCCGTAGAATTGTAACTTGACATTTGTAGTACCATATATAAGGGGAATTTCAAATGTGAAAAATCCTGAAGCATCAGCTCTTTTATAGTCAACAAGAACATTATTTACATACAATTCAACCATCCAGCCGGGCTCAGTCACGTCACTTAACGTATATGTTCCGAATGAACGCCTGTAAGTAGTTGGTGTATTGGTTATTTGGCCTCCGACGACAGACGAAGTGAGTGTGGAGAGAGAATTCGTATATATTTTACCAAGAGTTGCCTGTTTGAAAAGTTTAAGGTCGTTATTTGCATATCTCCACTGATAATACTGGTCTTTTAGTATAAATGGTGAATTATTGAAATAATTGATTTGCAGAGAGGCCTCTCCACCAGCCACAATTGCTCCAATACTTGATGTAAAACGGTAGTTGACAGCCTCATTTGGAGACTGAGAAGAGGTTGCCGTCCAGTCGAGATTCCCAAAATTAAAAAGAGTAAAACTCTGTTTCAAAGTGGTATCAACTTCAACCTCTCCCTTGAGTTGTCCTATACTTTTTCGCAACTGTTCCTGGCGCATCTCTCTTATGACAGGCAAATCGATTCTGGTGTTAAGTGTAACTGTAAGGGAACGAAAATTAAAAGTGCATTCGAGTCCGAATATCTCTCCAAAATAGTTGATTTTGAGATAAAGATTAGTTTCTGTCCTCATTAAATCACCGGGATTGAGCTGATATGTTTTCTTTTTATACAAAATTTTATTATTAACCCTGTCAATTTCATATGCGTCGGCCTGATTGAGGAAAAAACCTGAAACCTTATCAAAGCTCGCAGTTGAAGAGTTGTTGATTTTCAGAAAGCTAAATAGGTCAGTAATTGAGATGTAAATTGTCTCACCTTTTAAAAGTGCTGATACCTCTGTACCGCCTATACGTGGGACGCTCAAAAAAACAGAAATTTCGTCATATTCAGGTTCAGACTCCTGGCTGAAAGAGTGAGTCGGCCAAAATATACAAGTTAGCAAAAGTCCGATTAATACTACTACACTACGTTGCCACTCAATTGTTTTATAATGTAAGTTGAATGTGCAATTGTCGTGTTTCATAAAGCGAGAAATAAATAATTTACTATATTGTTAGAGTATGTTTTATTGAAAATTGCACGTGATATAAAAAGATCCTGAGTAAGTTCCAGGAGGATTTTGTGTAATTGTGCCAACAGTCAAAGTGCCCCCAAAGGTTACAGTTTTATATCCTCCCCAAGAAGGAAGAGTCCAATAATTGGGATTAATAGGATTGGGATTAAGTATTAAACTTCCACCTCCTGATCTGGTGAGAATTACAGTTGTTGGGACAGACACGTTGAATACAGAAACAGTACGAAAGAGACGATTATTTGTTGTAGTAAATTTACAAGCACTTACATTTGAGGGCAATAATACTATATTGCCTGTTTTGCTTCTTACTCCAGAATCACTAATTATAACTTTTCCTCCACTGCCAGTGGGATAAAACTCGCCGAATTGGAAATTTGTATTGACTGTAAAATCAAAAAAATCAAACCAACTTTGAGCTGAAATTTTTTGTGAAAAGGATACCATTAAAATAAATATGATCAAAGGATCCAAAAGTCGTTTTAGCATATTATTTATCTATTTAATGTTATTTATCTATTTAATGTCTAAAATTGACTCTGCAAATATTTCTGGTTTGGCATCAGATGGCGCGGAATAAGTGACTTTTAATTTCCCGCTATGAAGATCTACATTATCTTTCCTGTCAAGTTCCATTGCAAATCTTCTTATCTGATTAGGAGTGTATACAGCAATCCCATTTACAGCGCCAACGAGTGTTTCTTTACCATCTGGAGCTATATGGGTAACTTTAATATCTCCGTATGAGGACATATTGCCACTTCGATGAAACACCATTAGTAACTTATAGGTGGTGTCATTTACATGTTCAAGTTTTAGGTCTGATATGCTAATTTTGGTATTTGATTCTCCAACTCTTATTATTACAGGAATTGTAATACCAAATATTGGGATAAGTCTCACACTTACTGAAGTAGTGTCATGGTTATGTTCCTCCTCTCCAAGAGCTACCTCTTTTGGAACAGCTCTAAAGTAGACGTGAGAACGGTATTCTCCAGGGGCAAGATTGGATGTGTTAGTAAGTTGCATTTTAACAACCTGAGCTTCGTTAGGTGCTAGAGAAACTGTACGGGGAAAGAATCGGATATACTTGTCTGCAAAATTCTGCCCTGGATCTGGAGTTGTAATCTCTTCGAAAGCACCATCTTCAGTCATTCGATACTGAATAATTGAGACATTGTATTTAGCAGTGTCCTTACCAATGTTGGCAAGGTTTAATTCCATTACCCTCTTGGAACCATCAAATACAACGCGTTTTGGAGTGATCAGTAGATCACCTTGTGCTGAAGCTGGTATTGCTACAAGGCAAAACAAGGATAGTAGTAAAACCGACAGACAGCATTTGAATTGGTTAATTGTAAACTTGCACATAGATTTTTGGTATTGCTTATAAAATAATCCAAATATAGCTAAAAAATAACAGATTTTTTCTTCACTATATTTGGATTACTTAATCATTCAATTTTTATGCACAATCCCTTTCTTTTTATTAATTATAAGAAAACGTAATGGAGTAAGTACCAGTATAAATACCGATAGGGTTTTCATTAATGTTCCCGACTTTCAGCGTCGCTCCAATATGGATGGTTGCAAAACCTTTGGTCAAAACGAATGTTCCTATGCCTGCTGTAGGATTTGATTCCCAGAAAGTCACCTCCATCGTCTTGCCAGTTTTGCTGTTTACAAGTAAAACAGTTGTAGAGGGTAATGCTATATTTACACTTGCTTCGGGGTGCCCACTCAAATTAAATTTTGCCGAGTTGAAAGTTCCTGTATTCAGTGTGATTGTTCCTGTTGCTATTCTTACACCGTCTGGAGTTAATTTAATATCGCCACCAGTTGCTCCAGGAGAAAATCGTCCAAAATTGAGTTGTGCTATCTCATTGGCAGCGAGTGATTCAATTACCTCTGCAGATGCATGAGCTATTAAACTGGCACTTGCCTGGGCATTAGCGACATTGATATTAAAAGCAGTGATTAAAAAGGTGACAAGTATATATAATGTTTTTATTTTCATTATTGAGGCGTTATGCTTACTGTTTTTGTTGTTTATAAAGAAAGCCACTTTGAGTGGCTTCTGTATTGATTTTAAAACACTAAACAATTAATTGTAGTTTACTGTTACTGTAAATGGAGTTGCTGATGTATAAACACCGGCCACTTGGTTTGCACCAACATGTAATGTTGCACCCACGTATACCTCTACTGAACCGCCTGTGATTGTGGTACCTGCATTGGAAGTAAAATTATCAACTGTCATAGTTTCTGTTCCAGATTGTCTTGTTATAGTTGTGGCTGTAGAAGGCACGGTAAAAGTATATGCATAATCTGCTGCTCCGGTAACTGTAAATTTAGCTGCTGTTACAGTTCCTGTATTTCCTGGGAGTGTGATGCCGGTAGAGGCTGTCCTGGTGGCAGCAGCACTTGCTTCCAGTTTTACTGTACCAGCAGTTCCAGAAGCTATATTACCAAAATTTAAATCAACATTTTTGGTAATTGCTATTGGAGTAACAATAGTGCCAGATGCATAAGCTGTTGCAGAAGCTGTGTTTTGAGCAAAAGATGTAACTGCTGTGATTCCTAAGATTGCGATGGTGAGTGCGAAGATTTTTGTTTTCATTTTTTTGTTTTTTATTGTTTCTATTTTATATCCTCTTTTAGATATCTTTTTAAGTTAAGGTTTGGGTTCTCTACCCGTGCCGCACTTATTAAGTCAGAAAGTGTGCCAGATAC
>CAZLZR010000141.1:0-6311 GCA_964564015.1 uncultured Acetivibrio sp.
CCACTAAATCAACAATTCTTGCCAGTTTGCTAAGTCCCATTACTTTTCCTTTTTTTGGCATATAAACCACATGCGCCACTCCTACAAAGGGCAGCAGATGATGTTCGCAAACAGAGTAAAGGGGTATATCCTTTACCAATACCATTTCCTCATGGTTTTCTTCCTGAAATACCTTCACCAATTCCTTCGGATCCTGATGTAATCCTGCAAATATTTCCTCATACATACGTGCCACCCTGTCCGGTGTCTCAACAAGTCCCTCACGGTCAGGATTTTCCCCAATTGCAATCAGTATTTCCCGTACTGCTGCTTTAACTCGTTCCTTATCAACCATTTCCATTACCTCTTTTCACATAAATAACACATTGCTATTATTATACTTCATTGAGGTTGATTTTACAAAATAAAATGGGTACAAATTTATAGACCACTGCAGACTCTAGCAGTGGCCTATAACAGTCTAGTGAATATTACTTGAGTTAAATATAGTCAACATTATATAATTTTAGAAATTGCTGATAACTATCGCGTTCAGTGTTGTAAGTATTTATTAAATCCTTAAATCGATCATCAAACTCATAATCTTCATAAGCTTTGTTGGTTCTATCAAGTAGATATCTTTTCACTTTATCGTGCTCTTGATAAGTACATCTTACAACAATTCTAAAGAAGTGATCATTTGTAACGCACATAATAAATCTCTCTTTTTTTTGCTGATCATGGAATACACAAATATTATTTATACTAATCATATCTTCTTGATATTCTATTGCATCTTTATATTTTTTGCTATCAAATTCTATTCCCATAATTTCAGTTAATTCAACAACTACCTCTTCACACATTTCACAAGGTAAAGTTGTTTCATATTGATATATATCACTACTCATATTCTTCAACCTTTCTTGTTATAACAAATCTAAATAATTGTTTATTATTATTCTTTCATCCCCCTAAATTAAATCACTCTCCCAATACTTCCTTAATAATCTGAGCCATCTGTTTGTTGTTTAACTGATCACGAAAATAAACAGTGTATCCATCTTTTGAGAGCATGTCAAAGAAAACACGAGCACAATCAATATTTGCTTTTTCTGTACCACGTAAGTCAGATTTATTTTCAACGTCTTTTGTTTCAACTACAATGTTAAACTCTTTCTCACCAGAAATCCTTCTTACTACATACATGAAGTCTGGACTGTACATTCCACCGGTAATAGTCGGTATGGCAATACTGCTACGTGGAATTTTTCCATAAACAATAACTTCTTCGATGTCAGACATAATATTCTTTTGTTCCAACGGTGAATCATAAGCAAAAGCATCATATAAATACTTCTCGCTTGGTGTTCCCGGAGCTAACTTTATACCAATACGTCCCTGTGCAATATCTTCACGTGGAGAACCGTCTGAATATGTGAGTGCTGTTGCACCAACAGGCGTATTACTTTTTACATAATGGAATCGACCTTGCAAATTATTGCTTCTCCAGTCCTGAAATTGTTGAATAAACATACTGACAGAATTTTCATTAAAATGCTCTGGATTAATAGTTCCATTCCTCTTTACATACTCACACAATGCCTCATGCAATACTTTAATTGAAATGTTGGTAGCCTTTGTAATCCTTTTAAGAAATTCATTGTAGGGAATAGGTTTGGATACTATATATTGAGCACCTATATCTGAAATAATCGTCATCTGTGACCCATCACTTTTAATTATGTCTCTCGAACTAGTCATGACAACGTCTATAAAAACACCTGATTTTTCCAGTAATGATAAAACAACCTTAGTCATATTAGCATCCAAATCATCATCATAGAAAAGTAGGTATCGTTGATTGATTGCCTCCCATAATTCGCGTATTTCACTGTACACGGCTTTACGAATTTTTACAGGTTTTGATTTTGCTACATTTCGGTCTTTTACCTTACCTGATGACAATCCTGTAGCAAAGTCCGGGTATTCTGCAAAGAAAGCATCCCTTGAATCGGGCTTTATATTTAATTTCCTGTCTATGTAATGTTTATCATATATCACATCAAAAAGCTCATCTGAAGTCATACCCAGTTTCTTGGCCACTTGTTCCAATCTTTCTTCGCTAATAGAAGAAGCTTGCGGTATTTCTCCGTTTATTTGGTTTATTAATTGTTTAGCAAAGTCTGCCTCTGTGAAGTCAACAATATAATTAAGCTGGAATTCTTCATTTGAGATTCGATTACCATTCTCATCTACAGGTAGTCGTAAACCTCGTCCAACTTCTTGCAGTTTACTGATTTCACTTCCACTTGAACGAAGTTTAGCTATCGTAAATACATTTGGATTATCCCAACCCTCTTTAAGTGTCCATTTTGAAAAAAGAAAACGTAAAGTGATATAGTTACCGTCTTTATTCTTAAAAGAGAGAAGCTGCTTTTTTCCATGAAGGATGGTTTCTACTTCTTTTGCTATTTCTTCATCCGAATCACTATTGTCTTGTGAAAAATAGCCTGCATGGCAAGCAGAAATATCTGCAAGACTCGCCTCCAGATATTCACGATATTCTGTATCATGCTCATTTAGAGTAGATAGCACCGATTCTATCCGTTCCTTAAGCAATCTCTCAAAAGCTTGTAATAAATAAGGGGTTTTACCTTCCTCGCTTGGTCGGTATGAAGATATATCATCGATAAAGAATAATGCCAATGTCTTAATTTTGAAATTGCGACCACAGAAGTTTGTTTTTTCTGTTTCAAAATGACGCTCAAGGGCAAGACGCATCATCTGCTCTTGATAAGAGGTCATATAGATATCCACATCCAATTCCTCACCTGTTGTCTTTTGAATACCATTAGAAAACTCAACTGTTGATTTGCTAATAGCATGAACCGTAATCCCCTCAAAAGCTTCATTAATGATAGATAGTGAATCGCCAGTTTTAAGAGTATATGTTTTAGTCGATTCATCACGCTTTTTATACTGAAAGGTAACAGAATCCTTGCTTGTGATGGAAGTGATTTTCACCTTTTCTTCACGCTTGGATACCGGTTCAAAATGCTCCTTTGTTACTCCTTTTATCAAATTTTGATTAAAAGATTCACAGGCATTTAAATCATATAGCAGGTTTTGGTAGTCTTTTACGGTTATTTTATTTTTTCCACGTCCATTTGTAGTTTCAGGGAAGGTAGCACCAAAGCGTATAATACACTGCGGCTTTATTTCATCAACGATAACCTTATATGCCTTCTGCTCACGAGAAAATCTGTGTGGCTCATCAATAATAACAACAGGGTGTGTTGCACGAATAGCATCAAGTGGTCTATAAAAACCTTCTACTCCATAATCATAATCGTCACGGATAAGCATACCATTTGTTCGGACAACAAGTAGTTGCATATTAACTAATAATACATAAATCTTCTTCGTATTCTGGCAAGAACCTTTTACAAAGTCGCTCACAACACTCGGGAAATAGAAGTGCCCTATTTTCTTGTTTTTTGGTGCTTCTAGTACTCCAACCTCAATTTCTGTACCATAGTCACAAACATCGGAAAAATGTCGCTTTACATATTCATCACGTAAAAACTGTGCAGTTCCCGCTTTAATCGCAAGTGAAGGTACAGCGATAATAAACTTATTAAGTCCGTAACGTTTATAAAGGTCATATATAGTATGCGTATAAACGTAAGTCTTTCCTGTACCAGTTTCCATTTTAATATCAATATTCAAGCAGTCACCAATAGGCATACTGCTTCGATATTCTGCAGGTATATTTTTTTGAATTTCTTTAATGTTTGCGGCTAGTTTAGGATCAGAAACAGAAATACTTGGATTTTCATAAAATTGTACAGGAGAAGTTATCTGTACCCCATTGAAAGCAGCACTTATTGCATCTACAGCTTTTTGTTGGTGTGGCAATCCTCGTTGTAGGATAAGTTCCATAACATACCCCTCCATCAATAACGGATATCGAAGTTGATACGCAAGTTTTTCTCCGTATCCTTCAGCCGTTTTAAATTAATTTTTATAGCTTCCATTTCCGTCCATGTAAAACTATAGCCGAATAACACCACGTTCTCAGGATTAAAGCTACCGTCAGTATCATATTTCACTACAATAGCTTCAATCGCCTTGTTAGATAATTCCGGGTCAATTAGGTAAAGATGTTTTCCTATGTAATAGCCATTGTATCCAGCAAAATTTAACTCCTCAGCATCTGCTGTAAGTCCATATCCATCTCTAACAAGCCACGTTGCAAGAACGGTAGGTTTTCCAAACTCAGCAAGCAGGTCTTTGTTAGCAAATAATTTATTTTCAGTAGGGTCAAATTTTTCAAGCTTGTCTAGAGTATTTTGCTCAGGCTCGGCTAAAATAAAATGTCTAAAACCAAGGTCGATCGTAGTGTCTGGAAACTCTTCCTTTATAGTTTTTGCTGCTCTAATAATGCGTTCCATACCAATCTGGTCTAGTGTATGAGGTCGGCTTACGGTATCAAGAAAATCAATAACTCGTTGAATTTTAGGTTTCTCCGTTGCAGAGGAATTTTCATATTTTAAATCTAGATCCTCTGGCAATTGTACTGCTATATAACGTCTTTGCCCTTTCGACATTAATTCAGCATTAAGACGCATAACTGCTTCCGCTGTTGTTGCAGAACCAGAAAAGAAATCGACGCAAATACTATCATGATCCGAACCAAGTGTAAGAACCTTTTTAACCAAGTAACTAGGCTTGGGAAAATCAAAAACATCGCCCATATCATAATTTCCTAGTTCTACTGAACCTTGCTCTGTAATCACGCCTGTTTCATCCCAAATATCATCATCTTCATCAATTAAATCATCAATGATTGCATCACTAAACCATATAGTCTTTGCTTTATATGTTGTTTTACGATACTTCTCATAAATACCGTATTCACCAGTATTCTTTTTCCTTGCGACCACATTGCTAAGCATAGTATCCTCATTATTATTGGCTTCCAATTTTTTAGTACCCCATCGCCAACAACTTTCTTGTCCTTCGCTGTTTAGTGGGTAAACTTCTTCAAAAAAGTTACCATGTTTAGTTAATGATATCGGTGAATATCCATTTTTATCCACGCGAGTAATATCAACATAAATTGGATAATATAAATTAGGTCTGTTGAATCGTCCGAATTTCGGGTTTCTGTTTCGAAGCTCTCGTTCTGAGAATTCACTTACATTATCCTCCATCTTAAATGAACCTACTTCTTTCATAAGTTCATTTATCTTACCATCAATATTTCGAGTATAAACTAAAATATATTCGTGTGTCTTTGCTAGTTGCTTGTAGGTCTGTCCCCTTTTATTTGATTGAACAATAATTTGTGCAACGAAATTATCAATTCCAAATACATCATCACATATTAATTTAAGATTTGCTTGTTCGTTATCATCTATAGATATAAATATTGTTCCTTCACTACTCAGCAAATCTCTTGCAAGTAGAAGTCTTGAATATATGAACATCAACCATGCAGAATCCGATGCCGAACCACGCTTTGTTAAGTCTAAAATACGTTGTGCCTGTTCTTCGCTAATACTTAATTTTTCCGAAAGTTCTTCCACTGTAAAATTGAACTGGTCATTATACACAAATCCATCTGTTCCAGTATTATAAGGAGGATCAATATAAATACATTTAACTTGACGAGAATAGGACTTCAAGAGATGCTTTAATCCATCAAGGTTATCTCCACTTATGTAGATATTATCACTGTTCGCATTTTCTGGTTTTGAGTTATGTTCCTCGTCCGGCACTACTACGGTTGTGGTATCAATTGAAGCCAGCAATCGAGCATAGTTTTTACCCAGAAACTTAAGCTCATAACCTTCCCCAGTAACTGCAACCTTGTCACTTAAAAATTCCTTAAACCGTTCAATATCAAAGGAACCGTCTTCCTTAAAGCATGACGGAAAGTTCTCTTTTAATACAGCCATTTCTCTGCTGTTTGGTGTTGCACCGTCATTGGCATTCATAATATCTTTAATCATGGTTTTAATCTTCCTCACCTTTCTCAATTTTATCTGGAATAAACTCTAAAATATCACAAATGTCACATTCTAAAGCTGTACATATTTTTTGGAGTATTTCTGTATTTACATTTTCATTTCTGCCAAGCTTTGTAATGGTTGCTGGACTAACTCCAGAAAGGCGTTGCAGGTCTTTCTTTTTCATATTCTTATCAATCAATAGTTTCCATAGCTTGTTATAATTAATCGCCATTTTCTGCACCTCCTACAAATACAAAATGTTGGTGTTCAGCAAAGCTGAACCCATTAGTTTTACTTGATTTATAGCAACTG
>CAZLZR010000142.1:0-6268 GCA_964564015.1 uncultured Acetivibrio sp.
CCGCTTATTTCAAGGCTAAGCTGACAAATTTACAGTGGGAAAGTTGAGTTATTAACATTAACAAGCTATATAGTTTCAAAGCCTGACTTTAGAACTGCATCGCTCATCGTATTTATTTCATATATTGTTTTAAGGATATTAATGAAGTGGTTTGTTTCAAATGAGATACATAAAAACTATACCACAGAAGGTAGCAAGTTAAGTTTGCTTCCTTCGCTCACAAGTCTTTTTCGGTGGCATTTTGTGTTGGAAGAGCCTGACCGTAGTGTGGTAGGTGAAAAGAATATATTGAAAAGTAATGTAAAGATATTTAAGGTGTTTGACAAGATAGAAGATGAAGTTTTGAAGAAGGTTTCTTTTTCATATGTCGGCAGGTTTTTTAGTGAGTTTACGCCCGTTTTTCATGTAATGAGTGAAAGCATAGATGATGTGACCAGATATGTGTTCATAGATATGAGGTATTATATAAGGAATGGTTTTTTACATCATGCTGTTTTGGAAATAGATAAGGATGATAATGTTGTTAATGCCAGCTTTAATCCATACTCTATGAACAGAATAAGTCCTATTCCAAATCCTGATTATGGAAGGAATGCTACGTTTTTTTCCAGATTGGTAGGAATGTAAATAATTAAAAATATAAATACATGGCTTTTAAGTTCAGCTTCTTTATATTATAATAAAAAACTAAGGGATTAGAAATAATGACCGCCTCTGATGCTTTCCTTCATGTTTATGGAAAAAGAGGCGTTAATTATTTTTTACATTATCCCTTAGTTTATATTTGTTGAAGAGGTGGATAATTGAAAGGTATTGGATTTACAACAAGTATTCCTGTGGAAATAATTTATGGAGCAGGACTTAAGCCTGTTGATTTGAATAACGTTTTTATAACAGATGAAAAGGCTGTAAGATTAATAGAGGAAGCTGAAAATGCAGGATTCCCGAGAAATACATGTTCATGGATAAAGGGAATCTATTCTGCTGTCTTGAATTTAAAAGAAATTGATACTGTTGTCAGTGTTGTTGAAGGTGATTGTTCAAATGCAAGGGCACTTTCGGAAGTACTTGATTTAAAAGGGATAAGATGTATTCCTTTCTCTTATCCGAATTCAAGAAACTATGAAGCTCTGGAGGCAGAGATGCAGAAACTATGTAATGCTTTTGGCACGAGTTTTGATGAGGCCTTAAGAGTGAAGAAGAAGCTGGACTTGATAAGGGAAAGACTTGTATATATTGATGAACTGACTTGGAAGCACAATAAGGTATCCGGCTTCGAAAATCATATCTGGCAAGTTTCAAGTAGCGATTTTGACGGTGATTTTGAGGCGTATAGGGAAAGACTTGAACAGGCACTGGCTGTTATGGAGAAAAGGAAAACAAGAACGGAGAAAGTCAGGTTAGGTTATATCGGTGTTCCTCCCATAAACAGTGATTTATATGATCTTATTGAAACAATGGGTGCAAGAATAGTATATAATGAAGTGCAAAGACAGTTTACAATGGCAGATGGAATTGAAATTAATGATCTTGTAGAGGCTTATAGGGTCTTTACTTACCCTTATAACTTATCGGGAAGAATAAACGATATAAAAAGTCAGATCAGGAAGAGGGAAATTGATGGAATTATCCACTATACGCAGGCGTTTTGCTTCAGAGGCATTGAGGATATAGTTATCAGAAAAGAATTGGATGTACCTATTCTGACCCTTGAGGGTGATCGTCCAGGAACTGTTGATTCAAGAAGCAAGTTGAGAATAGAGTCGTTTATAGATATGCTTGTATAGGAAGAAAATTTCTTTTATATATTAGCAATGGTGGTGTGATATGAGAATACTTGGAATTGATTTGGGAAGCAGAGCCGTTAAGCTTGCAGTTTTTGAAGACAATAAGTTTGAGCGTTGGAAAATATTTGATACGGCTTCCTTCTATAGGGATTGCTGCGAAAATAAGAACCAGAAAATCTCAATAGATATAGGGAAGCTTGATATTGGTGTGGTAGAACAAATAATAAGTACCGGTTATGGAAGGAACAACATAAATGTCAGTAATGCAGAAGTTATTACCGAGTTGAAGGCACATACCTATGGGGCTGTATGGCAAACGGGATTGAAGGATTTTACGCTTCTTGACATTGGCGGACAGGACAGCAAGGTTATATCAGTGAAAAAAGGCAAAATGGTTGATATGGTCTTAAATGACAAATGCGCAGCTTCCTGTGGGAGATATCTTGAAAATATGGCGACTGTAATAGGTATAAGTATTGATGAAATGAAGAAATACTACAATGAACCGGTAGAACTCAGTTCTACATGTGCTGTATTCGGAGAGTCTGAGCTCATAGGCAGGATTTCAGAAGGTTATACAGTAGACAGGCTTGCTGCGGGAGTTAATTATTCACTATACAAGCGGATAAAACCTTTGATTGCAAGGTTCCCTTCTGATTGCCTTGTGCTGTCGGGTGGGGTGGCAAATAATGAAGCTCTTATTCAGTTTATCAAATCAGACCAAGGCTTCAGGGAGATAATAGTGCCGGACAATTCCCAGCTTAATGGAGCAATTGGTTGCTGTGTATACTATTTAAACAAAAGGAATTGATTAAGGAATTACGAAAACTAACTTTTTACTTTTATGTTGTGAGAATGCCATGCAATCAATTTTTTCGTTATTCAAAATAGTAACTTGGCTTTTAGATGTACTTAAACAAAAATTATTCTTTGATATAGAATCTATATATTGTTATACTTATAGATGAAAAATAGATGAAAGCTCTAGAATTAAAATTTATAGGTGGTTTTCCATAAATATTGAACGCGATAAAGATTTTACATCGCGCTTCAATTTCCTTAATACAATATCACGAAAATCAAGTTTTCCAATGTACAATCATTTTCGTGATTTATATAAACCGGATAACACTTTGGTGTTATATGGATTTAGTTTTAGTGTTTGTTATCTATATAATTATGATTGGATTAGTAAATTAGGGAGGCTTACAACTATGAGCAAAGCAGTCGTTCTTCTTTCAGGCGGACTTGATAGTACTACATGTTTATCTGTAGCTTATAAGCAAGGTTATGATGTATATCCTTTGTCCTTTGATTATGGACAGCGCCACAAAAAAGAGCTGGATTGTGTCAGACAAATAGTAAAATACTATAAAATTAAAAGCAGTAAGTTAATCAGAATAGATAATGTCGGTGGGAGTGCTCTGACTGATTCTGATATTGAAGTGCCGGAATATAAGGGGTTGCCCGAAATACCAGTCACTTATGTACCTGCAAGGAACATTATTTTTTTAAGTTATGCAGCCGGTTATGCTGAAGCTATAGAGGCCGATGCGATTTATATAGGAGTTAATGCAGTAGACTATAGTGGATATCCTGACTGTAGACCTGAATTCATTGAAGCTTTTGAAAAGATGATAAAAGTTGGAACGAAAAGTGGTGTAAATGGAAAGCCAACAAAGATTGAGACGCCTTTGATAAATTTAAGCAAAGCACAGATTATAAAGCTTGCCTGTGAAAACAATGCGCCACTTCATTTGACAACAAGCTGTTATAAGGGAGAAGAAAAGGCATGCGGAGTTTGCGATAGCTGCGTTTTAAGACTTAAAGGTTTTAAAGAGGCCGGTATCGTGGACCCTATAGAGTACTTAAAGTAGTGACAGACATATATATATATTTGTCTTTTATATTATTGAAAGGATCAGATTTATGAAGATTGCAAAAATGAGTATAACCAAAGTTTTTACATTTGATAGTGCGCACCATTTAAATGATTATCCCGGCAAATGTAAAAACATTCACGGCCACACCTACAAACTGGAGGTTACATTAAAAGGGATGCCTGATAAGAACGGGCTTGTTATTGATTTTCATGATTTAAGTGACCTTGTTGAAAAAGAAGTATTAAGCCATATAGATCATAAATATCTTAATGACATTTTTGATTTTAATCCAACTTGTGAAATGATGGGTTTGTGGATTTGGGAACAGCTTTCAAAGAGTATGACAGGGTTGGAATGTGATTTGGATAAGCTGGTACTATGGGAGACACCTACAAGTTATATAACTATTGATGCAAAAGATATGGCATAAATGCTTAGGACAATTGTGAAGGGTGAAATAAATGCTGGTAAATGAAATTTTTTTGAGCATTCAGGGGGAGAGCATGTCAGTTGGTTTTCCCACTATTTTTGTACGTTTTACAGGATGTAATTTAAGATGCACCTATTGTGATACAACATATGCGTACGAAGAAGGAAAAGAAATGTCGCCTGATGAAGTTTTTGAAGAAATAAAAAGACTTCATTATAAGAGGGTGTGTATAACTGGCGGAGAACCTTTACTGCAGGAGGAATTAGATATATTGCTGGCACTTCTCGAAGATTATACAGTGACTATCGAGACTAATGGTGCGGTCTCAATAAAGGATCTTCGATTGAATGAAGGACACTCTTTTGTGATGGATATGAAAGTACCGTCATCAAGATGTTCTGATTTTATGGTGTTAGATAACTTCGACTTTTTGCGCAACAAGGATGAGATAAAATTTGTAATCGGAGATAGAAAGGATTACAATTGGGCTAAAGAGATAATTGAGAATAATTACAGTAATGGGATAATAACCTTTTCGCCTGTATTTGGAAAAATAAATTACGAGGATATGGTAAACTGGATATTGGCAGACAGGCTTGAAGTAAGATTTCAGATACAGCTCCATAAGCTGATATGGGGCATTTACAAAACGGGAGTATAATATGTATGTTTAATTGGGAAGAACTAATTAACAGTTGCACGAATTGTCACAACTGTCAACTAGGCATAAAGAGAACCAATATAGTTATTGGTAGAGGAAATAGAAATGCCAGCCTTATGATGATCGGTGAAGGACCGGGGGAGCAGGAGGATCTGCAGGGGCTTCCTTTTGTAGGTCCTGCAGGAAAGCTTCTCGATCTTTTGTTGAAGGCTCAGATGATAAAAGAAGACCAGTATTATATTGCTAATATAGTAAAATGCAGACCTCCTGGAAATCGTGTTCCTACCGACGAGGAGGCAGAAAAGTGTCTGCCTTTTTTAAGAAATCAGGTTTATCTTGTAAAGCCAAAGATTATTGTGTGTTTAGGCGCCACTGCGATGAAATATGTAGTAGACAAAAACGCCAGAATAACTCAAATAAGAGGTCAGTGGATAGAGAGAAAGGGATACTGGATTATGCCGACTTTTCATCCGGCAGCACTCTTGAGGGATGAGTCTAAAAAGGTTTTAATGTGGGAGGATATAAAAAAGGTTAAGCAGAGGATGGATTATCTATGTCAAAATCAGAACAATTGAATATATTATATATTAGATATAGAGAAGAATTTCAGGGAGAAGAGATTGTTGTAGGTGATGGCAACCATGATTCTTCTTTATTGCTGATTGGAGAAGCACCGGGGAAGGATGAAGTGGCTAACTCGAAGCCTTTTGTTGGGATGGCTGGTAAGAATCTGGCTCAGTTTCTTGAAGTCTTAGGCCTTAAGAGAGATGAAATATATATAACCAATGCAATAAAGCACAGACTTTCAAAGATAAATCCTTCTACAGGCAGAGTGTCTAACAGACCTGCTACAAGAGAGGAAATTGAAAAGAACAGAAACTGCCTTATTAATGAAATTGATATAATCAGGCCTGGAATTATTGTCACTCTAGGTAATGTGCCTTTAAGATCTGTGGTAGGGGATCATAAGGCTTCAATAGGGGAAGTACATGGGACGCTTGGAAAAGTATCTTTAAAGGGAATTGAATATGGGCTGTATCCGCTTTATCATCCTGCGAGCATTATATATAATGCCAGCTTGAAAGAGATATACGTTAACGATGTAGAAAATTTAAAGAGGATTATTAAAGCGTGAAACTGCAAACAATTGGACTTGGACTTTTTTGTTTGTGGTCTGGATATGACTAATAATCTTGCAGGGTTAAAGTAATATAGCTATGGAGTTTTGATTTTTTTAGTTGAGAGTGCGAAAAACAGAATAATAATACGCTATTATGGGTAATATTTATTATTAATGAGGTAAAATAATATTTATAGGAAATATGGCTGTAATAATTCGTTTTTTGTTTCATAATAGTCTTGACTATAAAATATTTGTGGTGTTATAATTTAAAAGCTGTCGCTTCTGAAAGACAAAAGTCGATAACAGAAGAAAAACTAAAAAATACCAATAAAAAGGTGTTGACAAAGTGAAAACAGCGTGGTAATATATAAAAGTCGCTCAGAT
>CAZLZR010000143.1:0-6228 GCA_964564015.1 uncultured Acetivibrio sp.
ATCTAAATCCTCCTTCAGATGCTTTTATTCAAACACTAAAACAAAGATACACTTGCTTATATAAAAATAGTATATTTTTGTCGGATTACAGTCAATAAAGAATTATAGAGGTTTCAAAAACTTAAGATTTTATTGCCTTCGTACAAACATCTGGATAATATAGCTGTACTTTTCAATTGCTTTTATGATGATATATCCATCCATTGATATAATACTTCTAACTGCTCGGGAGTATGAAACCAGTGCTCTCCATCTTCCACTACCTCTAGTTTACAATGGAATCTTTCTACAAATGCATTAACGGTGTCCTTTTCAGTAAGATTATCTTTGCCAGCATACAAAATAACCGTCGGAGAATTCCATGTATTGATAGGGTGTTCTTTTGCATACGTCAGATACTTCCAAGATAGAGTTTCACCAAACCCCGTTTCTATTTCTTTTTCACGCTCAAGTCTTGCCTCTGAAACGCACTCCCAATTCATCATATTTTGAATCAGCCGTTCCATATCAAGAATCGGAGAAACAAACAGGCATTTTTCAAAATTCTCATCAGCAAAGCTGAGCATACTGAACCATGCACCGATACTGTTTGCACAAAGCGCAATTTTGCTCCATTGTAACTTAGAATACTCCATGACCGAGGTAAGTTCCGGCACAATGTTCCAAGGGTAAAAGCTATCTTTTTCTTCTTTTCGTTCACCATGCTCCGGTAAATCAACACTTACTACTTGCCAGCCTTTCGGACAGACAATTTTCCTCCCATCATCTAAAAAATATTTGTGGATATCTTGGCGTAAACCTTCTCCATTCTAGGCCTTACAAGCCTCAGGGCAAAGGCAAATGTGAGAAATTTTTCCAAATCGTAGAGTCTTCGTTCAAATCTGAAGCTATGCTTCTCATAAATGAGGGAAAGATTAAAAACCTTGAAGACCTAAATCAATACTTTTTTGTATGGACAGATAAGTTTTACAACGAAAGAATTCATTCCTCAACAAAGCAAAAACCTTCTGTAATGTGGGCATCCGGAGAAAATGAACTAAAGAAACTTGATCTTAATGAAATCTATGATGCTTTTCTATGGGAAGAGGAAAAAAGTGTTTCAAAAACGGGAATTATCAGGGTAGATACCAATGAGTATGAAGTAGAAAGTGTTCTTGCACAAAAAAAGATAATAGTTAGATATGACCCCTATGATCTTTCGGTAGGTGTAAGAGTGTTCTATGAGGATAAGCAGTATCAGGATGCAGTCCCTGCTAAAATCCGCAGGCATCACAAAAAGAATTTTGTAAATGTAGAAGAGGAACCTGCTGTATACAGTGGTCTCAATCATCTTGAGATATTGAAAAATGAATCTTTGAAGGAAGTTAGAGGTATTAGCTTTGCACAAGCCAAGGAAAAGGGGGAATGGAAATGATTGCTGAGAAATCTTTTAGAAGAGATGTTGAAACAGAAAAAATCTTTTTGTCAAATCAACATAAAGAAGCACTTGCGAGACTTGAATATTTTGTACAAAACATGTATGTTTCACTTTTAACAGGTGAACCTGGAGTCGGAAAATCTACACTATTGAGAACCTTTATTAAAAAACTTGATCCTTCGAAATACTGTATTTGCTATATCAACAATTCTGATTTAACTCCCAAAACACTTTATACTGAAGTTCTGCATTCTATGTCAGCAGCTCCGTTTTCATTTCTTCCTACGATAAAAAAGCAGTTTTCAGAAGTTGCAATGGATGTTTTTAAAAATCAAAATAAACAGATTATTGTTTTCATAGACAATGCCCACTCTCTTCCTATTCAAACATTACACGAGATAAGATATATGCTCAACTTTCAATATGACTCAATGAGTCCTTTATCCATAATTCTAATAGGCCAGCCGGAACTATTTGCAACATTAAGGTTAAGAACCTTTGAACCATTATTCTATCGTTTAAGCAGTCATTATCAATTTAAAGCCTTTAATCAGAAACAAACTGGAGAATACATATTGCATCAACTAAGCTTATGATAGTATTTGAATGCTCACGAAAGATTGGAAAAAAGACAGAACATTGGAATGGGATTATTCACGATATCATAAGGCATGGAAGTCATTATGAAATACGTATAGAAAGCCGCTCAGGAATTATGTTGGTTTTTGGAAAGACCTCACGAGGCGGGTTTGCTTGTGCTCCTGATTTTGGTGCTGGTTGCCACCTCGTTGATTTAAAGGACAAGTTCTGGAACACTGAAACGCTTACAGCAGCTTTAGGTAAAGTTGATGGAATCACTGCTGCCGAAGCATTATATGTTTTGGCTGAAAAAGGTGTGCTATAGCTATTCGGGCACCGTCATAAAAATTGGCTTGATGCCCGGCTCTGTGTCGATAAGCTGCAATGCAGGCATGCAACAGCCCAACTCCTCAACCGGGCTAAAGGTTTTTTAAACCTTTAAGGATGCAGTTAAAAATGCTACATTTGATTCTAAAGGGGTTTTATGGATGTTTAATTTTAGCTCGAATAATTTAATATGGATATAAACAAAACAATATGACCGCTATTTTGTACATATGATGATGGATACCGATACAAAAAGGTATTATTGGGTATATGACTTCAAAAAGGAAATGAAGTTTGAAGATGGTCTGAATTATTGTGTTTCAGGTAAAGTCAATTCGGCAGATAAAATTTATCTATTTGCAGAACAAATGAAAGTGAAACAGTTAAAAGCTCATACTTGATAAAGTAGTTATTAGGAAAAGTAGTCAACAATGGCTACTTTATTTTATGCTATAATTTATATCAGACGAAAGTTCCGCCAGGTATTCCAAATTCAATCCGTCAGATTAGAGCGGCGTGAACACTATGTATGGGTACTGTTACCCATACTCAATGACTAATAACGGACGTTACCACTTAGAATCTTACCAATACAGGACAATTACGAATGATGATAGGAATGGTAAAGATTCTATATGGTAGAATAAATCTTTAAATACTATGGCAGAATAAATCTTTAAATACGAGGAGATTATAATTATGAGTAATAAATTAATAGGTATTTTAGGTGTATGCATTATTTCTGTTTCAATAGCAGGCTGTTCTATAAACAAGTCAGTTAGTGATGAAAACCCAAAGGATACTTTAATAAGCTTTTCTAATTACAAACAAAACAATCAAAAAGATATTAAAATCAGTGGAAACTCTTCTCAATTATTATTAACTCAAGAAGATTTGGTAAATATGTCCGCATTAATTGTAAAAGGAAAATTAAAAAAGGCTAAAGGAATAGCTATGACACAGGGAGAAATGCCTTGCATTGTATATGAGTTAAAGATATCTGACACTATAGTAAATAATGTTAACAATACAGATGATGTAGTTAATTTTATTATTCCAGATTCAGAATTAAATGGTGTTAATAATAACGACAGAATAAAGTTGGATAAAGACTATATATTTTATCTTGGTGACTATGCTGGAACATTTCCTAATCTTAAGGAAAAATATTATGGTTTAATGAGTGAAGTTCAAGGCTTCGAGGAAATGAATATGGATGAAAAAAGCTATAAAGAGAATAAGGATAGTTTACTTAAACTAAAAAATCCAAACTATGAAAATCCTATTATAAACAAAGATAATAACAAAGATAATAACAAAGATAATAACAAAGATGAGTTTTAACTGCAGAATAATTTAGAAGAGGATATAACAAATCCTGTGTATAGAAAGATAAAATGTCTCCTTCTTGGCAAGAATTATAAATAACAAAAGCCAAGGAGGAGATTTTTATGTCAACACTATCAAAAGAACAGGCAAAGCAATTACCCAAGTTTTGTACAAATGAGTTGGGTGCTATTTGTAAATTATTTTCCAGTAATATATTAGGCTCTATTCCAAGGTTTATCAATGTTTTGTTGGTATTAAACGCCTAATTGCATTACGCATCAAATTTTAAGAAATATTTACAGCGTTAGGCTGAACGGAACCTTGAAAACTTTATAATATAACAATTAATACCAGATGCTATGGTGAAAATAGTGATAACTGCTCATATTGAGGCTGCAGACACTCTATAAACTTCCGGGCTAAAGCACTTATCTGAGGAAGTATAACTTCTATAGAGTTTGATTTTCTTCTTACTTCTGCTACAATAGAGCCAAGTTTATCTACTAATGTTTTTGTTCCTGTATCCTCAAGCTCAGTTCCTGACAACACTGTACCTTTAAACCAAGATAGCAGGTTATGTGTGGATACGCTACGAATTAACCCTACCAAAAACACAGCCAATGATATGTGGAAAGGGGCTGTTGCACTAGCGATTAAAAATCTAGTGCAATGCCCCTTTCATATTATGAAAGTGATGTATTACATTTTAAAATATTACCTTCATTTTCTTAATTTTTAAAGAAGGGTACACTTAATAAAGGCCACCAATTCATGCCATTACTCGCAAATATTTTTTTGATTTATGCTGTTTTTAATGGATGCAAATAAGTGGAACAACGTTCTGACTGAATTTTGTTGTGCAATTTATTTACATTATGCGCTAACCCTAGAAGAATACATTCTGCCAAGATATTCTTTTTTCCCTTACACAAAAAACGTCTGAACCCCATGTCTTGTTTTATTTCCCCAAAAGCACCTTCAGACTGAATACTTCGATTCATTCTGAGCTCTGTTCCCTCATCACTAAGGATTCTCTCTAAGGCTGCCTCACGTTTTTGCTGAAATAGTTTTGAAATTTCAAGATGCTTGGTTCGTTCTTCCAATGGCTTTTTGCTGTTTCCCTTAATGCATTTTGATTTAGTAGGGCATTGAGTGCAATCTTCACATGTATAACAGGTTTTCTCACTTCTATAGCCAGTCTTGCTTTTGCTGAATTTAATCCCTGTGGCTACAAGCTTTTTACCGCTGCTACATATATAAAAGTCGTTTTCTTTGTCATAGCTCATATTTTCCTTCCTACTGATATCAGTTTTATATTTCCGTGTCTTACTAATTTCATAATTGGAAGGTTTGATAAAAGCAAGCTGACCGTTCTCATCGAGATAGACGTAGTTTTCCTCACTTTCATAGCCTGAGTCTGCAACTATATTTCTGTAAGCATACTTCAAACGACTCTTTATGCTGTCTAAAAATGGTATTAGCGTGGTTGTATCTGTAGGCTGTGGTCCAGCACTAATCCATACTATATATTCAGCATCTACCCCAAACTGAATGTTGTAGCCGGGTTTTAATTGTCCATTCTTCATAGCATCTTCTTTCATCCTCATGAAGGTTGCATCAGGGTCTGTCTTTGAATAGCTATTTCTATCCCCCATAAGATGCAGATGCTTATTATATTTCTTGAGCCTTGATATGTATTCATCCAGCTGTTCAAATGTTTTTTGGAGAGGAGATTTTCTTTTTCCTATACCAGAGACAAATTGAATATCTTCATCGTTTTTTATTTTGCAAAGTTTACGTCTGAGCTTTTTCAAATGGTGCATCTTGATTTCTTCACCATATAAAATCTTAAATCCAAAATTCTCTTCTGTTTGTTTAAAAAAAGTTGGGAGCTTATCCATCAGTTTTTTCTGATTCTTAGTGACAGAACCTTTCCAGACAAAAGTATATTTATTTGATGCAGCTTCAAGCTTTGTCCCATCAATAAAGAGATTTTTCATTGATATTTCTCTATTTTCAGCAAGCATCCCTGTAAATTGTGCCATAAGATTTTCTGAGACAGGCGCAAAATGAATACTTCTGAATCTTGCTATTGTAGTATAATCTGGAGCAGGCATGCCTTCAAGAAGGTACATAAAGTTGATGTCCCGCTTACAGGCTCTTTCGATTTTCCTTGTAGAATAATTGCTATTCATATATGCATAGAGCATGATCTTCAGCATCTGTCTTGGGGTTGCTTGCTTTTTCCTTAAACGGGAATAGGTCTTATACAATTCTGATAAATCCATCTCCTCTACAATTTGACCCAGCAACCTCACAGAATCATCATTCGGAATCATACATTCAACATTTATCGGCAATTTTAATTGATAGAAATCACCGTGGATGGTATAATCTTTATGTGTTAAATTTTTTATTCGCATAAATATATTTTACACCTTTTTCCGGGCTTTTCGAAGCCCGGAAATTGTTTTTTTACAAAGTAAAAGGCTGCTACACTAATTTCTTAGTGCAACAGCCCCTTTTTTAGCGTGCTACAGAAAAAGCAGTCCGCCACTAAAATGAAGAAGTCTTGA
>CAZLZR010000144.1:0-6220 GCA_964564015.1 uncultured Acetivibrio sp.
ACTCTTTTAGAATCACGGGACCTGGCTTGTGTTTTTGGAATGTTGATTACACTTATAACAACTCCAGCAAGTATGCCTATAAGAGCAATAACTATTAACATTTCTATCAAAGTAAAACCTTTTCGTTTATTTTTTTTCATTTTACTTACAAACATAGCTTATTAAAATTATTTTTCCGCAACTTGGTTACAATTATAAATAGTGTGAGGAGTGGTTACAACCGCTAAATCCGTTGTCCCTGTATAACTAATACTCGTACCACATTCCAATAAGCCTAAATGGGAATCAAACACATACAATTCATTGGCATCCGAAGAACTCATCGGAAATTTTGCCGCTACTATTCTAAATTTACCCGCAGTCAGATTACCTCCCCCGGAACTTCCATATGAAACTATGTGCATATAACATTGACTAGTGCCGGTTGAAGTTGGAATTACATAATCACTTCCGCAAATCTTAGGAAGACTGGTACCGCTTACAGAAAATTTGCAGTTTAATGAAGAAGTACTTGTACAGGGAGTTTGAAAGGATATGTTTTCAAGTTCCTGTCCTAGCTGCGTCCCCGACGGAAGACTTCCTGTTGCGGCTTTACTAACATTGACTGCGTGTCCGGCTTTGCTAATAGCGGCTCTAATAGAAGCATTTCTTGATCTATTTTGCTGTCTAACAGGATCAATGGTAGTAATAAGGATACCGGATAAAATACCAATGATGGCAATGACAACTAAAAGTTCTACTAGTGTAAAACCTGAATTTTTTGCTGAGTTTTTCAGTTGAGAAGATTTTTTTATCAGTTTACTCATTTATTTCTTCTGTTTTTTTCCACCTCCTCAAATTTTCGGTTAATTTTATTAATTAATATTTACCTGATACAAACACAAACACAAAACAGGTAAAAATAAATGCTCGTTCACTTTACGCTTACTTATTGTAAGTATGGGATTAAAAACATTTAATGTCAAGAAATTATTTCAAGATTTAAAAAATTTTTAAGATACTTTTTATAAAGGTTTAAAAGTTTTTCACTTGGGGTTTGTATCCTTGTCTATGCTTTATTTGCAACAATAAGAACGTTTATGATTAAAACATTTACTCAAAATAGTATTATTCATTTCTATAACAACTAAAAATACTATTTTCACATAATCCGGGAAAAGACTTAAAAATTATAACTATTTGCCTTCCTTATCAGCTAAAATCTTATTTACTTCTTCAACAACTTTATCGGGTGTAATCTCTGATTTAATCAAATAACCATCTACACCTTGATCAAAAGCCTCTTTAATGATACCTTCGCTGTTTAAGTTGGTGAGAGCAACAACCAAACCTTTTCTTAATTCAGGATTGGCTCTTATTTCTTTTAAAATCTTTAAACCATCTTTTCCAGGAAGCATTATATCCAAAAGAAGAACATCCCAGTTTTCATCTCTTATTTTTTGCATTCCTGTTTCACCGTCAGCGGCTTCCTGAACTTTATATCCTGCCATGCTTAATACTTCTGAATACACTTCACAAATGTCATGCTCATCTTCTATTATTAAAATGTTATTTTTTAAAACTTTCTTTTCTTCCATGAGTTAAATTTAACACCATTTAATTTTTAATTACAATATTAAAAATCAAAAAGAAGTCGAGAATAAATTTTCTTTAGATTTTTAAATATTTGCTTAACTTCAATTTTCTAATCCAGTTCTAAAAATCCGAATATATGCGGGTTCCGAGCAGAGAGCAGAGAATAGGAAAGTAAACAAACTAATATTCAAATAAGTTTTTAATTAATTTCCACCCCTCAGTTCACCCGGTGTATATATTCCGTAGTCAAACACATCAGCCGCATAAGGATATGACTTATGAACTATGACCGTCGCTCTTTCCTCGGTTGCACCTTCTGATACTTCTCCTCTTGAGGTTAGTTTATATCCCTGTGTCGGAAGAGAATAACCACTTGTTGGATAAACTATTACCTTTGTAGGGCTAAACAAAGTTTTGATTCTTAAACCATAGTGACCTGACACAAGATTAACCTCTCTACAAAATGCATTTCCGATAGTTCCTCCTTTATTTGCTGTAGTTGCTTGTTCAAAACGACTGGATAACATACCTGATGGAACATTTCCCGGATAAGGATAAAGACCTCCCTTTAGAATGGTTCCATCCGATCTATACGAGTAGTAATAAATAGCGCTTTCATTCGATTTAAAACATATTTGAATTTTATTTGAGCTATAACTACTTGACGGAAGATATACTTCTTTTACCATTCCGGGGGTTAAATCAAAGGCATAGCCGTTTTCTTCGTTTGTACTAAATGTTTCCACTTTTACAATTGCTCTGGATGATATTTTATCTCCTGAACTTTCTGCACCCCCATCACTGCCCTCGGAAAATACGTAAGAGCAAGTTCCCGGCTCAGATTCAGGACCAGGTACTGCCCCTACGGCCTCACAATCAACACTTCCATCATCAATCGCGTCATTAAGCTGGGAATAATTTCTTCCCAAAAGATTTTCAATCCCACCTTCTGCGGCAGCTATTACTCTTGCGGAAGTATCTGTCCTTGAGGCTCTTCTTAAAGATTGAATTGTTCTTGTTGAAACAGAGATACCCACAGCCATTGCCATTGTTACAGCAACAATTACAAACAATAAAGCCTGTCCTTTGTTATTTTCCGGGCTCAGCCCAGTTTTAGTATATGTATTCCCAGTCAAGGTCATATGTAGAGACTCCTGTATAGTATAAATAACTAGATGACTTTTCTCTTTCAAGATTTGAGATGTAGTAAAGATATTTTCCAAAAAACTTGGCAGACTCTGCAGGGATAACTGCATTATTGTCATGATACAAATCTCTCCTGAAGGAAATTCCTGCTCTTGAAACAAGAGGAGCGCTAACCATTATGGGTTTATCAAAATTAGATGGGGTTATAGATCCCCCTCTTGATTGAAATGTTATTTGATCTTTTGCAATTATTCCTGCCATTATATTAGGATTGCCGGACATTTGAAAAGAAATTATATTAGTTCCGACATTACTTCCTACAGTTAAACTTCCATTTATCACTAAAAGAAGTCTTCCTTTGCTTGTACTTGTTGTTTTTATATTAACGTTAATCTCAGAATTGCCATTTACGTAAAGTATTGCGATACCTTCTCCTCCACTTGATGTAATGGTATAACTATAATCAGAACCACTACCTAATCTTTCATTAAACTTATCTGATGATATTTGATATATTTTTCCCACTCCAAAAGTATTTGGCAAACTATTAAGTGTTTCAGCTGACGATGGGGAAGAGAAGTCAAAATTTTCAAGCCATATACTTTTGTGCTCCTGACCAAAATGCATTAAATCATATGCGTAGCCGCCGTATTCTGTGTCGCAAGATGTGTTTGTTTCAAAACCTTTTTTACTTGGGCATCCTCTTTCAATATCGGGATTACTTATATCATCGGATTGAGAAAAGATAAATCCAAGATAGTTATTATTATTAAAACTTGAGTTTATCAGCGTTTTTGCAAAACCCTGGTATATCTGACCTGGAGAAGAGTTATTGGTTGGACCATCCGGAACAGTAACATTAAGTCTATCTGCAAATACGTCAGCATCTATTGCTGACACCCACCCTTTTTTATATATAGTTTGAAGACCTATGTTTAGATTAATAGTCGTATTCTCCTCAGGAGGGGGAGAGGGCGGTTCAAATAAATATGAATTTACACCGGGACATCGCATGGTATATGTCTCCGGAACATTTCCACCAACATCCTTACGAACCTCAATTAAAACTTTTCCTTGATATATCCATATAGGACAGGTAAACTCTCCGTTACTATTGCTTATACCGCTACACAAGATAGTAGATCCAGTAGAATTTTTTATTGTTACACTTGCTCCCGGCATAACATCAAACGTGTTAAATTCCGAACTACTGCATAACGAGGTCTCGGCAGATCTTTCAGGAGGTATTTCTCTTACTTTGAGTTTTAGATTATATTTTTTCTGAGCTAGTTTCCAATGGACATTAACCCAACCGTAAGAGGGCATTGGAAGATTAGGAGCAAAGGAACCACTTCCTTCTCTCACCACAGATCCGCCACTTGCTTGAGTTATGTATTGCCAAGAAACGAAGTTGTATCCTGGTGGAATAAAACTTAAAGTTACTGATTTTGTAGATTCAGGCTCTATTGCATTTGGAACAGGCGAGTTGTAATAAGCACCGTAGGAAGGGTTTGAATGACAGAACCAACCAGCAATTTGGTTTGGGGGCGTTTCATTACTAATAGTCATATAAAAATTAGGAAAAGTTTTACTAGTACCACAACCGGAAGGCGAATATAAACTTCTTTTCCAATAATCACTTAACTCTTTCCCATCTCCATCGTCGTCACTCCATATATTTCCGTCTAATCTTAGACAATCTCTTTCTAAAGGAGCTCCGTTACAGTTGCCACAATTAGTACCACAACAAGTGGCGCCATTACAAGTTCTTGTTTGTTTACCTCCAGAACATTCACTCCATGGCGATAGAGTACCTTGATTAACGGTACAATTTAATTTCCAATGAACATTTTGCCATCCTGATACGGGCATAGTAAAGGTATCGGTAACACACCCGTTGCCACTACCCTGTTTACCCGCACTAGTCCAATACTCCCAAGTACCGCATGTATGGTTAGCAGGTAGCTGGGAAGAAGATATAGAAAATTTGTGTGGTTTCTCAGGTTCAATATTAGCCGTTCCACTATTATAGTAAGCACCTAAGCTACTATGACACCACCAACTTCTTAGCTGGTTACCTGTTTCGCCGGTGTACCATAAATAAAAATTGTTATAAATTGAAGTGGTGCTACATCCTGAAAGAGAAGAAGATTTGAAAGTCTCAGATAACTGTCTTGTTCCGTCCCCGTTCCAATCACTCCAAATATTTCCTTCTACGTAGAGACAATTTCTAGTACAAACATGGGTAGAAGGATTGTAGGTACCTTTTTCAGCTGAACACTCTGCACTACAGTTACCACCACAAGAAAAACCAACACAGGTACTCACATGAGTACCACCTGTACAAGTACCCCAAGCACCTAAGCTACCGTTAGTTGGTGCACAGCAAGTAACACTTTTTGGACTTGATGATAGTAGCGGGTTTGTACCTGGTGGTGTATTTATCCCGTACGTATTAATAGAATATGTGCCGGGAGCAAAAGTTCCAGCACTAAGTATATCAAATCTATGCGAGGTAGTACCTCCGCAATGTGAACCAATCGCGAGTTCACCAGGCAAGTTAGCTGTTCCACTACCTATTTTGGTACCTGAAGAGGATGTTCCATTATAAACATGTACGCTTATGGGAGAAGAATAATTATCAGGATCACAAGCCCATCCCCGAACCCTGATTTTATGAAAATTAGGACTGGTGGGGTCGGAACCACACGACACACTGTCAAAGTTACCTTTTGGATTTTGATTGCAAGGACCTAAATTACAACTTCTTGTACAAGTTGTACCACTATAAGTTCCACCAGCATTGGAACATAAAGTACTACATGTTGTACCACCACATGTAGCCTCTTTGGTACAGGTAGCAGTTTGAGTTCCAGGACCACAAGAAGTAGAACAAGTACTCCAAGCAGACAGAGTGCCGTTAGTTGGTGTACATGCAAGCCCTAACTTCCAATCTATTTTAATGTAATTATTTACTGTATTCATTAAAAAGGAAGCATTACACCCTTGCCCACTACCCTGAAGACTACCATCAGAATTATACACTTTGTAAGTTCCACAGGCTGACCCTGCTGGCAAATTGCCCAAAGTAGCTGTGTAATAATTACCTCTTGACATACCTGCATTTAGTCCAACCCATCCGGGGGCGACGTCGTGATGTGAATAATACTCAAATCGAGTAGTGTGTATTCTCGGGGTACCCACACACCACCAAGCGCGAGCGACATTCTCCCCATTAACGGTAACTGAGAAATCTTGTTGATGGGTAGTAGGAGCGCAACGCCCATCAGTATCATATTGAGGAAGTCCTTTCCAATCCTCACCCTCATCTCGTGTGCCATTATTGTTAAAATCGCTCCAGACTGTACCAAAAACACCATACCAGATGTTAGGATCATCAGGAGGATCATCAGGAGGATCATCGTCATCACCTATGCAGGGAGTACCCGAACACCCACCATCGCAAGTGTTATTACATCTCTTTTTAGTACAGGTATAT
>CAZLZR010000145.1:0-3852 GCA_964564015.1 uncultured Acetivibrio sp.
GTTAATAAGAACACTACTAAAACTTATAACTACTATTCCCCTACTCTTTTTAACACCGCTCAATTTCAGGTTTTACTTGATACTATTACCGGAAAACCTAAAGCACGCATTTATATTTATCAAAGTTTCGATTATGTAAATTGGCAATATGTAGATAGTGCTACAACTATTACAGGTGGTATAACTGGACTTTCAACAAAATCAACTGTATTTGCACCTTACGTACAATTGAGGGTAAAAGGGGTTGATAGCACTCAACATACTGTTATTAAACAAGTCATTGGAGCTTTAAAAGTAGAATAATGAGCTGTACAGGTGGTTTAACAAAGGATATTACTTCAACTTGCGCTACCTCAAGAGGTGGCGGGTTGGAAGTAGTTGCCTACATCGGGCAACGTACAGACCTTGAATATACTTGGTCTTCAACTGCTAATAAAGAAAATACTATTACAGCACTTGAAAATGCTGTAGGTAAAAAGTGTGTAAAACTTACAGGTATTAGGAAGCTGTTAAATGCAGGGCATACACTTGTAACAGCAGAAAACAGACCTGATAAATTTTCACATTATTTTACTTTTGAAGGTTTTGAAATTCTTGCCGAAGACATTACCAACTTGGACAAGATGGACGATGTTTGTGTCGTTGTAGAATTGAAAGACAAAAATTCAACTGGTGAAGGTGTTTTCAGGGTTTATGGTGCAAAACATGGACTTTACAAAACTGAAGATACTCAGGATTTGACCGCAAACAACGGAGCAAGAACTATTCGTTTAGCTTCAATGGCCGGACAAGAAGAAGAGTATTCAGCTTATGTATTATACAATACAAGCTATGCAGCTACTAAACTTATTTTCGATGCGCTTGGTACAACAGGTTCATAATGATTGAAAAATTAAATATAGTAAAGTCCATGACATTTGAGGCTCTAATAGCTTCAGAAAAAGTCATGGACTTTTTATCATTGTATTCTTTTTTGTATTTAAACAATTCTGCTCCTTCTAATTGCGTAACTTGTATGCGTGGTTATTATAATCAACTACTCAAAGAAGGTGATGAACGATTAAAATTAATTATGGAAGCAAAAAAAAGAACATTAATTCCGAATTGGGAAGGATTACGATACATTCGCGGAGCTTTCTATGATTCGCAAACAATAACCGATGAACAGGCTATTAATTCTATTAAACAAGGGTTTTTAAGAGAAAGTCATTTTAAAAAATTACCAGACGGATTAAAGATTGAAGTTGCAATCGAACAACTTCCAGAACCCAAAATTGAACAAAAACAAGAAGTAAGCGTTAAAAAAAGAGGACGTAAACAAAAGCAAAAATGAGGCTATTAATTAACGAACTCGATAAGCGAGCCACAATAAAGCTTAACAAAAACATCAAAGTCGGTAATACTAATGGTATTATGGAGTTTGGCGACAATAACGATTACCCGCAAATAATTGAACGGATATTTAATGAGTCAATTTCGGCAACTGCAATAGCCAATATTTTTGCTAAATTTTTAGTTGGTAAAGGGTTTGAAAATCCATTAATTAATAACCAAGTAATAGGCAAAGACATCAAAGGTAAAGATGTAACCGTATTGCAATTATTAAGGCTTTGCGCTAATAACTTATCACGTCATAATGGCACTTATGTACATATAGCCGAAACTATTGATATGGTAGTAAAAGAAGTAAAACACATTCCTTTTAAATATTGTCGTTTTACAAAAAAAGATGATACTGGATATTGCGCCAAAGTAGCTGTATATGACAATTGGGAAAAAGACAGCGTTAAAAAATTTGAAAAAGAAAAGATAAATTCTTACCCTATTTGGAACAAATCGAAAGAAGCATTTGCTTCAAACATACAAGCTTGTGGAGGTTTTGAAACTTTTACCGGGCGAGTTAATTATCTGTTTTTTGACAATCAATATCTTTATCCACTTTCTCCTATAGATACGGTTTATATGGATGCAGATTCTGAAGCACAAATTAGTTTGTTTAAAAACAACCAGCTTAGAAATGGGTTTTTAGATAAAACTATTTTGCGGGTGCAACCTCCGTCAACCGAAAAAGAAAGAGAAGAATTTATTTCAAACATTAAAAAAGCTCTTGGTGTTGACGGAGACCCAGTTTTAACCTTAGAAGATGAAGTTGATGAAAATGGCGAAATAAAGAAAACAGGGGCTTTTGCTTTGGATACCCTAAAGAGCACTATCAATGACAAACTTTTTGAGAATTGGGAAAAGTCGCTACGTAATAATATACGTATAGCTTATTGGGCTTTGCCAGCTTTATTAGTTGATTATGAAGAAAGCAAATTAGGTACAACATCAGGTGAGGCTATTAACCAAGCTGTCAAATTTTACAATGCGATAACAAAAGATTTTCGGAGTGAAATATCTGAATTTTTCAAAGAAATATTCAGTAACTTTGACAATGAAATATTAGCAAATAATCAAAATTGGGACATTAAAGAACTTGAACTATATGCTTCTAACATTCCAACAGCAACAGGCTTATAAACCAATTTCGCAAAACAATAAAAATAAGTTTGACCAGTTACTTAGTGAGGTTGAAAATTGCGAGTTTAGGGATTTAATTGGCATTGCCTTGCTTCAAGATTTACAGGCAAATCCAACTACAACCGATAATGCTAAGTTGTTAAATGGTGATAGTTTTGATTACAATGGGAATACAGTATCACATAGAGGATTGAGATATGTTTTGGCATATCTTATACACTCTAAATACATAGGAGAGGTTTATTTGACGGACACATTTTCTGGAATAGTAAAGAAAAAGACAGAACAAAGTGAACCAGCTACTGAGGGAGAGATAAGAAGGTTACAGGAAGGAAGTAGAAAAATAGCATTAAGCGAATTTGAAATAATCAAAGAATACCTTAACTCAAAAAGTGAAACATTTACAAAATGGGCTTGTAGTGAATACAAGAAGCCATTTACGCCACGAATTTATGGAATCCGTAAAACTGCTAACTGATGCCAAATAAAGAACTTTTCAATCAACCATTAAAAAATGAAATAGCCTTAACTGATAGGCTTGCAGTTGGCATACCCGGAATGGAAGGATGCGACAATGTTACGTTTAGTAAATTTTTAAAACAAACAGCCGGAGCATTAACAGTAAGACTACTCAACAAAACTACTCAACAAACTATTACTATACCTGCAAATTCAAAGATTTTAGATTTTGACCTTTATACTTCTGGAACTGCTACAGCGAAGGTAACAATGACAGATGACGGAGACATAGTTTCTGAAACTGAATTTTCACGGGCTTTAGCAAATTTTATAAACTTATATTTATACGAACAAAAAACTTTCACTGTGGATATAATTTCTGGCACTATTTCAATTTTTGTACGTTACATTCCAAATTGTTACTAACATGAAAAAAATACTTTTTTGTCTTTTATTATTACCTTGTTTGATTCAAGCTCAAAGATTGACAGTTGATTCAGTTTTATTGAAAAAACAAGGAGTTATCCCCGCAAAATGGGTGAGCGTTAAAACGTTTAGCGCAATTGACACTACAACGCGTACAAAAGTCCTAACCCGCAAAGCAACTGATAGCCTTATTAACTATGCCTTAACTGGGGTTGTAGATACAAAGGGTAATTGGGATGCAAGCGGAAACACTCTTCCGAGTGTTGGGGTTAAAACAGGCGACAAATGGACAATAAGCGTAAAGGGGTTTGTTTCGCCTGACAGTTTTTACGTGGGGGATGTAATCATCGCTAAAATTGACGACCCGGGGCAAACAGTTACGAACTGGAATCACATTTATGCAAGCCAGCCGAAAAGTGTAAATATTGTTAGAGCTGATGCAACAAC
>CAZLZR010000145.1:3952-6186 GCA_964564015.1 uncultured Acetivibrio sp.
GTTGGTGATAGAATTTGGATTGAAGTAGAGAATATAAGTAATGGAACTGACATAACCGTATATGGCGGTACTTATTCAATAACAGCAAATTATCTTAATCCATGAGAATAGAAGAAATAAAACGTGGGACTTATTGGGCTAGGGCTATCAGACTTGAGGACGCAAGCGGCAATCCGATGACAGCCTACAACGGCAAGTCTATTCGTTGCACGGTCAAAGAACTGACAGACGACAGTACAACAGACGACAACGCTTTAATCGAAAAAGACCTGACAATTGTAAACGCTGGCTGTCTATTGGAGTTTAGTGCAACTGACACGGATATACCATATAAACTCTACATTTGTGATTTTCGTATTCTAACAGATGCAGGCAAACCAATGAACTCAGATAGTTTTAATATAAAAATCGTAACAAAGGTAACAAATGAGTGACATTATATTAAGGTTCCCGACTTCGGTAATATTAGATAATACTACCTTGCAAAAACAGATAGATAATTTAAATAATTCTGTAAACGAAATAAACAATCAATTAACTGGTTTAGAAACTATATTACAAAGCATATGAGTATTGCAGGTGAAGTTGATAGAATACTTAACAGTAAAGAGCAGATTAAATCTGCTCTATTAGCGCGTGGTATTGATGTAGGTAATAATACAATTGATAAATATGCTGATATAATTAATCCGGAAATTGTACTTAATGATATTACACCTTACAATTTACAGGAAGCAAGCTTTAATCCGACTACTAAAGTGTTATCACTTAATGCAAGTACATCTGCATTTGCTCACCTTGCTACTATCAATGACGCTTCGTATTTTTCTATGTCTTTCCGTGTTTTATCTTTTGGAGTTTCAAATCCTTTCAGGTTTGCCCTATCTTCATCACCTACTTATAAAATATGGAATAGTACAGATAATCCTTATAGGTGGTCTTTTTTTACATCTACTAATGCATTTCAATGCACTAAACAGACTTTAATTATCGGTCAATGTCTTTCTCAATCTAACTCAGGTTATTTTGTTTTATCTGTTAAAAATGGCACTGCTTATGTATATTATGGTAGTTCTCTTACATCAGTAACTCTAATTTCTCAGTTCAGTTGGGATGCATCAGGCTTATACTATCTAAATATTACTAACGCATCTGCTTTTGCTGTTCAAATTGATACTCTTAAATTCTCTCAATAAGTCTCTTATTTAATTTTTCAAATATGTTCAATTTTATTCAAATACTTTTAAAAATTTTTATCCGTGAGGGAGAAAATAATTAATAACAAAATGAAACTTATAGCACTTATACCAACCTACGGCGACCGCTCATACTTAATACCAATGCGGTTAATAATTCCGGTAAAAATCTGATAGCTAATGTCGGAGGGCATGATGTTGTTGATGTATATGTCAATGAGACACAATATTTTTAAGTATGACGAATGAAGAAATTATATCAGCCTTAAAGTTTCGCACATTTCCAAAGGAATTGAAACTATCTGAATACGAGTATATACATGATGTTCAGACATTTGTTGAAACTAACATAAGTATAGTTGAAAGAACAGAAAACAAAGCAATCAAAGAGCCTTATATGGATAGGCTTAGGAGACTATTTGAAAAGTTAAAATAAGTTACTAAATTTGTAAAAAAAGAAAAAGATGGAAGGTTCAAAAAAATTCAGGTTAGGGGCAAAAGATTTTATCCAAGGATTAATCCTTGCCATTACAGCCCCTTGCATTGCTATTATTCAAACTTCATTAGATGCTGGCAGCCTGGCAATTAATTGGCAATTAGTAGGCATAACTGCAATAAGTGCAGGGGTTGCGTATTTGGC
Source organism: uncultured Acetivibrio sp. (assembly GCA_964564015.1). GTDB lineage: Bacteria > Bacillota > Clostridia > Acetivibrionales > Acetivibrionaceae > Acetivibrio. The sequence continues at coordinate 5,789 of CAZLZR010000145.1, forward strand.
AAAGAAATTTTTTCAAAATGACAAAGTGTAGTTTTTTCATAATTGTTTGTTTAGGGTTATTGGCTTGTCGCCCTTGCATGGAAGTGCAGGGCGGCAAAGTCGATACTTTAACAATTAAAGAAACTGTTTTTGAAACCGACACAGTGTTATTGACAGACAGCGCATTGATAAGCTTATTTTATGAATGCAATAGCGAATATGAGATAATCGCCAAAGATTACGATAGCTTGCAAGCTGCATTTAATAGAGTCCCAAAGGCCGCAAAAATACGTACCGTTTACAAAACCGATGAAAAAGTAGTAAAAGAGAGCGTCCCGGTATGGGTTTCAAAAGAAAAAATAGTCTATAAAATACCTTGGTATTGCTGGGTTCTTATTGGTAGTTTAGTTTTTTGCTTG
>CAZLZR010000146.1:0-6139 GCA_964564015.1 uncultured Acetivibrio sp.
ATATTTATATTATTAATGGAATTCACTTTTCCAACTTCAGAGATAGAATTTATCACGGGACTAAATGAGGCGAAAATCATAATAAAGGCGGCGCTAGAATATGAAGCATTATAGAAGTATTGCGCATATAAGTTTCAGGAAGTCCAGCGCAAATACATCTATTGTAAGTGCAACTCATGTACAGCGAAGCTTGTTTTCAAAAAAGTTGATGAAGAGAGGTATGTACTAATACGAAAAGTTATTCTTCATCGTCACAAAAAACTATTCCTCAACCGACTAGCAATTATTGAAGAAATAAAAAATTTCCCGAAATGTTTTAGTACAGCTACAATAAAAAAATAAATCCTAAGTCGCTTTTCAATATCACCTGCCACTTTTTATCGATATCTACAACAAAGTTAGGCTGTGGAAAATAATATCGACTCAGTCCTTGATACATTAGAGGAAGAAGGTATTTATGGTGTAAAAATTGGGGATGAATAAAGTGGCCTGCCGAGCTTGTTGGTCTTAACAAGCGACCTCATGATCAAAAAATATCATGAAAACCTAAAAAATGTCAAATTTGATTTGACATACAATTTAATCAGATAGAAAACCAGAAAATAGTCACAGTTCTCCTTGGGAGTATTTGTGACACTGAATAAAAACTTGAATATTGAACCAGTTGGCTTTGCTATAGTTGCTGAGGAATCAAAATAAAACTTTGTTAGAATGTTTCAGGAGTTTTTCATACTCATGAAATCTCCACCTAATGTAATAACAACTGACTAACAAAAAGCCATAAAATTTGCCTTAGTTTAGCTAAAAGAAAGGAGTTTATTTTTGGGCGATCATTTTATTGATGTTTTTCACGTATTGCGAAACATCAAAAGATCTCTCAGCGACAAGAATCATATGAATTGCTTTATTTAACTTGCTAGGTCGGCTCACTTAGCTGAGTATAAACATCGCATAGAAATTTGCCTCGCAAAACTCAACCAAAGGGATAAATAACTAATCGAGAATGTTGAGGAAAAGCTTCAATATTGTTGTTTAGCAACAATGCCTCCGAAATTTATTGGTTTGAGCTCAACAACAAACAGCTGCGAAAAGATCAATGACCTAATTAAAAGCCAGATCCCGTTCTCGCAAAAATATTGCGCTGTTGTTAGCAAAGTTTCACGATTTCTGATGAATCTCCTGAGAAAAACCAAACCACCTAAGATTGAGAGAATGAAAGTTGAACAATTGTCGACTATCCGGTAAATTCAAGATCTCAGGTTTCGATTAACTCATCAAGTTTTTAGAAAGCTTATGATAGAGTTATCGATATCACTGACTTGTATGATTGAGATCTAGGATGAAAATAGTTATGTGATTACTTAGCAAGACTTTTAGGAGAATTAGTTTAAAGTCTTGTTTGATACAACTGAAGCGAAATGGACTTGCACTTGTGAGTTAACCTAGAAAATTGGGATTCCTTGTTGTCACGCCCTCAAAGTTATCTTATTCAAGAAGGAAAAGATAATAACGGCCATTAATCCTTGGTGGATCCTTGATGAAGACAATATTTAGTCCAAAAGATCAAATATTGACAGACCAAGGAAAACAAGACGATCAATAAGATGATTAGATGATTTGAGATAATATTGATATTAATCAATCAGGCCTGACTTCCTTGATTGTAAATATAGCGGATGATCTCCCTCTCATATTTTTTTGCCACAAGCACGCAAGCAGCCCCAAAAGTGACGATATATTCCAAATATTCTTACTTATTTTATTCTCCTTCAACCATACAATTTTATAGCCTTCTACACTCTGGAGTTCTTGCGATGTTCTCCTTCCAGCATTACAAATTTTGATAATCTCTGACGCACGAATTTGTTGACTCCCCAGAAAAATAAGTGACTCCAATTATGGCCCCAAAAATTAATAAGAGAGCAACGATATTCACGTTGATCCTATACGCATTTGGTCTTTTTATATTAATCTAAAGAAGATGGGATTGTGCTTTCAAGTTTCCTGTTGATGAATTGTCGATTTTCTTTTATTTACTTACACTTTTCGGGGCATCAATCCGGTTGTAGTCCGGATTTATTTCAATTTTCGGTCTGCTATGATATCTCTCCAGATCATCTCCGGCATTTTCCAGGACAGGAAAGAATCTTCTTGTATTTATTCTCTTATCTCTGATTTTCTTTGGTGGGGTTGCAAATATTTTTTCAAATTGTTTTGGTGATGTAAAGCAGCCTCTAGATTCCTTGAACATGATTCTTATTATTGGTAATTAGAAGTTTTTTGATTATAAAATATTATCCGAGATGCCCAGAATGGAGGAAAGTGTGCTAAGGATGAGGGGGAGCGGAGGCTTCAAGGTTGCTGACCTGATCATCGTCGTTATCGTTATTCTCTCTCTGTTGAGTATAGGTTGGCAAACTTCGAGTATAATGGAGAACGCTGATAAGGAGAAGGATAAGAAATCCACTGTATGTCTGCGCGATTTCAAGTAGAATTAATGCAACGTTTATGCCCCATCCGAGAAGTGCAGGCCTATAATAGATTGTATTAAAGACGTGGACTAACCTTTTTCCAAAGAACTTAAAACGTTTGCCGAAACAGGGTTTCAACAATTTGAAAAGCTCTCGGTTGTTCCATTGGCAGTAATAGGTCTCTTAATTTTTAACAAAAGGACATGATTGAAGAATAATTTATTTATACTCGAAATCTTTATGTATCAATCATCAATCAATCGTTCATTTGAGTTCCTTCTCTGAAAAATTAGCAAGTGGCTGGCTCAAAGTTTCAGTAATATCAATTTTCTAATAAATTGAGAGATATACATGTTTTCTCTCTTCCAGAAATTTATCAGCTGGCTAAATATTAGCTCCAACAAATTTCCCAGACACCCTATCAGAGACAACGTAATGTCCTGCATTATCATGCCCATAAAACAATACGAGAAATCTGAGCTTGAATTTTATATCTTTGAAGTGAAATTAAGATGGGCAGTGTGCTATGTAGCTCATCGGTTCTCTGAATTAATTAATCCTCGGATAAGCACAAACTATAAATTTGTTAACTTCAGCAATCGTGCTGGTCTCTTGGCTCAGACTCTTTTTCAAACAAAAAGCGCATTCGTACTCTTCAATGGTGCTCACTGTAGATATTTCAAATTTTTTCCTTTCTCCCACTCCTATGAACAAGCACTATGATTCTTTTGTGCTTATTTTGTTACAGCTACCACATTTTTTTGCTGAAATAACAAAAGTACCTTTGAAAATTGACTATTCACCCAGTTTATCATGTAGAAACGTAAAGAATTCAAGAGTATCTTGCTGACTTTCGCTTTTTTGCTTGTTTATTCTTAAAAATTCCTAGACTATTATTTCTCGGTTTGAGATGCATTCAGGGATTCGGGTATAGAGCTTTTAGTAAACATAGTAGATGACATCAACAAAGCATTAGTTAAGCTTTGGTTTAACTTTTTTTAGCTTCTTCTTTTTTTAAGGCTTAGATTCTTTAATTTTTTTTTGAGGAGTGATTCCTGAACTTATACTTATTAGTTTTGTTGCCAGCTCTTCCTGCTCTTTTTCTATGATGAAATCCTCTGTGCAAGACTCACCGCTATCATAAAATAACTCGGCTTACGGTTAAATGTCCTTAATTGTAAAAATGATTATTTTCAAACTATTGTTTATGCACAGCTTTAGAGATTTACAGTTTTGCAGCTTGTTTTTGCATGAGGAATTCAGGAGGCAAGCAAGTCCCATATTAATTATGGGGCAAATACTTAAATTCTTTTCCTCATCTAGACTCATAATCGCTCCTGGTCTTCTACAATTATGAAGATAGGTTTTATCCACGATATCTGCAGAGTATTCACCGATTAAGGTATTTTTTTGGATAAAAGCTGTCGCAGCCAATCCGAATGATTAAATTTAACTCTGCATTCCCCTTTTAGTGATCAATTTGACTGGAGGAAAGTAAATTTATGATCTCAATTTCCTGAAATCCTAGGAAGTCCAAGACATTAAATCCAAATGATTAGAGACTTGAGGCGAAAATGTGCAGGTTGCTTCTTGGCAGTAAGAGTATCGATTCAAAGCAATAAATCTCCGAATCTTAATATAGTCAGGCTCATTTTGCTTTTGGAAATACTGATTGGGAATCTTTATTTCGATATCGAGAGGCTTTTCAACATTTTCTATCAACACAGGTTGTACTGATCTGATTGCTAAACATTCACATAGAGGACTGATATAAACTTGATGACAAAAGATACAATAATCTTCACCACTTTGAGTTTTATACATCGAGCTTTCAAAATTTCCGAACACTTTTTGACCAAAAATAGTAAATTCTTATGGTTGATCTTCTAAGTCCAGCATATTTTACAAGGATTAGACTTATTCTTACATCTTCTCTGCATCTATATTGACAATTTCTGGAAATGGATATTCGATAGGTACCTGATTCTTTCTGCTGAGCTGAAAAATTCTATCTGACTAAAAGTTTTATTTAGTCTTGTAGACTAATCTTATCAGATTATCAAGAAAATTATTGTTTACTTGGCAATATCCTGATTCATCGCCTGGAAAGTATTTACTATTGCATTATTACAAAAAGCTCCAAGTATTTTCAGTTTCCAACAAATCGGGAATTTCGGCCTTGGTGATATTAGTACGGTTGATATTCGTTTGAACCGCAAGAAGGTATGGCTTAATGTTTTTTAATTCCTTGTGGCCAGTTTGCAGTTTTACTTACTCATTAGCAGGGGGAGCGAGAAAATATAGAAATACAATCATTGTGTACTTCATTGAGTAGCCGTAAAAACCTGACCAAGACCGCATGTATTTGAATAAGTTAAAGGTTTTTCGATGCCAACCCTTCCACTCTAAAATCTCAATGAGCTTCAATGTTTGCTAAGGGAGAACTACATGTGCTAATTGTTTTGTTTTGTTCACCTTCAGCTTGATATTTTTAGGCTGAGTGGAGATCTGATTTTTCAAATTCTAGTAATCGGACTTAAACCTTACACCTGTTTGGAAAATTATTAAAAAGTCGAGCCCAATGTGCAAAAGACTCCACTTATTGGTGGTAAAAATACCATTGAAAAATTTCATTAAGCTGAGAATTTTAACAGGATTAATATCCCTTTCTTCCCTTTAAATTACTGGCTCTGGCCTGAGAGGAAAAAGTTTATATTCTCTTGATTTTTTGTTTAAAAATTTGATAAACTTGAGTGCGTTGCTTGGGGTAAGTTTTTTAATAAGCTAATCGACTTTACTAGGTACAAGCAAATCTTCAATCACAACATCATATAATTTCTTAATTTTGAGTTTCTTAATCTATTCCTTAGTGATGAGGTTAATTTTATGAGTAAAAAGATAATTTAGTGTCTCTGGTAAATGAGAAGTAAAATACGCCGACAGAATTCTGTCACTTGCCCCTTTGTTTAAAGCAAACCACTCTTTGCAATTTATTTCTACATATTCCTTTGCTATTATCCCAAGCCTTCTTTCGGTAGATCCCTGAGAAGAAAATGTCGTGCTCATCATCGATCTTGTAGTTGATGATATGATTGAAGTTTAACCGATTTAATTCGTTTTTAATTTTTTACACTCCTGAGTCTTCGAGTGATGGTCCCATTATGATTCCTGGAACGCTAATCCACATCTGAGGCAAATGGATCTTCCGGTGTAAATTAGTCGAGTCCTTTTGACTTAGATCATCTTCATATGGGTTTGAGAGCATTAAATATAATGATCTCTGATGAAATCGATCCTCTTTGATATGCCTAATTAGCAGATTAGGCAATTTACCATATTTTCCATTAAATAAAATAAATAATTAAGTGCCAGAACTAATATTGATCATAGTTATAAAGGGAAAATTTGAGAACTCGCAGTGAAAAAAATGGAAACAGTTGGACTCAGTAAAAAAGCAGTCAAAATCATAGATTAATGATAAAATTGAATCTGAAATAATGAGAATATCGAAAATTATTGAAATATTGTCATAATTTGCTTTAGAAGCAGCTGGTTGTATCGAGACAAGCAAAATTTATCCTGTGAGAAACATTGAAGAGTGCTTTATAAGTTTGCGACTTCAGAAAGTGGAGATGATCGATAAAAAAATAAAAAAAGAATTCAATGGG
>CAZLZR010000147.1:0-6049 GCA_964564015.1 uncultured Acetivibrio sp.
GCTCTTGCCTGATCCCTGCTTCAACGTGTGCAACTGGTATCTTCAACTTCGCACCGACCAATGCACCAGCCAATGTAGTGTTTGTATCTCCATACACGAGTATAATATCAGGACGTTCTTTTAATACTACCTTTTCAAATTCCATCATAATTTTTCCTGTCATCTCACCATGAAGGCCAGAACCAACACAGAGGTTGTAATCGGGTGTTTTTACATCCAACGTTTCAAAGAAGATATCTGACATATTCCTATCGTAGTGCTGACCAGAATTGACTAAAATCTCTTCAATACCGACTTTTTGCAGCTCCTTGCAAATTATCGCTTCCTTTATTATCTGTGGCCGTGCTCCAATTAAACTGATTAGTCTCATTTACTCAACCCCACTTCTTAACCACAAGTGATAGAAACTCTAGCTAAAATTGCAACTTTATCCGATATTTTACGATTCTATGCATACTGCTGTCGCTCCTCAATAGATTAACTATTTCCCTTCATCCACATCCCCAAGAACGGATCAACCAATTCATATCTCTTCTCACCTTTTTGTATGACGTCCATCTTCACCAATTTATCGAGTTCCGTCTTTGCGCTGTGCACAGAAATTCGTATTACTTTCTTAATTCTCATCGAAATGCTTCAAGGCATGAGTGTGATTAACTTGGTAAGTATTCAGAAAGTATCATGGTAAGCTCCTTTTTTCGTCCTTCAGTTGAAAAATATTCCCAGTCTATTTGATAACGAATCTTTGGCATGTTCTTAGCGACTTTAATTTTCAATAAGAATTCATCTAAAGTTGAGGCAAACAGTACATCGGATCTATCAATAAGGCCGAGCTTATAAGAGACAATCGGAAGACCAAAAAACATGAATAAAAGTAGCTTTCCATGTAGGCCAAGATACTTCAATGTCGGTAAATTTGAGTACGGAATAAATGCAAAATCTGCATATCTTATATATCTTATATAATTACTTGAAGGCATATCACCATAAAAAAAGACGTTATCGAAGTTCTTCATAATTTTACTTCTTTCTTTTCTTGATATACAATCACCAATAATGTGAAACTCACAATCTGGATTTTCTTCTGCTGCTTTAATCACTGTTAATGCATTAATCTTTGTATAACCCATATATACACACTTCTTCTTACCATTTAGTGAGTATGGATTTTCCGTGTTGACAGTGTTTGGAACATTGAACCCATTTTTCCATACCTTGACCTTTGTCCGAAATTTATCGGGTACTTTATCTACAAAAGCCTCTTGGGGAACTAATATTAAATTAGACTTTTCATATATCCCTATTTCAGATTCGATTAGATCCTTGTCTTTATAAACTAGCCATAATGGGTCAGATTGCCGATAAATAATGAATTTATCCGAAGGTAGAATATCATAGAGCAGGACTCCTTTGCCCGATTCTACTACTATTACATCGAATGCATTAAAATCAATGATACTTCTAATCGAATTAATATGAGAACGAAAGATCACTTTCTTAAGTTGCTTCGGTAGCCAAAACATTCGATTGTCATCGAATGGTATGCAATAAGCTGAAAAAGTTTGTTTAAAGTTGTGTGGATAATTTCCTGAAACGTACTTTTTTAGTCTTCTATCATAAGAGGGATATTTTGGAAAAACAACATGATTAACATAAAAATCCCTTTCTATAAAAAAATTTGTCATAATATCAATTCCTCTATTTGATTGTGACCATGGTAGACAAGATATAATAAGAGCTTTCTGCATAGTTATAACCTCCAGATATTAACTTACACTACGTAGTGCAAATACATTGAAATTATGATTACTCTAGTTTATTAACTTCTCGATTGCACACTTCTGAGTATTAAGGGGATGACTATAAACAACTGTTTTTTAGTAAACGTCTAAGGAGAAAATCACCGAATCCACTGTTTTTCGATCATGTCATAGAATTTTCAATCCTTCCGTCTGGAAGAGAATATAGCACAAGCATCATAATCATAGTAAACTGAAAATCGAAAACTAAAAGTGGCTCTATCCTTAAACCTTCTAAGATAAAGTAAACGGCGAAAGGATAAAATAGCTGTCCGAATTTATCTCCACGATCAAAATGTTTCCAAATAATGCCATAAATGAAATATGTGACTAATACATAAATGAAATCGAAAAAACCGAAGTTATTATATACAGCTATATATCTCCCAAAATTTGTATAACCACGTATTTCATAAGGACCAAGTCTATCTCTTACTTCTGATAATGTTATCCCTCTTGTACTTCCAAGACCGATTGTTGTGAACATTGTTGTACTGACAAAGTAATCTGTGAATGATCTTATACTCCACAGTAGTTCACTGTTGGTCCATTTACTGTAAATACCGGTTACTGTACCTCGAACTCCTCCCCAGAATAAGAGAAAAAGACTAAAGATTATGACAAATACAATAATTGCCAAGGTATTTGGTGTTCGCTTATATGCCCTATTTCTTACGTAATTTACAAGAAGTATAATAAGCCCAAGAACTAGTTTTAGTCTTGCACCATAAAACAATGCAGATAATGCTATCATCGCAACATCGTACAAAAGTATGAACTTGTATTTCTTACGGCCCAAGTTGTAGTAATAACACGAATAGGCCAAGGATACGAAGAACAAATTGTTCAGGATCGTAAATCCCTTTCCCCATACTATTTGTCGTCGGTACTGGTTACCAAGTAAATATAACCAGAAATTTGGAGATAAGACATTAAATCTTACGGCCGAAATTGTTCCGCTATAAAATGCCCACGTTGCTGTTATATTTATCAAAATAATTATTATATACAAAGCATCAAACGATGTTCTAATCCTCAATTTGTAACTAGTTTTTGTGGTAGCTAGTTTTGTAGACAAGCGCAAACCCAAATAACCATAGCAGAGGAGCGTAACTAGATGCAAGAATCCTATAGGATCAAATGCACGTTCTTGGATCAGAAAAGAACCAACAATTCCAAACAAGAACAATAAATAAAGTATTATATAGGCAACAGAAATTAGAACAAATAGCAGTAATGGCTTCACTAATGTCCTATATGTCATTTCTTACTGTCACCTCAAATAATTTGATATATTCCTTGTATATAGTCCGGATATCATATTCTTCAAATGCTACGATATTGAATGGCCTTGTCCAGCTATTTAGTTCGGAGATACACATAAACCATTCATCTATGTTGTACGGATCGTCCACATAAAATGCTTTACCCTTTGTCACTTCGTAAAGTGAGGCCTTCTTTGTGGTTATTACTGGTGTTCCAAGCATCATCGCTTCAACTGGTGGCATTCCAAAGCCTTCAAATATACTCGGAAAAAGGAAAATTTTCGCATTCTTATAGAGTGTATTTCTTTCTTCGTTGCTTATGAAACCTGTGATGACGACTTCATCAGCTATACCTAGCTCATCTATCAAATTTTTTATCTCAGTTTCCGACTTTCCACCTATTCCACTGATAACCAGTTTCTTTGGTATATCAAGGGGCTGATCCTTGATTTTTTTGATTACATATAACAATGTCTTTAAATTCTTATGAGGAAGCATTGAACAAACTGTATAGTAATAGCCTCTTTCCTGTATTTTATATTTTTTTCGCAGTTCGTCAAAATCAACAAATTTGTCCAAACCTGAAACAGGATTGTATATAACTTCAATTTTATTCGGGTCTATATGTAGCATTTTTATGATATCGTCTTTTACGAAATTTGATATTGCAACAATTTTTTCAGCTGTGGTGGCACATCTTCTCCAAGCAAATCTCAGCCATAAGTTTTTAAGTTTAGAAAAATATTCGGGATAGTGTAATGCTTGAAGGTCATGAATGGTAATAACGTAGGGAATTCTTCTATTTTTCATCAGTGGCTTGCTATAAACCGGCACGAACATCAGATCAATACCTTCATTTTTTGCGTATCTATCAAGCACGAAGTTCTCTGCAAAGATTCTTGCTACGACATTTTCACTTTTTATAGGTAACACAACTTTTCTGAAAGTGGACTTCGCAAAGTATTTATCGAAAGTATCAACATTATCCTGTGCTAGAAATAGAACAAAAGAACAAGAATTTTCATCGGCGAACTCATAAAACCCATCAAGCAAGTTTCTTGCATACGACTCTGTTCCACCAACTTTTCCGACTTTCAACCATAGTAAATCAATTCCGACTTTCATTTCACCCACCTAACAATTCGTTATATGTTTTCAATAATCCCTCATGCAATGTTAAGTTATGCTTCCATCCCAGCGCATGTAATTTCGACACATCCAATAACTTTCTCGGTGTTCCATCCGGTTTGCTTGTATCCCATTTGACTTCCCCTTCATATCCTACTGTCTCTTTGATCATCATCACTAAATCTCTCAATTTTACATCTTCCCCTGTCCCTATGTTTACAAATTCTCCTATATCTTTGTAATCATATTTGTTCATCAAGTATACACAAGCGTCAGCTAAGTCATCAACGTACAAGAACTCCCTGTATACTTCTCCTGTCCCCCATACGGTTATTGCCTGTTTCGATACCCCGACTGCTTCAAGTACTTTGTCTATGCTCTTTGTGTCGGTTACATCTAATTCTTTATCTAATCCGAATCCTATCGGATATCTTTGTATGTCTTTGGCTACTTCTTCATACTTATCTTCCATCAGTAGTTTCCCCAAATGGAATTTCCTCAGCAGTGCTGGTAGTACATGTGACGTTTCCAAATTGAAATTGTCGTTGGGTCCGTAAAGATTTGTTGGCATGACACTAATGAAATTGGTTCCGTATTGTTCATTAAAATATCTGCATAACTTTATTGCAGATATCTTTGCTATTGCGTATGGCTCATTTGTTGGTTCTAGCTCACCTGTGAGCAGGTATTCTTCCTTCATCGGCTGTGGAGCATATTTGGGATAAATGCATGATGAACCAAGGTTCAATAGTTTCTTGACTCCATATCTATACGATGCTTCAATAACATTCGCTGCTATCATTATATTTTGATATATGAAATCAGCTTTGTATGTATCGTTGGCGAGTATCCCTCCAACCTTTGCTGCGGCTAAGAATACGTAATCTGGTCTCTCTTTCTCAAAGAATTCTCTTGTTGCTCTTTGGTCTGTCAAATCGAGTTCAGAATGTGTTCTTGTGACTATGTTTGTGTACCCTTCTTCTTTTAGTTTCCTCACTATGGCTGAACCAACCAACCCTCTATGGCCTGCAACATATATTTTAGCGTCTTTCTCCATCATTTATCTCAACCTTCCTTTATCATTTCATTCCTGTGCTTTTCTTTTATTGCAAGCATCAAGTCATATCTTACCATTCTTTCGACTAATTCTTCAAATCGTACTTCTGGAACCCAGCCGAGCTTCTGCTTTGCTTTTGTCGGATCTCCTAAGAGTAAGTCTACTTCCGTTGGCCTGAAGTACGATGGGTCAACTTTGATGACAATGTCACCTAACTTTAAGTGTTCCAAATTCAACTCAAAATTGTTCAAGTCTGGATGCTCTGCTTTTAGTCCTTCAACAAATGTCAGAATCTTATTCTTGTCTATGGCTTTTATTATTCCTTTTTCATCTATACCTTCTCCAACCCATTCGAGCTGTATACCGATGTTCTCAAACGTTCGCTCACAGAATTCTCTCACAGAATGGGTCTCTCCAGTTGCCAAAACATAGTCATCTGGTTCTGACTGTTGCAGTATCATCCACATGCCTCTTACATAGTCTCTTGCATATCCCCAATCCCTTTTGGAACTGAGATTACCAAGGTACAATTTATCTTGAGTCCCGAGCAATATCCTTGTGGCTGCTCTCGTTATTTTCCTTGTAACGAATGTCTCTCCTCTTCTTTCAGATTCATGGTTGAATAATATGCCATTGCAAGCATACATACCGTATGCTTCTCTGTAGTTGACGGTTATCCAATAGGCATACAACTTCGCTGCTGCGTATGGGCTTCTTGGGTAGAATGGTGTTGTTTCTCTCTGTGGAATCTCCTGAACCTTTCCGAACAATTCACTCGTTGAGGCTTGATAGAAACGAAT
>CAZLZR010000148.1:0-6016 GCA_964564015.1 uncultured Acetivibrio sp.
GTAGTGAAAAACAGAATTTAATATGATATTATGAAAAAAGCAAATACCTATCTATCCTGCAGAAATTGCCTTTGGTATTAAAACCTTTTTCTCTTCCAAAACCATATCTCCGACATCTTCTTTTGCCTCAACTCTTGATATTATTTGACCTGAGTATATGGTTTTTGTTATTTCACCTAACTTCATAAAATCACTGCTCCTTATTTTTATTTCATAGTTGCTGTTGAAATATTTTTTATATTCAGCCGATAGTCTTATTTTATCACCCAATAAATGACACGTCAATATGTTTCAACAATTTTTTCGAAATATTTTTTATATTCACTTCTTTAAGTGCTCAACAAATATATTTTATAAATATTAACAAAAGGCTTCAAAAGCTATAACCTTAATTATTACTGCATTTCGCTGTGATTCATATTTCCTCAGACAAAGGTTTATTGGTTTGATAACATAGTCGGCAGATTATCTCTCACAAGGGTTTTAAAGTGTAGTAATCATTTTACAGCGTTTTATTTTACATCCATCTGCTAAAAATTCTCACAAAATCAAAAACCGCAGTCATACAATTAAGCTCAACGTCTTACATCCTTCCGCTTTTAAAACATTTATCCGTTCTTTACAGCAGAAAACACTCCACATACATAGTCCTTGGAAACATATCTTTAATATTTCAACTAAATTTCAACTAAACTATATGCTCAATTATTTATCTATTTAATACATATAAACTTAATAAACAAGAAATATAAAATAAACATAATTCCCTTAAATTTTCCTTAACATTAAAAAATTCAAAACAAACTATCTGTTTACCGATTGGTAAAAATATGCTATGCTGAATATTGAATTATATTCCAGTAATTTGCCATTATGTTGTGATTAGATCAAGACAATCATTTTAACTTTTACATACAGTGGGGGTGAATAAATGTCATACAAAGTTACTATTTCAGATGCCTTACTAGAGAAATGTATAGAGCATGTAGCATTTTATGTTGATACACCGGATCATTATGACATGCAAACCGATCCAAAGAATTCAATGATAATTACAGGAAAAATCGACACTGACGAAGGTACAGCAATACTTTATAAATGGGCTCTATTGCCTGCAACTAATCCTGACTGTTATAAGGAAATCTCTGTAGAGTATACGAAAGATAACCAGTTAGTACGAAAAGTATCTTTTTCCAAAGCATTCGTAGTTGATTATTCTGAAAGCTATTCAAATCATGCCAGTGTCGGAACATTTACGCTTTATATCCGGCAGTTTCGAGGAAAAGATATCGAGTGTATTGGACAAACTTCTCGACCAAGTACAGTGGAATCAAGCATAACTGAAGAAGTTAAGGAAGAAATCGAAGTAGCGAAAGAACAAAGTCCTGTAGCAGAAAAAGTATCCACAAGTAAATCTGCTATGAGCATTACTGATAGGATTGCAAAACAGAAGGAAATGATGGATAATGGTACTAATGATGACAATATAATGGTTCCATCTAAAGCAGATTTAGATGCTTATAGAAAAGAACTAAATGTTTCTGACATTAATACTATTGCAGTAGGAAAAACAGACATAAAGGAATTAAGCGACATTACTTTCAAGGGAGCATCACCCAAAGTCAGAAAAGAAGCTAATCTTCCTGATCTTGATACAATTGCTCCAAACCGTAGTATTAAGGCTCCTACAAATGTTCCTCTAAACAGAAACCACGCTGAAGAGGCGTTGATGCACGAATTTGATGAGGCTGTAAAAAACAAAGGACTTAATCAGGAAAACATTAAGGGAAATTTAAATATTCACCAGTCTAATTCAAAAGGGGTATGCCCTACCTGCTTACAGGGGCTGACAAACCCTGATGTAAAACCAGGTATATTTAAGCAGTTCAGCGAAAAATATCCGAATTTAACCATAAAAGTGACTTCGGAAGGTTCAAAAGGAGTAAAACCTTTTGGTAGACAAACCTTTAAAATGTTGAATGGAAAAATACTAGATGAATAGAAACATGAGATGAGGTGTTAACATGGAATTTATTAAAAGTATTACCGTTAGAGGAAGAGTAGCTTTTTATTTAGCTATTGCCCAAAAACTATTTGAAGAACTCAAAAAAGATGACGATGGTTATATACAGGCTAATGAAGCTTTAAATCAATGTTGGAGTTGGCTAGAAGGAAATGATTTGTCCGGAGATGAGTTATGTGAGTATCTCGAAAATGAGAAAGATACCGGCTTAATGGTATTTAGCAGTAATGTTCAAGGTGATCCTATAAAAGAACCTGTTTGGATAGTTATAATAACATCGCTAATGTATACTATTTGGCAAGCTTATCAAACTAAAAACGAAAAATATCTTCCTGAGTCAATTGAACAAGTTGACGAAAGTGCTATAGATTATCTTATTGAATACGCATATAAATGCAGTAGTTTTAAAGAAATTTGGATGGAGTCATTAAAAAACTATCTGCTAGAAAATTATAAACTTACAGATTCAAATGAAAACCAAACTTTATCAATATTAAAAGAAGACATTATGAAAGTTATTGAGGAATAATCATTTTCAACCTTATAAGAAATAAAAAAGGTAGGTACCAACCTATCTTTTTTGTTTAAGAGATGCCTTATACCAACCCACGAACAATAAAAATAAAGATTTCCCTACATTGACACTTCCAGCTAAGCAACCGAGAGAAAAGTTCAATGCCCGAAAGCCCCTTATTTTCCACACTTTCCGCCCTGTTATTTATCCACTCTTGACAACAAGACCACACAATCAACATGGCTCGAGTACTGCATACAGACATCATCATCAATACGGCAGTATCCTCTATTAATGGTAAAGGGAAAGGTCTCATTGCACCTTAAATTGGGGTGTTTTTCTTTTAATTTTAACACTCACTTTCTTTTTTTTACTAAAGCCAAATTCCCAAAGTTCTGGCAAATCAATGTTTGGAATCATGTGTGGAGTATCTTGGTCACCCGTGCCAATAAATATGTGTTTAGGCTCCCATTCCGTTATTACTTTGTTCACTATATCAACAGCCTGTTCTCTAATACTTTTTTGCTTATTTATGAGCTTTCGCTCATCAAAGCTACTACAATGAAAATGTAAGCTATCTCCGCATAGGTGTAAGCTTCCTTCAAAAAGAATGTTCTCTCTTAAAGATATAATAATTGCCAATGATGGCTGTAAAGGATTTATATAAACCGAACAAATTGACTCTTTATCCCACGAAGCAGAATTAAACCTTTTTGCTACATTTTCGTCTAAGGTATTACTATAACTTGTTGAACAACACGGACAATGCTCAACTTCAAATACTTTCTCTATCACAAAAACTTTCATTGTTTTACTAAACCATTCAACCTCTTGGAATGCCCAATCAATCCATTGTTGCATAGAACCACTATGCAGATGGTAAAGTCGCTCACATTCAATCTTTCCGCTTTCCCATTGAAAGATTAACTTCATTGAATGGATTGAACTTTCTGTACCAAAAAGGTTAATCACTGCAAACACAGAAGGATTTGGCTTGACTGCTTCCATAACAAAAGCCTCCCATGATTGCTTAAATGTTCGGATTTCGTCAGCCCCAAGTTCTAAATGCTGTAACATCCTATAAGAGTTAGGGCGGTGGTGAAAATCGTGATCCCTTACACATAAAACAGCCATATTTTCTTCTGTAGTATTTGCATTGTTTCCGTCAATGTGATGAAAGTTGACACCCATACCACGCTTTTTACAAACACAGCAAACACCCGCATTCTTTTCCATCAAAACCTGCTTTAATGTATTATTTGGATTAACTCTCAACTGGCCCCCTCCTTTTTAAACTTTTGCAATATTTTTTCTTAAGTAAAAATTTTACGGTTTGTAATTCAAATTAAATATGACAATATTCATTATGTCCCTGCTTTACGGACATGCAATATCAAAAGCACATATGTGCTTAACCACCAGATAGTTTGATATCAATGCCATTTGTGGCTTTATCACTCTCTTTATTCGACACAAACCCTATATTTTCCTGCAAAGCAGAAGGAAAAGTATCTTTTCTACATAGCACCTCGTTTATAGCTTTACCTACTGCTTGTTTGGAGGGTTTCTTCATAAATATTCTGTGAAGTAATGTCTTCAATTCTCAACATAATACTGAGATATCTGTTCTATAGACTTCTGCTAAAAGGTGCAACCACCTATAAAAAAAATGCAACCACCTTGCACCCATTTGCAACCGGTGGTTGCATTTATGTAAAACATTAACATTTACTTTCAAAATTTCGCCAACCATTCAACCCCAATTTTACCCCTAAAAACAACAAAAGCCACTGAAATCAGTGACTTTACATTGTATCAAAATCTGAGTTTTAATATGTCTAATCACTCTGATTTTGATACAATTTAGCATTAATTGAATTCCGCTAAATTGTATGGAGTTCCGCTAAAAGGTATAGGACTTCTGCTAAAAGGTGCACACTATATGAATTCACTAGGATTATTATAATATTACACCATCCTCAATTCTTACTATTCGATCACATAACTCTGCTATTTTGAGATCGTGTGTCACAATAACAATTGTAGAACCATTTCTGTTTAGCATTTTAAAAATTTCCATAATTTCACCTGACGTTTTGGTATCTAAAGCACCTGTTGGTTCATCAGCTAATAATATTTTTGGATTATTAACTATTGCTCTAGCAATAGCAATCCTCTGTTTTTCACCGCCTGACAACGTAGAAACTCTTTGACTTTTATATGAACTCATTTTGACTATCTCCAGAGCATCTAAAGCCTTTTTCTTAATTTGTAAAAAGGGTATCTGAGAGAAATATAGCGGCGTCGAAACATTTGAAAGTGCTGTCTCAGAAGGAATCAAAGCAAAATCTTGCAATACAATTCCAATGTTCTTGTTTCTTATCATTGCTGTGTTGCGTTCATTAAGACTAGTAATATCAATATTATCTAATTCGTATGTTCCTTTATCTGGCTTATCAATACATGCCAAAATATGCAGTAACGTTGATTTCCCTGCACCTGAACGCCCCATTATTGCAATCATTTCTCCATTTTTGATTTGCAGGTTTATATTTTTTATTACAATATTTTCGTTATGTTTACCCGTATTATATGTTTTAGTTATTTCCTTTATTTTTATCATTACCAAGGCCTCATTTCTTTAATAAATTAATAATGTTTGTTCTTGAAATTTCTAAAAAAGGAAGCAGGAATGAGCATACAACTATTGGTATTATTAAAAATACTAATGCTAAAATAGTATAGGGATAAAGTTCAAAATAATAAAACGGAAAATTTATGTTATCTGCGATGTACGCATATCTAAGGAGTATAGTAAATAACAGACCACTTAATACTATGAAAAACAGTGCAAACATAAGATACTAAAAACACTCATGATCTCCCCTCCCTATTTAACAGCCTTATTAATAGCATCAAACAATTTAGCAGAAGCTCAACTTTATTGCTCCGACTACGGTCATACAAGGAATCATCCACTATTAGGACACTTACTCTATCTTCAGAAGTTAGCTGGTTAATACCTTCGATTATAAGCGTAACTAGTAACAACAGTAACCTTGCCCAATTGAAGGTGCTAGAGTTTAGAAACCTATATGCTGTGTTCTTCTTAAAGGAGAGATTCTCAGGATTCATTTTTAAGGTACGGAATAAGTTTTTACCTGAGAAAACAAGTCCAAAAATCTCTTTAAGTAGCACAACGCATTGTATACCGCCTTCTTTATAGAAATTTGACTTCTTCATAAGCCTGCTAATTGAATACTTAGCAAAAAAGTTATCAATTTTGGAAGAAATAGCATGTTCAGCGTTTGAATTATCTGTTATAATAGAATTCATAAAAATCCCTCTTTTCATTGGTATTAGTGGTTTTGGGATAATTCTATTATACCAAAGAAAGTGGGGAATGCCATTGTATATATAGCGAAAAACATATATAGAACATTTGTTCTATATATGTTTTAAGAGTGTGAGTACTAATG
>CAZLZR010000149.1:0-5987 GCA_964564015.1 uncultured Acetivibrio sp.
GAAGTCGTGAAGCTGCAAGAAGCATGGATTATAGAAAATCTGAATACGACAAGGCGGTATTTGCATCGGATGTAAAATTTAAGGATGTGGATTATCCAATAAAAGCAGGGTATTATTTCAACCCGACAGGTACGTATACATTTACAGTTGAGACAGTTACATATAAGACAACAAAGGACGAAACTAAAGATCACAAAGATCTTGTACAGGCTGCTATAGATTCCTTCCGCTATGAGACTGATTTGATGTATATAAACAGTAAAAAGGAACCTGTAAATCTACAAAATGAACCCATATATAAAAACGGAAAAAACTATGAAAGGCGTTTGGCAGCATTGACAGCAAAAGATCCTACAGGGGTTGATGAAGTGGAAATGCTGGAGGTTAAAAAATCAGGCTATACTAAAAACTGGGAGGAAATAAAACACAGCGAGGAAAGTGCTGAATTTACCCATGAATACCTGAAAGAAATACTTGAGGGATATGAAGGGTCCGGGACAGTTGCAAGCAAGGACAAATATAAATACAGGGAATACATAAAAGACGGACAGAATCTTTATAAAATAACTGAAAAAACAACAGTAACTATTAAAATTAATCCTGATAACAGAAATATGTATACTTACATAAACATGCCTGACGGCAAATACAGAATTGCAGCATGGATTGGTGATATTAAGCTGTCAGACACAAGCAATGCATATAAAACTCTTGGCGCCATAAAGGGTATATACAATTTTGATGTAATTGAAGTTGAAGTCAACGGCACACTTTATGATGATCAAAATGCTTTAATAGGGAATTAAGATATAGGATTGTATATTAGAATTACTTTTGTAAAGAGGAGAATTCTTTTACAAAAAACTGAAGAGTTTTTTTCATAGACTCTAAGTTGTATAAATGACTGCTCAAAAAGGATTTGCTTTAAAGTGAAAGCAAATCCTTTTTGTATAAAAGTATATAAAAATTGCAATAAAATCTGCTGGAATATTATATCTAAGGTGCTCTGATAAAAACAATAATGTAGAGGTGAAATACTGTTTATAATATGTTTGTCATCTATTTGCTCAATCTTCTTTGCAATTTCATCGGGCAATCGGACAAATTTTTTGTTGAGAATTCTTAAAAGTGACAATATTTCACCTTTTTCAATGCCTTTTTCAATGCCCTTTTCAATGCCCTTTTCAATGCCTTTTTCAATACCTTTTTCAATGCCCTTTTCTTCCCATTTTTTATTAAGATTAAACTTCATAACGACCTTATCAAGAGCTTCCATTTCCTGTTTTGAAAGTTGTCTGGCCATATTATACACCTCCATAATCTGCATTAAATTTGCTGCCGTTACAGTTTCAAAAAGTAGTTCGCACATGTTGTTTTTAGGATTGCCGGAACATTCCTGTATTAGCATGGATATTTCTTCTTTTATATTCATCCTCGTTGTCAATAATCTTATGTATCTGTTTTGTTTCTTTGGCAGTTCATCAACAACAATAAATTGGGACGGGATATCATCTCCAATTATATAGTATATGCCATCATCCTGTTTTGTAACAGTAAGCTGCTGATATTTTTCCAGATGTTCAGCCATCTTCTTAGGAAATTTGCTGCTTACCATAGTTATTGTCATATCATCGACTTTTATGCTGTCAATCCGTTTGCCTAAAGTCTTATATAAATAAGCATATGCTTTAACCTTATAATAATCATCAACACTTAAATAATCTTCTGGAGACTTATATTCAATAATATTGTGCCCTTTAAACAGCTGGGCTATGTTTAGTAGTATCTTGGCTTCTTTTATCTTCCTAACCACTAATATATCTACTTCAAGTGGTTTTGATGTAAGCTGATATTCCTCCTGAATATCTAAAACTTCGGGATAATAATCCTTCAGTTCAAGCTTCAACGCTGTTGCAAAAGCCGGATGCCATTGTATCCGTTCCTCCGGCAAATTTTATCAACTCCTTAAAATATTATTACAACACTATAATACCATATTGCGCAGGTGGCTGCAATATATGGGCTCACTTGGCTTTAATCAAGCTATTATTTGATAGTGACAATAAAAGTGTATATAATAGAATTCAATATAAGTTAGGAATAATATGTAAATTTTATGGTTATGATAGCCGATATCAAAAACAGGATATTCATAGAAAATTTTATATGTAATAGATTATAAAAAGGTTTAATAGGAAAATTTGGAGGAGGAATTTATATTATGAAAAAGTTTACATTGGTTATAGCAGTAGTATTGGTCATGGTAGCACTATTTTCTGTATTTAATGTTTCTGGTGAGATGCCACTTCGTATAGTGGTAAATGGGGATAGATTGTATTTTCCTGATGCACAGCCGTTCATAGATTCAAATGGAAGAACACAAACACCTGCGAGATTCATAGGTGAAGAACTAGGTGCAACAGTAACGTGGGATGGAACAGCACAAAAAGCAACTTTTGTGAAGGGCAGCAAAAAGTTGATTCTTTACATAGGAAAGAAAGAGTATGAACTTGACGGGAAGACCTTGCAGATGGATACTGCTGCTCTGCTTCAGGAGGGAAGGACATTCGTGCCGGCTAGATATGTGGCTGAAGCATTTGGAGCAACTGTAAGATGGGACAGTGCAGTTAGGACGGTTTATATCGATATGGTTGAAGTTGTTAGCACGCCAGAACCTGTAATTACACCACATCCGACGCTTAAACCTGCTGAGGGGCTCAGTGAGGCAGATAAAAAAGCTATAGCAGATAGATTTAGAGAGCTGTTTGATGCAGACTTGAAGGCAGATAAAAAAAGTATATTTAGCTATCTTTCGTCTGAATTTAAAGCAAAGGAAAATATAAAGACATATGAAGATATTGTTTTCCCTTTATATAAAGAAGGCGAATATTTCCCATATAATACGCCCAATTATATGTTCATAAGTACTTCTGTTAGATTTGCAAAAGAAGATACGGGATATTCTAATGATACTGACTTTAAAATATTATGTTTAGTAACTGATTACGATAAAAAGCATTATAAAGTTTTTTTTGGGTTGTTTGATAATAACAAGTATCCTGATAAATTAGAAGCATATTACTATGGTTACGAATTGGTTGTAAAAGAGAATGGTAATTGGTTTTTTGATAATGTTTGTGAAAGTGCTATACCAAGTGAGTGGTTTTTGAGAAGAGATGCTTATTAAAAGAAGGGGTGTATCAATTGTATATGAATAAAAGAGGAAATCAAATAATTTTTTTGATTATATTTTTACTCAGTTGTATATATTCTTGTTTATACTGTACGTTATCTTATGCGGGCTATGTAGAAGATTTGGAACCGAATGAACCTAAAATATTTGAAGGGGGTGACCCTTCTATAAAAATTATCACATCTGAAAGTGAAATAGAGAAATATATAAAAGATCCGATTGGAACACAAAAAATTAAAGCTATAAATGAGGATCACATTGTGGTTCATAGATTTTATAAACTATGGGAAGGCACTTGCCAGCATGTAGCACATGATGAATGGGTTATGTACAAAATATACAACAATGGTGATGAAGTTAAGGTAGGAAGCTCGTGTATTACGTACCATCAATTTCCCGAAGAATCATATGACCCCAATAATCATACATGGGGAGAATGGAAATTGGTAGAAACAAAGGAATCGACTGATACTGAGGAAGGGTTCAAAAAATATGAAAGGTCATGTACAAGAGGAAAAGGGTATTGGGCTAGTAGGGGAGAGTGTGGTGCAAAAGAGTATAAAACAGAACTGATAAATAACCAGGATTTAAGTGTCCAGCTTGAAGAGCCAGTATCAAGTGTTGCAGAGGGTGATAAGGTTTTAGTAGGAGTGAATATAAAATCAAGCTATGACAGAGAACTGACAAATATACCTTTCAAATGGGAAATTACAAAGGAAGGTGGAGAAGCGGTTGCTGCAACTTATACAGGGCATGCAAATATAGCGGAAGGCAAAATAGAAAAAATACCAGCAAGAGGTGAACTAATTCTCTACGCTGCCTTCAATATGCCTGACAGTGATGTGAATATAAAGTTTGAGATAAACAAAGACGGAACAAATCCACCAGAGACAGAACTTGAAAATAATGTGCTGGAGACTGTCATAACCTCTGCATTATCAATCAATACAGCTGGCGATTTTAATCTTGATTATAACGTATTGAGTAAAAAGGTCAGTTTTCCATTGGCTGGTGGTAAGGATATAATAGCAAGATTATCGGCTCCAAGAGGAAGTTTGTCTGGAAATGCATGGGGAGCCCTAAATATCTACAACAAATCTACTGATTTATTTGGGGGGCTTATTGATAAAGTCCTTTCTGTAAATGAACCGGCAGGTACAATAATAAAAAATCCTATAATAGACACAACAATATATAGAAAAGATGCAACTTACGATTCAAGCACCAATCACTATGACAATCCTTCAGAAGGCAAATGGTTGGATGGACCGGCTTCAAAAACAGTCAGCGGAAAAATTAGCTTTGGTGGTACAGCTTATGCACACTATGAATACAAGGTTACCAGAACCAATGAGGATGGAAGTACAGATACTGATACAGAAACAAGGACTACGAGTGCAGCATTTAATTCCGGTACAGATACAAGGACTATAACAACTAAAATATACAATGGAAAGCCAACAATACCGGCAAAGACTTTTGAAAATAAGATAGACTATAACGCAGCAAACTATTTACAAAAAAACTTGTTTTGGACAAGCGAGCCATATAAGTTTGATGTAGTTCGCTGGATGTGTCACCAGAATGTGGATGATTCCTTATATGAATGGACAGCAGTACCGGGACGATATAAAAGGACTTTTACACAGCAGAACAGTGGGATATTAATGTGGACACCAGCAAGTACCATGAAAGATGATTACAAAAGAAGTCGTGAAGCTGCAAGGAGCATGGATTATAGAAAATCTGAATACGACAAGGCGGTATTTGCATCGGATATAAAATTTAAGGATGTGGATTATCCAATAAAAGCAGGGTATTATTTCAACCCGACAGGTACGTATACATTTACAGTTGAGACAGTTACATATAAGACAACAAAGGACGAAACTAAAGATCACAAAGATCTTGTACAGGCTGTTACAGATTCCTTTCGCTATGAATCTGATTTGATGTATATAAACAGCAACAAAGAACCGGTAAATATACAAAACGAACCCATATATAAAAGCGGAAAAAGCTATGAAAGACGATTGGCAGCATTGACAGCAAAAGATCCAACTGGGGTTGATGAAGTTGAAATGCTAAAGGTTGAAAAAACAGGTTACAGTAAAGAATGGGAGGAAATAAAACACAGCGAGAAAAGTGGTGAATTTACCCATGAATACTTGAAAGAAATACTTGAGGGGTATGAGGAGTCCGGGACAGTTGCAAGCAAGGACAAATATAAATATAGGGAATACATAAAAGACGGACAGAATCTTTATAAAATAACTGAAAAAACAACAGTAACTATTAAAATTAATCCTGATAACAGAAATATGTATACTTACATAAACATGCCTGACGGCAAATACAGAATTGCAGCATGGATTGGTGATATTAAGCTGTCAGACACAAGCAATGCATATAAAACTCTTGGCGCCATAAAGGGTATATACAATTTTGATGTAATTGAAGTTGAAGTCAACGGCACACTTTATGATGATCAAAATGCTTTAATAGGGAATTAAGATATAGGATTGTATATTAGAATTACTTTTGTAAAGAGGAGAATTCTTTTACAAAAAACTGAAGAGTTTTTTTCATAGACTCTAAGTTGTATAAATGACTGCTCAAAAAGGATTTGCTTTAAAGTGAAAGCAAATCCTTTTTGTATAAAAGTATATAAAAATTGCAATAAAATCTGCTGGAATATTATATCTAAGGTGCTCTGATAAAAACAATAATGTAGAGGTGAAATACTGTTTATAATATGTTTGTCATCTATTTGCTCAATCTTCTTTGCAATTTC
>CAZLZR010000150.1:0-5937 GCA_964564015.1 uncultured Acetivibrio sp.
ATATTGTTTTTCAAGGTTCAGTTCACTTTCTGAAGTGGGAAACTTGAGTTAATAACTTTCAAAAAGTTATCTGAATTACTAAACATACTTCCTAAGACATGCAATTTAGTTGCAAAATAATCAGTATAATAATTTTCATAAAATTCCTTATTAAGTTTATAAATCTGTCTTTCAGAAAGGTTTTTATCTGGATTCATTAAGTCTCCAACTGTTTTTTTAGTCTTCCTTTTAGCCATATTCCTTTTCATCTCCCAACTTATTTTAATTATAAAAGACCTCAAAGGCATACTCTGAAATGATGGGGCAATTTCTTATAACGTCTCCCATTTGCGTCGTCGATGAATCGGACTTACAGAGCCCTTCTCCGTAGGCGGTGCTACGCACCCGATGAATCGATGAGGGCAGGATGACCTCATGCTCCTACTCCAGCGAACATTCTCCATGCTTTGCCCTTTATGCAAATGGATTGTTCTCTGAAGTGCAGCGACCCACGAAGCCAGAGCCGCACGGATGCGGCTCCTCAAATATTACAAGCTATCGCTCGTAAATTATTGATAGATTCATTGATTTTTAATATTTCAATTTTTCTAATTTCCTCAAGAAGGCTATATTCATTTGTTTCATACAAAATATAATCTTGAACCCTTTCAGAGCAGCCTTCACCAGAACTTATTTCAAAATCTGTATGTACAATAATATCCTGTTCCTCTTCAGACATAAGATTCCATAATCTTTCTTTTTTATTGTGGAATTCTTCCCATGATATAAGTAAATCTGAGTATGGATGATTTTCATCTTTTAATCTCATAAATTCATTTTTATGTATGCTATATGCCTCTTCAAATTCTTCCGAAATCATCGGATAAAGTTTAAAACAACACTTTTCAATAACATTACTTGGTATTCTTCTAAATAAATCATTAATATCTGAATTACCATCCTTACTCCATACATCATCTATCCTATAAATATAGCTCAAAAACCCAAAATCATTGATATATCCTTCTCTTGTGTTCCCTGACTTTATCTTTGGATGACATAATGGATAATCCCATCCTACACTTCCATCCAGAAAAATCAAAAATTCTCCGCCCGATAAAATTGGTAAATGCTTATACCAACTATGAGCATTTATTAAATGTTCAACAAAATTATTACATTGTTCTTCGGTAGGGAATGGTACTCCCAAATTAATATTCATTTATCCTCCTGCAAATCATTACTTTAATTTTTTTCTTCAAAGACATTCTTAGTGGCCATGGATGGCCACGGTAGCAATCCGCTGCATTTCAGAGAACGTCTCGCCATTTGCGGCGTCGATGAATCGGACTTACAAAGCCCTTCTTCAGAGGCGGTGCTACGCACCCGATGAATCGATGCGGCCAGAATGACCCCATGCTCCTACTCCGAAGGCTTTCTACATGCTTTGGCCTTTACGCAAATGGACTTGTTATATGACGGATAGAGCCCCGCGAAGCCAGAGCAGCCATGGACGTCTGCGCCTATAATTGCTTTAAATCATCACTTACAATAATACCATTTTTATTAACCACATTATTATTAATTTTATTACATACTTCTCTTACAGCTAATTCAATAAGTTTATGAGAATTACTAAAACGGTTATTATTTTCTTCTATAAGCGATATATATGTCCATCCTCTATTTGATGCTACTTTCTTCTTTACTTCATCTTCTTCATCAGTATGAAAATAAGCCCCATTATACTCAACCACAAATTTATATAAGTTTCTTGATTCTCTATTATAAATAAAAATAGGTATATCTGCTTCTTTTGTTCCTAAAACTCCAGTTGTATTTACTCCAACAACTATATCAAAAATTTCACTGCTGAAATAATCATACAAAAAACTTGCCAAAAGAGTCCTTGCATAATTTTCATTTTTAGTTCCTGAAGAATTATTTTTCACTTGATCCTTTGCTCTACTCACTTTGGCATTTCTAAAAGTTCTTTCGTAATTTTGTCTTTTTGATTCTTTTTTTCTTTTAATGCTTTCTTCATAAGTAAGGTTAAAACCAAGCTTTTTCAATCTATAATTAACAGTCGTTTTGGGTATGTCAAATAGAATTGCAATTTGAATAGAAGTAATTCTATCTACATGAAACAAGTAATAAAATGTACGAATGTATTCTTCACTACTATTAAATCCTAATGTATTAAACGTGTTTTTGTTCAATTTGTTTTTATTATCTAATGCAGTCTTAAGTATTGGAATCTTAGCCTTATTCAGATTTTTTGATAGTTCTATTGCCATTTTAAGCTTTTCTCTTAGCACTTCAAATTCTTCGTCATGCATTTTTTTATTTTCACTATAAATCTTTGAATAATGCCAGCCTAGGCTATATAATCTATGATGCACATTTTCTACATCAAGATTTAATCTTTCCGCAATTTCACTGTTCTCTATTTTTTCTATAAATCTAAAATAATAAAAAATTCCATAGCAATCTAATGCTGATAAATATTCTCTTTTCAAAACTTTTTCAGCTTTCAAGCTTACATTATTTGCAATTTCAAAAACATCCGAGTGCAAATCACTTAGACTAATATTAAAATCACTAAGACTTTTTATTTTTCTCATAATACCCTCTACTTCAATATTTATTTCTAATGTATAAATAAGTTTATTATTAAAACTATAATAAACTCTACAAAGGCTATGCTCTTCGAGCCAGGACGGCGAGATTTTCTTTTGCTCTATCTGTCATATAACGTCTCGCCATTTGCGTCGTCGAAGAATCGGACTTACAAAGCCCTTCTACGGAGGCGGTGCTTGCACCCGATTCTTCGATGAGGGCATGATGACTTCATGCTCCTTCTCCAGAGAATCTTCTTCATGCTTTGCCCTTTACGCAAATGGACTTGTTAGCTGTAGTCGGACGCCCCGTAATTCAGAAGACCACACGGACGTGGGCTCCTATAATTTTCTTTACTCTTTGAGGACATATTCTTAATTTTTCTAATTAAGTAGACCAATAATCCCCAAAATACTTTTGGGAATCCGCACTTTGTTAAGCTAAAATTCATTTGAAATTTCTTTAAAAAATAGTAAATAGTAATGATAATGCTACCAACTCTGCGATGGTTAAAAAAATTGACACACCTGTTCGAATCTTAAACTTCTTTTGTACAATAATAAAACAATCAATTAATAAAAATACTACAATTCCAATTAACATAACCACATTTTTAGCATACAAACCAAGTCCTACCAATAGCGATATAAGTATAATAGAAGTACCGATAAGTAATTTCGATTTTTTATTCATATACCCCTTCACTCCTTAAAATATATATAAATTTATTGTCATGGTTAACTTCCATTATAATGAAATCTCCAAAGCCATTCTTAAAAACCCGCGACACGATGTCGCGGCCTGCGTCCGATTACAGCTAACGTTTTACATTTGCGAAGTCCATGAGTTGGACCCTCAAAGCCCTTCTACTTGGCGGGGCTAAGCCCCCAACGAATGGATTTGGGCAGGATGACCCCGTGCCCTTCTTCAACGACATGCTACATGCTTTGCCCTTTATGCAAATGTGTTGTTCTCTGCTGTCATGGCATTAAATCTAAACTTTTCGTTAGAAAAGTATCAATTTAATAATTCCATTCTTAACGACCTATGAGGAAAAATTCTTCCAAATCAATATGCGAAAAAATTCTTGTAAGAAAATCCATACCAATAATACCATTTATCTCAAAACCGTAGTCCATAATACCAAGATCAATTTTAAATCCAGTCACTTTCAACTCACCGATTTCAATACAATCAATTACTTTAACAAAGACAAACTCTGAACCGCCAACACCTGAAATAGTTGCTATCACATCATCATCCTCAGGCTTAATGCCAATATCCCCTAAGATATCTACTTTAAAAATTGTACTACCTGATCCTGTATCAATAAGTACATTGTCTATTATTTTACTTCTTCCTTGATGACTTATTGATACTTGGATAAATGGGAGATTATCAACCAATGTTATTTTTTCTTTCATCTTCTTATACCTAACCATTTTCTTTCTAAAATTTCCAGGCTTTCTTTTTTGGTATTAGCGACATACAATTCTCTTTCTGGATTCTTTTTCTTTATTTCTTTATATGAAACTAGAGCATCCTTACTCTCATCAAAAGAATCAATAACAGAAATTCGCTCTACAATCCTTTTTCCATCCTCTGAATGCGCTTCAATTGCTTCAAAAAGAATCCATGTATTTATATACTTATTCCGTGCATCTTTCCAATTCATAATATCAACTCCCTAGAAACCTTTATAATAATACAGTATCATAATTGTGAATATCTCTCAATAAAAATATACTTTGTTCACTTTAGCGACATGCCATGATTGCAGAGAACGTTTCCCATTTGCGTCGTCGATGAATCGGACTTACAGAGCCCTTCTCCGTAGGCGGTGCTACGCACCCGATGAATCGATGAGGGCAGGATGACCTCATGCTCCTACTCCAGCGAACATTCTCCATGCTTTGCCCTTTATGCAAATGGATTGTTAGTCGAAGTACACCGACCCCTTGTTCAGAGAATCACACGGATGTGATTCCCTAAAATATTCACTTCTCTAAAACAATATCAAAAACTTTTTGTAACTGACTATGAACATCATAACTACATCCTTTTGGTAAGTGAACAATAAA
This sequence comes from uncultured Acetivibrio sp., assembly GCA_964564015.1. Taxonomy (GTDB): domain Bacteria; phylum Bacillota; class Clostridia; order Acetivibrionales; family Acetivibrionaceae; genus Acetivibrio. The sequence continues at coordinate 4,680 of CAZLZR010000150.1, forward strand.
TAAACCACCAAAGGCAATTTCCCAGTCTCCACACTCATTTTCAATGTCTTTTTTTAGATTTTTAAATTCTTTTGATTCTACAATACATTTTGGCAGAACCCAATCAAATCTTTTAAATTCAGATTTTTTAACAACTCTTTCAATAAATAAAACATTATCCTTAACTTCTTGAACTTTAACTATATCACCTAATCCAACTTCTTCACTTAATAACGATGCCATCTTTAACTTATATAAATTACCATCTATATGTTCTAAATCTAATTTCTCTTTTTCAGAACACTCAATATCAAAACTAACCATGTATGATTTAACTTCACCCATAATAATCCATCCTTAAAATATTGAACCCCATAAAAGTTAAATATAATTCTATTAACAATCAACTTCGAAGCCGTTCTGACTCATCCCGTGCATGGATGCACGGCTTTCGGTGTATTTCGACTAACGTGTACATGCCCGACGCCGTTTGAGCCGGACTCCAGAGAACTGCCCGTGAGAGCCGCTGTGCGGCCGGCGAAACGGTGTAGTGCGGATCTTCTTCATGGGATGACCCACGAAGCAATTCTTCATGACTTTTCTAACCGCACTTTTACGGGCATGTGTTGATATACGCCGTGCTCCTTAAAAAACAAAAAAGCTTCCATTAAGCTACACAATTCAATTTTTGCCTATATACTCCAAATAGCCTCTATAATTTTCATCATCAAAACAAATAAATACAACCTCAATTATAATTGTATCATCTTGTAAAAACTTTGACACCTCATTAATCGCAATCTCAGTTGCTAAGTCTTTTGGGAATTTATAAATACCTGTACTGATGTTCGGAAAAGCAATTCTCTCAACTTTATTCTCAACAGCTAATCTCAAACTATTGTAATAGCATTTCCCAAGAAGCTCCTTTTCGTTCTTTTGTCCTCCACTCCATACAGGCCCAACTGTGTGTATAATATATTTTGCTTTTAACTTACCTGCTGTTGTAATGACTGCCTCTCCTGTACTACAACCACCCTGTTTATTCCTAATTTTTATACATTCATCCAGTATCTCTTTTCCACCTGCTTTATGTATAGCACCATCTACTCCTCCGCCACCAAGTAAACTACTATTAGCTGCGTTTACTATTGCATCCACTTCCAATTTTGTTATATCGCCTTTAACAACTTTAATTCTATCTTTGATACTACTCTTAATCATAATATGTTGAGCTACACAATGGTGTCAGGTCTGACTGCAAATAATTTTCTGCCCATAT
>CAZLZR010000151.1:0-5809 GCA_964564015.1 uncultured Acetivibrio sp.
TCTTTCAAATCCGTCCCATGGATGGGACGGCACGCCTCATCTTTCCGATAACGTCCAGCCATTTGCGGCGTCGATGAATCGGACTTACAAAGCCCTTCTCCAGAGGCGGTGCTTGCCACCCGATGAATCGATGCGGGCAGGATGACCTCGTGCTCCTACTCCAGAGAAATTTCTACATGCTTTGCCCTTTACGCAAATGGACTTGTTCTCTGATGTATGGTGCCCCGCGAAGCCAGAGCGCCAAGGACGGCGCGGCCTCAATTTGCAGTTATCTTAATATATAACTTCTAGTTTAAGAATTTACCATTTAAACTGAGTTACTTACTTCTCCCATGTAACCTTTCTAATCCAGCTATTTCCACATAAAAAAGATACAATTTCCTCATCGGATTTTGGATTGTTGATTTTTATACCAAATAGGCTTTTTTCAATTTCTATTCCGCTAAAATATTCTAACAATATGTTGCTGTTATATAGGGTTAAGTTATCTACAGAAGCCAAAACTTCCTTAAGCTTTAAGTCATACTCGTCTTCATTATCAGCCATCATCCGTATTTCATCCATATCAAGATGAATATACATTAGATTAATATTCTGTAATAAGTTAATCCACTTACTGTATAAAGAATCATAACCTTTTGGCAAAAGATTAAGAAATGATTTTTTTCTTTTTTTCACCCTATCCAGTGCTATATTCCTTTCTACTACTAATATGGGCCAATCTTCAAAAGTCCCGTCCTCCATCTCAAGTTTTTTATAAAAAACGTCTTCTGAGGAAAATAAACTAAACCAAAACATTGGGATAGAATAATTAGCTGCAGCAACAACTTCTTCACTTTCATTGTAATTCTCATAATTAAATTCAATCGAGTTACTGATTAGTAACATTGCCCTATTTGCCATATTAGCCCTCCTATCGAATAAAGCTCCAGAGACATGCTTACAAAATCGTGCCAAGGAAGGCACGCCCTGCACCATATGTCAGAGAACGTTTTACATTTGCAAAGTCCATGAGTTGGACCCTCGAAGCCCTTCTCCTTGGCGGGGCTACGCCCCCAACGAATGGATTTGGGCAGGATGACCCCGTGCCCTGCTCCAACGCCACGCTACATGCTTTGCCCTTTATGCAAATGTGTTGTTTGGTGATGTTGGTCGCCCCGTAACTCAGAGACGACCAGGACGGTCGTCCCTTTCAAAACCTTTATTTAGGTAATTTTAATAAATTTATAAAGACAACTCTTTTCTTAATCCCATGTGCACAACGAATTCTTTATCGAAATCTATAGTTGCATTTTCTCTATATGCCCATGAATGGTAATACTTACCTCTCCGTGAATTATACCATCTATTACCAATGACACTAAAATTAAACAGATATGATAATGTTTTTTCTAAATCAATATTTTTATATAATTCTTTCCTTGAAACAAAGTACTGTTTTAGCTCATCATATTTAAAATCAGATTTCTTAAACTGTTTTAGTAATAGTATACTTTCATCTATTTCAACATCATTTATATGCCCAGATAATTCATTTCTTATTTCTTTAAGAAAATATTTTGAATAATCTTGTTCTAAGTCTTTAAAACCCTTCCAACCAAAGTATGTTGTTTGAGGATACTTTTCAATTATTAAGTTTAAATATGTTATTATATCTCTTGGCCTAAAAAATGTTCTTCCTAATATAAACTCATATGGTGGTCTGTTCATAATGTCTTGTGGAAATAATGTATTGTATAATTCCTTATCATCAATATTCTCAAGTTCAGATACAGACTTTCTTATTTTTGTATAGATCAATTTAAACAAAGGCGAATCACTACTTACTATATTTCCCCAATCAATTTTTACTGAATTGTCTTGTTCCACTTTGTTTAAATCTGGATCATTTAAAATAGAAAAAATATCAGTTCTTAACAATAGAATAATTTTTGCATCAATTTGAGAATCATAAAAATTCATATTCATTTTGTCAGCAATTTTAATTAAACTTATTATTGTTGACTTATAAATATCTTCATTTCTAAATTTGTCATCTAGTTCATCAAAAATCAAGGTATATTTATTCGAGGTTTCTTTCAAAATACTCATTACTGTGGCTCTTAAATCTTCTATGTAATCTATATATTTTCCAATTTTAAGTTTGATCTCATCATGTTTCTCTCCGCTAACTTGAAATGGACCCTTTAGTATTCCTCCTTTGATATTACCCTTTTTAGTTATCTCTATAACTTTATTCATATCCAATTCCAATGAACCATAATTACTTTTTATAAATTCCATTAATTTTCCTTTATTGTTCGAATAATCAAGGATACTACAATCCTCAAGGCATAATTTAGCAAGCTGTAACAGGATTATCCATTCCCATATTAAGATATACTCATTAGGTCTAATATCATTTGATTCTAAACACTTTAGTTCATGAAAATTAAACTCTTTATACGATGATATTTCACAAAACCAATCTGATTTTTGCTTAGCTCGTTTCTTAATAACTTCTCCTAATATAGACTTTCCAGTACCCTTCTTACCCAATAGCAAGAATCTTTCAGGAACTAATATTTTTTCATAAATTCCGTTGTAATCATAAAAATAGTTTTCAAAATCTTCTTTATACTTTGCTTCTTTTTTGCCATCATTTTTTCCCAAGAATAGTTGACACAAACTATACATGATACACCTCCAAAGTGAATTTATTTCAAAAACTCCAAAGAATAACTCAAATTACCCGCCACACGATGTGGCGGTCCAGCGACCAATTTCACCAAACGTCTCGCCATTTGCGACGCCGTCCGAACCGGACCCGTAAGGAATACCCCTTGGCGGCTTTAGCCCGGTGAGGCGGTGTGGGCAGGATGACCTCATGCTCCTTCTTCGAAGGAATGCTACATGCTTTGCCCTTTACGCAAATGGACTTGTTGTGCGAAGTGGTTTGCCCCTAGCTTCAGAGGTGCACAGGGATGTGCACCCCTCAATCAAACCTAACAATTCCATAATAGCATACATTTTGGTATTCTTCATCAATCTTAGCATAATGTCTTAAAATCCCTTCTAGCTGAAATCCCGACTTTTCAAGAACTCTTCTAGAACCAATATTTGATTCTAATGTTAAGCCCTCAATTCTTTCGACTTTTAAATCATTAAATAATTTTTTTACAAGACCTTTGGTTATTTCTGTAGCATATCCATAATTCCAGAATCTTGGTAAAATGTTATATCCTATTACTGCTCTATTATGCTCTTCATTGAATGACAAAACTCCAGCCTCACCAATAAATTCCTGATTTTCTTTCAAAAATAGACCTTGAAACGAACATTTTCCGTCCATGTACTTCTGGGAAACTTCTTTCCAATACTTCAAAGCACCTTCTTTACTGCCATCTACGTTATTTGTAGAATAAACCCAAACTTCAGGACATCCTCTTAATTCTAGAATGCTTTCGATATCAGTTTCCTGATAATTTCTTAAATTTAGCCTATCAGTTACTAATCCATCGATCATATTATACCTCAATTTGCTTCAAAGATTTGACCCTAACAAACCCGAACAAGGATGTTCGGCATGCAAACCATTTCGTACAACGTCTAGCATTTCTGACGGCTTTTCTCGGTCTTCTTTGGGATGACCCACGTTAGCACGCGACGCGTCCGAGAAAAGCTGTGGCTCGCACGCTACATGGGATGACCTCAGAGAACATTCTTCGTGTTCTTTCCCTACGAGCCTTTACAGAAATGCATTGTTATTCGCCGTTTTTGCCCCCGAAGACCTACCCGAAAATTTAATATAACGAATTTAATCTTTTACTCATTGTGGTTTTCATCTATTCTCATTATTTCAATTTCCGAATATTTCTCCTTTATTTTTTTGCATAACGCCTCTACTCCAGGTAATTCTGTATATGTATGACTACCAACTATTAGATTTATTCCAGTAAATTCAGCATATTGGATTGTGTATAATATCTTTTCTCCTGTAATAAAAACATCACAACCATTTTCAACAAATTCTTTCATATCACTTGTTGAAAAACCAGCTCCCGATAAAAATCCTACTCTCTTAATTTTTTTATTATTATTTTTCCAGTGTTTAACTTTTTCACCAAGCAAATCTTCAACTTTCAAAACTAATTCTTCAAAATCAATTTCTTTTGAAAGCTCACCAATCCGCCCACAATAGAAAAATTTTTCTTGCAAATTCAACTTTTGAATTATTTCAGTTCCCAACCTGTTAAGAAACGAAACATTAGTTCCAAATTCACAATCATCTAACGGCAAATGAACAAAAAAGTGAGAAATAACATTTTCCCTTAATTTCTCAACACAATATTCTTTCATACCATAAACGAATTCCCATGCATCATGATGCGTTATAATTAAATCAATTTTATGTTCAATAGCCTTTTCTATAACATTTGGTGTTAAATTTGTTGCATAACCTATTCTTTTTACGTCATTTCTCCCGTTTATTAGAAATCCACTTTCTCCATTAACTTCTATCTTTTCTTTCTCAAATAAGTCTATCACATTTTTTTTTATTTCATTAATATTCATAGCAATCCTCCCCTTCAAATCTACAACGGCTTACCCAACGCAAAAATGGCGTATAACGTCTCGCCATTTGCGTCGTCGAAGAATCGGACTTACAGAGTCCTTCTGCGTAGGCGGTGCTTGCACCCGATTGTTCGATGAGGGCAGGATGACTTCATGCTCCTGCTCCAGATATCCTTCTTCGTGCTTTGCCCTTTACGCAAATGGACTTGTTAGATGACGTGCATCAGGTAAATGCTATATAGGCCAACAGGTTTTATATTTTATTTATTGCTCATGCTTAATCATTAAAAACTAAAATCTCAAGTTATATCCAACTAATTCCTTTGTTGATGGATCAAAGTACATTATAATTGGACCTAATAAGCCATCCACATTTGTATTATATTGTACTGAAACAACAAACTTACGTTCCTTTTTATCTAATTTATATCCAACATTTTTTCCTTCTTCCAATATTACAATTGCCTTATTGCTTTCCTTTACAACCGATTTTCTCTCTTCTTCTGACAGTTTACTCCAAGCATTTTTTCTAAAACTTTCTTCGTCTTTTATCTTATTGTAATGGTGCAAAAAATAAAACCACCCATTGCCCAAATCTTCATAGTGTTTGACATAATTATACTTTGTTTTATCCTCATCTATAATTTTTCTATCACTGACATATCTGATACCCTGTTCAAATACTCCATACTCATTATCAATTAAAAAATGGACATCCTTTATTTCATCATTCAACAAATTAATATTTTTTACCATACCCTGTTGAATTAATAATTCTGCATTCATTTTAATACTTTGATTTTGTATTTTTTCTATTCCTTGATCTTTACTTATAATTACGGGTCTCGTACCAAATTCAAGCTCATTTTCAAGCAGATAGTTAGCTAATGCAATAAAATCGTTTTTCTTTTGGCTAAAGTACTCTAAAATCTCATCTTCTGATACCTTAACCAAATCTTTTTCATTAACTTCCACAATCATACTATTTTCTCTACTTGACATATTACCAATGGTGTCCTTACTCTCCGAGCTTTCGCACCCGCTGTTAATCATAATCATAAATATTATAGGAAAAATTATCATTTTTAATTGCCTCATAAATCTATCCTCCCTTAATATACTTCAAATGAATATTTTATCTCAAAAAACTAACAAAATTAAAACCATCTATAAATAGCTATAAACTTCGGTGCATGTCATCTAACTCTTAGGATTGTATATGAAGTTGAGCATATAGCAAAGTATATTATGCCTC
>CAZLZR010000152.1:0-5764 GCA_964564015.1 uncultured Acetivibrio sp.
TAATGCCTTGGTCGACCGATTTGCCTGAATCCTGCAAACTTAATAACAAGAGCTTTCAACAGCAGGAGTAGTAATTATAGACGGGTTGTATTTTACGCTTACTTATCTATTGTGAATGTAGCATCGTGCTTTATCTTTCTTTTAACTCTATAAAAGAACTTCTCAGTTAAAGTTTCAGGGTTCTCAATAAGCTTTATCCTATCTATCTGGGACATGTAATACTCTAGAGGAGTTACTCCATCAAGGCTGCTGTGAGGCTTTTTATGGTACTCTGTATCAAGCCAGGCCCAAAATCTCTTGTTAAGTTCATCAATATCTTTGATTTTATCTGTTTCAATACACGATAAGAATCGTTGTCTTACACTAAGGAAAAATCTCTCAATTTTCCCCTTGTTATGTAAAGCTTCACATAACAAGGGAAATGTAAAGAAAATGAAAATGTAAAGTAAAATCGAAAGTATAATGGGAAACTAAAATACTATACTAATTTACTTTACATTTTCATACTATTGTTATTTATTGAATGACTTTAACCATTCAATGATATCTTGGTTACCTTCCCACTGTGGTTTTGTATCAGGAGTTACATTTGTATAAGCCTGTTCAATTGCCTCACGTTTTTTGCGTGAATCAGCTCTTGCATAAATTTCTGTGGTTTGTACGGATACATGCCCAAGCATATCCCTGATATATACAAGATTAACCCCTGCTTGGAGCATATGCATTGCTTTACTATGTCTCATGCAGTGACAGTTGAATTTTGGCGGGATTAGTGACGCATCCTTAATTCTCGCCATTTTTACGTATTTATCAAGTATATAGCCAATGCCTGCACGTGTAAGTTTTTCTTTCCTGCTGTTAAAAAACAGTGGATATTGATTGGCATATGTAGCATTAAGCTTATTCTCGTTCATATAACAATTAAGGATATCAACTTGCTTTTCCATCAGTGGAACGATACGTGCCTTATTACCTTTCCCAATAAGTTTGATAGTACTTGGTTTAGAAAGATGCACCATTGAGGGAGTGAGATCTGCGATTTCCTGAACTCTTGCTGCTGTATCATACATAAGCGATAAGAGAGCCAAATCCCGTCTTCCTGATTTTGTGCATTGATCCGGCATTTCAAGAAGAAGCTTTATCCCTGCAAGGGATGTGTAGTTCAGTGTACCGCGCTCACCTTTTTTTACAGGTATTGAGAGTATCTTTTGCCATTCGAATAGAAAATCTGGATATTCGTACTGCAAGTACTGAAAAAATGAATGGATAGCAGTTAGCCGTACATTCCTCGTCGATATTGAACATTTTCTGACGGTTTCAATCCAACTAAGAAAATCTGTAATGAGATCCTTATTGATATCTTTTAATTGCAGTTGTTCGATGAGCCTGTTCTTCTCATCTCTTACAAATGCAACAAAAAGTAGGAATGTGTCTCGATAAGAAGATATTGTGTTTGGACTTACACCACATTCAACAGGAAGATACTTTGTAAAAAAGTTGGTCAGGTAATATGCGAAGTCAGTTGGTTTCATGGCTGGTTCACCTCCGGAAAAACAAAGGCACATATTTGATTCATAGCATTTATTAGTTTTGGATACATCTCAGCTGTCAACCGAACATATCCATCTGTGGCTGCAAGAGATTTATGCCCAAGGTATTTCGATAACAGTGGAAGACAGTAATACAAATCCAATCCCTGCTTAGCCATATTAGCCAGTGAATGGACACTGAATGAGTGCCTGAAATCATGCACCCGTGGTCCAAAACCCTTACCGCCATGAGAAATATTTGCGTAATACAGAATTTTTCGAAACTTTTTATATATAGTGTCCGATGAGCATCGTTCACCATTGCGCTTCACGAAAAAGTATTCATGTCCGTTTGAACTGCTACGACAGCAGTTTTTGTATTGTACTAATACACTTTTTAGTGATTCTGAAAGTGGTAACTGGCGTTCTTCTCCGTTTTTTGATTCATGAATGACAATGAATCCATCTATCAGATTGACATCTTCACATTTTAGAGAAAGAGCCTCATTCACACGCAGGCCACATCCATATATAAGCCTGAACAGTGCGGGACATACATGGTAAAGCGACTGATAACTAGAGTTATAATCCATACTGTCGCATGCTTTAAAAAAACGCTGGAGCTCTTCTTCCGTAAATATATATGGTTTAAAATTTGTGACATATCTCCTTGGCAAGCGTGGAACATAGGATGGATAACCGATTCTGTTCAGGTAGATGGAAAAGTTCCGTATGTCATTTATCCTTTTATACCTGGTAACATCCGATTCATTTGGACGGCTTTGACACCATTTGCTTAATATTTCTTCACTGAGGCCTAGTGTCTCATAGGACTGTTCACAAAGAAACTTGTCAAGATTGTTAAAAACGTAAATATTTTTGAACTTGTAGCCAAAACTGCGTTTGAAATCTACATAAGATTTAATAAAAGGCGCCATGCAACTCCTCAAATTATCCATTGCAAAAGCCTCCTCTCTGATAGTAGCTGCTGTCAACGGAAGGTACCTGAAGAGCACATTGGCGTAACGATTCCATATCGATTCTCAAATATGTTTTTGTTGATTCCGTGTTAGAATGACCCAGCACTTCTGAAATTACCGGAAGTGGGGTCTTTTTCTCAAGCAGGAAACTAACCAGGCTATGACGCAGCGCATGAGGACCATGTTTTTTATCGTCTACATTTTCTATTTTTGCGAGCCTCATGTAGAAATAAACAATACTGTGGAGAGTGGGCTCTTGAAGTTTACGATAACCATGATTGGCGTGAAGGAATACATACGGCAAATCCGAGGTCGGGCGCCCATATTTAAGGTAATCAATGATTGCATTCCCAACTTCAGTGAGCAGCGGTAGTTCAATCCGTTTACTCGTCTTCTCTTGAATTAGTACAATTAAGTTCTGTGTCCAAAGCAGATTTTCGAAGGTCAGACCACAGATATCCGATGCACGAAGGCCAAGCCTTGCCGCCAAGAGTATCATGGCATAATCACGTTTTCCTTTTGCGCTTCCACGATCAACAGAATTCAGAATACGCTCGACTTCATCCTTCGTATAGGTTGTTGGAAGCTTTGCCTCTTTTCTGTAGTTGTCCTTTGGAATCAAATATGACCAGTCCTTTTCAAGGATTCTCTCGCTATGAAGATATTTAAGAAGGCCTCGTAAAGTACAGAGTGTACAATGAACGGTAGCTTTTGTAGAATAACTAATGCTCTTAATGAAGCCGAGAATGTCCTGCTGTGTCATATCAGCAAATGTATTTCTCTTGATCGAATCAAGGTGTTTTTGAAAACGCCCGAGATAGATACGATTGTCATCAAGCGTATTAGGTGAAATCCCTATAGATTTCCGGTAATCCAGATATCCTTGAATGTCGCTTCCTATGGAACCATGAATCAGTTCATCCTTTTGCTTAATTCTGTATGAAATTATCCCCGTCAATTGATATTCAACCAGAATATTTGCACATCGAATTATGTCCTTATCGTAACGGCTTAATTCCTTATATTCACCAATTCCAATAATTTGTTTGATGAATTTGTCACACTCATTGCTTGTGAAACTGACAAAACCTTGCTCACTCATGAACTGCTTAATTCTTTTGATACATCGACGATACCTCTGAATTCGAACTGGGTGAAAACCTATCTGTTCAAGAAATGAAATTAACTCATTTGCCATAGTATCGAACGATTTTCCGGTTATTATTGAATTCATTTTCAAACCCCTTCCATAGTATTTTGGCTAAATGCCTAATTTAACTATCGGAGTATGAAAATGATAAGTAAATCTGGAGAAACTCCAATTATTATATGTGTTACAAAGCCCAACTTTACATTTTCATTTTCTTTACATTCCCCTTGGCGTTTGCAGCAAATGGCTTTGCATGAATTAACGTACATCCTATAGAAGCACATATGTATTCAAATTGCTGTGAACGATAAATTTTACCATTATCTGTATACAGTAATGTAGGAACCCCTTTTTTCATAACAGCTTCTTTAAATAAATGCCTTAGAGATTCAAAACCTTGTGAGAAATAAAATTGGGCATGAGGAACAAATCTAGCTGCATCATCAATAATTGCAAGCAAGTATGTAATCTTTCTTTTGTTACCATTATAAATATATGGGACATATGCCAGATCGGTTTGCCAAAGTTCATTTATATATTGGTGTGAAAACCTTTTTAATTCAGATGTTTCAGCCTCTTTCTCTTTAATTTGTTGAGGAACTGATCTTAAGAATCTATAAAAACTGGACATCGATATATCATTATGATCAAAAACCCTATCCTTTAGTAACATTTCATATATTACTGATCCAGGAGCTTTTGGATATTTAAGGCACATATTTATTATCTTCTCAGACAGTTGGTCAGGTATTACTCTGTATTTTCCTTTATCTCCTCTAGCAGAAGGTTTTAATCCATCAATTCCTTTCTTTAAGTAATCACAGTACCATGACTCCAGCGTCTTTGGTGAATATCTTTTTAAGCCATAATGAGGCATTTCAATAGGTTCTTTTGTTACACGTATATAATATTGCATGTTGTTATCTACCTGTCTATTTATTACAGGGCTAATAAGCGAAAACCTTTTTAATGCAATAGCATTTCTAGTATTCTCATCAAGCATGAAAACAAAACCTCCCTAAATCCTTTGTTAGATTTGACCGGTCATAACAATATGTTAACATGCCATAACATCTCAAATGAAGGAAAAAAGGCTGTTGCTGAGCTTTTTTATTTTTTGTGTTTTATATAGGGAAATTATATGCTATTATAAAGTGACGTTTTTTTGTAGTATGGCTTTACCTGATATATCATAAAAACGATGTGAGATATCGTTTATGTTAATTTCAGATGATTTTATCAGTAGTAAAACCATCCTCGATTTTTCTTTTCCAGATAAACTTTTGTCAGGTAGTCTTGCGTTAGGAAGGATTTGTCTTAAAGCAGCACTAATAGCAGCTGTTTTAGATATAAGGCGTACTCTATAGTATCTTATAAGTTGACGGGACAATTCTTTAGCCGTATTTCTGATTAGTTTAAAGTAGGCATACAAAGCCTGAAATATTAGCTCTGTTGAGAAAACAAAACCTGGCATACAGACATCAGGAATATATGATATTGTACATCCACATAATGGGCAAATGTATCTTCTAATAACAATCAGACCTGAGTAATCAATAGTTACCAAGTATCTTTGATAAAAGCCATGTTTCTTAAAATGAACAGGCTTATTACAATTATGGCACCTTCTAATTTCAGGAGAAGGAAAATTATATTTTTTCCCTGATTTTATATATGTCTCAAACCCTTCCTTTAATGTAAAAAATATCTGCATAATAATTCCCTTAAAAATAATACAAAAAAATAACCCTATTGCAAAGTGAGAATTTAATGTAAAATTACATTAGGGTTAAACATCGCGTCACATTAATTAATGTTGTAATATCAAAACTTTTTCCCTTAAATAATTTGGCAAGGGACATCTAGGATAGTGGATTTTGAAGGTTAGCGGCGGCGTACTTCAGAGAACAAGTCCATTTGCGTAAAGGGCAAAGCATGTAGTGGGCCTCTGGAGTAGGAGCATGAGGTCATCCTGCCCACATCGATTCATCGGGCTAAAGCCGCTCACGGGTATTCCATTCGGGTCCGATTCATCGACGTCGCAAATGGCGAGACGTTATTCGCCATTTGCCCTATCAGAGTCGTTCTTTGGAGTGAGAGGTTTA
>CAZLZR010000153.1:0-5692 GCA_964564015.1 uncultured Acetivibrio sp.
TAAGGTGGGGAAAAATCTTTCCCCTTTTTGGGGAATTTTTATTGACAATAACACTGTATTGCAGCGGTTGCCACACGTAAAGCTTCAATTTTAGGATAGCCATATATCCCACTTGATATAAGCGGAAAAGCAATACTTTTACAGCCATTTTCTATGGCTAGTTTCAGAGAATTCGTATAGCAAGAGCGCAGCAACTCCTCCTCGCCGTGTTTGCCATCACAATAGACGGGACCTGCCGTATGGATAATGTACTTAGCGTCAAGCCGAAACCCTTTAGTAATAACCGCTTCGCCAGTCTTAATGGGGGCTAATTTATCACACGCAGTTTGAAGTTCATATTCTCCCGCAGCTCTGAATATAGCTCCACAAACCCCATCTCCCATTTTGAGGGCTGCGTTCGCAGCGTTTACGATTGCGTCCACTTTCATTTTTGTAATGTCCTGTCGGACTATAGTAAATGGCATAAGGCGCCTCCCTATTCAATACCATGTTTTTCGAATGCCTACTTGATAATATCTATTACATTGTCAAGGTTATCCAAACTACCCCCAAAATATCGTGATTAATTGAATAACAAATTAAATTATACCATATTTCAAAAAGCCTAATTGTATTACACATCAAATTCGGCAAATATTTACAGGTTTAGGTTATGAGGAACCTTAAAAACCATAAATCAAATTATTATTCAAGAACTAAAGCAGATGCTGAACAAGCGCATGATCACTAATATCAAAGAAATATATAAAAAGCTTTAGAAGATGTCGATGATCACTTCTAAAGCTTTCTATATAATAACATTCAAGAGTAACATAATATATTAATACTGCAATTATTTCTAAGTGCTTTAATGTATACTTACGTTCTATTATAGGTCAGTCATTGTAACTCCTGGTATGAATTCTACGTAAATTTATCTGGATTTAGATTCTTCATTAAAACTCATCGACACCAAATCCCTACACCTTGCAGCCGTTTTTGGAATACAAATAACTGTATAAGATTCCATGCCTTATCTCATCAGTAATAATCCCCGTTAGGATATTGATTTGAACCCTGTCCTGCAACGCATAGAGTATCCTTCTGTATTTTCTCACAGCATTTTGTTCTCCTTTAAGAGCTCTTTTTACTCCTTCACAGTAGGATGCAGGCTTCTCAAAAGTTTCATCCTGCTGCGGCTGCAGCATCTGTCCTGTTAATTGATAATAAACCTGTCTGAAAAGACTAAAATGGCGGATTTCATCATCACGAATCCCTGTGATTGTTTCTTTATCCTCTTCGGAAGGCGCATTTTCAATCAGGTATTGATAAAACATTCTGTCTTCCATTTCACCGGCAACGGCTTCCTGGATCAGCTTTAATGCTCCAGGAACATTTTGGGGATAAGTGTATTCTTCTAATCCAGCCATAGTCTGGGGATTATTCGGCATCTGATTTTGCACAGGCATCATATATTGATTTTGCATCATGCAAGGCGGCATATAGGGCATACTGCTATAACTCTGCATAAAAAATCCTCCTCGTTATAACTTTACATAGTATTTTATGCAGGTCGAATTAAAAAGGTTCTTGTGTCAGGGTTATATATGCACCTTTACCGAACATGGGAAGTAATTAATGAATAGAAGCCGTTAGGATAAAATATGTTCCATCTCAAGATACTTCATCATTTCACTTACTGCTTTTTTTTCAGTATCTTCAGTAATTTTGTTATATTGTATCTCAGTATTCTTCTTTTTTCCATATACTCATAGCCCAATACATAACAAAAGATACGCCTAAGTAGCGTAAACTCCGTTCTCGCGCTCTCAACTATAAACAAAACTCTACCAACGCTTTTATTTTTATTAATTCTCATATTATACATCCTTATACCTTGGCAATCCGCCAAAAACTCCACTTAAATACATCTTCTCAAGATTTTGAGCGACCCTGGGCTGTTCATCTGAGAAACGCTTTATACGGCTACCGCTCTGCCCGTCAAATTCCACTGAATATATTTGATCCGGGCGAAGCAACGAAGTTGAGAGCAAATTAGTAGAATGAGAAACGAAAATCATCTGAGATTTCTTTGCTGTATTCATAAAGTACTTAACAAGCAGCTCTTCAAGCTCATTATGGAAGCCGCTAGAAAATTCATCTATCAACAGCATGCCATTATTTTGTGCAACAAACAAGAATGCTGGCAGTAGATTAAGCAACGTACGGTTCCCCAGCGACTCTTCACCATAAGGGATAGGTGTATTGATCCCTTTACGTTTGAAAAACAACATCTTTTCCTCATCTTTGTAATACTTTATAACCACATGCTCTCCTTTAACCTCATTCGCATAGTCTATAAACTGATCAAAGTTGTTGTCCTCAAAGAATTTATTGATTTCCTCTATTCCTTTTTCCTCAATATACTTAGTTATTCTAAAATCCTGCTTCCCATAAGATAAAACTTTTCTATCAAACGCATTTAAGTAAATGGAAAACTGCAAAAAGTCAAACCATTTGCGCAAGGTTTCATTGCCAGCAAACCTGGTATTAAAGTAAATTGTACGCAAAAAAAGCATTTCCTTATCTAAATTACTGTAGTTTTCATTGTCAGTAATGTATGATTTAGCCGTTACTCCCATTCTTTCGAGCAGCACTCTATTATCAATATATAGCTTCTCTGAAAGCATAGTTTTCTTAACATCAAATTCAAACAAGTAGCGAATTTCTTTGTCATCAATCTTAAAATAATAATCTAACGAAAACTCTGGTATATCTGAAAAGAGACAAGCAAAAAGCCCGTAGTTTATTCCCTTCTCCATGAATAAAAGATCGAGTAATAATCTAATTGCATGTAGTGCATTCGACTTACCGGATGCATTTGCTCCAACAAACATCATCCCCTTTAACACTCCTATATCAGATACATTTGGTATATCCAGTACTTTATAATTAGTTTTTGTAAAATCTATCGTTGTCTCATACTTAAAAGATTTAAAATTCCTCATTATTAACTTTGTTATTATAAAATCACCCTTTCAAGCCTAATTATATTACGTCAATATATTATTCGCAATTTTTTTACGTTATGTACATTACTAATTGCAATTTTTATACTCTTTACATTGTATCGAGCGTAAAAATATTCATTATCAAATTCTTGTAATTTGAGAAGTATAATAGCAAACTTTGTAGCTGTATTCAGAGCAAGAAAAGCAGTAAATATCTCGACGTTATTGGAGTCACTGTCTCTAACTAACTGCAGTTTAATAAAAAACAACATTACAAAAAAGAACCTTGCCGTTTTAGCGCAAGGCCAGTATTGAAGTTCCCTCAATAATTTGTGGAGTACTATAGGTATTGTTATATCCTTATGATTGAGTTGGCGCATCTTTTTTCATTTCCAACAGGAGTCGTATAATATCTCTGTTCAACGCCATAAAGAAGTTTCTTCAATTTTCATCTTATTTTTTTGAAAGCATCTTCTTCGTATTCAGACCATTCCAGTCATAGTATCCACTTCTTGAAACATCCATAGTATCACACAACTTCTCAACAGGACGTTTTTTGCTGTTTAACTTTTTTATTATTTGAAATAATACTTCCGGTTGCTCTGGGAAAAGACTCTTGTAGCTTTTTTTAATATATCAATTGTTACCTCATGATCTGCAATTTATTTCTTTGCTTCCTTGAGTTATGCCTCTAATTCTGTTATTCTTACTTTATCAGGATCTTGCTTGTCCTTGCTTTCTTTGAGCCAACTCTTGATTGTCTGGTCATTGACACCAAAATCCTTTTCGATGTTAGTAATAGAGCGTTTTCTTCTCTTATTAGCCTAATTATGTCAGCATTGAATTCTTCAGTGTGGCGTTTACCATGATTCCCCATTTTTATCCCCTCCACAGCTATAGTGTACCCTAACTTAACTGTGTCCGGCAAATCGAATACGGGTCAATAGTTATTTTTTTTCTAATCTATTACTAAATCAAGAATTCACACAAAAAAGCCTTACTCTATCGAAAAATAGCTTAAGGCTTTTTTAATATTTATTTGCAAAATATCTTTATTTTGTCAACTTAAACCAAACATGGCTATCAACATCAGAGATACTTTTATTGTCTTTACAAAAACCTACTCTTGATTCAGTTTCACCCTTCATTATGCTATAAATAACCCACCCGCTATAGGTTCCTTTTGAGCCATTTGAAAATTTATCTAAAGCAAAAACCTTGCCCAGGCCGCCCTCGAAATAATCATATCTGCCTCGTACCGAATAATCTCCTGACAATACTAAGTAAAAAGGGTTATACCATGTTGACACATAACCATCATTGGCATTTGTACTAACATTTGAGTACTCAAAAGTCTGCTTTACTGCAACCAACTCTAATTCAGGTTTCAAATCAGAAGTATCTATGCCAAGGCTCTTAACAAAACTCATGGCATCATTTCCTGTTTTTATGTCTGTAAAAGTAATGTTTATATCTGCTCTATAATATTTTCCGTCGTCACTATTGTATTCATACTTTAGCTTTTGAGTTACATTTAAAGGTGCGGGATTTCTTTCATTGTATTTTCCTTCTGGTACAGTCGACTGAACCGGTGTTGAGGTCGATACAGGCACAGGTGCCGATGGTATGCCGTTCGCATTGCTTTCTAATATTACTGTACTTGTATTCGCATCCCAATCCACTTTCATTCCTGTAAGTTCAGAAATTGTTCTTACTGGCAAATATGTACGTCCATTGTATATTATAGGCTTAATAGGGGTGCCGTCAGCTTCTTTTGGCTGAAACAAACCTCCATTAAAGGTTATCTTAATAGAATGATTAATAAACGACTTTACTTCCTCAACATTTCCTACAGCTACTGCAGATGTGACAGTGATAAAAATCATACCTAGACCAATAACAAATGATAGCTTTTTCTTAATCCCTTTTCCAAGCATTACTATTTCCCCCTCTAATTAGTTAATTTTTTAAGTTGTCTTGCCGTTTGGGCCTTTTTCTAAATAAATACATTGATTCCTTTTAAGACCTCTTCTTACTTTGTTTAATTATTATATTATATAAAGTATTTCTTTACAATAATGTCAAAAGTCATGATTTAATCACAAAAAAAGTGACAAGAATAACTTTTTCCATATTACATTTATCACATATGCAGGAGGATACTTTTAAAGGTGATGGAATAAACTTTTATGAGTATGCAAGTAATAATCTAAAAAACAATGTTGACCCAAGCAGGTAAACAGATGAAAAACTTATAAGCGAAACTACTTATCATGAGATTAAAGCAGAGCTTAATCAACGTTATAGTGATTTTGTTCAACAGAAAAAGCTAGAATTCCACAAAAGTTATTGAAGATTTTCGCATTTGAGATTTTCGTATAGCGAAGATTTTTTGCAGCCAAATCTATGAACACAAGCATCATATGTCTTTTAAACCATTAAAAATAATATCAAATTTTGTAAATGATATTCCAAAAGATTAAGAAATGTATTACAATTAAGGAAAAATTGAAACTAACAAAATATAAATGGATATTGGATATCGATAAGATCTTTTTGAAATCTTGCAAAGTAATACGGTAGGAGATCAAATGGATGATAGTATTAAATGAAAATATATAAATTTTCGAGTAGAAAGGTGATCAGGTTGTAGTACGGCATTTTAAATTCTTATAAAATCAAGCAATTACTGCAAATTAATT
>CAZLZR010000154.1:0-5559 GCA_964564015.1 uncultured Acetivibrio sp.
TATGGGCAGAAAATTATTTGCAGTCAGACCTGACACCATTGTGTAGCTCAACAGTGAACAAAAGTTGGCATTTCTTTTAAAACACATACAGGGATTTACCTATAAAGAGATAGGTCATATCATGTGCATCAGTGATCAAGCTGCTAAAATGAAGGTTCAAAGAGCAAAACAAATATTATGTGAAAGATATTACAAATTAAATTTGAGAGGTGTTTAACATGGATTGCAAATATAGTTACAAGGATATTGTAAAATTGACTGAAAATAGTCTTTCGATCCGGGATTCAGAGGAGTTAAAAATGCATCTAAATGATTGTAAAAAATGCAAATGTTATTATGAATCACTAGAGATTGCTAATAAATTTATATTGGATGAGGTTCCTTTAAAACATGGTTTCCACGATAGCATTATGACACAAATTGATAAAAGCAGGTATTTAAATAAAAAGTATTCAATATTACAACTTATGAATAAGCTAATCCCTGCTATTAAATATACATCTGCTACTTTGGTTTTCTGTTTAATTCTTGTTGCTTTAATTTTAAATATTCCAAATATAAAAAAATACACAAACAATGATAGCATTGGTATGAGTTCTTCTGTTACAAACACAGTAAATCCAAACACTACAACAAGTCCATATACTATTAATGAATCTATACTTTTAGAATTTAAAAATGTAGATACAATGCAAAGTGTTGAAGTAATAGAAAGAAATGTTATAAAGGAAATTTATATTGAAAAAGATGTTAGTAATGGAAAAGCATTTATATTTGCAAATTCAAATGACGAAGAATATTTACATGGAGGAATTAAAATAAATGATACCTACTATGACCTTGGTAAAGTATCAATGAATCTCAATGAACAAGAAATGGAAACAATTTCGATTAAAGAAGTTAATCTTGGTAATCTTAAACTATTAAGAATATTTGGTATAATGGGAGCTAATTTTGGTCAAACAAGTTATTATTCACTTTATGATGTGAAACCTAGCACTTTTTTAACTATAAATGGAGATGGTATTGAAAGTGATATAGATAATGATGGAAATAAAGAAATAATTTCCTCATCAGGAACAAGTGCGTATACGTATTTATATAAGTATGAGGATGGTTACATCAAAGAAAGTAATATTAACGTAGAACTCAATGCGGAAGCTGTTCTTTTTGATGAAAATACGAATATTTTCTCAGCTTACTATAATGATGAGAAAATCAAGTCAAAACTATTTACGTATAATGGGAAAGAAATGGTTTTATTAAATATAGTACTTACGCAGAAACATTAAAAATAAGATATATCAGCACATTGAAAAATAAATATATACAAAAAGGTTGTTGTGAAGCCTTCCAGTATTTACTGGTACATTTTACAATTTAGATTGTGTTACCAAATGAAGGTGCAAAGAGCAAAGAATATACTATGCGAACGATATTATAAATTCAAGACGAGGTGTTAACATGAAATGTATATATAGCCAAGAAGATATTGAAAAGTTTATAGAAGGTATTCTTTCTATACAAGAGGCTGATAAAATGGAAAAGCATATAAATTTATATAAAAAATGTAGTTCGTTTTATGAAGCTTTGCAACTCTTTAGTAAGTTTACGTCAAACAATAATACTACTAAATGCAACATTAATGAAAAAATATTATGCGGAATAGATAAGGATAGATATTTGAATAATAAATATAGCATATCTCATATCATTTATAAAATCTCTCCTGTGTTGAAACCTATATCTGCAGTTGCAGTAGCCATTATATTTGTTATATGCGTGATTTTTAACGCCCAAAATATGAATAATTCCCCAAACTCACCTATTGATAATCCAATTTCTTTACAATCACCTTTACAATCACCTGATGTAACTAATACTTATACACCTGATTCTACCCATATGAATATTAGTGAAGATACTCCTGCTCAAAAAGTCATTCCACTTGCATTTGAAAATTTAGATTTTGAACAGGAAATGCAAACTTTAAATGAAAATTCTATAAAAGAGGTTATAAAGGAATATCATGCCGAAGGAGTATCCTTATTTACATTCAGGAAAAAGGATGATGATTTTATAATATATCTTGGTATAAAAGCAGATAAATTATATGAAGTTGACGAAGTTGGATATGGCAATTTTGAGGTTCAAATAAAAAGTACTTTCCTATTTGGTAAATCTTTAATTAGAGTTGAGGGTATTGTTGGCTCAACCGCACCAGTAACTTATTATATTTATATAGAGAATAGTGTTCCTAGAATTTTTCTTTTCCTAAGCCGGGCTGTAAGTGAGATAGATGTTGATTCTGATGGTAATAAGGATATTATTTCATCTGTTTTAGGTTCTACTGAAATCTATAAAATAAAGAATGATCAATTAATGTATTCATCATTAAACGAAATACTTAATGCAGATAATGTTTTCTTCCTTAGTGAAGAAAAAGACTTAATCTTTGTTGCCTATCCAGAACCATCAGAACAAATAAAATATAAGCTAACAAAAGAAGGGTTACTCCCTTTGGATTAAAGAATTTTTTCATTCATACAGAATGAAGTCACAACAGACCAAACCCTAAGTAACATGTTTAAAACAGCAGCAAAAAACCTTGAAACTGGCTCTAGCAAGTGTTTCAAGGTTCTTTCAATTTGGAGCCCTCAATCGGAATCGAACCGATGACCTCATCCTTACCATGGATGGGTTCAGTTTTTGATGCAAGCCATACATAGCTTGGTATTACTGCACTACAGGGTTTGGACTGTATATGATTTTATTAAATGTAAACCATTTGTAAACCATTTCATTTTTCGGGTGCTCAGAAGCTGTGTCCAGCAGCAAGAGTTAACGGCAATTCACAAGTAACCCTGTCATTCCTTAGGATTATACATTTTCTGGATCCCTACTTAAAGATAACATATCTTACTCTACTTTATTAACACGCCACAAAGGTATCCATACTTATTAGTCAGTACATTATTTTAAAATCTTTCTCATTTAGAAGCCTGTCAATCAAGTCTTCACACTTATAGGACTCGTACCTTTGTTCAATGTCATATTCACCAACAAAAAATGCATTTACATTTCCTGTAAAAGCAGTTTTCATAATTTCGATCATATCATCTCTATTGGTTAGTGCACTATCCTTATACATCTTATATACTAATGACGTTGTTGTTAGTTGATAAGGTTCTTTTCTCCTATGATGTTTTAAAATGTATTCATTCACGCTTATTACTTGAGATCTTATCCGCATATCATCACTTATTAAAAAATACCGTCCGGTAGGAATTCTTGTCAGTACTATTATGCATATAAGAATTAACTCCTCCGCAATACTATCACCCTCACTTTTTAGGGCTCTGGCATGCTGAAAGAAAGTACTGAACAACTCTCTATTCCCTGTATTTGTACCTTTAAGCTTACTAGATGTAGCCTTGTCCATATTTTCAATAATTTCACTTATCTTTGTCTTGCTTTTGCTTACTTCTTTAATAGCATATCCCAACAATTTGTTGGCTTCCTCGGTGCTAATATTTAAAGCCTCTTTTAGACAATCATATATTAATTCTTCATCAAAAAGAATAATTTTAGAACCACTGTTATAAAGTTCATTGAAATATTGGATTTGATCCGGATGTAATTCAAAGGAATTAGCAGTAAGTTCCATTAATACTGTCCTGGTTACAATTATTATATCAGCTTTACTTTTAAGATAATTAATGATGCTCTGTCTATTAGCTGAATTCGAATGATGTAAAATTGAGCATGTATCATAGAAGAAGTATTGGTGTGCCTTAGTATAGGCATCAACTACATCCTCTTTTTTATATATCAAATAACTTTCAAAGGAGCTGAAGTTTGAAGGAACTTCTTGATACTTTTTTGTCATACTACTTTTTTAACCTTATGTCAAAATATATTTTTTCAATACCCTCAATAATCCGGTTATAATTATACTCAGACAGTAGTTGCTTCTCCATTAGATTAGTTCCCTCAATTTTCAACATTTTTAACACAAACGGCATTTCGTCTTTCAAGGTTGGTTTAAGTATGTCCTGGTCTAGCCATAAGGAATCAAATAGCTCCACAATTTGATTGTCCCCATATTCTAGCATTTCTTTGATATCTTCAGTCTTTTCCAATATCCCCAATTCATAAAGGCGTATTAAAACCGCTACAAATGGAGAGCTGAAATAATTCATTAGTTTTGCGACAATTTTTTCAATATCCTCATCGTCAGTCTTATATAAGTCATACATTTTTTTAAACTCTACTTCTGGCATTAATAAGTTTGCTGCAAAAAGATTCGCTTTGCTCTCATTATCATTAGAAGTATAATCTTGATTAAAATGAACTTCTCTTTTCTCATTAATATAGTCTGGTACTCCACTCAGAATATGGTATATATCGTGGCAAAAAGAAAAGTACATTTTGTTCCTTGGTTGATTTGAATTCAACAATAAATATTTACTATAGCCTGTATCTAAAAAAACAGCTCCAAAATCACTATCAGCCATTGGAACCTGGATAATTAGTACATCTAATTTTTTCCCAATTTCTTTCATTATCTTGGGAATATCTCCATCCCACCGAACTCTATCGTGGAAAATTTTTAGTGTCTCTTTGACACAGCTAACATATGTCCTATTTCTGATAATAATTTCTTTAAATCTGCTAAAATCCATAATCTGAAACCTCTAAAGCATCTTTCTGCAATTTCTTACGAATTCCAAGAATTGCATCTATATGCTCTAATAAATCAAAAACTTGATTAGCTAGCTTTTCTTTGCTTTCATCTACGGTCCCCATATAGAATGCTATCGAAGCTGACTCTTTATAGTCTGGAGTTGACAAATCCAATTTTTCTTGGACAAAATATTTTAGATCTTTATCCAAAGCATTCGATATAGAAAGCATATCTTCATACGTAACAGGTTGAGCACTATTAAGAATGCGAGACAACTTATTCTTTTCAATTCCAGTACGTTTAACTATAAATGCTTGTTTAATTCCATAATGGTCAATATACTCGTTTAAATTTTGTATAAAATTAGTCATTCTAATCCCTCCTCACATATATTGTATCACATATTGATACTTTTATTCAATCTAAACGAAAAATTTAGATTGAATTACTCCAACTATTTAAACTCTGTTGATATCTGTATTATAATATGATACATTCGCGTATTTTGTGTCACCGGCATAATAAAAGTATCCATTTTTGACGGAGAAAAGTACCCAGCTAAAAGATATAATATTTGCGGGTAACTCCTTCGAAAGGGGAAATTTAAATTATGTTGGAGGTTGCTATGCAAACAACAATCAAAACCCTACTGAAAAAAGGGTACAGTCAAACTTACATTGCAAAAACTTTACATGTAAGCCGAAAAACAATCAGAAAAATAATTCAGAGCGAAGAAAGGGGGGAAGAAAAAATCGAAAAAAAACCACATCCATCAATGCTTGATCAACACCGTGAGTTTATTGAGATTCAGTTAAACAGTAAGCGTAAAATACAACCCGTCTATAATTACTACTCCTGCTGTTGTAAGCTCT
>CAZLZR010000155.1:0-5442 GCA_964564015.1 uncultured Acetivibrio sp.
ACGACTGGAAATCGTGTGAGCGTTAATAGCGTTCCGAGGGTTCGAATCCCTCTCTCTCCGCCAAAATTAAGGCTTTTAGGTATATTCACCTAAAAGCCTTAATTGATTGCATAAGCAATTAATTCAAATCTGAATTTTGGTTGGTTATAAAGTAAAAATGTGACAAAGAAGATGGAGGGATTTAATATTATCCTTCATGATGTTTGCCTTTTCAATCAAATCAAGTAGCTACGGCAAACTAATTATTTTGAGTATATTGAGCTTTAAAACTCTCAACATAATTTTCAATATCTGAGTAAGAATAGGAAATAAAACTTAAATTAAGAATAATCGATAAAACCAATGCTAAAACGCCAACCACAGAAGATCTTGTATTAGCTTTGTCGGGTTCAGTTATGCGCGAACCGTAAATTTCTTCGGCTAAAGCCAGTTGTTCACTATACAACCTCAATCCCCTGCTTGTCATCTCTTCAAAAAATTCTTCGAGTGTCATTTGAGGATTGGTACCGCGGCTAGGATTATTTAAGACAGTTACATAGGTGTGCGCGGGCTTATCGTGCAAGGATTGCTTTGTTTGGCTCAAAGCGGAAGCTATAAAGGAAATAAACGCAAGGGGAATAATCAGTGTCGATAAGACCTTGATCAGTGATCTGACAAAAACCTTGAAAAAGCTGACTTTATCACAACATCCAACTTCGACACTTAAAATTAACTTACCGGGAGTCGCGGATAATTTTGAATTTAAAAAAATAATTTCGTACATTAGAAATAGTAATCCATAGGACAAAAAAAGCAATACTATGTAGTAAGCCTGTTCATTTAATAGTTGAGATGAAATTCCTTTTGATAAAACGGTGTGAAATCCTTGTAATGCTTTGTAGAGAGTATCATTGATATCAAGTACTTTAATGAGTAGAAGAATTCCAGAGTAAATTCCGCATACTATCATAATATCAAAACAGTATGCACAAAACCTTCTAAATAATTTACTGATATTCATATCTAATCCCCATTTTTCTATGATAAAAAATAAAATAATAGCACATATTTGTGCATAAAATAAGTTAGTCTCCTTAAAATAATTATATCAGATATTTGTGAGAAAAGCTATATTAAAACAAATTGTTTTGACTAATTTTGTAAAAGTTTTCAGAATACTTATAATTTTTGGACATCAAAATATCTGAAAGAATTGTTGAAATATCCAATTATTTTGCTGCGGAAATTGAAGTTTAAGGTATTTATTTGTAAATACTACGACCTTTAGTTTGTGGCATATTTTCCAAATAACTTTTTACTTCAGAGTAGATTATTTTAGTATAAAGCAAATTTATGGCGATGGAAATAACCAATACCAGAATCCAAACAAGAGGATTTGAGAGAGTATTGGTGGATTTGTTTGATTTACCGTACATTTCTTCAGTTAGGGCTTTTTGTTCACTAAAGGTTCTTAATCCTCTGTTTTTCATTTCAAGATATATTTCTTCGCTTTTTGACACATCTTGAGAGTATTTTGAATTTTCGGCATCAATGACAAAACTTCCAGAAAGTAAGTCGTGTGTTGCCTGTTTTTTATCGTTAAATGCCGCAATTGTAAAGAGAATTATATAAAGGCCTGTTAATGATGAAATAGCCTTTACCAATGACCTTATTAAGACTTTGTACAAGTTAGCATTGGTGCAGACCACTTCCATCTCCATAATTAATTTGCCTGGAGTAGCAGACAGGTTTGAACTTAGGAAAATAACTTCATATATTACAAAAAAGATACCAAAGGATATATAAAGATTTAGCAAAAAAGAATAATCATTTTTTACTAAGTCCTTTACACGAAGCAGGTCAATACCGGCCATTCTTAATAGTAATAAAAGACCATAATAAATACCACTTAATATTATTAAATCGAAAAAATATGCCCAAAACCTTCTGGGGAGCCCACTAAAATTCATATCATCACCTTATTCATTTGATAATAAATGGAACCTAGTCAACAAGAAAATGAATTATACTGTAATTATTTTATGTTAGTATTATATCAAATTATTATGGTAGATACCATATTTATCAAAAATATTGTATAGTTATATAAAGGCAATAGGTTTGGGTCTTTAAAAATATTGTGAAAAAAGTATAATTAACTTAGAAATGTATACCACAAAAGTGATTCCTTATCCGCATAATATTATACAACGAAATTTTGAAAATTTTACAAAGGGGGATTAGTTTTGATGAAAAAAACAGTTGTGTTCCTGATTGTGTTTGGTATGATATTAAGCTTATTACCAAACATAGGCTTCTCGGCGGACAGCGTGATTTCTACCAGGTATGGCGATCTCAACGGAGATGGTTATGCAAATTCTATTGACTTTGGATTGATGAAGTCATATCTTATGGGCATTAGCTCGGGTTTTCCGGCTTTCAACGGAAAAACGGCGGCAGACGTAAATGGTGATAATGCAGTAAACTCAATTGACTTTGGCTATATGAAAAGTTTTTTATTGGGTTATATTTCTGTGTTTCCGGCAGGTACTACAATTCCTTCAACATCGACGCCTATACCATCAACAGATGGAATATATCAGGCAGAGAAGGCCACTCTTTATAACGCAGTTTTAGAGACTACGAATGAAGGCTATACTGATAGCGGTTATGTCAATTATAATAACGAAATCGGCGGCTATATTGAATGGAATGTAAATGTTGCAAAATCCGGAGCTAACAAGCTTACATTCAGATTTGCAAATGGTACAAGCGCCAATAGGGCAATGTCAATAAGTGTAAATGGGAATGTTGTATGGAGTAATTTGGATTTCATAGGAACAGGAGCATGGACAACATGGAATGAAACCAGCATAGTTGCAAACCTGAATCAGGGGAATAACATAATTAGAGCAACAGCTATTACAGCAGACGGAGGACCCAATGTTGATTATTTGAAAGTAGCGTCTACTACTGATGTAGTCACAACTCCAACACAAGTAATACAAACTCCAACACCAGTTCAGACTTCAGATCCATCAACACCACCACCAGGAAATGCCAGACAGATGGAGAAGATCGACAGGGGACTGGTCGCAGTAAAAGTAAGTAATGGAGTATTTATAAGCTGGCGTATGTTTGGAACAGATCCTTCCAATATTGCATTCAACCTTTATCGCAACGGAACAAAAGTAAACTCCTCACCAATCACAGGAGCTACAAATTATGTGGATTCCAGTGGAAGCACAAGCTCATCATATACAGTAAAACCGATAATAAACGGTCAGGAACAGGCAGCATCAAATGCGGCAAATGTGTGGGGACAGAATTATTTGCAGATACCCATTACTCCTCCAGCTAGTGGATATACAGCAGGGGATAGCAGTGCCGGTGACTTGGACGGAGACGGGCAGTATGATATCGTTGTTAAGTGGGAGAAAAACCCACAGGATAACGCAAATTCAGGAGTTACCGATCCTGAATATCTTGAGGGATATACTTTATCAGGCAAAAAGCTTTGGACAATAAACCTTGGTAAAAATCTTCGTAGCGGAGCTCATTATAATCAATATATGGTTTACGATTTAGATGGTGATGGCAAGGCAGAAGTTGCTTGTAAAACAGCAGATGGAACTAAAGATGGCAAGGGCAAAGTTATAGGTAATGCGAGTGCAAATTATGTTAACTCGAGCGGATACATATTATCAGGGCCTGAATACCTTACTGTATTTAGTGGAGTGACTGGTGAAGCACTTTCAACTGTGGACTATATTCCGCCAAGAGGAACTGTTTCAAGCTGGGGCGACAACTATGGTAACAGAGTTGACCGTTTCAAGGCATGTATAGCCTATCTTGATGGACAACGTCCAAGTCTCGTTATGCAGCGAGGATACTATACAAGAATGGTGCTTGCAGCATGGGATTTTAGAAACGGAAAACTTGAACAGAGATGGGTATTTGACAGCAGTGCCAGTGGTAATTCAAAGTGGGCAGGACAAGGTAACCATAACCTTTCAGTAGGTGACGTTGACGGTGATGGCTGTGATGAAATCCTTCAGGGTACATCTGCTATTGATCATAATGGTAAGGGTTTATGGGCAACAGGGTTAGGCCATGGAGATGCAATGCATTTTGGTGATCTTGATCCAAATAGACCTGGATTAGAAGTATGGACTTGTCTTGAAGGTGCAAAAGGTGCAGTATTACTTGATGCTAAAACAGGAGCACAAATATTCAGATTTACTTACACAGATGACTGCGGAAGAGCTTGTTCAGCTGACATTGACCCGAATTCTCCAGGAGAAGAAATGTGGGCAGCAGGTTCGCCATTATATAGTAGTACAGGAAAGAATCTAGGTTCGGCTCCAAGTCAAAAGAACTTTGCGATTTGGTGGGATGGAGACGAATGTCGTGAACTTCTAGACGGTACTACAATAACCAATCGTGATGGTAGTGGATCAGGGCTTTCAGCAAGTGGATGTTCTTCCAACAACGGTACCAAAGCCGTTCCGTGTTTACAGGCAGATATATTGGGAGACTGGAGAGAAGAAGTAATCTGGAGAACAAGTGATAGTAGATATTTGCGTATTTATACAACTACGGCTACAACAGAAAGAAGAATCTATACATTAATGCACGATCCAATTTACAGATTGGGTATAGCTTGGCAGAATGTTGCCTACAATCAGCCTCCTCATACCGGATTCTATTTGGGTAGCGGAATGAAAACACCTCCAACTCCGAACATTTACCTCAGATAGTTGGTAAAGTTTTTGCGAGGAAGCTGATTCAATACACAGTTTGCTTCACAATACCAATATAATTATTGAATGGTTTCAGGGAAAAGTATGTTTTATAACAGCTTTTCCCTGAAATTTTGTATATATGGGATAGGAGATAAAATATCTATACGCAGATTTATGGTGACTTATTTTTGAATTAATGGCACTTATAAATAATAAAAATCCAGAGGTGATTTAGGGTAATTAAATTAGTGGGTATATTTCGAAATATTATATAGTAAATAGCTAGATGCTATATTTCTTAATAAATTACGGTTTTTTGTGAATTTAATGCTGAAGCTTAATGTTTTATGAGCCATTAAATACTAAATATTTGTAAAATGTGACCTAATTTTTATTGTTTTTATTTAAATTATTGTGCATTTTGAAAAAATGAAATATAATATTGATATATAGGTATAATTTATTAATTATGCGTGGGAAATAATTGATATAGGGGTTAGATTTGAATTTATAAGTACATATTGTTAATATTTGCAGTATACTATATAGCATTTTTGTATTATACCAATTCTGAATTCTTCCAATATCTTTACAAGTAGCTATTTTCAATAATCCTCACTTTATAATTATTTTACCCGTTACCTTAACCTTTATAGAGGTAATTTAGGGGCTGCTGAACAACAACAGAACCCGCATAAAATCTGGATTTAAGCTCCAC
>CAZLZR010000156.1:0-5259 GCA_964564015.1 uncultured Acetivibrio sp.
TATGGGCAGAAAATTATTTGCAGTCAGACCTGACACCATTGTGTAGCTCAACATTCAGAATTATTTATATTCACACAATTATATATAGTCTATCCAATACTTAACGTATTTGAGTCAATTTACCGGCATCCATTTCACAAACTGTATCACACAGAACCTCAATGTCTTCACTGTAATGTGATGATAATATGATTGTATGTCCTTCATTTTTCAAGTCTTTAAACAATGTTCTCATCTCAGCAACACCGTGTTTAGTATGCTTGTATATCCTTTATTCCTTTACTATCATAAACCAATTTAATTGATGTTGGGGGCATTAGGTTTGGAACTGCCGAATCCTTGGTACCGTCAGGCATTGGCCATTGTATATTTACAATTGGTATATTATCAACAAGCTGTACCAACAAAAAGATATAACATTCATCATCTTTTGTCCAGTTAAAGTTTTTTTCGGAATCTAGACATAATTTGTTCTTAAGGTATAGTTCATAATGAGACTTCATCGTTTTTAAGACTAATGAGTAGGTTTCATCAACATCATACTGAGTTATTCCCGCCGTATTCAGTGCTTTTTTAATGTCAGTTAGTGCATCATTATAGGATAAAAAGCTTAAATTGCTATACGATGAATAATCAGTATTTATATTATAGTTGTCTTTTTGTACCGAATAACGGGTAGAATATACAAATTCGTTATTTGCAACTGTATACAATTTACTCTGGAATACACCATCAACAATTCTAGAATATGTAAAGCCTCCTTTAGCACCATTTTCAACGCCAAAACTTTTTCCACCATCTCTCATATTTAGAATCTATTGTGTATCACCAGAAGTTGCAATAACTTGAGGACCTTCCGCCCAGATTTTTTCTTCAGTTACCTTATTTTTAATAAACGCATTTATAAGTTTTTGCTTGTCAAAAGTAGCATAATCTGCTTTATATGTTTTTGCAGTATCAACACTTTTTATATCATTCAAATTCATGTCTATCGATAAATTTTGAGGCGATTTTATACTCTCAAGGAAAGTTTTGTTGTCCATATCATTAAAATCAGTAACTTTTTCAGGTGAATTGCATGAAGCAAATATTGCTAGCATGACTATTGGTATAAAAAGTATAATGGTTTTTTTCATTTTCTTCATCCTTTCATGTATACAGAGATTGTCTATCAACAAAGGTGTGCTTTAGGCAATAAGTAAAAGATTGTAGAACCACCGGCTATGCCGGTGGTTCATACTGAATAAAGGTTTTTTAACTTATCCTGTATGTATGTATTTTTCATCTTTTAAGGTTTCCAACCACCTTGAGCTTGATAGAGATTAAAATCTTCAATAATATAAGACTGTAACAGATGTAAAAATATCACACATAAATAAAATATTTTTGTTTTTATCCAAGTCTTATACACAAAAAAGGGACCTGGCAAAAATACTGCCAGGTCCCTCTATTAATATCTTACACAGGATGAACCCTGTTTTCATAATCCACCATTTCAGGCTCAATCTTGTACTTTTGCGCCTTACGGTATTGGAAGAATTTCTCCGCAACCTGTGGAAATAGTGCATAGGACAGAATATCTTCGTCCTGCTCTAAATACTCTTTCATCTGATCTTTTATTGACTGCAATTCCGGTTCGATAAAGTCAGCAGGTCTTGCTGTTATTGGCTTTTCATCCTTTAAGATCTGTTTTTGAATTTCTGGGTTGACAGAAGCCGGAGTCTTACCGTATTCACCTTTTACAAGAGCTTTTGATTCTTTTGGTACCATCTTGTACCTTTCACCTGTTACCACATTCAATACGGCCTGAGTTCCGACAATCTGGCTTGTAGGTGTAACCAATGGAGGAAATCCGAAGTCTTCCCTAACTCTTGGCACTTCCTTGAGCACTTCCTCGTACTTGTCAACGGCATTAGACTGCTTGAGCTGCGAAACAAGGTTTGAAAGCATACCGCCCGGAACCTGGTATATAAGTGTATTTACATCTACACCCATAACCTTCACATCCAGAAGCCCGCTTGCAATATATCCTTCTCTTATAGGTCTGAAGTAGTCTGCGATTTCGCTTAGCTTGGAAAGATCGAGGCCTGTATCATAAGGAGTGTCCTTCAATGTTGCCACAAGCGGCTCGGTTGGTGGTTGTGATGTACCCATTGCCATTGGTGAAATGGCACAGTCAACGATATCACAGCCTGCTTCAATCGCTTTGATGTAAGTCATTGAAGCAACACCGCTTGTGTAGTGGGTATGGAGCTGAATTGGAACCTTCACATTCTCTTTCATAGCCTTAACAAGTTCATAAGCTGTATATGGTACCAGTAAGCCGGCCATATCCTTTATACAAATTGAATCGGCACCCATCTCAACCAATTGTTTTGCATCTTTAACAAACAAGTCGAGATTATGAACGGGGCTGATTGTATAACAAACTGTAGCCTGAGCGTGACCACCTTCTTTTTTACATGCTTTGATGGCTGTTTCAATATTTCTTGGATCGTTTAAGGCATCAAATATTCTGATGATATCCATTCCATTTGCAACAGCTTTCTGGACAAAGTATTCGACAACATCATCGGCATAGTGCTTGTAACCCAAAAGATTCTGTCCTCTCAGGAGCATCTGCAGCCTTGTTTTCTTACAATGCTTTTTAATTGTTCTTAATCTTTCCCACGGATCTTCGTTCAAAAATCTCAAGCATGCGTCAAATGTAGCTCCACCCCATGCTTCCAGTGAGTTATAGCCTATATCATCTAATTTTTCCAAAATAGGGATCATATCTTCAATTTTCATTCTTGTTGCTATAAGTGATTGATGTGCGTCCCTAAGAACGGTTTCGGTAATTTTTACTTTAGCCACTTTTTTTACCTCCTTTTAGCTTTACTTAAATTCAAAAGCATTCATTATTTTAGTGACAATAAAACATCTCCGGCATTTACTGAGGAGCCCTTTGATACATTAACAGAAGCTACTGTTCCGTCATTTGGAGCTACTATCTCATTTTCCATCTTCATAGCTTCAAGAATTAAAAGTACCTGTCCTTTCTTGACAGCATCCCCCGAATTTACCTTTACACCTAGGACTGTGCCCGGCATTGGAGCTGTAATTGTAGCTGCACCTGCAGGAACTGCATTATCCTTTTTAGGTGCGGGTGCCGGAGCTGCTGCCGCTGCTGGAGCTGGTGCCGCCTTTGGAGCTGGAGCACTGTATGTAACAGTCTCAGCTGCTGCACTGCCATCTCTTACTTCTTCCACTTCAACTTCATACTGATTTCCGTTAACCTTTATTAAAAACTTTTTCATTATTTAATCCTCCTTTAAAATTTACTGTTCAAACGCTCATATCTTCCGGTTGATGACCATACCGGTGCAGTCTGAGGTACTCTTTTAAACGATTTAACCACCAGGCTATATCCCGGTCTTGATTCCATCAATGCAATTGCTGCCATTATGGCAGATACTATTTCATCATTTATGATTTCTTCCATAATAAGCCTCCAATTATAAAGGAATATTTCCATGCTTTTTAGCAGGTCTGTTTTCCCTTTTGCTTGCCAGCATTTCAAGGGCACTGATTATTCTTATCCTTGTTGAAGCAGGCTCTATAACATCATCAACATAGCCTCTTGAGGCTGCTACATAAGGGTTTGAAAACTTCTCTCTATACTCTTCAATTAAAGCACTTCTAGTCTGAACAGGATCCTCAGCTTTGGAAATTTCTTTCCTGAAAATTATATTGGCAGCTCCATCCGGTCCCATAACTGCTATTTCAGCTGTTGGCCATGCAAAAACCTGATCAGCACCCAAGTGTTTGCTGTTCATGGCAATATAAGCACCACCATAAGCTTTTCTAACAATAACGTTTATCTTTGGCACTGTTGCTTCCGAGAAAGCATACAAAAGCTTTGCGCCGTGCCTTATAACACCGTTATGCTCCTGACCTACTCCCGGAAGATAACCAGGAACATCAGTAAACGAAACTATCGGAATATTGAAAGCATCACAGAAACGAATAAACCTTGCAGCCTTGTCTGAGGCGTTAACATCCAAGACTCCGGCAGCAAACTTAGGCTGGTTGGCAACAATACCAACTGTACCTCCGTTCATTCTTCCAAATCCTATAATTATATTCTGTGCAAAATGTTTCTGAATCTCAAAGAATTCTCCATTATCAACAATGGTTGTGATTACATCCATCATATCATATGGCTTGTTTGAACCTTCTGGAATAATTTCATTTAAGCTGTCACAAATTCTGTTCAGATCATCCTGACTTGCGTATACAGGCACATCTGTAAGATTGTTTTCAGGAAGGAATCCGATAAGCCTTTTAATATCCTCAATACATTCCTTCTCACTGGCACTTTGGAAATGTGCAACACCGCTTACAGCATTGTGTGTTCCTGCGCCACCTAGTTTTTCAAAGGAAACATCTTCTCCGGTTACAGCTTTAATAACCTGAGGACCTGTAATAAACATCTGACTTGTTTTTTCAACCATGAAAATAAAATCTGTTATAGCAGGAGAATACACCGCTCCTCCGGCACATGGTCCCATTATTACTGAAATCTGAGGAATTACACCGGACGCGAGAGTATTCCTGAAGAAAATATCTCCAAATCCGCTAAGAGAATCAATTCCCTCTTCAATTCTTGCTCCGCCTGAATCATTAATGCTGATAAACGGTGCACCCATCTTCATTGCCATGTCCATAACTTTTGTAATTTTCTTTGCGTGCATTTCACCAAGGGAACCGCCAATTACGGTAAAATCCTGTGATGAAACAAATACCAGACGTCCGTTAACTGATCCATATCCGGTCACAACGCCATCGCCTGGTACCTTTTTCTTTTGCATGTCAAATTCTATACTTCTGGTTTCAACAAAAGCATCAACTTCAACAAAGCTATTTTCGTCAAATAACTCCTGGATTCTTTCCCTGGCAGTCATTTTACCAGCTTCGTGCTGCTTTGCAATCTTGTCGGCTCCTCCACCTTGCTCAACTTCAGCTTTTTTTGCGTGGAGTAGACTTAATTTGTCAACTCTCTCCATCTGTTTTCCACCTCTTTAAGCTTATTTGTTGAATATTGAGATTCTATAAATCACCAAATCAATTTCATATTATATGATATTATTACCTGGTACTAATTTATTATTAAAATTATATCTTACTTTTAACCACATTGCAATAATTTCCTTAAATAAACGCACGGTAAACGCATGAAAATATATTTTACACTAAACCTAATTTTAAGATTTTTTT
>CAZLZR010000157.1:0-5164 GCA_964564015.1 uncultured Acetivibrio sp.
TTAACAATGGAACTATGGAGTACCGTATTCTTGATGGTTTCTGGAGTGATGCAGGCACCTTTGAAAGCTTATTGAGAGCTGGAAATTTAGTAAAGAGTCAAAAACTAAAATAAAAATAATTTTAATTTGTTTCGCGGCAATAACATCTTCAAATATTTAATCTAATCCCTAATAATCAATAAAGAGTTTTAAAGTAAGACGCACTTCTTATCGAACTCTGCTCAGACTTCTAATTTAAAAAGTATTTTAAAAAGCTGTTCAGTATACAGATTTGATTACACCTATTACAACATTTCAAAAATAGTTATCAAGGCAACTCTAAATTTTAAGTTTTTCAAGGAGCAATTTTAGTTGAGTGAAGTTCGAAAAATTGCAAAAAATTCGTTCTTTTTGCTATCTGGCAAAATAATAAGTATTTTGTTAGGATTTGCTTATTCGATATATATTGCCAGATATCTAGGTGCAGAAGGATATGGAATACTGAGTTTTGCATTGGCTTTTTCTGGAATTTTTGGAGTATTTACGGATTTAGGCCTCAGTACATTAGCTACGAGAGAAATTGCAAGAAATAAGGCTTTAGCAGTTAAATATCTTGGAAATATTTTCCTTATCGAAGTAATCCTTGCCGGATTTACTTTTCTTTTAATTTTTGTATCTCTTAATATTATGAAATATCCTCATCAAACAGTTATTGTTGTTTATATAGTGTCCATCTCTATTATCTTAAACTCTTTTATTAAGGTGTTTAATTCAGTCTTTCAAGCATTTGAAAACATGAAATATGAGGCAGTAGGGGCAATTCTGCAGAGCATAATTATGATGATAGGAGTTATCCTTGCTATAAAAGGCAATTTATCAGTGTTGAGTTTTGCGGAAGTTTATCTATTGGCTAGTATAATTATTTTAGGATATACTTTCTTTGTTTATGTGTGGAAATATGGCATTTTTAAACTAGAAGCTGACTGGAAATTCTGGAAAATTACGATAAAGGATGCTTTACCTTTCGGGATAACAGGAATCTTCGTAACTATTTTTTATTGGATTGATACTGTAATGCTATCTTTTATGAAAGGAGACGAGATAGTCGGTTTGTATAATGTATCATATAGGCTGATCATGATGTTATTGATACTCCCATCAATAATTAATGTAACAATATTTCCGGCGATGTCAAAATTTTCAATTTCTTCCAGTAACTCATTAAATTTTATTTTCCGAAAGTACTTCAAATACATGTGTATCATAGGTGTTCCACTCTGTGTAGGTACAGTTTTACTGGCAGACGAAATTATACAATCACTTTATGGGACTGGGTACCAGGACTCGGCAACTGCTCTCCAGATCCTCATATGGTCAACACTATTCATTTTTGTAAGCAGCCCTTTCTATAGATTGTTAGAGGCTTCCAATAAACAGATGATAACTACAAAAATAACAGGAATTTGTATGTTAGAAAATGTTATTTTAAATCTAATTATAATTCCAAAGTATAGTTACATTGGAGCTAGTGCCACAACCGTAACAACTGAACTTACGTCTTTATTTCTTGGGATACTTATTTGTTCAAAGATTGGGTATAGTATCTCAAAAAATAATTTACTAGATTTAATAAAGGTAATTGTTGCGAGTTTTTCAATGGGTTTTATGGTTATTCAGTTTAAGGAGTTAAATTTGTTTGTTTTAGTAGCATTTTCAATTTTATTTTATTTTGTTACTTTATATTTATTGAAGGGATTTGATACTGAAGATCATGTATTGTTTAAAGAATTGACTAGCCCAAAAACTCTTCAGAGATAATATTAAGTAATATTTTTTAGAACATGAATCTATCGAACTAGCCTTTTACATGTGAGAATTTATCTATTGAGTTCATCCCAAAGCCGACTTTGTTCCTACATTGATAAGAATTTCATAACTGTTTTCCTGCTCAGTAGATCAATTGACAATTTTAAATTCGAAATATTGTGACTTAATTCTGAGTTTTAGAATCAGCTAACTATCTTCAGCGATGAACATAGAAGTTATGTTCAGTTATACACTATATCATAAAAAAGTATAAATTCGGGATATGATCAGATATTGATGTTATTTTACAGGTAAAATTTAAGCAAAAGATTTTGCTTAAATTGTTGGCTTTATAGAATATCTCTCTCAGTTTCTTTGTTTTTAACCTTTGAGAGTATAATTTAATAGTTCCAAGTCATTTAATTCAAATATGAATTAAGGTTTCTGGCAGTTATTATGCTTGTTCCACTGTTGATAACTTAAAAGAGGAGATTTAGTAGTGAAAATAACCTTTGTACTTCCATTTATTAGCGTTGGAGGCGGAGTAAGGGTCGTCTTTGAATATTCAAACAGATTGATTAATGAGGGACATGATGTAATTATTGTTTACCCTATTATTCCTCCAGGAATGTATTCAAAATCTAAGATTAATTTATTAACATATAAAGTCGTACAGGGGTTAAGAAATTTAAATCAAAACAATAAAGTCGATTGGTTTAATTTAAATGTTCCTTTGTTAAAGGTAATTTCCCTTAATCCAAAATACGTAAGATTAAGCGAAAATTTCGTTCCTGATGCAGATATTATCATTGCAACTTCATGGGAAACTGCTTATTTTGTAAATTCTCTTTCCCCCAATAAAGGAAAAAAATTTTATTTTGTTCAGCATTACGAGATATGGGATATCTGGAACAATATAAACTGCTGGGAAAAAATAATAAAAAGTGCAGAAGACAAGTCGAAACTCCCAATATCAATGTCTTATTTAACTCCCAAAGATCTTTATCTCAAAAAAATAAAAATATCTGTCGATAATACCTATAAGTTACCTCTAATGAAAGTAACAATCTCTTCTTGGCTTGAAGAACTTTTAAGTCTAAGATTTAAACAAAAAGTTTATGGAACAGTAACTAACGGTGTAAACTTTACCTTGTTCCGGTGTCCCCAAAAAAAAAATTGGGAATCTGAGAAAAGAATTATCTTGATGCCTTACCGTGGAGAGCAATGGAAAGGGGACCTTGAAGGAATGACCGCTTTGGAAAACATTAAAAAAAGATATAGTAACGTTGAAATCTGGTTTTATGGAATGAGAAAACCAAATAGTCTCCCTGAGTGGGCACAGTTTTTTGAAGGTCTAAACGATGAAAAACTAGCAGAACTATATTGTTTATCTCATATTTTAGTGGTTCCAAGCTGGGTAGAAGGATGTCAACTTCCACCAATGGAAGGAATGGCTTCTAAATGTGCTGTTGTTGCTACCAATGTAGGTGGCGTTCCTGACTACACAATACCCGGTGAAACTGCTATAGTAGTTCCTCCCCATGATTCTAAAAAACTTGAAGAAGGTATTGTATATCTTCTTGATAACTGGGAAAAAGCTAAAACAATAGCAGAAAACGGATACATGCATATAAAACAGTTTACCTGGGAGAAAGCTACAAAAGAATTCTATGAAGCTTTACTTAAAGGATATTCCGATATTGAAGCAGAGGTATAATAATGAAAACTGGAATTTTGGGTGGTGGGTTGACCGGTTTAACGGTCTCCAATCTGTTGAATGAGCCTTCTGTAATCTTGGAAAAAGAATATGAATGTGGGGGGCTATGCAAGTCCTTGCAAAAAGATGGGTTTACGTTTGATTATGGTGGATCTCACATCATATTTTCTAAGGACAAAGAAGCTTTAAATTATCTTGTATCCTTACTTGGGAATAACCAGAATAAAAGAAGAAGAAACACGAAGATATTTTACAAGGGAAAATTAATTAAATATCCTTTTGAGAACGGGCTTTCAGATCTCCCTATTCAAGATAATTATGAGTGTATATACTATTATTTTGAAAATCTTCTTCAGAAAGCAAAAGGCGAAGTAAAAAAACCATCTAATTTTGAAGAATGGATGTACTTTACATTCGGGAAAGGAATTACAGAAAAATATATGCTTCCTTATAATAGAAAGATCTGGAATTATGAACCAAAACTTATGAATTTTAATTGGGTTGATGGTAGAGTTCCTGAACCGCCTGTAGAGGATGTTCTTAAGTCTTCGTTAGGGATAAACACTGAAGGTTATGTTCACCAATTGTATTTTCATTATCCGATAACTGGAGGCATCCAGTCAATTATCAAGGCATTGGAAGAAAATGTTAATGGAGATATATTTACAGGTTTTGATGTCAGATCAATTAAAAAGAATTCTTCTGGCAAATGGATAGTCTCAAATGGTATCGAGTTTTATGAATTTGATCGATTAATATCAACAATTCCCCTTCAAGAGTTAGTAAAATCACTAGAAAAGATTCCCGACGAAGTATCAACTGCAATAAAGAATTTGAAATATAATTCTTTAATAACCATCATGTTGGGCATAAACTCTTCAAACCTAAACGATATCTCTTGGCTTTATATTCCCTCTGAAGAGGATGGTCTCTTTAACAGAGTAAGTTTTCCTTCTAATTATAGCGGAAAAGTGGCTCCCGCGGGTAAATCTTCAGTTCTTGCTGAAATTACTTGTTCTGTAGAAGATCCTATATGGAGTATGAACAATCATGAAATTTTGGATCTTGTAACCAGTCAGATAGACAAACTTAATTTTATTGATAAAGAACTGGTTTGTTTTGGTGAAGTAAGACGTTTTAAGTACGCCTATGTAATCTATGATCTCAACTACATTCAAAATATGGATATAATTAACAACTATTTTGAGAAAATAGGTATTTATCTTATAGGGAGATTTTCAGAGTTCAAATATCTTAATATGGACGCCTGTGTAAGAAGTGCTATCGAATTAACAAATAAATTAAATCAAAATGAATAACATTAATTTTTTAATCTATTGTTATACATCAGATCTAGATCTTATTACTATTGTGGGCAATGCATCTAAACAATAAGTTGGAATAAGCAATCTACGTTTGAAAGTTCTTTGTAGGACAAAGCTCTTTTTGTTTCTAATCTTATTGGTTGAATGCTGTGTACTTTGGTGAAATTTAGTACATTAGTACTACTCGAGGACAGAACAATGAAAATTGCTTTTCTTACTATAAGAATAACGGAACATGATGCAATAAGCAATTATGCCATTGATATGCTTGAAAGGCTTTCAGAAAGGCATCATGTTGATCTCTATACTTTTATAACTCAAACAGAAATACCTTCTA
>CAZLZR010000158.1:0-5121 GCA_964564015.1 uncultured Acetivibrio sp.
GCAGAAAATAATAGAGGCTATTGATCCTGAAAAAGATGTTGACGGATTTCATCCTGTGAATGTGGGTAAAATGGTTCTTGGCATGCCTTCATACATTTCTGCCACTCCTGGAGGAATAATGGAACTAATATCACGATACAATATTCAAACTTCTGGCAAACATTGTGTTATAATTGGTAGAAGCAATATTGTCGGTAGACCTTTGGCTAATCTTCTTTCTCAAAAAACTCAGCCCGGGGATTGCACAGTCACTATTTGTCACAGTCATACTAAAAACATAAAAGAGATAACTTTACAGGCAGATATTTTGATTGCAGCCCTTGGAAAACCCGGCTTTGTCAGAGGCGATATGGTAAAGGACGGAGCAGTTGTTATTGATGTTGGCATTACCAGAGTTCCTGCAAATAATAAGTCCGGATTTAGACTTGCAGGAGACGTTCTGTTTGATGAGGTTGCACCCAAGGCTTCTTTCATTACCCCCGTTCCGGGGGGAGTTGGTCCCATGACAATTATTTCTTTACTCAAAAACACCTTAAAAGCCTCAGGTAATTGATCTCTCTTAGAGTCTATTTTTTTGCGTTATCACTTTCTGCCCTTTTTGCTTCTTCACTTTCACCTACTTTTCTTGATTTTGTAGCTGAACCATTACCGAAACGGTAGAGGAAGCTTATGGATATTTCTCTACTTTTCCATTGTGATTTAAATCTATAATTTTCAATCATGTCAGTTAAAAGACTTGCTCGGCTGTTTTGAGTAAGCAACAGATCACTGCAATTTAATATTAAAGTACCGCGGTTATCCAGCACTCCTTTTTTTATGCCTAAGGATATATCTCCTTGGGGCTTAACCTTAAAATAACCATAGGGAACTCCGCTTTGAAAAAAACCAGAAAGTTCAATTTTTGTATCACTTGGAAGAGAAAGTGCTGCATTAATATTAATTGACGAGAATAGTGATTTTTTCTCATATCCCTCTGTTTTACTCTTAATTTGAGCTGCAAAAAAGCCAGAATTTATGGTTAACCATTTAGTGACAGGAAGTTCTGTGATATTAAAAAAACCTCCATATAGATTTAAATTTCCAAAATTTTCCCATATTAATAGTTTTTCACCTGTTACAGGGTTAAATTTTGTGTTCTGGATGATAGTCTTAGTGTTAAATTGTCCATGAAAACCTAAACTGAAATTTTGCTTGTATATTAAAGAAAGACTTGCTTGATGAGTATATTGTGGTAATAAATTTGGATTGCCTTCTACTGAAGTGTTGGCATCGACATATACTCTGAACGGATTGAGTTGACTGAAATTGGGTCTCTGAATTCTTAAATTATAAGTAGTAGCTATGGTTATGTTTTTATTGGGATTGAACCCAAAATACAAAGTTGGAAATAAATTGAGGTATTTCTTTTGTGTCGTTGTATCAGCACTTATCCAGTTACCATCGGAAATTGTGTATTCAGCCCTTATTCCGGCTTTTGCACTCAATTTTGGTCCAAATTGCATTCCTGCTGATACGTATGATGCAACAATATTTTCCTTGTAGTTAAACTTACTGCTTAATATATTATTTTTTACCCAAACATTATCAATAAAGTCCTCTCTTTTCAGATTGTTGTCAGTTTGACTCTGTGCCCACTTTCCACCGGCTTCAAGCATAATTTTATTTAAAACTAATTGTTCATAATCCAAC
Source organism: uncultured Acetivibrio sp. (assembly GCA_964564015.1). GTDB lineage: Bacteria > Bacillota > Clostridia > Acetivibrionales > Acetivibrionaceae > Acetivibrio. Next base: position 1,690 of record CAZLZR010000158.1, read on the forward strand.
TTTGCCGAGACAATGTTGAGATATTGTTTGGAATTGCTATTAAATATATCTGACGGATCATCTATTCCTTCTATCACATTGAAATAGTTGTTTTCCTGATGACTGTCAGATCCGATGTCATAGTACCCGTAATCGGCATTTAATGTAACTTCATGATTATCTTTAAATATATGAGTGTAGTTTAAATTTGTATAAATGTTATTAAAATTGCTATTGCCAGCTATTGTCGTATTGTTAGTTTTAATTAAATTTCCATTTTTGTATAGTTTAGTTCCAGTAATGTCATTGTCTGTATTATCATCATTCTTGCGGTTTAAGCCACTGATAATAACGCCCATAATATTTTGTTTGTTAATATAATAGTCGTGTGAGACCTTGAAATTGAATCTTTTACTGATAGATTTGTACAATGTTTCTCCTTTAAGCAATTGGGCTTCACCTAAATTTGTCTCAGAGGCGAACTTGTCGAATGATTCATCATACTTTGGGCTGTAAGTTATTGCTGTGTTGCTTTTATTTCCTCTGTAGGCCAGGTTAATTGAACTGCTGGCACTATTATACAGCTCTGATTCAAAAGGTGATATACCATAAGTAGCTCTCAGTGAACCACTGAGCCCCTTTGCGAAATTTTTCTTTGTTTTTATATTAACAATTCCACTGCTTCCTTCTGCATCATATTTTGCTGAAGGATGTGCAATAATTTCAATTTTATCAATAGTACTGCCATCTGTGCCTGAAAGAAGCGCCTCTAAATCAGTTCCTGTCAAATTTGATGGTCTATTGTCAATCCATATTTGGACAATGTTTCCGTTCAAAAGTATATTACCTGAGGGATCCACACTTATTCCTGGAGCTTTTTTCAGTATGTCAAGAGTGCTGCTACCCTGAGTTGACACGGCTTCGCTTACGTTCATGACTATTTTGTCAACCTTATGTTCGATAACTGGAATTTTTTCTGTTATAACGGCTGCTTTTAATGTTGATGCATCTGGAGCAAGCGCAATAATCCCAAGATTATTATCCGTTAAATCATCTACATTAACATTTAGGATAGTATCCTTGAATCCAATAAATGATATTTTTACCATAAATGAGTCAATTTCAACATTAGTGATTGTAAATTTACCCTCTTCGTCTGACGTTGTACCTCCTAAAATTTTTAAATTGTCGTCCTGTACACTGATAGTTGCATATGGAAGAGCTTTGCCATTTTCTTTTTCAATGATTTTACCTTTGATAATATTGTTGTCTTTTGAAGCAAAAAGATCAGGGGTAATAAGTAGTGCTATTAGTAAATAAGTTAATTTGTTAAACATAGTAGGATTTGTTTTATAGTACATTGTTAAGCATAATAATTTGTGTGTTATATGACGATAATGAATAAAGTTTGTTACACTTTTAATTAATTATCTATATCGATTTTTAACAATTCCGATGGATTTATTCCAAGTAATTTCATCCTTTTGAGAATCTTGGGCATTTCTTCCTGAATAAATTGCTGCTTCTGTACAGAAATGATTATTTCCTTTGCGTCTTTGGAGATAAAGTAGCCAACTCCACGTTTGTTGAAAATTATACCGTATGACTGCAAATAATCGTAGGCTCTCATTATTGTATTAGGGTTTACTCCCAATAACATTCCCAATTCTCTCACTGAGGGAATTCTATCTTCGGGTTTCCACTCTTCACTGAGTATTTTATCACATAGATTATCTGCAATTTGAAGGTAGATTGGTTTATGTTCGTTAAACTCCATACATTAATAATATTGTTGATTTCTCATTTTAAGCAAGGTCCCGCCAAGACAGCCAGCGGGAATTATATAATAAACAATTGCTTTTGTAGTGTATAACAACAATCTGATTTTGTTTGCTTCATCATCAGAATTGTTTGCTAATAAATCACTAAGATTGTTTATCTCCATAGAAAAATTAACAGAATTGTCCACTTGACCGAAAACTAACGACTTAACTGTCGAGGCAAGAATTAGCCCTATTACTAAATATATTCCTATACCAAGCGAAATGGTTTTTGTAATCTTGCTTTTTTTAAAAAGGAAATTTCCAAATATAAAAGCCCATTGCACAATTAACACATCGTAAATTGAACTAAAACTGATTTCATTAATTTTTCCACTAAATGCAAAACCATTAAAAACGGAGGGAGTAATAATAGAAAGAACAAAGTCTGTAAGCATAAGAGTTGCTAAAATTGTGATTGGAGTGATTATAACCACGATGGTCAGCATACTAAAATATTTTTCGTAAACCGAGGTGGGTAAAAGTGCATAGTCAATCCCTTTCTTTGGATGATTGTAGCTTTTATAAAGGTTAAAAGGTGCTGCTATCATAGTTACAACCAAAATCATAATCATCATAGAAAACCTAAATGATGGTGATACACCGGAACCTCCTCTAAGAAGGATTGCAGTCAACCAGATGCCAAGAACAATGATTGATACTATTCCGGCCATTTTGAGTATTATAATTTTTCTCTCTTTTAACTCCTTTGTTAAAAGCATTGAATATCTTTTAAAGGAAAAAATCTCATTCATTGTTTTAAGTTATTTATTGAAAATTTGTTGAATTATTTTTTTGTTTGTTAAAACAGCATTAAACAGAGCCTCTATGTTTACTTTTGTTTCAACACTGTCTGTATTTGGATAAACAGAGATGTAACCTCCCAAAGATGGTTCATTATATAGAGCTTTTTCATCCAGAGATTCCCGGAATTCAAATTTAATTTTTTTACTGATCTCTTCAATTGAAGCGTTTAACAGTACATCGTTTGTGTCAAGAATAATAATTGGATCAATAAGATTTTCGAGATCTCTGACTTGATGTGTGGACAATACAATGCAACTTTCTTCAGTAGAGGCTTGAGCAATAATTTTTCTTAACTGCGTTTTTGAAGGAATATCAAGACCGTTACTTGGCTCATCCATCAATATTAGTCTGGTATTGGTTGCAAGTGCAAAAGAAATAATTGCCTTTTTTTGTTGTCCGAATGATAGTTTTGTGAATTTTGCCTTTTTATCAACTTCAAAATCGATCAATGTTTTCTCAAATTTATTTTTGTCGTATCTTGGATAAAACATTCCTCTCAAGTCTGCATATTTATAAATTTCCAAATCCATTCCTGCAAAATCCTCCGGAATGAAAAACAATTCCTGTAAGAAACTTGGTTCTCTTTTATAAGTGTAATGATCCAAAAGTGTACATGTGCCTGATGAAGGTCTTAATAAACCACTGATTATTTTAAGAAGAGTAGTCTTTCCAACCCCATTTTGCCCGAGTAAACCGTAGATTTTTCCACAGTCAAGTGTAAGACTGATTCCTTTAAATACTTCATGTTTAGAGTAACTAAAGCTTAGATTATCAATTTTTAACATAATATATTAAAATTAATTATAGTGTATTAGTGAAATAGTAC
>CAZLZR010000159.1:0-4975 GCA_964564015.1 uncultured Acetivibrio sp.
TGACTTTTTTCTGTGGAATTGGTATCAATTACCTACAACTGCATAAGGCATGTATAAAACTAAAGACCTCTAAACCAATCAATAATATAAAGGGTAAAACGGAAGCAGCGGGCAAAACTGCCATACTTCCTGTAATATGTACTATAATGATGATACCTTCGCATAACTCTCAACCTCCACACCCTCACAGTCAACAGCCTCTACCAGCTTAATAACTATCTGGCCTTTAGTAACATCAACCACAATCTTTCTTCCAGGCTCAAAGCCAAAATTGCGAAGCCATGCACCTGATACTACCACGGAAGAAGAATCCTCTTCCATCCAAAACGCCGAAACCTCAGATAAACGAACCATAAAAAATACCTCCTTAACGTATACAGGCTCTCTGCCTGCTCTCATGTGCGACACAGACTACCGTCAAGTGAATTATTTGTCAATACATTTTAATTTTTTTATTTTTGAATCTCGAGAGTTGATTATTACAACAAAGAATAGATAGGTGTAGCAGGAGAGAAGGTGAATCTTTGAAATCCCTTACGTAGTGAGTCAAGAGCAAATTCGTCCCCCCATTTTCAAGAAATCCGGCGGAGCATTACATAAAGGAACTGTAAGTAACTACTTTAGCACACTCCGTAGAAACTTATAGTATCAGAGCCTAGGAAAAGTACACAATAAAAGATTTATTGTATACTTTCCTAGGCTCCTGTAGGTGAATTATCAAGTGTAATAAAGTCAAACTTTGTTAATGGCTAATTTTATATTTTATTTAATCTTATGATAAACAATCAACGAGTTGGGTGTTGGGGTTTGTAAAAAAATTGCACAACATCTAGGTTGTTTTATCTAATAATCTTATATTCCTCCAAAAACAAGTTTGGGATATTTTTTCGATCATCATAATTATATATTGGACTAATCTTCTCAAAAACTTCGTCTAAATTTGGTTGATGATCGCTTGTGAGCAATCCGTCAGTAGTTTGTCCAGCTACTTGAATAAGTTTTTTTAAATTATCTTTTGAAATATCGGGAGAGATAAAATAGTCTTCACAATATGCAAAAACAATGTAATTGAGTACACTTAGTTGTTCGGCTTCTGTCAATCTATTCATTTGTTTAAAAAAACGAGAATATCGTTTAACTCCATTTTTTATAAACATTATGATAACACTTTTATCCTTTAAAGGTAAAACGGATAAATATATACTTTCTATGACATATTTAGGATCAAGATTATGAATTTCATTAATTGGATTTCCCTCTAAATCATTAAGTAAGGCAATAGCACCTTGAAAAGCAATTGGAATTGTATACGGTAGTTCTATATGAATTGGAACATAGTAGTCACCTTCGAAGGGTTTCTTATTGCGTTTTAATCCGTTTTCAAAACACGCATTATATTCTTTTAAGTCCATAGCAGAAACTTGTTTTTTAATTTCTACCAAATAATCTGGCACACCTATTCCTAACATTAAGTCATAAAGATGCAATTCAATTAATCGTTTACTTATATTCTTGAGGTTATTTTTAATTTCCATTTGTGCTAACATTTTAGTTGTTAACTTATTATTATAATTATCTGGATTCTCATAATCGCTAAAAACTTTACTATCACAATCACGACAAATTAAATGAAATGTTCCGGATTCATTTATTCCCTTATCTTCTTTAAATAATGGTAATTCTAAGATAGTATTCATATGGAAAACCTTACCATCCTTAGCGATATTTCTTAAACAAAACTGAGGAATAGTATGTGAGTTGCAAAAACTTGTATATTGCTTTTTACAAATATAACAAGTGTTTTGCTTTGCTTGTGTTTTTGCCTGTTTTAGTAAATCATTTATTTGCTTTTTTGTAGCTATCATGCTGTCTTTCGACATTCCACTTGTATCTGGAAGGTCATTAAGTTTAAACGGCGAATAAAAGCCATACATTTAAATACCTCCTTATAATATCTTGATGTTCAATTTGCATTACAAATATTTATCAATTTTAACTTCCCATTATTGATAAAAGATTCAGTTGCATGAACTGCCGATTATTAGCTTAATGCGAATGTAATGTTATATAAATGAATTGTACCAATCTGAAAAGTTTGTTTGAATCTGTGTCGATGATATCTTTGTGACAATATCTTCATCAATATCTCCTTTGTTTATTCCAGAAATAGCTGAGCGTATTAAAATACTTGTCGTATATTGCAAAAAAGATATGTTTAAGTCAATTAAAAATTTTGTATTATCTCCAGAATGTACGATATGATTTCGAAGTCTATAATTCCTAGCAAGAATATACTTTAACTTAATTCTTAAGTCTTTTATTAACTTATTCCTGAAATTTATATTTTTATATGCTTTTAAATATTTTTGAATTAAATAATTTATGTATGGACTGTTTGAATACTTGTAAAAGATAGTAAGGTTATCCCTAAATGTTTGCAAATTCACCTTGATCCTAAAATCCTCCAATCCATGAATAGATTTGATTTCTTGAGGCACGTCTTTATATTTACCAAATACACCAAACATGCTAGAAACATAACGATAGATGAAAATAAGTTCATCAGCAAAAACATTTGTAATAATTATATCCGGAACAATTTTCAATAATCTTTCCTTAATCTTTTCATATTCAGATGAAGGAGTAAGTAGTGTTTCTAGACATATAAAATATCCTAAATATTTCATATGTGATTCGGATTGTTTTCCAGCATCATTAAACCAAAGCAGACTTTTAAAAAGTATTTCTTTCTTTGATAAAGTCATAACCCTATTGAAAGAGCTTCCTTCATCTTTGATTCTACTTTCTAAATCGTCATCGAATCCATGAACAGAATAATGTGGAACATTAGGCTTTTCATACAAGCCTAATGGATACTTCGAATGTTCTGAATTCATTTCGATAGCAGCATATGACGTGTTAAGTTTAACATCAAGATTATTTTTAAAACATAAATATTTGATAATATTAATAGCTTCTTCAACTTTTTTCTTAGCCCTATCAACGCCTTCATATATATCTAAGGCTTCAATTGTAATTCGGGCATGGCAATCAGTAGATAATAAAATATTAATGTACTCATCATCTGTCCAACCACACTTATCATTTCTAATATCAATTCTATCAAAAAAATCCTGTTCACGCCTTGTCATTAACCAATAATCTTCCTCATACCATTTTTCTTTTTCAATATGAATCAACAAATCTCTTCTCATTGGGTTATATACCAATATATCTCCAATACGCACTGGAGACTGCTTTTTGAGATTATGGATAGAAAAAATATATATAATATTTTTTCTTGCTGGTTTATTAACTTGATGCACAAATACTTTTAAATTACAGGTCTTAGGTTTTACATTATCAATAAAATCAAAGAATTTCATTAAAAATTCATGTGACATTTCCCTATCATATCCTGCAAAAACAGCTTCAGTTAATAAAAATTTGATATTTTGGATAACAACCTTGAGCTTTTGTGAGCCAAAACAAACACTTTTTAAATCCTTAAGAATGTTATAGAAATGTTCCTTATTAGCTTTAAGCTTATTTTCACACGATTTAATATCACGCTGAATAGTTGAGAATATATTCTGAATCCTTAGTTTATCAGCTTTCATTACATTTTCAAAGCAATTATTCATAACTATATTGGCTTTAATTTGTTGAAGTTCATTGCTAATATCACTCTTTAAATAATAACTTTTTTCCATAAATGATAGTAGTTCTTTGCATATATATGGCAAATCACCGTAATTTATTATATCTCTTTTAGGATAATTATTTTTTACATAATCTATAGTAGTGTAGACATCAATCAAAATCGTTTTTAAGTCGACTATATATGTTTGGTCAAAAATATCAATATCTCCAGCAAGTAAGTATTTCCAATACTCTTTTACAAATAAAATTTTTTCATACACTATACTTTGTCTATTCATAGTATCTCCTTTTTTAATGCATATCTATTAGTGCATATAAAACCAATACTAAATAATTTACCTTGACTATTAGGCTCAGTTCCAGCTTCCCATTATAGACATTAGTTACATTATAAAAATTAATTTAATTAGCAATTTTCAAATGAAAGTTATTTTGAGAAATACTACTAACTATTCTATATAAAAATTTTATTTTAGTCTACAAACTTTTAAACTTTTACATTTATTTTACTATTGTTTTAATATTTAGTGTTCAGATAAATACAACACATCTTTGATTTGAAATTTAAATCAGGAGCATCTAAAAAACCACCTTCTTGCCTATATAAGGACGCATATAGCACATACGAGGATTAGAGAAGTATACAATAAATCTTTTATTGTATGCTCCTCCAATCCTGACACTATGGTGTGCTAACGTAGTTACTTATAGTCCCTTTATATGAAGCTACGCTGGCTTTCTTGAAAATGGGGGGGACGAATTTGCTCTTGACTCACTACGTCAGAGACTTCAAAGATTCACCTTTTCTCCTGCTACACCTATCTATTCTTTGTTGTAATAATCAACTCTCGAGATTCAAAAATAAAAAAATTAAAATGTATTGACAAATAATTCACTTGACGGTAGTCTGTGTCGCACATGAGAGCAGGCAGAGAGCCTGTATACGTTAAGGAGGTATTTTTTATGGTTCGTTTATCTGAGGTTTCGGCGTTTTGGATGGAAGAGGATTCTTCTTCCGTGGTAGTATCAGGTGCATGGCTTCGCAATTTTGGCTTTGAGCCTGGAAGAAAGATTGTGGTTGATGTTACTAAAGGCCAGATAGTTATTAAGCTGGTAGAGGCTGTTGACTGTGAGGGTGTGGAGGTTGAGAGTTATGCGAAGGTATCATCATTATAGTACATATTACAGGAAGTATGGCAGTTTTGCCCGCTGCTTCCGTTTTACCCTTTATATTATTGATTGGTTTAGAGGTCTTTAGTTTTATATGTGTGGAGGTTTTTGTATGTCGAAAGTTAAGATTGTTACTAGTATT
>CAZLZR010000160.1:0-4973 GCA_964564015.1 uncultured Acetivibrio sp.
CGCGTGATTGAAAGTTGGTTCTTACTTATAAAAAAAAATGATGCTTCAGCTGTGGGTTTTTGAAAAATTACTTGACATGGGTATCTCTATAAAATATAATAATCATAGTTGTGCCTTATTTATTGATTTACTATACCTTTGAAGCTAAGGTATGGTAAATATTATCCTCTATTCTTATAGCGTTTCTTCTCTATATTTGTAATAAAATTATGACAAGAGGGGGCATTATTTTGAAGTCAAATGCGCAGGTTGAGGTAGTTAGGTCTTTTAATACAATGCTCGATGAAGAGATAATAGATGAAACAAGAACCGGAAATTACAAGGCCCTCGAGTACCTGATCAACAAGTACAAAGGTTTTGTGCGCGCAAAGGCGAGAACATACTTCCTTATTGGAGCAGATAGAGAAGACATTATACAGGAGGGAATGATCGGACTTTATAAAGCTATAAGAGATTTCAGAGAGGACAAGCTCTCTTCTTTTCGTGCTTTTGCCGAGTTGTGTATCACCAGGCAGATTATAACTGCTATAAAGACAGCCACCAGGCAGAAACACATACCATTAAATTCTTATATTTCATTGAACAAGCCAATTTTTGATGATGAATCGGATCGTACTCTTATGGATATTATCAGTGAAGACACAATAAATGATCCGGAAGAAATGGTAATCAACAGGGAAGAATTTTCCGGTATTGAAGAAAAGATGGGTGAAATCCTCAGTGGACTTGAATGTGAGGTTTTAGGCCTTTACCTTGAAGGCAAATCCTATCAAGAAATAGCTGTTGATTTGGACAGGCATGTAAAGTCTATTGACAATGCGCTACAAAGAGTAAAACGCAAGCTGGAGAAATATCTCGAAGAAACCAAGCAATAATTTGAATAAATAAAGAAATTACCACTAGACTATTATAAGTTTTAGTGGTATAATTCTTTTTGCTTCGAAATTGCAGGCGGGTGTAATTCAATGGTAGAATATCAGCTTCCCAAGCTGACTGCGTGGGTTCGATTCCCATCACCCGCTCCACGAAATTTAATACATGCCCTCATAGCTCAGTCGGCAGAGCGCATCCATGGTAAGGATGAGGTCATCGGTTCGATTCCGATTGAGGGCTCCAGAGAAATCAAAGCTTCCGAGGTTTTTAACTTCGGGAGTTTTTTATTTTGACAGACTTTTTGACAGATTATCTTTTGATAAGTATAATCAAATTGATAATTCGACTTAAACTGAAGTGTAGTATATTTGTAATTTTCCCCTACAAACTAAAAAACATCCAAATTTCGGATGGAATTACTAATTGAAATATTTACTGTAGTTTTATCTAGATTCTTTATTAATTTAGTTACTTTGAGAAGGAAATCATTTCCTCAAGTAATAATCCAATATTTGTTCCTAATTTTGTTTTTAAGTTATCAATATCATGACAAAAGTCTTTCCCTTGTGATATAGCTAAAGGGATATTTGGCTTAAATTTATTGAATTTTATATCATTTTTTTTATACCCGTTAAAAATTTTACTTAACTCAACTTCTGTAAATCGTTTTTTACTTGTAATCTTTCTATTCTTCAGTAATTTTTCTTTATCAATAGTTTTTACTTCAGGTGAATGAAGTAAAAGCCAAAACTCAAAACATGGGGTAGAAACATATAATTTATAATTTAACTCTTTGCACTTAGATACAACATATTCGTATTGGTTTTCTTTAAAATTTCTAAAATCCCTATCAACGATTAAACATACTTTATCAATTTCTTTATTAAAAACTATTTGTTGGTTTTCGACATAGGTTTGAATACGGTCAATATTATCATATAAGTTTACTTTTTGTTTTAAATGATTAGCGATTTCACTGATTGCTGTTGAAACATTAGTAATAATGCTGTCAGGTTGAAGTCCCAAGTTGATTGAAAAATAATTCAATACGTCAATTTCAATCATCTTGGGGCTATAAATACTATTATCACTTACTTCAAGTTCACTTATCAAAAAGTCAATTATACAATCGATGAATAATTTGACAGATATACCATTCTCAAGTTTACAAGTAAGATATTCGCCTAAGAAATCAAGTATTCTTATAGGATGACTAAAGGATTTCTCCCTATAGCTTCGGAGAATAGGCTTTATATCTATAAGCTGACTTATCCCTATTTCATCTTTGTTTTCTAATATTCCGTCAAAGTATTGAACCTCGGTTTCTTCACCTTCGTAAACAAGAATATACTTGCTCTTTGGTTCTTGTTTTTCAGTAAAAAACGGTGTTCTTTGTCCAAAAGTCTTGTTAGATAACCTCATAAATCTAATCCTCTTTTATAGGAAATATTGTACTGAATATTGGAACTCCACCATACCTACCCTCAAGGTAAGCTTTGTCTACTTTTTGGTCAAATCGTACATTATACTCGTCTAAGGAATAAAGCTGAGACTCACCATCTTTATTTTTATTCATTAACCAAATCTCGTCCTGACGTAGCAGACCAAAATCTAAGAGCCTAGACTCATGAGTAGTGATTACTAACTGTACATTTTTCTTTTCTGCAATCCTTAAAAATGCCTCGACAAACTTAAATGTTAGTTGTGGATGCAGACTTCTATCAATTTCATCTACTACGTAAACTGAGCCTTCTTTAGATAATAAAATCTGGATTAACTCTAATATTCTTTTTGTTCCATCTGATTCCTCTGAAACGTTGAAAGTCTTACCTTTTCTTTCATGTTCAAAATCTATTGTTGTAACTTGAATTTCCTTATTCTTTTCAAAATTGATTATGAAAAAATCATCAGGGGACTTAAGAGTTATAGCACCCTTTATTGCCTTTTCTTCATTTTTACTATCCGATAAAATATCATTTATCCTATTTTCCACATCTTCAAGAATTTGTGACGGAATTTTATCACGTATTTCATCAATAGATAAATCTATAACATTAAATTCAGTAATTCCAGTACCAAAAGCTTTTATGATTTCGCTAACCTGACTTTTTTCTGTTTCTATAAAATATGAAAAGTCTGTTATTGTATTATATGGATGGTTTATATCTAAAGTTGTTTCAAACCATCTAAATACTTCGTTGAAAATTAGCAAATCATTTTTAGATTTATATAACTCATTCTTATTTCTATTAATCTCATACAAAAACAGGGTACTCTTATTAGCTTTTATGTCATCTGAATAAACCTCGAACTTTTTTCTCAGGTTTTTATTGTTTATTGTAAGAGAAGAGTCAAAAGTGTTTTTTGTAATGTCCCTTTTGAAAAGAACTTTTTCTTCCCCATTTGTGAGAAGCTCTATTAGCCATTCTGATGTAAATACGTTCTCTTTTAATAGAATTTCAAAACCGTAAGAATAATACTTATTATTAACCAAAATTTCAAATTCAAAGTAACTTGGTTTGCTCTCAAATGATTCATCTAACTTGAAATAACAGTTGTTGCACCGTCTTTTAGTTCCATATAGAATTACCTCTCTTGCAAACTCCATTGCTTTTACAAAGTTTGATTTGCCAGAAGCATTAGCTCCAAAAATGGAAGCAAATTTAAGTAACTTTAAGCTACGGTCAGCATAAATATGCTCAGTCTTATTTCTAACTTTGCCAGCAATCATTGAAAATTCCTGTACTTCTCTAAAGGACAAATAGTTACCTACATTAAATCTGATTAACATGCAAATCGTCTCCTTTGTTTAATGCTATTTTATGTGAAAAAATCACATATGTCAATTAAATTATAACTATTATAATCATAATGTTATAGTTATATACGAATTGTTCACGTAAAATTATAACTTTATTACGCTAATGATTAATGAAGATATGGATTTATTATTAAGTGTGCAAAACGTGAAGTAGATTTTAACGAATATATAATGGTAAGCATGAAGGCTCTAGTCCGATTCTGGTTGAGGGTTCCATTGAAATAAAGGTTTCAGAGGTTTTTAACTTCGGGAGTTTTTGGTTTTGATAGATAATCAATTAGTAAATAGCATGAATGTATTGTTTAGTTTATAGTCCCCATTTGATTAAAGCATATAAATTAATTTTCTTTATAAACTAAAAAACCACCCGATATCGGATGGAAGCTATAATGGAGATGTTTGTTATTTTTGGTTAGAATAAATCTTCTAATGAGTCTACAGATTTTTTGAGTTCTTCAGGGAGTACATGAGCATAAGTCCTTGCGGTAAAGGCAACATCTTTGTGGCCAAGTAATTCGCTGATGTGCCTCAGCGAATAACCCTTTTCGAGCAGACGACTTGCATATGTGTGTCTGAGAGAATGCAGGTTATAATCAGGGAGGCTGTTCTTTTTAAGAATGTTGTGAAATGCTCGCATTACATTTCTGTTGTCTATAATATTTCCATTTACAGTGCAAAATACAAAGCCCTGTTCATTAAATGACATATTATTTTTTCTAAAAGCTTCAGCCTTATTTTGCTGTGATATCCGATGCATCTTTAGAATTTCTAATAAGGGTTTAGGCGTTGGAACAGACCTAATGGAAGCTTTTGTTTTTGGAGTTTGTAGTGAAATTGTTGTCTTTGAGTCAGATTGGCTTGTGTAGTTTTTTACTCTGGCAGAAGTTAACCGAACTTTAATTATACTATTTTCCAAATCAACATTTTCCCACTTAAGTGCAGTAACTTCCCCTATCCTCAAGCCTGTAAAAAGGCTCGTCATAAATAATTCATAGAAGTAACTACCTTTGATAGCGTTTTGAAAAGCTGACTGCTCTTCCTTAGTAAAAATATGAACTTCTTCACTGTCAACATCACTCAATTCTATGCCTTTAAGTGGATTTTTAATTATTAAATCTGAAAGTACTGCTTTATTAAGGGCAGAATTAAGTATTGCATATATTTTTTTTACTGATGCATTTGATAATCCTTGTTCGTATTTTCGTAAACGTAAAATAAGACCCATCTGTTAATAAATTTACAAACATGAGATAATACTCCCAAAACAGGAGGTGTCTTA
>CAZLZR010000161.1:0-4932 GCA_964564015.1 uncultured Acetivibrio sp.
ATTTTATAGAACCCGAAGCCGTTTGAATCTTTATTTATCTAAATTTATAAATTTAATTATATTCAATGTAAAAAATTGTAGACTTAGTAAGATTATTTATGTAAAATTAATATTGGAAATAAATTATTAGGGCTTGGTTTTACTGGAGTATATTTTATCTATTAGGCAAAGTTGAAGTGTATAATATATGGTTATAGAGAGGTAAATAATGAGAGATGACATAAAAGAAAATTACATTTTGAGTGGAAAACTACCGATTGTAATTGGAACCATAATTATGAGTTGTTTTTCGATAAAAGCGAGTATATACTTTGATAGTGCGAATTTTGGTAAGTATTGGTTTGTCGTACCATTGGTACTTTTTCTCCTAACATATATAGTACAAGCTATTTTACATAAGTATTTGTTTTCATTATTTGACCTACTTATGACAACCATTGTCTCCACAATTATTACTGGACTTGTAATAAAAATAATGCTAATTAATACGCTTTTTATAAAATATGAAGAGTTTATAATTGTGGCTCTATTTCTTTTTTCATTTATATGCTTGGCAGTTAAATTATATAGAAAAGGTGAGAATCCTAGTAATGAATCAGAGAACAAGGATGAGTTGTTTAATTTGTTTTATATTAACACATCAAAAGTACATGAAATTGCAATGTTGATTGATAATAAAATTATGAAAACAGTAAAAAAAGAACGAAGCGATCAGCAAATTTTAAAATCGGACATTTCCGGGAATTTTAATAAAGCTGGAATAGGAGGAGCTTCGGTAAATCATGCAATAGAAAATACTAATAAGACCAGTGTTTATGAAGACTTTGATGTTAAAACAACTAAATCAATTATGCTAAGAACAATATATTCAGCTATAAGAAAACGTAATTCAAATAAAGAAGAATTGGGAAATATTTTATTGTTCAAAAATGTAGAATTGAAGCAGTGTAATACTGATGATACAGTTATGGTACTAAATGTTTTAAAAGACGGAAATATGAAGCAACTTTCAAAAGAGGATAATTTTGAGCTAAATTTTTCAAAAATGATGGATGAAATGTTGGATGACTTTACTATAGATTATACTTTTGACTATAATGAAAATAATTACTTAATTAGAATCCCATATAAGTCAAAAGTTAACTTTGAAAACAGCTACTCTCATAATGACTTACAGTTAGGAAAGCTCAGTGTCATAGGTATATATCGAGGAGAAATTGATTTTTCTATAATTGACAGCATATCATCAAAGTTCCTGGAATTATTCTCTGAATCATACAAAGACGAGTTGATTCGTAATAATAAAGGAAAACAAGGAGAGTTATTACAAAGTTCAAATACTAAAGCTGGGAAAGATTATGAATTTAAAATTGAACATAACAAAATTAAGGGCTTGCATCATTTAATAGACTTAATCGCTATCATTCAAGAAATTACTATCAAGGATGGTGGTTCTAATGGCTAAAAGTCTATATATATATGACATAGAAAAATTATCTGAATTAAAAAATGAACTTAATGACTATGATTTTGTTACCTTGACATCTATATTAAGAGATTGTAGTTCTGTAAGTGATATACATGGATTATCTATTTCTTTTAATGCGATTGATCTTACTAATTTTTTTTATGATACAAGTAACAATAGATGGCATCGTGGAGTGATAGAAGAATATATAGATGAAATAAGCTCTCAGTTTCCTAATGTTGTATTCACTTTGGTTTCCAATGAAAAGAAAAAATTCACCGACATGTATCCGTTTATATTTAGTGATGACGATATTCATTATTTTATCTCTGAAAAAGAAATTAATCAGTTGCCTGACGAGATCATCTGTATTAATTCAATGACAAATGAAATCTATGTATATAAAGATGCAATTGAAATTTGTGAAAAAGCAAACGAAGTTAATATATTTAGTTTTTCTCAACTTGTAAAAGATTTCAATGGCATTAATGCAAATTTTAATTTTGACAAACTTGATAAGAATACTTCTTATTTTATAGACATTACTACACTTATTGAATATCTTAAATTTAGAAAAGATCAAGTTTTTGTATATGAATTGATTTTTGTGGAATTGTCTAAAAGAGAAAATATCAGATATTTGATTCACAAGTGCTTAATTGATAATATGCATGAATTGTTTCCATTCATATTTAGAACTCAAAAAGATTTTATATCACAGATGGTTGATAAATGTACTGATTGTGAAAATGATGTGAAATATGAAAGTGTAACTGATGATGTTATTAGTATTGTTAATTCATTAAATGATCAATTAAAAGGACATGAGAATTTCAAATATGCTTTCAAAGCAAACTTACTTAAATTTAAGTTATTAAATAGGATAGGACGACGTAAAATTATGTCTATTTTTATTTGTGGGAAATCAGGGATTGGAAAGACTGAATTTGCCAGGTTGCTTTCTGAAATAATGTACCCTGGTGAAGCACAGATTAAACTTAATTTTGGTAATTACTCAACAGAAGGTGTTTTGAATAGTCTTATAGGGTCCCCTCTGGGATATATTGGTAGTGAAAAAGGCGGTGAATTGGTTAATAAAGTAAATGAATCAGAATCTAAAGTTATTTTAATTGACGAGTTTGAAAAAGCAGATGGGAATGTATTCAACTTTTTCTATGAGTTACTAGAGGATGGACAATTTACAGACAGAGCGGGAAATGTACATGACTTAAATGGGTATATCATAGTCTTTACATCAAATCTGAATGATAAAAATTATAGCAAATTTATACCTGAGCCGCTAAATTCAAGATTTGATATGAAATGTTCTTTTACACCATTAGGTAATGAGGATAAATTACTTTTTATTAAAACTTATAGTAAAAAATTAATTTATGATATAACAACTAAGCTTAAGGTAACTATTGATGAGTATGAACTAGATAGTCAACTACTAAATTTAGTTCAATACGATAATTTACGTGAAATTAAAAGAAGCATAGAAAATGTGGTTATCGAAAAATTGAAGTAGAACATCCCCTTAGGCTAATAACAGGAAGTTTAGAATTTTTGTAGTTATAGCAATAATGGAAAGTTGTATGTGTATTAATCATTCCGATAACAGACGATATCGCAATGATTTTCAGAAAATCTTCGTAAAGGAAACACCTTTTTTGTTTCAACCTATAGTTTACCATTCATGAATGGGACAACGCTGTTGTCTTGACTTTGTGAATCTTGTCCCTAAGGTAAGGAACTTGTAATATAGAGAAACAAAATGCATGATTATTGTAAAATATAATATTTATTGCTTTTTTGCAAGAAGGTAATCACAAATATCTTGAAAAACAAAATAAAAGCTTTTTTGATAGATAGATTGATAAGGGGGACGCAATATGAGATATTACGGAATTATAAGAAAAAGATATATTGAAAAAACAATATATAGTATTGTGAAACTTAAATATTTTTGTTCTCAATATGCTACTTTAGACAAAGAAAAACGTGATCGACGTAAATCTTCGTATATTCGCAATTTTGTTGAGCCACATCAGTTTATAGTTGAGAACTTAGCTATTCCCGAAGGGAAATATTACACCCCTATTTGTATTATTACATCTGATCTCGTTTTGAGAGAAAACATTTCCCAGCTAAAATCTGGATTGATTAAGTTGTTAAAAAAACAATACTCCCATAAGTTTCTCGGAGGACATCGGTCAATTGATGAAATCCTTAGAAACATTGAAAATATGGACGATACACTGACGTCATGGTACGACTGGATTGATATTGGTAGATTTGATTTTGAAAAAGATAGTACATTAAACCAAGCTATTTCCTATTTTGATGTTTATATCAAAAATGTCAATTCTTCTTATCTTTCGATGGAATATCACTTGTATCTTGCTGATAATTATCAAAGAGAGCAAATTCAAATAATTAATAATGATTATGTGAATATTAGAGGCTATATTATACCAGGTTTTACGCAGAATCGTAAAATTAGCGGAGGTAAACGAAGTTATAATGTTGGACATTATAATAATGCGCATTTGAAAAGTGACTTAATTTATGAGAACATATCCATACTTAAGTGGCGATTCTATAATAAGATTCAAAAGTATTTTCCTACCATTCTTCATCAAAAAAACGTCAACCCGCCGAGTATTAATATTTATAAAACCAATATAAACTATGCGGAAGAGACTACTCGTCATTTCTGGGATTCTGTAGGCATTTCAAGTTATCAAGGGCAGTTTATTGATGAATCCCGAAAGCTATTTTTTAAGACAAATCTTAGTGGGAGATATGAGCGCAACAACCGAACAGATTTGATTTATGTAGTAAATGAATTGACTATGGAACATGAACTAGGATACTATTCTATTGACTTTCAGATAGTACATGAATTTGCAGAAAATATAAGTACTAATATTTTCAAATTTGTTTTACTTCATGCGTTTAATGAGTTGGTCACTAATGATTTGATTTCATATAAACTAAACCTAAATAAGATAAAACTCATAAAAAATAGATTGCATAAGTTATTAAAGCTTCGATACTTATATGAAAAAGACATAGATTTCTACAGAAGATATGTATGTGATGATATATGGGAAAAAGCGCAAAATAAAATTGCTCATGTATTTGAAGGTAAGAAATTGCATCGTTCCTATGATTATAGGGTTTTAACGGACTCCCCTGTAGCTTCAAAAAGTAAGATTACCAAACAAATCGGAGACCTATGTGCAGAATTTAATGAAAAGACTTCTATTCTTCAACATCTGGAGGCATATAAAAATGAAAACAGAAATAGAATAATTAACTTTATCATGCTGGTGTTAACTATGGCCACCATTATATTTATTATCTTTCCAGAATTAAGTAAAGATGTTGCAAAGTTTTTACTATATATTTGGAACTTTATTAAGGATATACTAATCGGCTCCAAGGTTCTATAAAAT
>CAZLZR010000162.1:0-4888 GCA_964564015.1 uncultured Acetivibrio sp.
CAATATTTTCCTTGGGCATATTTTCTGAGCGGGCAGTTGAGATAATAGCTCTAAGTTTAGGGTTGTTGTCAGGATCGGGGCCACCTGATTTGACAGCAATTGTAATCTCCTTACCCAGCCTTGTAAAAGTGCGGGACATATTTCCCCATCTCTTGAATTTTCTCTCTTTTCTGAATTCAAATGCCCTTCCCATATGTATGGATCAAATAATAATTGCTACTTCTTGATTCTGTAAATATATTTATCAATATCATATCCTTCAACAGTATTAGGATATTTGGCCTTGATCTCTTCGTAAACCTTAAGAGCGTTGTCAATATCTCCAAGTTCTTCATACATTATGCCTGCCTTGAGCAAATAACCTGCTGTATAGTCGTTATCAGCCAATTTGGCGGCCTTGTTGTAGTAGTTAAGAGCTTCCTTGTTGTTTTCCAGGAAAGCATATGCATCTCCAATGTTACAAAGTGCCCTTGCTTGGAGAATGGGATCTTTTCCTTTGTATTTTTTAAGGTATTCAATAGCTTCTTTGTATTGACCAAGCTGGAGTTCACATATCCCGGCATACAGATAAACTGCTGCTCCGGATTTGTCTCCGTATTCTTCAATTATCTGTTTAAAACCAAGCGCATTACCATCACCATTATAGGCTAATGCAAAAGAATCAGCACGGAAATAACGCTCGGCCACAAATGATTGCGCCAGAGCCTCATTAGTTTTCGGTTTGCGGTAAAATTGGTTGTATCCTAAAATAACAGCTGTTATAGCTAATATTGTAATTACTGAATACATTAAAGGTTTCTTGAATTTTTCGATAAAATGTTCAGTTTGATTCACAACTTCAGAAACAGCCTCTTGTTCGTGTTTTTTCTTCTTAGACATATAATTTCTCTTTTATGCAGACTGCAAAATTACAATAATTTGTCTAAACACAAATATTTATTAATTGAAAAAGGAGTAACTTTGCTTGGAAACAGAAGCACTGAAAAATGTATCTAAAAAAAATTACAATTAATAATTTTAAAAATATTTCAGAAACACAAATTGTCTTATCTCCCAAGATTAATTGCATTACAGGAATCAATGGCTCGGGTAAAACAAACCTGCTTGATGCTGTGTATTATCTTTCAATGACCAAAAGCTTTTTTTCTTCTATAGATCATTTCTCAATTAGATACAATACTGATTGTGCTACAATTAATGGAGAGTATGTTAGGGATAACAATAATGGAGTAGATATTATTTCTCTTTCATTTAATATTAATGGTGAGAAACACTTAAAAAGAAATTCCCGAAGTTATAACCGTTTTTCAGATCATATTGGACTTATACCAATTGTCATGGTCTCTCCGGCTGACACATCTCTTGTAAATGAAAGTGGAGAAGAGAGACGTAAATTTATGAATGCCATTCTTTCTCAAATAGATAAAGAATATTTACGACGTCTTCAAAATTATAATCAGCTTCTTGCCCAGAGGAACAGATTGCTTAAAGGTGATGTGGTCTCTGACTTGCTTCTGTCGACTATAAATGAGCAAATGTCTGTTAATGCAGAGTATGTTTATTTAAAAAGAAAAGATTTTATAAATAAAATGGTCCCGGTTATTAAGGATTATTATGATATGCTTTCAGGTGACAGAGAAGAGGTGAATATTGAATATAAATCCGATCTTCATACCTGTTCGCTTGACGAACTTTTTTCAAGAAATTTGGAGAAGGATAAATTTCTTGGGTATACTTCATCTGGGATTCACAGAGACGATTTAAATTTCACAATGGATGGATATCCAATAAGGAGAGGCGGGTCTCAGGGGCAGCAGAAAAGCTTTCTTATTGCACTTAAACTTGCTCAGTTTACAGTTATGAAGAATATTCACGGTGTTGCTCCAATTCTTCTGCTGGACGATCTGTTTGACAAGCTGGATATGCTCAGAGTGGAGCATTTGCTAAGGCTTGTCTCTTCAGATTTTTTTGGGCAAATATTTATTACAGATAGTAATAAAGTACGTATATCAAATATTTTGGAGGAAATTGATGGTGAATCTGTGTCATTTGAAATTGAGGATGGGAGGGTGAAATGAAAAGGGTTAATTACATGCCTTTGGGTGATCTTCTCAAAATGTTTGTTAAAGAATACGGCCTTGAACAAGGCCTTGAACGGACGAGAATCTTTGCAGCATGGGATAAAGCAGTTGGGAAAAAATATGCAATGATGACGACAAATAAATTCTTTAAAAATGGGAAATTGTATTGTTCTATAAACTCCTCTGCAGCAAAGACCCAACTTTTTGTTAATAGAGAAAGTATTAAAAAAATGATTAATGCTGAATTGGAGCATGATGTTGTTGAAGAGATTATTTTGAAGTAAATAGATGAAAATTGTCATTGACAAAGATATACCCTTTATTAAAGGAGTAATAGAGCCTTTTGCTGATGTGGTTTACAAGGAAGGACGTGATATTTCTTCTTCAGATCTGGTTGATGCTGATGCCATGATCATAAGGACCAGAACAATATGCAATGAATCTCTCCTTCATGGAAGCACTGTCAAATTTATTGCTTCAGCTACTATTGGCAGAGATCATGTTGACATTGACTACTGTAAAAGGAATAATATTTTTTTTACTAATGCTGCCGGTTGCAATGCTTGGGGTGTGGTACAATATGTACTGACATCAATTTTCACAGTATCGCATATCAAACATTTTAATATTTGTGGTAAAACAATAGGTATTATTGGTGCAGGAAATGTGGGTGAAAGGTTGGCTTGGGTTCTCGAAATGTTAGGTTTTAATATTATGCGGTGTGATCCACCGGTTAGAGCTATTCTGGAATCAGGGCAGATTCCGAAAGGTGACTTGCTCTTCTCTTACAGAAGTGCTCTTAGACCTTCTGATTATTATTCTATGGAGGAAGTCCTTAAAAATTCCGATATTGTTACTTTACACTTGCCTTTGGATTGTAACACTTTAGCGATGTTGAACGATGAGTGTTTTTCACTAATGAAGCCCGGTTGTATTTTCATTAATTCATCAAGGGGAGAAGTACTGGATGAAGAGTCACTTGTTTCGTATTCAGATAAATTAGGGGCAGTAATTATTGACGTCTGGTCAAATGAACCGAATATTAGCCTGCCATTGCTTTCGGTAGCAGATATTGCTACTCCACACATAGCAGGATATTCACTTGAGGGGAAAATTAATGCTACTGTAATGTCTGTGAATGCTCTCGGTAATTTTTTTGGAATAGAAAGTTTGTCTGGTTTTAAGATAGGATATCCGCCATATAAACGATTGTCAGGTCTCGATGATAAAATTGACGATGTTCAGGAATGGATTTTCAGGATATTATATGAATCTTTTCCTGTCTATGAAACAGATTTACTTCTTAGAAAGGATCCTTTGTTATTTGAAAAAATCAGAAGTGGGTATGTTTATAGGAGAGAGGTTCAGGAAAATTTATATAAGGAAATTGCAAATAAAATAAAATTCAATTCATATGTTTAGTAATGAAGATATAGAGCATATAAAGCAACATGGTTCCAGTGTTGAGAAAGTTTTGAGAGAGATAGAATTTTTTAAGTCGGGGTTCCCTTTTTTGAGAATTGTTTCACCTGCTACAGCAAATAGAGGTATAAGGGTCCTCAATCAGCAGGAACAGTCTGAAGCAGAAAAAAGATACATCAATTATGATGGTGTTCCTTGCAAATTTGTTCCGGCTTCCGGTGCTGCTTCAAGAATGTTTAAAGATCTGTTTGATGCAAAAAAAGAATTGGAACTTGGGAACAATATTACTGGTACCCCTGCAGAGCTATTTTTTACAAATATCGAAAAATTTGCCTTTTATGATGATTTGACTAAACTTAAAGGGTTTGACAAATCGGATCCATTGAAAGTGCTGGATTATCTCTTAAGTAACTCCGGACTTAATTATGGCAACTTACCTAAAGGTTTGATAAAATTTCATAAATATTCTGATGGATCAAGGACAGCTTTTGAAGAGCATTTGGTTGAGGCTGCACTTTATGCGAGAAAAAGAAGTGGAGAAGCAGCTCTTACTGTTACAGTTTCACCTGAACATCTTGAAGCTTTTAAAAAGCATTTTGAAGAGGTTAAATTTAAGTATTCCGAAAGATTCAAGACAGGTTATAGAATTGATTTTACTCTTCAAAAGCCTGATACTGACACGATTGCTGTAGGTTTGGACAATAACCCCTTTAGATCAGATGATGGAAAGTTACTCTTTAGGCCAGGTGGACATGGTGCTCTTATCGGAAATTTGAATGATTTAGATTCAGATATTGTATTTATTAAAAATATAGATAATGTAGTTAGAGAGCAGTATATTGATGAGACAGTAAAGTGGAAGAGAATATTGGCAGGTGTTCTTATTGAAATGCAAAATAAAATTTTCACCTATTTGAAACGTTTGGATGAAGAATTTAATGAGACTCTCAACAGTGAAATAATCTCATTTCTTGAAAACGAACTTTGTATAACTATTCCTTCTCTTCCAGAACCAATAGTTAAAGAATATCTGAGGGAAAAGTTGGACAGACCTGTTAGAGTATGTGGAATGGTAAAAAACCTTGGTGAACCTGGGGGTGGACCATATATTGCCTGCGATGCAGATGGCTCTACATCGTTACAGATAGTTGAATCGACTCAATTAAACATGCAAGATCCTGAAGTTGCCAGAATTGTTGCCGGATCTACTCATTTCAATCCAGTGGATATAGTCTGCTCATTAAAGAACTATCAAGGAGAAAGATATAATCTTTACAAGTATATTGATTCTGAGACTGGATTCATCTCTTATAAAAGCTATCAAGGGCGAAGCTTGAAGGCTTTAGAACTGCCTGGATTGTGGAATGGAAGCATGAGTCAGTGGA
>CAZLZR010000163.1:0-4792 GCA_964564015.1 uncultured Acetivibrio sp.
ATAATGTTTTCAAAATATGAGAATAGGAAGTTATTTTTTCGTTATCCCTTAGTATGGAGAATTATATAAATCCTGTTTTTGTAAATCTCTATACGGGAATTGGAAAGGTGAGTGTTTATAATTGATTAGAATTGCGCCATCCATACTTTCAGCGGATTTTGCCAGATTGGGTGATGAGGTCAAAAGGATAGAGGAAGCGGGTGCTGACCTGGTACATATAGATGTTATGGATGGACACTTTGTTCCTAACATAACGATAGGTTCTCCGGTAGTCAAGGCATTAAGAAAGATTTCCAAGTTGCCCTTTGATGTTCATTTAATGATAGAAGCTGCTGATAATTATATTGACAGCTTTGTAGAGGCCGGGGCTGATATAATTACAGTACATGTTGAGGCGTCCTGCCATCTTCATCGTACCATACAAAAGATAAAACAGCACGGGATAAAGGCTGCTGTGGCCTTGAATCCGGCTACATCCTTAAGTACTATTGAATGGGTTCTTGATGAGTTGGATATGGTACTACTTATGACTGTTAACCCTGGTTTTGGCGGACAGAAATATATTGAATCTTCAACAAAAAAAATTAAGGCTTTACGTGAAACTATTGTAAGCAGAGGTATCGATGTTGATATTGAAGTTGACGGAGGAATTGACAGCAACAATATATACAAGGTTACCGAAGCCGGTGCAAATATAATTGTATCAGGATCAACAATTTTCAATTCGCCGGATACATCCCAAATAATTAAAGAACTGAAAGAAAAATCATATTGTTTGTAGTTTTTTGTTTGGAAATATTCTTGGAAGAATTGTATATCGGGTGGTTTTATCATATGACTGCAGTGATTGTATGTAGTGGGAGTGTAGTTGATTACTCTTACCATGAAAAGTATTTTAAGAGGGCAAAGTTCATTATTTGTGTTGATGGCGGAGCCAGACATATAAGAAATATGGGACTGGTTCCGGATGTTTTGCTTGGTGACCTGGATTCCATAACTGGAGAGGATCTTGAGTACTTAAACAGTTTTAATGTGAAGGTTGTTAAATATCCAAGCGAGAAGGATATGACTGATACCGAAATTGCCGTTAATTTTGCTGTTGAGAGAGGCTACACTGAAATTATTATAATCGGAGGCGTAGGTACTAGGCTTGACCACTCCCTGGGAAATATTTTTTTGCTCAGGAAGATGCTTGATAAGGGTATAACAGGGGTCATCGTCAATGAGCATAACGAGATAACTTTGTTCAAAGACCGGATTAGTATTTTGAGAGAAGAAGGTTTCAAACTGACTTTGCTTCCATTGACTGATGTTGTAGAAGGGATATCTACAAAAGGCTTGTATTATGAATTGAATTGTGAGGATATTGAAATGGGATCAAGCAGGGGAATAAGCAATGAGTTTAGTGCTGAAGTTGCAGAGATTACATTAAAAAACGGGATATTGATGGCTATAAAGTCCAGAGATTAGTCATTTTAGGACGCATATTTTTCTTCACATTTATTACATGCACCCGTCATTTTAGAAAGAGCACATATCAGGAATGCTTCTGATATATGCTCTTTATTGTTTGGGTCAATATCTTAGTGCAGAGACTACAAATATTCAATATAAAAATCCGATATACTATTCTTCTTAGAAGAGTTTGATTTTTGCAAAATCATTATGTTAAAGTCTTATGGCGCGAAATGCCTTTATCAAAGTTTGAGCTTGGTATTATTTCCTTATTTCCCGAGGTTATAGTCCTTAGCCAGCGATTCAAATGCCGGGAAGGAATTCTTAATAGTATCTACACTTACGCAATAAGCAATTCTAAAGTAGCCTGGGGCACCAAAACCTTTACCCGGCACCAGAAGGAGGTTATACTTAACTGCACTCTGAATAAATGCTACATCGTCTTCAATTGGAGACTTTGGAAACAGGTAAAAGGCACCTTGTGGTTTTATACACGTAAACCCAAGGCTTGTGAGTTTATTATATAATGTGTCGCGTCTTTCTTTATATATATTTACATCAACGGAGGCATCAAGTGCTGCACCTATTACTTTCTGGAAGAGAGCAGGTGCGTTTACATAACCCAGGGAACGGTTACAGGAAGCAAGGCATGCAAGTACAAGTTCAATGTCCTTGATTTGGGGATTTACGGCAATGTAGCCTATTCTTTCACCGGGGAGTGAGAGCGATTTACTGAATGAGTTTACTACAAAAGAGTTCTTGTACATTTTTAATATACTTGGGATGCTGAAGCCGTCATACACAAGTTTTGTATACGGTTCATCCGATATAACACAAATAGTTATATTGTACTCTTTCTCCTTCTCTTCCAAAATACTGAAAATCTTTTCCAGGGTATCCTTACTGTAAATATGTCCTGAAGGATTGTTTGGTGAATTTATAATAATAGCTTTTGTCTTTGCATTAATATTCTTTTTTAGTACGTCAAGGTCAGGATCAAAAGAGTCCTTGCAAAAAGGTATTATAACAGATTTACCGCCATGGTTGTCTACATAGTTTAAGTACTCGGCAAAAAATGGTGCAAGAATCAGCACCTCTTCGCCAGGGTTTAAAATTGATTTCAAAACTACATTAAGTCCGCCGGCAGCACCACAGGTCATTATAATATGTTGAGAAGATAGGGAGAGACATGTTTCTTTGCTAATATTGTCTGCGATTTTTTTCCTTACATCTTCATAGCCTACATTGCTCATATAACCGTGCATTCCGGGCTTACCTTCCAGAATTGTATTTTTCAAAACTTCCTTAACCTCTTTTGGTGGTTCAGGATCCGGATTGCCAAGAGTAAAGTCGTATACCTTGTCCTTTCCATATAGTTTACGAAGGCTTTCTCCTTGCTCAAACATTGCTCTTATCCATGAAGAACCGGAAAGATTATTAACTATCTTTTGTGATAACATATAAAGCAACTCCTTACTTAATTATATATTTTAACCTTCTGATTTTACTTTCATCAGGTGTTACGACTATAGTTTTGTAACTGTCGTAAATAACCATTCCTGGTTTTGCACCATTTGGTTTTTTTACATTTTTTACTTGGGTGTAGTCTACCTCAACGTGCGAGGATAATTTTCCCTTACTATGATATGCTGCTATCAATGCAGCTTCAAGTAATGTGTTTTCCGGGACATCTCCCATTTGTTTTTTAACGATTACGTGGGATCCGGGTATATTTTTTGTATGAAACCACATATCGTTTGAGGAAGAGGTCTTCAAAGTCAGCAAATCGTTTTGGACGTTATTTCTGCCTACAAAAATGTCAAATCCGTCAGATGATTTATATAAATATGGCTCTAAGGCCTTAATATTCCTCTTGAACTTAGCTTTTTTGCTTTCATTTATATATCCGACCTCAACAAGCTCCTGCCTGATTTCTTCTATTTCTTGTGTGGTAGAAGCACTATCAAGATTCTGGAGAACACTTTCAAGGTACTCAAGTTCTTTAAATGCTTCCTCTAGCTGAGTGCTGGTATAAGCATAGGCATTTTTCGCTTTTGCATATTTTTTATAATACCTTTGGGCATTTTCCTGTGGCAGCATATTTTCATCGAGAGGTATGTCGACATATTCACCGTTTTCGCTATAATAATTAATCAGGGACACCTGCTTCGAGTTTTTTTGTATGCAATAAATATTTGCTGTGATAAGTTCACCATAGAGCTTGAATTTTTCACGGTCTGCTACTTCTCTAAGGGTATCCTGATGGATAGAAATCTTTTTATTGCACCGGTCAATACTGTTATTTAAAACCTTTGTAATAGTGCTTTTCTTTTGCAAAAGTCTCTCGGCATTGTCCTTGGAGGTATAGAACAAATCCAATGTTTCACTGATGGAAGAGAGATGTTCAATATATGGGTATTGGGTCATTTCCAGTGAATGGAAGTCTAAAGGCTTGCTTTTTGTTTCGTCACTCCATGCAATGCAGGGAGAAAAGCTTGAAGCAGACAGGTTTGATTTAACTTTGAGTAAAGAAACTTTCAGATTTTCGAGTTCGTTCCAAGACAAGTCGGTAATTGGAACCTTGCCGTCTATTCCTGCCCTGTGGCATACTTCATCACAAAGTAGTGGACTGAAGCCTTTGAGATTACTTAAAAGATATTTTGAAATCCGGGACTGGTGATCTTTTACATTTTCAAAGAAAGAATCAATATCAATAGTCTCAGGATTTACTTTGTCCTGTCCGGGGGGCAATATGTAAGGTCTTGCAGGCATAACTTCTCTCACTCTGCTGATGTCGCTGTCTATGTGTTTTATGGAATCAATTATTATATCTCCATCATTAAGCAGCATAATATTACTATGTTTTCCCATTATCTCAATCAGAAGTTTCTTATATGTAATATCTCCAAGTTCATTTACTGCTTCAACATGAACAGAGATAATTCTCTCATAGTCATAAAACTCAACTTTTATTATTTTGCCTCCGGATATATGTTTTCTTAGAAGCATGCAAAAAACGGGAGGATTAACCGGATTCTCCTTAGATAAGTTGGTAATATGAATCCTTGGATAGCTGGCATTTGCAGATAGAATCAATTTTAGATTCTGACCTTTAGTTCTTATTAGTATTAATACTTCGTCATGCTCAGGCTGATATATTTTTTCTATACGACCACCAACAAGGATATCAGATAACTCGATTACTACGTTTTTAGCTACGACACCATCAAAAGGCAAATTGTACACCTCATTTCTACTATTTAAAATAGTATAACACTTCATTATTATATTAACAAACAAAATTATGGAATTAAAGGGGTTTTCGTCTATAAATCGG
>CAZLZR010000164.1:0-4763 GCA_964564015.1 uncultured Acetivibrio sp.
ACATTTTCTTAGAAAATTTTTGGTATCAAATTACATCAAGTGCATAAGACCTGATAAGCATTTCTTCAGGCATAAATCAAAAAACTTTAAAGAGAATTAAAAAACAATTCCCCACAAACAAAGAAACTGCAAACAAATTAAGCAACTATTTTGGTATTCCACTACATAAGTTATTCTCTATACATGAATCAGATAAAAAACTTTCGAGTAGAACTATTGCACATCATCACCGTTTAATATCTGCACTACTCACAGCAGCCGTTCAATGGCAATTGATTGAGTCAAATCCTGCGAAAAGACTAAAACCACCAAAGGTTGAAAAAAGCCATGCAAAATTTTATGATAATGAAGATGTTGTAAAAATGTTTGAATGTCTTGAAAATGAGCCTTTACAATACAAAGTAATGATTTATATTACAATTTATGGAGGCTTACGGCTCTCCGAGGTGGTTGCCCTTGAATAGAGTGATATATCAGGAAATATTCTCTCAATTAACAAAGCAAGGCAATATGTTTCTGGAAAAGGATGCTTTGAGAAATCTACAAAAACGAATTCAAGCAATCGTGAAATTACTTTGCCAAACAATGTTATCTCTTTACTCGAAGAGTATCATACCTGGCAAAACGAAGAGCAAAATAAATTGGGTGATTTATGGAAAGGTAGCAACAAGCTTTTCACTCAGACAGATGGTACTCCTATATTCCCATCCCGGCCTACGGTTTGGTTTCATACCTTCCTAAAACGCCATAACCTACCGCCGATAACGTTCCATCAGCTCCGGCATACCAATGCCTCACTTCTCGTATCTCTCGGAGTAGATATAACTACTATTAGCAAACGTTTAGGACATTCTCGTACATCAACCACTTTAGATATTTACGCTCATTCCTTAAAATGTCGGGATGAAGAGGCAGCAACTAAATTAGAAAATCTGCTATTAGTTGATAAAAATAATACAAATAGTACTGATGAAAATTCTTCTGATTAGTGTATTATATTTCTTACCATTTAATAGTTTTATTTTCTCGCAGTACCCAAATAGTACCCAATTTAGCAAAAAACCTATACATTGAAAAAGCCTCATTTACAGGAAACCCTGTAAACGAGGCTTTTTCATTGGAGGCGCCACCCAGATTTGAACTGGGGGATAAAGGTTTTGCAGACCTCTGCCTTACCACTTGGCTATGGCGCCGTATTTATCGGACTTAGATACTAAAAGCCAGATTCAGGTCTGACTTTAGCATCTATTTCCTGTGTTGTTATGGAGCGGGTTACGAGATTTGAACTCGCGACTTTCACCTTGGCAAGGTGACACTCTACCGCTGAGTTAAACCCGCAAAAATCTTTGGTGCCCAGAGCCGGAATCGAACCAGCGACACGAGGATTTTCAGTCCTCTGCTCTACCGACTGAGCTATCTGGGCTAATTGGCGACCCGGAAGGGGCTCGAACCCTCGACCTCCAGCGTGACAGGCTGGCATTCTAACCAACTGAACTACCGGGCCAAATATGGTGGGCACTATAGGGCTCGAACCTATGACCCCCTGCTTGTAAGGCAGGTGCTCCCCCAGCTGAGCTAAGCGCCCGTACCACCACATCGCGTTTCAGCGACAATTGATAGTATACAAAATTAATTAGCTCAAGTCAACACCTAAATTGTTATTATTTTAGATTTATTAATAAATTTCTTCAAAAAGCTTTGGCATGCTCTCTTATGCATAGTATTACAGCACTTACATTTCACATTTTAACATCTGAAAACTATGTTATAAACCAAACTACAATAACAAAGACTAATCGTTTATCAAGTCCAGTAGTTCTTTCTCGGTAAATTGATACTTCGAGTTACAGAAGTGACACTGTGTTTCGGCACCATGCTGTTCTTCTACCATGCTAATTATCTCTTTTTTCCCAAGGCTCAGCAAACCTTTTTCCATACGTTCCTTCGAACAATTACAATTGTATTTGCATGGCGATTTTTCCCCAATTTTCAACTTCATATCGCCTAGAACCAGTTCAAGTATATCTTCAGGCTTTTTCCCTTCGGAAAGAAGCTTTGTAACGGGAGGTAAACCATTGATCTTTTCCTCAATAACGCTTATTGTATTTTCGTCAGCTCCCGGCATAAGCTGAATTATAAAGCCACCTGAGCAATGTATTAACTCTTCAGAATCAATCAGTACTCCTAAAGATACTACAGACGGTACCTGCTCCGATGATGCGAAGTAATATGCAATATCCTCTGCTATTTCCCCTGACAATAGATCAACATATCCAATATAAGGCTCTTTAAGTCCAAGATCCCTTATAACATTAAGATATCCATTAGCTCCAATTGCTCCTGCAACATCATACTTGCCATATTCATTTGGCGGCAAGTAGATTAATGGGTTGTAAACGTATCCCCGGACATTAGCATTAGAATCCGAAACTACGACAATTCCCCCCAATGGTCCATCCCCTTTAATCTGTATTGTCAGTGTATCCTTAGAACCTTTAAAAAACGTTGACATTAATGAAGCTGCAGTCATAGTCCGACCTAATGCAACAGAAGCCAATGGTGATAATCCGTGAATTTTTGTTGCATCTATTACCATATTTGTAGTAATTGCCGCAACTGCCCTAACGGTGCCTTCTGCTGCAGTTGCCCTGATCACATAGTCTTCCATTAAAAATTCTTCCTTTCCATCTATATTATTGGTTATAAACATCATATATAAATAAGGCTTTAATTCTAAAATAATATTTATTGAATTAAGGTATGACTAAAATATAAATTCATACTCTGGATAACGAAAAAACTTGATTTGATAATGTTTTCAAAATATGAGAATAGGATGTTATTTTTTCGTTATACCTAATTACTGATTACAGAATTTTGAAATACACATTTTAAAAAGTTAAAACCCCGGTATTAATATACCGGGGTGAGTTCGGCCATCTCTATATAATATTTGTAGACACCGATTAAGCTCTTGTTACGTTTGAAGCCTGAGGTCCTTTAGCACCTTCAACAACTTCGAACTGAACTTCTGTACCTTCCTCAAGTGTCTTGTAGCCATCCATGTTTATTGCTGAAAAATGAACGAATACATCGTTTCCGCCATCTCTCTCGATAAAGCCAAATCCTTTCTCAGCATTAAACCATTTAACTCTTCCTCTCTCCATCCTGCACTCCTCCTGAACTAGATACTTTAACTTAGCCACACATTTCCATGCGTTTACTAAATCTTTAATAGTTTATCATAATTTGCTACAGCTTGTCAATCCAATAATTTTTATATTAATAAAATTATTGGCATTTTAAAGCTCCCAAATATACTTTTGCAAATTTATTTTTCCGTCTTTTTCGAAAATTATACCTTCATTCTCAAGCAGCTTTCTTTGCTCCATCAAACCTCCAAATGCAAACCCGGAGCTAATTTCCCCATTTCTGTTCACTACACGGTGACATGGCACCTCTCCAAAATATGGATTTTTATGTAAAGCCCATCCGACAATCTTTGCTCTCCTCGGCTGCCCCAACATCCTGGCAATTTGACCATATGTTGCAACTTTTCCTTTTGGAATTTTCCGTACTATATCATATACATCTTCAAAAAAAGCCATAAAACCTCCAGCCACTTACTCTTCATTACAAAAATCCCGATATGTCATAATATAAATAATACATGTACTATGTCTGTTCTTCATATAAACTATCTTTACGAAATACTTACAGCCATTTGTTAATATCAGACTTTATTTGCACTGCATACAAAAAAGTTCCTTTGACTCTTCCGAGAAGGTTTACTTAGCTTTAACTCATCATATATGTTTAAAAGCTTTAACCCGCTCCCGTTTATCAACTCTTTAAGTTCAGACCTTTCATATGACCTTTCGTAGTGAATTTCATCAAATTTTTTATAATCTTCGCAATATTTAATGAAAAAAGTAAGTTCAAACTCACAAACCTTTGACTTTTTGTTATAATAGTTTTGCCAGATGTATGTTGCTTCATCAGAAATATCATAGAAAACATTTTCACTCAACACATTTTCAAACTTGTATGGGGTATTTATATCAAATATAAAAATTCCATCCGGATTTAAGTAATTCCGAACAAGTTTAAACATCCTTTTTATATCTCTTTTATAGAGTATATAATTAAGACTGTCCATAAGACATACTATCACATCAACAGTACCAAACAACTCAAAGTTAGTCATATCCTGGTTCAGGTATAAAATATTCATTCCCTGCTCTTCGCTCTTGGACTTTGCACAATTTAACATATCCAAAGACATGTCAATACCGATCATGTCATATCGCCTTTTTGCCATCTCAATGCAAAAGTTACCTGTTCCACAGCCCAAATCAAGAACTAACGATGGTTTACGATTATTTATCTTAAATATTTCTTCAATATAATCTGCCCATTTTGAATAATCTATATCATACATAAGCTTGTCATAAATATAAGCAAAGTTAGAGTATATTGGTTCCACCTCCATCAAACAACGTTTCAGCTTTTTCATTATAACACATAACAGATTCAGTAACAATTCAAGTATCAAATTCGATTTGACATTAGAAATATTAAGGAATGATTTGATTTGATTCAATAATGAGAATTACAAAATAATATATCGCAGTGATAGCTGCAAAAATAGCAGAAATTATCGCTGCGATAAAATACAAAAGGAGTTTTTCTATGTATTTCTATTGACCCCCGTCTTTAGAAGTTCGCACCATAAAACTTTAGTAGCAATTTTATAATTAATT
>CAZLZR010000165.1:0-4748 GCA_964564015.1 uncultured Acetivibrio sp.
CTTGACTTTTTTCTGTGGAATTGGTATCAATTACCTACAACTGCATAAGGCATGATACATATATTTCTCCTTTTTCAAACCCTTCCTTAAGAAACTCGACTGTGTGTTTCCTATCATAAAAGTATCTTTCCCCAAGAACACAATTGCTTAGGCAACTAGCGCAGGCTTCCAGTTGAGTTTCATTGCCAATTATAAACTCCATAATCTCCCTCCACCACCAAAATATATTCTTTTAATTATATACTTTCCCCTTAAAATTTCCAATAGCTTTTATAAACTACTTTTCTTATGAATGTAAATGCAGCTGCCGATACTTAATCAGTTAAACCTTAAATTGTGTCGCTATCGACCGGAAGTATAAATGAAACTCTTTAGCATAAATAAAAGCCATAAACCGTCTCAGTCATCCAATATGGTTCATAGCTTCCTGTTTTTATAATTATATTTGTAGTCCTTCCCATCCACTTGTATTTATATCTGTAATTTGTGGCTGTAAAGTCTAGTAGTTATATGAACGTATGCTCAATTCGTATTTTACTCTTCAAATGCTCTTTCGAAATCTTGAACCAAATCATCAATATCTTCCAAGCCCGCTGATACACGAATAAGACTATCCTTTATACCAAGTCTTTCCCTCTCGTTCTTTGGAATAGCTGCATGAGACATCTTAACCGGATATGAAACAATAGTCTCAACTCCTCCAAGGCTTACTGCAACGGCTGCCATCTTAACCTTTTTCATAAATCTTCTGGCTGTTTCCTCATCTTTTGCCTCAAAGGAAAGAACTGCTCCAGATCCATCCGCCTGACCTTCGTTAATTTCCCTTCCGGGATGTTCTGAAAGCCCAGGATAGTAAACCTTGTTAACATTCGGATTCTTTACAAGCCATTCCGAAAGCTTCATAGCATTTTGTTGCTGGTAATCAAGCCTTACTTTTAGAGTTTTTACTCCTCTGAGTAGGAGCCAACTGTCCTGTGGACCTAATACTGCTCCAAAACCATTTTGAACTGCATAAACCCTCTTTGCCAAAAGCTCGTCTTTAACTACCACAAGGCCGGCAATAACGTCACTGTGTCCTCCTATGAACTTGGTTGCGCTATGTATTACAATATCACAGCCAAGCTCCAAAGGCCTTTGAAGATATGGGGACATAAATGTGTTGTCAATAAGAACAAGCAGATCATTATCTTTGGCAATTTTTACAGCCCCTTTGATATCTGTTATCTTCAACAAAGGATTTGATGGTGTTTCTAGAAATATGGCCTTGGTATTTTTCTTTATATTATTTTTTATGTTATCAAGATCCGAAGCATCTACAAATGTAACTTCGAGATTAAATCTCTGAAAAAATGTTGTTGCAATGCGGTAAGTACCGCCATAAACGTCCTCGCATACTATTATATGGTCTCCTGCTGAAAATATTGAAAGAGCCGATGATGTTGCTGCCATACCTGAGGCAAAAGCAAAACCTCTCTTGCCGCCTTCAAGAATGGCAATGGTCTCTTCCAAAGCCTTTCTTGTCGGATTTCCAGAACGGGAATAATCGTATTCCTGTGGAACAAAGATATCCTGTTGGTAGGTAGACACCTGATAAATAGGTATGCTTAATGCTCCGGTAGTTTTATCTGTTTCATGTCCATTGTGTATTAATTTTGAACCAAATTTCATAGTAACTTCCCCCTAGTGACCCATTGCCTGCTCTAAGTCGTTTATTATATCTTCTGCATTCTCAATTCCTACTGAAAGTCTCAACAGCTTTTCATTGACCCCAATTCTATCCCGTATTTCCTTTGGTATTGCAGAATGGGTTTGAACTATTGGGTAAGTTATCAAGGTTTCAACTCCACCCAGGCTTTCTGCAAACGTTATAAGTTCTACTCTTTCCAATATTCTCTCAACCAAAGCCTCATCTTTTACAGTAAAGGATAACATAGCACCAAAACCTGTTGACTGTTTTTTATTAATTTCATAGCCCTCATGCTCGGGGAGGCCAACGTAGTATACTTTTTCAACCTTTTCGTTATTTTTTAGCCATCCAGCAACTGCTATCGCGTTTTCCTGCTGCTTTAAAAGCCGAACACTAAGAGTTTTAATGCCTCGAAGTATCAACCAACTGTCAAATGGCGACAAAACAGCTCCCACAGATTTTTGTATCAACTTTATCCTGTCAGCAAGATCACTGTCATTTACCACAATAAACCCTGCCAGTGTATCGTTATGTCCACCTAAATACTTTGTAGCACTATGGACAACAATATCCGCCCCAAGCTCTAAAGGCTTTTGAAATAGTGGAGTAAGAAAGGTATTGTCTACTATGGTAAGAATATTGCTTTTATGAGCTAACTCAGCAATAAGCCTTATATCCCCAACCTTCATAGTAGGATTTGAAGGGGTCTCAATAAATATTGCCGCAGTATTTCCCTTAATAGAAGCTTCAATTTTCTTTATTTCACTTGCATCAACATAAGTAAACTCGATACCGTATTTTTTGTATACTTCCTCAAATAGTCTGTACGTACCACCGTAAAGGTCGTCCGACACCACTATGTGCTGACCAGGTGAAAATAAGTTCAACACTGTGGAAACTGCAGCCATACCGCTGGAAAATGCAAAAGCAAAACTTCCATTTTCAAGATATGCCAAAGTATTCTCAACTTCTTCCCTTGTCGGATTTTGAAGCCTTGAATAATCATAACCTGTTGTTTGATTTAAACCTGGATGCCTGAATGTTGCACTCTGGTATATAGGAAAACTTACCGCTCCTGTTAAAGGATCATAACATTTCCCCCCATGCACAACCTTTGTATCAATGCTTAATTTCTTCTCATTCCCATCGAAAACCACCATCCCTGTCCCCTTTATCGATAATATATTTATAAAATAGTTATTTTTTAAGTCATATATTCGTTATATTTTTATTCGCAACATATCATATATTTTTAGTCGTGTTTCAATCAAAAACAACATATTCCTCTTTGGAATAAACAAGTCCGAAAGTCGGACTATAATCAAATCATATTTTCAGCATTACTAAATATAAAACATAAGTGGTAAATTCCCACTTCTTTTATTGTACTCATTCACAATATCTTCAATTGTAATTGAATCTACAACAGCATTTATGCTCTCATTAATCTTATCCCACAAAGTTTCCTTAAGACAACGCTGAAGACTGGAAGAATCACTATCACCAATCTCTGAATTTTCATCAATAATAGATAAACTTCCTTCCAGAGCTCTAAGGACAGTCCCTATTGTTATTTCAGAGGGCTTGGCAGCAAGAGTATATCCACCCTGTGCTCCTTTTACACTCTTTACAAGTCCAGCTTTCCTTAACGTGGAAAACATTTGCTCCAGATAATTTTCAGATATACCCTGCCTTTGTGCTACGCTGTAAAGTGCCACATGATCTCCTGCTGAATTGATTGCCAGATCTATAATAGCTCTTAAACCATATCTGCCTTTTGTAGAAATTTTCATTAGTTACACCTCGTTAATACCAAGTTATCCTATATGTTTTATACTACTACATATACTCAAATTTGTCAATAACCCTATTTTATTTTGTTAATACTTGTAGCTAAAAAGATCTAAAACTAAATTTAACGATGTTTCCATCCAAATTAGTTCAGGCTCTTCAAGTAATAATATGCAAGTATAGTCTTTATATCCAGGTTTTTGCCTTGTGAAATATCTTGTCCAAGCTTATCTATATCCATCCAGAGAACTTCATATACATCCTCATCTTCTACTCGGCCCAACTTCACCAAAGCTTTTTTAACATTAATAAGGTATAACTTCATAAGACTATTGCTAAAACCGACCATTGGCTTATATGATAAAATAGGTTTCACCTCTCCCGGTTTTATCCTGAGACCGGTCTCTTCATATATTTCCCTGACGATTGATGATATCTCATCCTCTCCATTTATATCCAGGCATCCTGCGGGTATTTCCAGTGTTTCTTCCATAAGCGCAGGCCTGAACTGCTTAACAAGCAGCAGTTCATAATATTCATTTACAACAACTGCTGCAACGGCATCATAATCTTGCAAAATATCATAGGTCTTTTCTCCAACTTTTCGTTTAAATACCTTTAACCATCCGTCATACACTTTTTTATCTTCCATAATAACACCCTTAAGCTACATTTTGATTATTCTTTAAGTCATATCCAAAACCGTCTTTGATTTAAAGCAATTTTTTGCGCCTCATATATTAGTATTTATATTCGTATACTAGGGTTACCAAGAAAATTCGCTTTGCTCATGAATTTTCTTGTTGGCTAGGAAACCCTATGGTTCCCTTCGACGGATGCTTCTCATCCCGGGTTGCATGGGCGAGCAGTGCAGCGTAGCGGAACGACCAGCCCTCCTTAAACCGGGAAAGGGGAATCCCCTTTCCAAACCCCAGTATAGGAATTTACAAAAGTAGGATTTTTATAAATTCCTATACTTGAATAAAAAAGTCAGCTTCGCCTATTTAAAGCCAGGGTATTTCTCTGAAGTAAACAGCCTTTAGGTAGACTTTTTTGATGCCGGAAAGTAATACACTTACTCTTAGGCATTATAAAACTTCGGGATATCTATTCCCTCCGTTTTTGCCTCTCTCACATTGTTAGAAAGAGGCGAAACTAAAAGGATGTTACTTCTTCTAATATCAAAGTTTACATTAATCCTGGAACAGCTGTGTCGAAAGATATCTTTCTCCTGTATCAGGAATTATAACAACAATGTTTTTACCCTTGT
>CAZLZR010000166.1:0-4398 GCA_964564015.1 uncultured Acetivibrio sp.
ATGTCTTTTGTAACTGCTAAAGATGAACTATTTTCATTAACTAAAGCTCTATATTCACCATTTTCTGAATCTGCAACCAGCCATCTGAAAAGTGTGCCGTTTTCCTCCCTGTTATTTTCATCCGAGTATGTATAACTCGCTGTCAATTTCTTTCCAACAACACATTCGCCCTTGAAAGTAACATCACTTGCTTTCGGAAGAACCGGTTCAACTATTGAGATAATTCCGTCAACACTATCCATAGTAGCATTTTGACCTTGTGAATCACAAGCTTCTATAGACTTAATTATTAAAGCTACACTATCAGGCGTTGATACATCAGATTTTACTTTAAATTTCAAAACTGCCATATCCAGAGAAGAAGCCTTTATCCCATCTGCATCTACAGCACTAAAATAGATATCTCCAGGTATTGTTTTATTAACTGCATAATTACTGAAGCTTTCAGAAACTTCTACTTTATCAAGTATAAGTTTGTTGGCATCATATTTAATTTTTGCCTTCAAGCCTGAAATATCGCTTATATTTTTCAATTGTACCTTAACATCTATATTTCTGCCGGGATTTGCTTTTACAGACTCAATTGTCATTAGCGGATTTAAAGTTACATCCCCAACCCTGTAAACCACATGAAGTGTGGGAGCCTCTTTTGCTCCACCTCCCTCATATGACTCAGCACATCTTGTTCCCTTGCCGCTCATTATAAAACTGATTGCATTACCTTCCTTCCAATCATCCATGTTGACAATTTCCTGAACTAAAGCTGATAGGTCCGGAGTTCTTTGATCAATACCTGCCGCCTGCTCAACGGTCCACATAGGAGCATCCACCCATTTAACTGATGTTTTGGTACGGCTGCGGGATGAAATATTATATTGTTCATTTTTAAAAGTGGATGAATTTGAGACAGCTTCAGCCTGAATATTAACTTCAAACGGATTAGCACTCTTATTAGGTTCATCTACTGTAAACTGAATATATGCACTTACAATATCCGCATCCTTTGGAATCGAAAGATTTGAAAACCTCGTTCCAATAACCTGACTTGAATCTTCCATTACAATTTCAAGGTCGGAGCTTCCATCATCCATATTTCCATCTTCAGATTCTTCCATATCATCAGTACTATTGTTAATTTGAGCTATAACATAATTCATTCCGGATTGTCCATCAATTCTAATTGAAATGGTATTACTGCTTATCGTTTTTCCCTTCAAAGTAACTTCCGCCCATATTTTCGCAGTTAAACCCGCCTCAGGCTTTTTAACAAGCGTAACAATTCCATCCTTGCCAATTGAAACAATATCTGCAACATCCGTTTTGAAGCTTATAGCTGCATTAGTCAGGTCTTTTCTGGCATTAAACTCATCCTGACCGTTCAAATCCAGTTTTATACTGCTTTCAGAAGTTAACGATTCAGCATCTGCGGTCAATGTAACCTGTTTTAATTCAGCTTCGGGTTGATAGCCTCCGATAATTCCGAAAGGTTGTGTAAAACTTATCCCGCCTTTACCTTTCAATTGAGCACGTACATATGTACTTATTTTCTGTTCATAATCGTTCAAATCTATTTTGTTACCTGTTGCAATAATTCTGCCGTCTGCAATCCATTCAATTGTCTGATAGTTCTTTCCGCTTATAGCAATACTGTTTTCCTTCTGATTGACAACAATACCTGTAATTTCCGGTGCAGGACCACTAGCTGTGAAATCGGCACCGAGCTCTCTATAAGCAACTTTTGCAGTGGAGTAAAAGGTACCGTTTTCCATTGAATAGCGAACATTTTCCAGAGTATTTTCCGGCATTAACATCATATTATAGCTGTATCCTGTATTTTCAAGCTTATGTGTATCGTCATTTGAAAATCCCCATACAGGTCTTTCAGGCATTGTCTGCTTCAAAATATTATCCCAAAGTATTCTGTCGCTGTAGGAATCGCCAT
Organism: uncultured Acetivibrio sp.; assembly: GCA_964564015.1. Classification (GTDB taxonomy): domain Bacteria; phylum Bacillota; class Clostridia; order Acetivibrionales; family Acetivibrionaceae; genus Acetivibrio. Next base: position 1,943 of record CAZLZR010000166.1, read on the forward strand.
CCTTTTTGTTTATGATTTCCATTCCCACACAAGATGAATATTTTCTAAAAAGATTTACATATTTAGCCACGTTATCCATGTCGCTAGATGCTGTTTCACCAACCTTACCGTTATCCTTCGTGCTGCTTCCGCCTGTATATCTTCCCGGATGATTAATGTGGGATATTCCTCCAAGCTGCTCACATTTTGCAATGTTACTTTCAAGTGTTGCACCTTTTTCATTATTGAAGGGTGCCCAGAAAGTATTCACATGATCAGCTATTGATTGTTCATTCGAATATGGAATTCCAAGCATACCTCTTCCCATTCTGTCTTTGCCGTTATTAATCTCTGCCAAACGTTTAGAAGTAAGATAAGTTTTTCCATCTCTGTCAGTCCTGTCCCAGGTAGTGCTTGTAAAGTTATGATCTGTCATTGCCAATATATCATAACCCTTTTTGTAATGTTCCTCGATCATTTTATAGGGCTCATCCTGCCCATCACTTTCATTGGAGTGTGCATGAAAATCTGCTTTATATTGACCAAATTCTTTCCAATTTACTGTTTCATAAGGATTTTTTATCTCATAATCTGTTTCATAAGAAGCATCTTTAATCAACCCATAGGTATCGGTTTGTTCCATCGTATCCGTTCTATATGTAGAAATAGTAATACTGTTTTCTTTAACACTTATTTGAGAAAAAGTAGGCACTCTTAATTGCTGTCTTACTGCTGCGTATTCTTCAGGAATAGTTTTCAAACTATAATACTTGCTACCGGAAGCCGAATTGGCAGTTATATACAGAGTGCCTATGGGATTAATGGCTGAACCGTTCTTATCCATAGTTTGATTTTTAACAGGTTGATCGCCTTTCATCTGATAGCTTCTTGTATAGCAATGATCATGACCCATTAACACCATATCGATTCCAAGTTCATCAAAAGTCGGAAACAATGCCATCCTGCGGTTTACTATTGAACTCTCTGTAGAGTGACTAGCTGAGCTATATATGGAATGATGAAATGCTACTATTTTCCATTTTGCATCAACGTTCGCTGCAATTGCTTTTCGCATGAATTCAGCATGAGATTCTCCACTTATATTGTTTGAATTCAAACCTATAAACAATAGATCTCCATATGTGAAATAGTAATCTCCTCCTGCATCTGTAACTCCGTATTGAGAAGATGAATTCGGGTTGTTAAAGTGGTACATATAGTTTGCTTTATTGTCATGATTTCCCTGAACAGTTGCAACAGGCAAACCTTTTAGTTCTTCAGGTGCAAAGTAACCATCATACTCGGTCTCATTTGTTGCTGTATTAACCTGGTCACCGACAGACACCATAAAGCTTACATCCGGGAACTTGGCTAAAGCTTTCTTTATGGTATCCATCCAGCCTTTAGTGTCGGTAGTTACATTACTTGAACCTATCTGAGGGTCACCAACCAACAAAAAGTCGAATTTATCTGCTTTTCCTGTAGAAAAATCATAAACATTACTCCAATTTCTACCATCACCCAAGCGATATACATATTCAGTATCTTGCTTAAGCCCTGTTACAGTAGCTTTGTTTGAGGAAAACCCTTCTACTGCATCAGATACAACACCGTTGAAAGTAGTTGCTTTGTTTTCCGGAAATTCCTTTGCGCTCATATTAGATTTCTCTGCAATTTGCACTTCACATTTATCATTTCCTGTTTCAGTATACCATGCAAAATTCATTTCCGATTCATTTCTTCCAAGTGTAAGTGCTATATCCGATACATTATAAACACTTTGTGCCACAAAGTTTTCATCTGGTTGAGAAGTTATCACACCTTTATCAACTTCTTTATTTGAGCTTTCTTGGCTTATGTAATTTTCTTTAAACTCAGCAGTTTTTGAGAAATCCTGAGCAGCCATAACTGTCGAAGTTACTGACATAAAAACAAGTGCCGTCAACATTACAGCAAGTAGTCGATTTGATAACCTAAGCAACTTTAATTTCTTCATAAAAAATTACCTCCCTTATTTTTGACTAGATTTTTTTTACACGTGCAAACAAGTCACATTATATAATCGCATTGAAAAGAACGTATTAAGTTTCAGATAACTTCTAGTAAATTTCTAGCATAGAATTTTTAACACTTTTTAACCTTTATTTAACATTAGTTAGCTGGTTATCTAGGTTATAAACGTTTATAGTTATGATAATGAATCTAAAATAGTGCTTAGATTCTGTTTACTATAAATCCATGATAGAGGTGTTTGTTTTGCTAAAACCAAAGGTAGTAAAAATTGCAATATATGTATTATCAACAGTTCTTTTATTAATTTTTCTATATTACTTTAATAAAAGTACTACAGTTTCTTTTAACAAGCAGGGAGGAACGTCTTATATCAAATATGAGAAGGCGAAAATTCTTAGAATTGTAGATGAATCCTTGGAAAAGGACGAAAGTACAAGTAATTTATATAATAGATAATAGATAGG
>CAZLZR010000166.1:4498-4703 GCA_964564015.1 uncultured Acetivibrio sp.
TATTTGCTTTTTTCATAATAATAGATAGGTATTTGCTTTTTTATAGAATAATAGATAGGTATTTGCTTTTTTCATAATATCATATTAAATAGATAGGTATTTGCTTTTTTCATAATAATAGATAGGTATTTGCTTTTTTATAGAATAATAGAATAGATAGGTATTTGCTTTTTTCATAATATCATATTAAATTCTGTTTTTCACT
>CAZLZR010000167.1:0-4676 GCA_964564015.1 uncultured Acetivibrio sp.
TCCGAACACGGTAGTTAAGCTTCTCAGTGCTGATGATACTTGGATGGAGACGTCCCGGGAAAGTAAGTCGCTGCCAGATTTATATCAAAGCCTTATGGTTAAACCATGAGGCTTTGTTTTATGTAGTTTAATAAATTTCTTAAATAGGCTTTGTCTATGTAAAATTATATAGTATAATTTACATATCTATTTTAATCACTAACAGATGACCGAAGACTCTTTTATCAACCTAAATAGCTTATAGGGGGTAGTGAATATGAGATTCATAGAAGCATTATCTTATTCTGGCGCAGATTACCTAATGAAGCAAAAGGGTGAGAATCATGAGAAAAGGCGTGTCTATTTTTATGGGTTTCAGATAATTATAGGAGCTATGGTAAAGTTTCTTATACTTTTGGTTTTAGCTTTTGTAACTGACACAATACTATCCTCATTTCTGATGTCAATTGCTTTTGCAACTTTGAGAATGCTTGCCGGAGGTTATCATATGAATACCTACGGTAGATGTTTGGCAGTATCGATATCAATGTTTATTGGGTTTTCACTAATTGCCCGTTATACATATGGTTTCTGGAGTTTTTACCAAATTATATTATTTACAATTATTGTAGTAGCATTGTCAGCCATTTGCTTATATAAATGGGCACCATCGGATAATCCAAACAGACCAATTACGGAATTAAGTGAAATAAAAAAGTTTAAGAAGTTGTCATTTCTATATCTTATTATTTGGACAGCAACTGCATGTATACTTATTGGGTTAAATTTATATATGATACTTTTGTCAATCTCATTTGGATTGTTATTAGAGGTTTTTTCCATTACGCCTTTTGGTCATAGATTTTTTGATGGTTTAAAAAAGGGTCTTGATAAAGTAAAAAAATGATAAGAATTATATACGATAATTACTTTAATATTGAAAAAACCCGCATTAATGCAGGTTTTTTTTATTATCCTTTACAAATAGGGGGTAAAGTATTAAAATATTTAAAAGTATTAATAAAAATGAATAAGTTAGGGTTTGTTTCTGTCAAATTCTAGCTACATTAAGGATTGGTATGATTAATAATATGAATAAAGATGAAATGATAAAAGAGATTTTAGAATTGAAGAAAAAACGAAATGCTGTTATAGTTGCACATAATTATCAGGTTGATGATGTGCAGGAAGTAGCTGATATTATTGGTGATTCTCTTGCACTAAGTAAGTATTGTGCAGAAATTGATAAAGATGTTATTGTATTTTGTGGCGTACATTTTATGGCTGAGAGTGCAAAGATACTTTCACCGGATAAAACCGTATTGCTACCTGAAATAGATGCCGGATGCCCAATGGCCGATATGGTAACAAAAGAAGCTCTGATAGAGGAAAAAAAGAAATATCCGGATGCAACTGTGGTTTGTTACATTAATTCATCTGCAGAAGTTAAGTCTGAGTGCGATATATGTTGTACGTCATCTAATGCTGTAGATATAGTGAGAGCTGTTAAAAGCAAAGACATCTTGTTTGTGCCGGATCAGAATCTGGGTAGTTATGTGGCCAGGATGGTACCAGAAAAAAATATTATACTGTGGAAAGGCTTCTGTGTTACACATCATAGGGTTAAGTCCGAGGATTTAGCCCGAGTAAGGGAATTATATCCGAATGCGGAAGTATTGGTTCACCCCGAATGCCAGCCAAATATAGTAGAAGCTGCTGATTTTGCCGGAAGCACCAAGCAGATAATAGATTATGCAACTAAGTCTTCAAAAAAGGAATTTATTATAGGCACAGAGATGGGCGTTTTATTTAAGCTGAAAAATGACAATCCGGATAAGAATTTCTACTTGCTTTCCCAAGGGCTTGTGTGTCCCAACATGAAAAAAACATCCCTGTCTAGCGTTTATAATGCCTTAAATGAAATGAAATATGAAATAAAGCTCGATGAAAATATAAGGATAAAGGCGAAAAAGTCTTTGGATAATATGCTTGAATTGAGTTAGTGACTGATTCTTGATGTTAATATGTGAGTACAAATTGGCATTACGCGAATAATGTGGTTTTGTAACTTTCTAAGGGGGAAGTTGAAGGATTTGGATAATTATAGATATCTTATGGATTTTGATACAGATAAAATAAGAAAAGAGTATTACGACGTAATAATTATAGGAAGTGGAATAGCCGGAGTTTATACGGCTCTGGAACTGCCGGATAAATATAACATTGTTATATTGACTAAAGAGACGATAGATATAAGTAATTCAGTTTTGGCACAGGGTGGAATTGCAGTTTCATTAGATAAGGAAGATTCTCCTGAATTGCATTTTAAAGATACTCTGTATGCAGGAGCCGGTTTATGTGATGAAAATAGTGTATGGGTTCTTGTAAATGAAGCAGCACAAAATATAGAATCCCTGTGTAAGTTTGGGGTCAACTTTGACAAGAAAAAGAACATGGATGAATTGTCACTTACCAGGGAAGGTGCCCACAGTAAGAACAGAATTATTCATGCCGGAGATACCACAGGTAAAGAAGTCTGTGACAAATTGATCTCAGTTGTTGAAACACGGAATAATGTTAAAATTAAGGAAAGAACTTTTGCGATAGATATTTTGACAGATAAGGACGTATGTAAGGGTGTTTTGACTTTTGACGAAGATTCTTCCGAGTATATTATGTATGTTTCGAATGTTGTAATAAACGCTGCCGGAGGATTCGGACAACTTTATTCCAATACAACAAACCCTGAAGTGGCTACAGGTGACGGCGTTGGTTTGGCATACAGAGCGGGAGCAGAACTGATGGATATGGAATTTGTACAGTTTCATCCAACAGTTTTATTTCATCCGGAGAATAAAAGCTTTTTGATTTCTGAAGCAGTAAGAGGAGAAGGGGCAATTTTAAGGAATATTAATGGTGAACGTTTTATGCCCCAGTATCATGAGCTAAACGAACTTGCTCCACGTGATATAGTGTCAAGGGCAATTTTCAGTGAAATGAAAAAGACAAAATCAGATCATGTATTTCTGGATATTACTTTTAAGGGTAAAGATTACCTTGAACATAGATTTCCTAATATATATAAAACTTGTCTTTCCTATGGGATAGATATGTCCAAGGATTACATTCCGGTTGCACCTGCAGAGCATTACTGCATGGGCGGGGTAAAAGCTGACGTATTTGGACGTACCAACATTTCCGGGTTTTTTGCATGCGGTGAAGTTGCTTGTAGCGGCATACACGGAGCGAACAGGCTGGCAAGTAATTCTTTGCTTGAAGGGTTGGTTTTTGGGCATAAAATAGGTGATGAAGTAAATAAAGTTTTATCAAATTGTGAAGCGTTTGATAAAAAATTTCATATAAAGTATGAACAAAAACGGATAAAGAAGCAAATAGATAAAAAGGAATTAAAATTGGAACTACAAAACATAATGACGGGATACGTTGGCATTATAAGGGATCGAGCAGGTATGATGAAGGCGAAAGATACAGTTGATGAATATTATAGTTTGATACATGATATGGAAAACGCAAGCATAGAGGATTTTGAGATTCAGAATATGGTGCTGCTGGCCAAGTTGGTCATTGAGGCTGCTATTGAGAGAGAAGAGAGCAGGGGAGCACACTATAGATCTGATTTTAATAATATTGATGATAAGAATTGGAAAAGAAATATTATAAAAAGAAAAAATTAGGCAATAATATATATTATGGAAGGGGAAAATGGGATGTTTGCTATATCAGATATAGATAGAATTATTATAAATTCATTAAAAGAGGATATGCCGTCAGGCGACATTACTACCGATAATATTATTGATGAAAACGCAAAGTCTGACGCAAAGATGATAGCTAAAAATTCAGGAGTTATTGCAGGTCTTGATATTGCAAAAAGGGTTTTTGAGTTATTGGATCCGGAAGTTTTATTTGAAAAGCAGATAAAGGAAGGTCAATGGGTAAATAAAGGTGATGTTATTGTAACCATACATGGAAATTCCAGAGCACTTTTAAAGGGCGAAAGGACAGCGTTAAATTTATTACAGAGGCTTTCCGGTATTGCAACAAAAACCAGAGAGTACGCCGACAAAATAAAGCATCTGAAGGCAAAAGTTGTTGACACAAGAAAAACTACTCCAGGGCTCAGGATTCTTGAAAAGTACGCAGTGAGAGTTGGAGGAGGTACAAATCACAGATTCTGCTTGTCCGATGGAGTGTTGATAAAGGATAACCACATTAAAGCTGCCGGAGGAATTAAAAAAGCAATCGATCTGGTAAGGGATAAAATCCCTCATACAATAAAGATAGAAGTAGAGACGGAGACTATTGATGAAGTGATAGAGGCAATAGATGGAAGAGCTGACATAATAATGTTAGATAATATGGGACTTGACATTATGAAAGAAGCTGTTAAAATAATAAATGGAAAAGCAATAGTCGAAGCGTCAGGAAATGTAAATTTAAATTCAATTGTTGATATAGCTGAAACAGGAGTAGATATTATCTCGGTAGGCAGCTTGACACATTCAGTAAATGCTTTTGATATTAGTATGAAAATAAGCTAAAGGTAATCAGAAGTGATCGTATTTAATTTTCAAAAATCTATAATTGATTAATAGGACAGGATGTAATGACGACCTGTGGATTGGATACGCTATGTTTATAGCATACCACTTAAAAAACAAGAATTCTAAATTATC
>CAZLZR010000168.1:0-4629 GCA_964564015.1 uncultured Acetivibrio sp.
CCTGCCCTCATCGATTCATCGGGTGCGTAGCACCGCCTACGGAGAAGGGCTCTGTGAGTCCGATTCATCGACGACGCAAATGGGCGACGATCTCCGACATATCCTGATTTTTTCGCCATCCATGGCGAAAGTTTGTTAGGGTAAGTCTTAGGAGATAAACAAACTTTAGGAGTTGGTGTCCATGAAAAAGGAAATGACAGCAATTTACATATGTTGGGTTTTTGTATCGGTGCTATTTTTTACTTATTTAGTTGTTAAGTTTTATCCTAATTACAAATATAATGAGTTTCCATTATTTACAGATATTACAATGATTGTTTTTTTACCTGCATACTTTTCAATGCTATGGTTGGTAATACACTTAAAAAGATTTTTTGTAAAAAAGCAGAGGATTGATGTGATAATAAGTACTATAATATTATTAGTTGCATTTATACATTCGATATTGATAATGGATTTTAGTTTGATTATAAATGTTATTATTTCATTTATTGGACTTACAGTAGGATTCATACATTATTTTATAACGGAGGCTTTGTTTAGGAAAAGTGGTTTAAATACACGTTTAGCCTAAAAGTTTAATAAGAAGTTATTTTAGGGTTTTTATGGGGAATTTCCATCCGTGGAAATTTCTGAATCACGGGTCAGGATACATCGGAGATCAATGCATCTCAGTGAAGGCTACGATGGTAAGAGCAAGAAGTATTTCTCTGGAGTAAATTCATGTAGCAGGGCTCCGCCTCATCCTCTCATGGGCGCAGTTGCGCGCTGACGCGGGACATCCTTACGGGACCATTCGAGGACGACTGAGATGCCGACGTTCTACGACATGGGAGGAAGGCGGCGCATCCTTGCGCCGGTTTTGAAAGCAGGGCTTCGAAGGTTTTGAAACTTCACCTCAGTTTAAAAATGCGAAGTAATGAATATTTAATAATAGGGATCAGAGGTTAACAAAATGGAATCTGCATTTTATGGTTACTACTATTTTTCAACAGATTGCTTATCAAATAAATGGGAGACAACTGAAATTGAGCAGTTCTTATTGGCTTATGGTGGTTTTGAGCAAAAAGGTTATGGTTGCTTTAGGCATAAGTCACTTTTTTGCACTATACAGCTTATGAATATTAGGAGTTACGACTCTTGGAGTAATAATAATTATAGTAAAAAAGAGACTAATTATATAAATATAGTGACTTCCAAAGAACCCCCAACTACGATAAAGGAGTTTTTCGGAGATTTTGAGAATTTTCTTGGATGGAATATATGTGAAGAGATAGATGATGGCTTGTAAAATAAACATAATGCGAAGATGTAGTAATTAGCTGTTTTTATATTAGTGAAAGTAAGCAAATAAATATACTTTTTTGTGGCCGCAGCATCCGTGCTGCTCTTGCTTCGCGGGTCCTCCCACGACGTAGAACAACACATTTGCATAAAGGGCAAAACACGAAGCATGACGTTGTAGAAGGGCATGAGGTCATCCTGCCCAAATCCATTCGTTGGGGGCGTAGCCCCGCCAAAGAAGAAGGGCTACGATGGTCCAACTCATGGACTTTGCAAATGTACACGTTATATAAAATCGCGTGCGGGCCGCCACATCGTGTGGCGGGTTTGTCAGGGAAAGTCTTCGTGAGAGAGGGTACGCATATGTTTTATATTATGAAGTAACATAGTAACAGGAATTCTTTGGTATGAGGGTAATATACAATTTAATGGAATGGAGAGGGGAGATTTATGAATTTTTTCAAAAAGAAAAAGCAAGAGGAAAAACCAAAAGAGAGAAACGAAATTGCGAACAAAGAATTAAAAGAGAATATTGCTAATACAGCCTTAGGTATTTTGCAACAGGGTGTAGACTATGAAAATTTGGCATATACGACAGTTGAATTCGGGTATTTATTTGATATTGAGGGGCATGGAATAGAATCATTACTCAAGATTATAACAGATAAAACAACGGCATATTTTGCTGTTCAAGGGACAAAGATGATGAGGCTCAATTTTTCAGAAGAGTTATTCCAAACTACAGTTGACGGTTTCTTGGAGTTGCATCATTAAATTCCAATTTATCGAGTTGGTATACATTCTTAATAAAGTATGAATTTTTTGGTGGTATTTGAAAGATTGTTTTTGAGGGGCGGACGTCCTGTCCGCCTCTGGCCTACGAAGGCACGCGACTTTACATAACAATCCGTCTCCGTGAAGGCTGCGATAGAAGGAGCTTGAAGTATTTCTCTGTAGCTACTTCATGTAGTAGGGCTCCGCCACATCCTCTCACGGGTGCAGTTGCACGCTAACGTGGGTCATCCTCACGGGACCGTTCGAGGACGTCGGAGACGGGCGACGTTCTACGACATGGGAGGAGGGCGACGCATCCATGCGTCGGTTTTGAAAGCAAGGCTTTGGAGATTTGGTTAAGCTACATATGGTTTTATTTGTGAATTGAGTATTGTTAGTAATAGATTGGTATAATGGGGTGTAGATTTTGAGAAAAGTTAAAAAGATTTCAATCTTTGTATTAATAATTGCGATAATTTCTGTAGGTTTATTTTTTTATTGTATAGATATTGATGATTCATTTTCCTCACCGTTTAAAAAGTTAAATCAAAATGATTATAAAAATTTTGAAGATATGGGTAATCAATTATTTAATCTATATGATAAGGGGTATTTATCAGTCGGTGAGGTGATAACTACAGCTGAATATGATAAAAAAAGAACAAAAGTTGAAAATGTTTTATCAAAATACAAGGGAGAAGTAAGTGCAGTGTATTTAGTTGATAAAGATGTTGTGTTAATTTCATTCGGTGCTATTTTTCAAGGTGTTGATGGGATTGCAATAAGGCGAAATAATGCAGAGTTAGAAAATACATATGAGGGTACTGGATTTGACACAGGAACATTGATGTATAGGCAACTGATACCCAATGTCTTTCATTTTTCTGCAGGTTTATAGGCAATAATTAAAGAGCATAGTAAGAGGATAATAATACTTTGTTTGGGGCCGCATCATCCTTGATGCTCTTGCTTCGCGGGTCCTCCCACGACGTAGAACAAGTCCATTTGCGTAAAGGGCAAAGCATGTAGAAAATTCTCTGGAGCAGGAGCATGAGGTCATCCTGCCCTCATCGAGTCATCGGGTGCAAGCACTGCCTACGTAGCATTGCTCTGTAAGTCCGATTCTTCGACGACGCAAATGGCAACCGTTAGCTGAAATCGGACGCAAATGCACACGCCTTCCTTGGCGCGAAATTATAAGAAGGCTTCGAAGAGGTAATTACAGAATAAATAAACTTAAAAGTATAAAGGGGGAGATATTGCATGGAGAAAACATGGAGTGTTTATGCTACTTTTGGACCATTGGGAACAACTTGGAGGAATTACCGTGTTATTTTCGCAAAAGAAGGTATACTTATGATTCCTGCAGGTGTTTTTACAACCTTGTCCGCCTCGCCTGCATTTTCAGGTGCTTTAACTGGTTTTCTTGCTGGCTTAGAAAAAAGACAAGCTGATTCAGGTACACTCAATGATGATGGTAATATTAAGTGGAAAAGATACTATCTTGATAGTATTGAGAAGATAACTGTTAAACATAGTATTTTTGCAAATGAAGTCATTATAAAATCTAAAAACCAAAAAGGGGATACCTATGGAGTTTTAGTTCGAAGCCAAACTGATATTATAAGAAAAACAGCAAAAGATTTATATAGTAACTTATATGAAGAGATTGGTTTTAAAAGAGATGTATAATAGTTTGGGTTATATATTTGATTTCTTACATAAAATAGTATTTTTATAAGGTCAAGCCATCCGTGGCTTGCTCTGAATCACAGGGCGTCCGACATCAGCTAACAAAGCATTTGCGTTGACAGGTTCCGGCCAAAACATTCACAGGACAAGCCTGTTCATTGGCCTCCACCACATGCCCTCAGCAAGTCGAAGTGTCACTAAGCTTCGGGCACGTCGCAAATGCAGACCGTTCTCTGGAAATCGAATGCAAAGGTCGCCGCATCCAGCGGCGATTGTTTAAGTAGTTCTTTGAAGTGTTTTGTTGGTAGCCTTGTGATTTTAGGAGGTTAAAAAATTGAGAATGATAAAATATGAATTAGAGCCAGAAGCGTATGGTTCTGATGGCGGGTTTATTAGTAAGGAAGGAACAGTTGCTGATTTGATTATAGATACAGGGATGCTCATAAACTCAGATTATGATAAGGTTATACCTTCACACATAGAACTAAATAAACTTCTTATGAGAGGTATGTATCCAAGAGCTGGTGAATGGGAGCCTTTTGAGATTTCATTAGAAGAATATAAAGCGGTTGTTAAGTATCTAATTAATTTGCAAATACCAAAGCCATATAGAGTAATCTAAGGCCGCCGCATCCGTGCGGCTCTGGCTTCGCGGGGCATGCGACTTCAGAGAACAAGTCCATTTGCGTAAAGGGCAAAGCATGAAGTAGGCTCTATGGAGCAGGAGCATGAGGTCATCCTGCCCTCATCGAAGAATCGGGTGCAAGCACCGCCTACGTAGAAGGGCTTTGTAAGTCCGATCCTTCGACGACGCAAATGGCGAGACGTTGAACAAAACCGCTTACGCGGTAGCAGAAAAGCTTTACTAACTGGCATAAG
>CAZLZR010000169.1:0-4566 GCA_964564015.1 uncultured Acetivibrio sp.
CTTTTTTTGCATAACACTCAAGCTGATCATCTTTATCGTCTATATCTTTGCACTCGTCTTCCGCATATACCCCCGTTCTTCCTGAATTAAAAAGCGTAAAAAGTATTAGAAAAAAGGATGCTATCAAAAGCAAAGTATTTTTTGTTGATAGTTTTTTTGAGCGGACGGGCATATGTTGATTATACATTGTTAAGGGTAGAAGAAGGAAGTTTATTAGTTAGTTGTTGATATTTATATAGTTCCACTCGTGAAATAGATGCGCTTTGTCTGTGGGTTAAGTGTGTTAGAATTTTTTTATGAAAAAGTTTGGGAAGGGGTTTTATTTTTTTGTAATTATAGTTTTTGCTTTCTTTTTTGTTTCTACGAAATCCCCGTTTTTTGTTGTTTCTTTTGGGGAAACAAAATGGCCATGTCAAGTTGGAACCGATTATAAATTTAAGTGTTCCACCGCTATATCTGCCTCTCCTGAGGTAAAGGATTGTTCTCCGTTGCTTGAATATGATGAAGATTGGCGGTGGGCGGGAGAAGAATATGCTTCCTGTGCAGTTGGTATGGGAAACTTCACTGCTTGTTGTTATAACCCGAAAGAAAGGTGTAATACCCAATTATATCAATGTGTTTCTAATTGTTCAGGTCTCGGTAGATATCCTGTAGATGGTCAAAGATGTCTTGTTGATGGTTTAAAATGCTGCGACATTTCAAATGATGATAACTGTATCTGTAGGACTCATTATGGCGGTGAGTGTCACGATGAAAGTCCTGGTGATGGTTGGAAAGCATGGGGAGGTCCATGGAACAATCCGTGCGAAAATTGTATAGGGGGCGATACATGCTGGGTTTATGATCCCGATCCAATCTGTGGTTACATAGGTCAGAGGTGTTGTGGTAATCATGAAATTCCGGATCTCCCTGAAGGTGGTTGTTTTGAGGGTGTTCCGTATACAAACAACATGTCCCAATGTGTATGCAAAGTTGACGACAGCAAGCCATACAAAGGCCCTATCTACAACGGCCCGATAATAGAATCCTTAGAAGAAATATTAAATCCCGCAGTAAGAATTTTGTATTACGGAGGTTTGTTTGTAGGAATATTCTTCATTATTCTTTCGGGATATAAACTAATGACAAGTGAGGGAGATCCTCAAAGAACAAGAGAAGCTCAAGAACAATTAACTTCTGCTATTATTGGAATAATATTTATTCTATTGTCTACGACGATTATTAGGATTATAATGAAAGAGATAATTGGTATTTAGTTTTTATTGAAAATAAAGATATATTTCTTTTCTTTTGCCTCCTGTATCGCATACTTGCGTAGCACTCAAACTGATCGTCTTTATCATCTATATCTTTGCACTCATCTTTTGCATATACTCTTATCTTTCCCGAATTAAAAAGTGTAAAAAGTATTAGAAAAAAGAACACTATCAAAAGCAAAGTATTTTTTTTGTTGATAGTTTTTGGCATATGTTGATTATACGTTGTGAAGGATAGGAAAAGGAAGTTAGTGAGTTTTAGTAAGGATAAGTAGGTGTTTGTATAAATCCGATTTTTCATATGTTATTATTTTCTCATGAAAGAGATACTTCGTAGTGTTAGTACCTCGTTTTTCTGTCTTTTTGCATTGGCATATGTGTTGCAGAGATACTTTGTTGTCGAAGCTGTCAATTATTTATGTACTCCATCCAATGCCTCTTGCGCGGAAGATTACACTTGTTGTAACGGGCAATGTTCCCAAGGAGGGTGTTGGAACGAATTTAATCCTGATCCGGCTTGCCCTCCTGGCAAGTATTGCCTATGCAATGGTGGTACTTGTAATTGTGTATATGGTGCTACTTATGGTTGTCTTACACATGAAACCTGCACTGAGAACGGTAATCAGTATTTTTGCTGGGACGAGTGGTCATGCCCAGGTAACGCGGTAGTTTTTCCTAGTGGTAACTGTCTTGGTACTGGGATATGCTGCAAGGGTGATAGTGGTTTTGCTATGTGCTCCACTGATAGCTGTTTTGATGATAGATGTCCAAATGGATATGAAGAACGGGAAGATAGATATTGTCATAATGGAAAAAAATGTTGTAGCAAATATTCTGATTGTGAGGATTATACCCATAAATACATGTGTAGGGATTCGTGCATATTTAAAGATGGTTGGCGGGATATTGATGATAAATTTTGTGAAGACGATAAAAAATGCTGCGAACCTATTGCGGAACCGGGGCATCTTATTTGCAACCCCGCTGCTAAGGAGCCACCTTGTGGTAGTGCCGTAGGGTGCTTAGAGGGGCAGGTGTGTAAATATGTGATGGTAATAGTTGGACCTGCTACAACATATCAGTGGAGATGTGCTCCCGACAGCGATGGAGCTTGTAGCGTAAATAATTGTCCCCATGACCCTAATTATATGTGTACTGAGACGTGTTCCTCTCCATGGCAAGAGAGTCCCGTATATAGTTGCGGTGCACCTAATAAAAAGTGTTGTTTTAATAGTAGTAGTAAGTGTCCTGTAGATGATTCGTCTTTTCAATGTTATCCAGGAAATGGCTTTAAACCCTGTCCCGACGAGTGGTCGCTTTATCCCGGTAGTTGTGATGAGGGCTTTTGTTGTTATAGGGAGGCAGGGGGTGACCCAAATCCGGAGCCATACAAAGGCCCTACCTACAACGGCCCGATAATAGAATCCTTAGAAGAAATATTAAATCCCGCAGTAAGAATTTTGTATTACGGAGGTTTGTTTGTAGGAATATTCTTCATTATTCTTTCGGGATATAAACTAATGACAAGTGAGGGAGATCCTCAAAGAACAAGAGAAGCTCAAGAACAATTAACTTCTGCTATTATTGGAATAATATTTATTCTATTGTCTACGACGATTATTAGGATTATAATGAAGGAGGTAATTGGTATTTAGTTTTTTGTTGATTAGGAGGTGTAATTAGAATTATAAAAAATGCTTAAAAATCTTTTAGTAGACAATAGTGCACCTGCAACCTCACCTTGGATTAATGCTAACACATATAACACCAATATTTTTGGATCAAGTCCAACACTTGGTGGAGCAATCACCGCAATAACCAATATAATAATTGCGGTCGGCTTAGGCTTGGTAATAGTTTTCTTAGCAATGGGGTTTATTAAATTCATTACATCTCAGGGTGATAAGGTAGCAACTGAACAAGCTCAGAAATGGGTTACCTACGCAATAATCGGCGGAGTGGGGCTTTTTTTGGTTTGGGCGATTAAATCGTTATTAATTAACTTTCTTAATGTGAGTGACCCACTTAATCAATTGAATGAATAGTGAATAATAACCGAACTTAAAAAATAGTACTCATTGGAGGATTGACGGGTAAATTTGGGGGTGTGAAAACAGGGTTTTGAGTTATAAAGTTTATCTTTTTGTCTAGTATGTATTATAACGATATCTTGGAAAATTCGATTAATGGTTTGCCGAAGGGACATTATGATATTGCGGGTTTTTTAACCCGAACTGTGACTGTTGTGACTTTTTTTGCTTTTTCAATTTCTTTTGTTATGTTTGCTTACTCTTTTATTCAATTTGCTACTAGCACGGGGGACGAAAAGGCAGTGGGAAAATCTAAGAAAACCATGACTTGGACAGCTGTTGGTATGATAGCGGCATTTCTCCTGCAAGCCTTTAAGATTATTTTGTTGAAATTACTTGGTTTTGAGGAAGGTTTATTTCTTTAGGAACATGAAGCAATTATCTGAGGAAATTCTTAAGAGATTTATGTTAATTTGCGTACTCTTGCCTTTTTGTCTCCCTGCTTTTGCGGCAGACGATCCTTGGTTTGATCCCACACTGGAAAACCCGCCGTCTTTCGGGGGTTTGCAGGGTATAGCCGAGGGAGTGGTGGATTTGTTTTTAGCCGCTTCTGCCGCTATTTTGGTTATTATGC
Source organism: uncultured Acetivibrio sp. (assembly GCA_964564015.1). Taxonomy (GTDB): domain Bacteria; phylum Bacillota; class Clostridia; order Acetivibrionales; family Acetivibrionaceae; genus Acetivibrio. The sequence goes on from CAZLZR010000169.1 coordinate 3,921, forward strand.
TGGCTTATTCCATAATCAAAGGATCTTTGGCGGCTGGAAATCCGGAGGGTTTGGAAGGCGCTAAGGGAACTATAACTTATGCTATTTATGGGTTTCTGATAATCGTTTTTGTTTTTTCGCTTCTTTATTATGTAATAATTCCCGCGGTTTCGGGAGTTAGCGCTCCGGGATTTGGTAGTCTTTTAGATGAGGTTTTTAGTGCTATAGACGAGCTGGTCAATCTTTCTACAGAAAGCTCCGGTAATTAGTCTCTCCCCCCAATGCTCTGAACAATAGTGTATTTTTTAATCCTCTTCTCTTTTATTCTTCGTATAGAACATAATAGGGGCTTTTGTCTATCGGTTCTCCGGTGATATTTTCTATATCCTCTATGGCTTGATTTATTAAAATATTTTTTTCCTCCTGGGGACTGTTTTCACTTATTTTTAACCTTATTCTAAAAGACTCTTCTTCTAAATCCCAAATTATTCTGTAATCTTCTTTTTCTATTGGAAGCTTTGAATACCACGGATATTTACTATATATCTCTTTCCAATATTGCGCGTGCTCCCAATCCTCATTTGCTGCCGGAATTTCTTCTGTTGGAATACTTCCACCCGGAAAAATAGATCCCGAAGGTGATGTTTTGCTCTGTTGTTCTTCATCT
>CAZLZR010000170.1:0-4478 GCA_964564015.1 uncultured Acetivibrio sp.
GACATTTTCTTAGAAAATTTTTGGTATCAAATTACATCAAGTGCATAAGACCTGTAAATAATTCTAAGTACTTTCCTAACAACCATACGTAACTCAATTTCTAAATTGTTTCTAGATTTGCATAACGCTTCCCATTTTTGGTCTTTCGTTTGATGTAAGTGTTTCTTGCCGGTTTTTTTAAGAAGATAGTACTTTAATGCATCTATCCTAAAATCAAAGTTCCCATCTAATTCCTTAATAATTCCATACCCAATTAAATGCTTTATGCTGGAATAATCATTCTCCGCATAAAACCTGAAAGTTTCAAGATCGCCCACAGCTAATAGTTCAAGCATCTCGTATTCAATTTTATAAAACTGGTCCAAAACTTCAATCAGCATATCGAAATAATCAGTCTTTTGTAATTTAAAATCTTTGTTAACATCTTCATACTTAATTCTATCAATAGTTACAGGTCTAGCTGTATAACTTTGGGATATTGCACTACATATATGACGAATTAAAAATGGATGACCTCCGTAATCTTCAGTCAATTTAGAATAAATTGGTTCTTCAAATTTTATACCCATCAAACGCCCAAGTTTGCGAACCATCTCTCTTGTCTGTTGAACATCAAACCCAGGAATATAAATAGGCGTAAGTATATTAAATATGGGGTTATCTTTTCCTTGTATACTTACCATTTCTATGCATTTAGGATTGGTACCAATTATCGAAAAAGTGAATATTTTTTCACTTTTTTGATGAACTGTTCTTAATGTTTGCCAAAAATATACAAAATCAAGGCCTGAACACCAATGATCTGAAGCTGATTTTTCATACGATATATTTTCAATTTCGTCAAAAAGCAACATAATACTTTTATTTACTTTCTTAAAAATTTCGGTAATAAATTTTTCGAACAATTCGGCTGCATTTGTTTCTGTAAAATCATCTTCCTTCAAGTATTCTAATTCAACATTAAATTCCTTAGAAGTTAATAACAATAAATAATATAAAGCTTTATACCATCTTCTTATATGGAATGATGTGCTTTGACAGTCAATCCAAACTCCTAACGCATTTTTATCTGGAAGTTTTCTAATTACATCAAAAATTATAGAAGTCTTGCCAGTTTTTCTAAGTCCAAATAACCCTGAATTTTGACAATTAATGTGTTTATCTATTAACCCCATTACTACGTTATTTCGCCCAAAAAAATACAAGTCTTTTTTCAAAGGATCTGAATAATCAAACAAGTCTTTCGAATAAAAATGTTCACGCATTTTATTTCTAATAAAATAATTATTGTTCTTATTTGAAGAAATTTCACTAAATGAAAACGGTACAATTATCTGTTTTTCTTGCTCATTTAAGTACATTTTTATTTTTTCAGTTACTAAATTATCTTTACTTATTAGTAAATAACAAATCTTCTCGATTCTTGACTTTTGAAACAATTTGCATACTCCATCAAATGCATCTAAAGTTCTTGCTTCAAATGTATCATATGAACTGATTATACCTATAATTTCTCTTGAAAAGCTAAAGGCTTCTTCATATTCACTTGTAGCTTTCAAAAGGAAATACTTATATTGGCTTTTCCCTACTTCATATGTACCTAAATTAGTTACATACCATTCTTGAGAAAAAAACTTAAGTTAATTTAAGAACTCTTAAACATTGATATATGTATATTTTATTGAACATAGAAAACAAAATCAACCCAAAGAGAGAATAGAAATCTGCTGGAAATAAGTGAAGGTTGACACAAAGCATGTCAACCCCCATTCTTTTATACGACAAAATATAAAAAGAATGGGGATATGATAATGTATTTTGGGAAAAAAGTAAAGAGGTTTTACCTTGGTAATATAAGGAATGAAATAAGTGAAGCGGTCAACAAACTTTCAACCCAGATAAAAGTAGATTTTCCCAAAGAGCCGGAAAGACTACTCTCGCAATATCTACACAAGGATTTTAAGATCCATATTGATAGTAAAGGCGAGATTAAAGACGGGCTATTACGCATGTTGTTTAGTTTGATAGATTTTACATTTGTTAGAAGTCTTGTTGCTGAATGTTACAGTAATGAAGGTGGCAATTGTCACGACCCTGTTACACTAATACTATTGGAAGTTATAAAAGTATGGGAAAGAGACCAATACTATCCTGATTTTTTAGATAATTTAAGGCACAAGGAAAAAGGTGCACAATATAGATATTATACAGGTGTGGATATTGAAAATGTACCTACTGAAGCCACATTACACAACTTCAGGGATAGGCTTGGGGAAGAAAAGTTTAAAAATATATTGAACTTTTTGGTGCAATTATTTACGGTAGTAGGGTTTGTATCGGGTAAAGTACTATGTACAGATGGTACACTGTTAAAAGCTTTTGCAAGATATAAAGGGTGCAATTATATGGATGGGTGCTGCAAGTGTCTATACTGTCCTGCAAGCATAGTTGATGATATAAATTCCAGCATAAAAGGTGCTGTTGATGAAATAGAAAAAAAGGATAAGAAATCGACCATAGCAGTAATAAAAATGCAGTGTCCGAGAGAAGAAATAATACAAAAGCTTATTGGTATGGTTAAGAAAAAAGATAAGGATGCACTAATAGAAGACATAGCAGCATTTTCAATAATAAAGTTGCATGTTATAAAAGGAAAGATATCTGAATTGGAAACACACAACAATTATTTGTGCAGCATATTTGGGGACAATTTAAAAGTTCCGCAGGGGTATAGTCTTGAGGTAATATCATGTGCTATTCGTACCAATGAGAATGAAGAATTAATATTCGAGTGCCCCAGAGCATGTAAAGACATAAATGCAAGAACGGGATATAGGCGTAGTAAGGAGAACCCCAATAAGACAGAAAAAATATTTGGATATAAAGCTGTAATAATTACATCTATAGAGGCTGAATTTGAGCTTGAAGTACCTGTTGCAGTAATAACGGGTTCAGGTAATATAAGTGAGGCTGAAACATTTATAAAGCTACACAAACAGCTTAAAGCACATGTAAGTTTTAAAACAGAGTATCAGGTATTAGATAGCGGTTATGATTATGAATATGTATATTCATATATTCGAGATGGTAACGGAAAGCCAATAATAGACTATAACAAACGTAGAGAGAAACAAGATGACAAAAGTATGCAAAGAAGAGGATACGATCAAAATGGTTATCCTTATGCACCATGTGGGAGAGTATGCAAACCTAACGGCTTTGACTCCTCCCGGAATGCAATTAAAAATACATGTAATAAACAATGCTTAAAAAGCAAGACTGAAGGCAATCTAACTGAATGTGATTACAGGAAAAATACTTGCGGATATACGAAATGGATGACTATAAAGGAGCTGCCAAGGCTAATACTTGAGGTTCCGAGAGGTACAAAAAAGTATAAGAAGATAAAAGCATTACGCTCATCCTCTGAACGTACCAACAGCTATGGTAAAGAGTGGACTGGTATGTCTAATCTAAGGCTATGGGGCTTGAGGGCTTATGCAGTAAGGATTGCACTATGTTGTATTGTTATATTGCTTAAAAAGATTATAAATTTAATTTTAAAAGCAACCATTGAAAATACAAATCCAACTTTAGCAGAAAAGTTATATGGTAGAAAAGCAAGGCAAAAACTAAAAAATAGTTCTTAATATACTGGATTTGAAAGGAGTGGATGGATAAAGATTTGTGAAAAACAAGTCTGAAAAATACCTCTATAGCTGGCATTTATAATATCAAAAATTTTAAAAACTATAGGGGTTTAAAGTAAATTTTTAAATTTGGATTTGGATTATTTATACTCAAAACCCATGGACAAAAATTCTAATTATATTTTGCCCATGAGTTTATGTTTGAAATTGATGGAAAGAAGAACTAAGTTCTTAAATTAACTTAAAAACTTAATAAATTCTCGTTCTTTTGTTTCAAAACTTTCCAACTTACGAAGCATTTCCTGATGTATACCTGGCTGAACTTTGTTATTTAATTCCATAAAATTAAACTCCTTTTTCGAATTCAAAAGTAATAGAATTCTTAGAATATCCAGCTTCCAGTCATAGACATAATGTTTACAATGCTATCTTTTTGAATAATTTCTAATATATATATTATATTTTAGGCAATAGTATTTCAACAGTTTTTTACATTTATTTAACATAACTCTCAGTAAAAGCTTTTTGCATATGGCCCTGAGTACTAGAAATATTGAAGCATGTTTATTAAAATGTTCTGAAAATAGCTACTCTAATACTACTACAAAGAGAGGTTGAATTTACTTGCAAAGACATGAATGGGATACGATAATAATGATATAATCGTATCCCATTCATGTCCTGACCCTTTAAGCCATTTCATAGTAGCTTTATAAGCCATTTCAAAGCCACTTTAGGGATTCCTAAGCATGGCTCTGTAAGCTTTTCTAAAGAATGGGGGACGAAAAACCCGGGATTCGCTCTGTAAGAAGCTTTTCTAGCACTTCT
>CAZLZR010000171.1:0-4448 GCA_964564015.1 uncultured Acetivibrio sp.
AATGCAAGAATGTATGACCCCAAAATAGCAAGATTCTTGCAGGAGGATACATACACAGGTAATTCTAACGACCCGTTAAGCTTAAATTTATATACTTACTGTATAAACAATCCACTTATTTATTACGACCCAACAGGACATGTTATTGATGGCTATATATCAGGTACATGTGCAACACCAGGTTGGATTTGTAATCCAGTTGATGGGGTAACATACTATGGATTCTATAGATATGGTGCTCCTCAAGATCATCCTGTTGTTACAGTAAATGCACGACCTAAAGGAAAGTGTGAATTTCCAATATTTCGTGCAATAAAATCTGCTGTAACGAACTGGGTTGAAGAAAGAGCGGTCGAAACAGTGCCTATGTACGGTTATCCGGCTGAGTTTGTAACCGGAAGAGATGACTTATCGTCAGAAGACCTCAAGAGTCTGAACCAAAAAGTATTTGGTAACCAAAGGCAAATTGATGTTATATTTACAATGAGGTATACTGTTGACGAAGAGTTTAGAAAAGCTGTAGATCAGGATAGGGCAACGAGTTGGGAAATTGAAGCAATCAAATGCGTAACTCAAGAATATTTGTGGGCAATCCCAAATACCATTGTCAATTTACAGAATAGCAAAACACAAAGCAGATCTAAAAGTGAATTTGCACGATATGACTTTGGTATACGTTTAGAACCTTATGAACCAATACATAAAACGCCAATAGCATATCAAAGTCAACAAAGATTTAAAAACACAGCTGCGCAAATGAGAATCGGACTTGATGCTTCAATAGAAGTGGTAACTTGGGGAGTTGGCGAATACCTTAGAGTAATGCAAGCCGGAAATTCAGTTGGAAGAGGGTTATCTACTGTTGATGACACAGCACAATTTTGGGATGATATTGCACGATTTGTTGATGATTATAAGGGAACTAAACCGGGAGTTGGTAACCAGGGAACGGTAAAGAATGGTATAAGAATTTCAAATGGCTTACCTGATGGTACTTTACCGATGACAAAAGTCAGGACAATTAGCAAAGGTGAAAAAATAGTTGATCTTGTTGATGAGGTAAAAAGTTTAACATTTGAAACCGGAAACGAACATGCTGTTGTTCAACTTGCTAATGGTGAAAGGGCTATTGTTTCAGGTGGAACTAATGGTATCTACTTTGAAGCGGGGCAAGTTAATAGAATTTTTGGTCACTCCCACCCTTATCAACTAAATGCAACTGGTCCTTCTGTAGGCGACTTAAATGCACTAGAAGCATTAGGACAAAAGAGTTCATATTTACTTGAACGTGGAACGCTTGAAAAATTTACAATAACTCAACAAAAATAGTAATAAGGAAGGGAATAAAAATGGCTTTGTTTGTTTCAGGAATAAAATGTACGCTATGCGGTAAACAAGTGATAAAAAAAGACGACGGAATTTCATTTCCTGCTTTTGTTGTAAATGAAGCTGACCCACTATATATTTTTAATGATTCAGTTGTACATAAAGAATGTTTTAGCAATCATCCTATGTCAAATAAAGTAACTGAATTGTTAAATGAGCTTCAAAATAGTGTGGGACCACAAAAACGGACATGTAATATTTGTAATAATAAAATAACAAATCCTGATGATTATATTGCTTTTGGTTGTATGAGCAGTGATGATTTAAACCCTCTTTCATCATATAACTTTAAACAGTATCATAAATCATGTTTTGTTAATTCTGAAGAATCAAAAAATATAAAAAGATTAATTTCACAGACTGAAGAAGAAAATCGTTGGAAGGGCAAACTCGGATTTTAATTTTATTCCCTTACATCTTATGAATAAGGAAAATTCATTTTAATTGAAAAGGTTACATTGCATGGCATATGTGACCTTTTCTTTTTATCTAAAATCTATATAAATAATGCAAAAGACAAAAGACCTGTAAGTTGCAAAAATTGATCCAACACAAACAAAAAAAGGGATAGCATTTCTTATCTGCTGACAAACCCAAGCTTAATCAGGATTTGAAGCAAGAGGGTAACCGTCACAAACGGAAAGCCTCTTTTACTTTGCGACATTACATTTGAGTTGTCAGAGTTGACAAAACATAAATAACTAAAAAAATACTTCTGGAACACAGGAATCGGAATAAAAAACATCTTAAATTATTGAAACATTTACTATTTCCCTAAAAATCAACTAAGCTCAATCCGTCAATATTCTTAAAGTGCTTATCCATAGTAAAAAGTGATAAGTGGTTTTGAATTGCTATAGCCGAAATCCACAAATCATTTTCAGGAATGTTTATACCTTTCTTAACAAGTGTTGCTTTGACATCCCCATAAATTTCAGCTGTTAAAAAATCTATCTTCAAAACAGGGTATTCAGAAAGAAAACCCTTGAAAAGTTTCATGTTTTCGTCTTTTCTCTTTGACTTAAAAGCCCCATAAAATAATTCTCCTGCGGTTATTGAGGAAACATGTATATTATCAAGTTTATCAAAAATCTCAATAACTGCAATATCACCGTTCATAAGCTTTGAAACAATGTTAGTATCAATTAAGTTACCATTCGTTTTTATCAATTTTTTCAGTCTCCTTCAATATTTCCTGCAATTCATTAAAATCCTCATTGCTAAGTTTACCAACATATTTTTTATAGGGTTTTTCAACAGATTCACCATCAGAAACAAATTCATCCAAAACGGTAATAATTACCTTTTGATTTCTTTTAATCTGAACGTTTTCAAGAGGAATAAAGTCTTTACCGTTAAAATATCCTTTTAAAGCAAGCACTCAAAACACCACCTTTAACTATCAATTTACTCTTTTATTATACCACAATTTTTTCCCAATCAACAATTCTGATGAACTTCCAGTAGCTCTGACGAGCAAAATTATTTGTAACTCGCTTTATATATACTAATCGGCTCAATAAAATGCCAAATATTACCATTTAACTATTTTTTATTTTTGCCGGAAACATTACACCTGTTTTTGTCTTAGTTTTTATAAAATTTTCTAAAAGCCTTTTATTTTTATCACCACCCTGCTAAAATAATTATTATCAAGTGAAACGTATCTGCATACGTCTTCCTGTATTAAGAGTATCCTCGGCATTTGTTAGCAAGCGCGTGCGAAACGATTCTAACAGGCTTGAGGATATTTCTTTTATGCTTTTCTTTAAATCCCTTATCTTATCTACACCCTTTTCATATAACTGTCGCAATATATCTGCTAGTTGTGTTATCAGATAATGATTTTTCATAGCGTTGTAATTCAAGCTGTTAGCATGTTCTATATTGAATCTCTTTGTCTTTTGGTTGTTGAAGCCTTCATTTTCAATCTTCCATCGGCTTCTGCCAAAACTCACTATTTCATCAGCATTTCTTTTTGTTATTCTTACGTTTGTTATGAATGTGTATATCTTTCTATCACTTGATTCTTCTATCTCTGTCTCAATAAGGTTTACAACTTCCTGATTGTACTCAATATCGTTTATCCATGTACAATCTCCAATTTTTTCCCTTCAAGTCCTTTTATACTATTAAACTCTCTGGCTACACTTTTGATCCGTCCTTCCTTAAATCTCACAAGATATTTCCAATTGTTGCTGCTACATATTTCAAACACCGGTTCACAAGCATAAAGACTATCTCCCAATATGCATACAGGTAGCCTTGGATATTTCTTTTTAAGCTTTGCTGCAAGTCTCTTAAATGCATTTATTTCACAGTCTTGCTTTGATACATTTTCATCTTCATTCTCAATGAATTCGGTTGCAATGCTAAATACCATATCTCCAACTACCAGTTTAGCTTCCAGCACGCTATGGTAATATACTGTTTTTTCTATCTCTCCGGTTTCCTTGTTCTTATACTCCTTTTTAAGACAGTGCTCACAATGCCTTTCAGAAAAACTGAATAACCCTGTTGCATCAACTGCTATACACCAATACTTATTCAATAGCCTAAAACTCTCCAAACTTCGTTTCCTGAACAATTCTCTTATCATGTAGTCCCTTATTTTCTCAATTTCTTCAGGGTTCAGGTTACATAAAAAATTGTTAATTGTATCATAGTGTGGAAGCTCTTCCAACTCACATCCTAATACCCTTGCTACATTCTCAATACATTCGTCCTTGTTGAATTGTTCAGTCATATTACTCATGCTATATATGCCGCAAGCATTCTTCATTAATAGAGAAAACAGTATCACATCAGGTTCATATTCAATGTAACTTTTATGTCGAGGGTCTTTTACGCGTTTTAGACGTTCTTGAATATCTTTGAAAAAGTGTTTCTGTAATTTTATGAACGCCTCGAAAAAATTTATTTCCTTTTCTTTTTCTCTCTTATTTTTTCTTGTTGTTTTTATCATTTGCATCTCCCAAAACCGTTGATATTAGTGTTTTTATTCACTTGTAGGTCGCAAAAATCCCATCGGGGGTTATCAAGTACCAACAAATTGAATTCGT
>CAZLZR010000172.1:0-3033 GCA_964564015.1 uncultured Acetivibrio sp.
TAATCGTGCTATTGTTAGTATTTGCAGACAAAAGCACTATTTTATTCTTATTCAGCCAAAAAACACATGAGAATTTTGATGCATTTTATACTTTTTGTTTACTTTCATTCCTCAACCATTTGCATCAGATCTTTTTATTCTGTGTGCGTATATGCAATACTTTTATATACATTTCAGATGGAAGAATGAACTAATCTCAATTCAAGATACCTTGTTAATAAGGCTTCGGATAAATTATTGTAAATTGCGCAATCTCTAATGAGTAATAGCGCCTAAACATCAATTATGACTGATTGTATTTTAAATTGCACAAAATCAGATGGATATGATTATGTGCAATTTTAGTGATTATATACTATGTGTAAATCTGTTATACATAAAATTACATGTTCACTAAAGAGGAAAAAACTGCCGTGCACTTAATCATTATAAATGTTGCTTCACTACTCTTTTTGTAATCTCAAATCATCTGACTACACCGTCATTCCCTATAGAAAACGCTCAATAGCGTTAAAATGTTAGTAAGTAAGTAGTTTTAGAAGGATTCTCTTTGAAATTCCCGCTTTTTTAAGTATATTTTTGCAACAAGAAATTTTCCAAGCAACATGAGTCATGTGTTGGCTCTTGCTTCTGTCGGAATTGTCTTCCGTGAAAGTTGCTGGACTTTCCTAGTATTCACTAAAATAATTAAGGAGATTGAAGAATTCTTGCCGGACATATCGTTTTCTTGTATCATCTATAAGGGGAAGGTACTCTTCTGTAGTTTCTGATATTGTAATAAATCATGTATAACAACTTTAAAACAGTTAAGATTATGAGTAAATTACAATCAATTCAGAACATGTCCGGATGGATTCATAAATCTGTCCCGGGAGATGTAAAAGTAGGGAAACTTCCATTGCAGAACAGAAACAGCTTTGGAATTTTAGCCAGTAGGTATAATACAACTTATGGCCGCACTTTCGGTAAATATGTGCATTACAGCTATAATTACTACAAACAAGTGGTGGTTATTGTAGTTGAAAAATTAGAAGAACATGAACAATTATGCAAAACCAAAGGAAATGAAAGAAAATGGAGAGAACTTATTCCCCAGTGGTGTCTTGGAAAGGAACCACTCGATGAAGAGACGGAATATGAATTCTGATTCCGGTAGCAAAGTTATGCTCAATGCCTCTGACACAGTTTATACTGTCAGAGACGTAGCAAATATGCTTGGCAGGAAGGAATGTACCATACGCAGACGTATTGAAAATGGTCTGTTGCCTGCCCATAAAGTCGGTCGTTGTTGGTACATCCTCAAATCAGAGTTCGTTGATGGTCTGAGAAACATTTAACTATCCCTCTAAATAGCAAGGTAGTTAATAAAGTCCCTGGCTGATACCCTGTGAAGAATATCAGTCAGGGCAATTTTATTATTGAATATTTGTGCTTTAATGATATGATTTCATATACTACAATAGAAAAGATTCTCGATGCCATAAAAATTGAGGATATTGTCGGAGAATTTGTCACGCTTCATAGAAGTGGCCGTTTTTATAAAGGACTTTGCCCTTTTCATGAAGAGCATACACCTTCTTTTACAGTCACACCCTCGCGAAATATGTTTTATTGCTTCGGTTGTAAAAAAGGTGGAGACGCCGTCACCTTTCTGATGGAGCATGAGAACATGACTTACCCGGAAGCACTGAAATGGCTCGGACGGAAATATGGAATAGAAGTTGATGAACAGGAGGAAGGCATTGAAGAGAAAAAGAAACGTTTGGAAAAGGAATCTTTGCAGATTGTGAACGAGGCCGTGCACATATTTTACAGAGAACAGTTTTTACAGAACAAAGAAGCTCAGAAATACGCCTATTCCAGATGGAACAAAAAATACTGCGACGAAATTGGGATTGGTTATGCTCCTGCAAACGGCAAGGCGCTTGCAGGCCTTCCCCATCAAAAAGAGTTGATGATTGAACTAGGCCTGATCAATACAAGTGGTTATGATTTCTATCAAAACCGTATTGTTATACCCATACGTTCCCGCTTTCAGAAAATCATTGGATTTACCGCACGGTCGTTAGATGATACACAGCCTAAATACCTTAACAGTAAGGAGTCTCTTCTTTACAGCAAACGTTGCTCTTTGTTCGGCCTTGATGTGGCATGGCGTGGAGCAGGCAAAGATAAGAAGTTGTATCTTGTGGAAGGTGCGCCCGATTGTATGAGAATGCATCTCCTCGGTATGGAAAATACAGTTGCGTCTCTTGGCTCGGCATGGACCGATGAGCAGTTCCAACTGATTTCACGAGCTGCCAATAAAATTTGTTTTCTTCCCGATGACGACCCACCTAAAGATGGAAAATCATTCGGTACGGGAATAGAGACAGTTATGAAAGCAGGAAAATCAGCTATGGAACATCACCTGTCTGTTTCCGTCAAAGAGATTCCGGATGACAACCATCAGGGAAAGAAAGATCCAGACTCATATTATACGGATATAGACATATTCAGAAACACAGAAGAAGTCGATTACGTGCTTTGGATGGCTGATAAACTGTTCCCCTTATGCGAAAATACGGAACAGAAGAGTGACGTCATCAAGCAATTGGCCTATCTGCTTTCCCTCATTGATGATGAAACGAAAGTGTCTTTGTATATCAATTCTCTTACTAAATATAACAAGTCGAAAATAATCTGGAAGAAAGCCATCGAATTTGCTTGTGAGCAAAAAGACAGGGATAGTAATGAAAAGCATGAAATAGATCTGAACAAGAAATATGGCTTTTGGATTGAACATGGCAAATACTTTTCCTCTTCAGAGAAAAACGGCATCTATGAATGGTCCAATTTCACCATGCAACCACTTTTTCATATCAAGGATTCCATAATGGCCAAACGTATCTACACCTTTAAAAATGAGCTCGGTGTAGAGGAACTGGTGGAAATGCGCCAGGAAGACCTTATTTCTCTTCAAAAGTTCAAACAGAAAATTGAGAGTTTAGGAAATTTTATTTGGAAAGCCGGTGACAGGGAATTGACAAAGCT
>CAZLZR010000172.1:3133-4397 GCA_964564015.1 uncultured Acetivibrio sp.
GCCACTTTGTTTCGTGATATTATTACCATGACGACACGGTCATTCCCCATCTTAAATTTATTTGGCCCAAAAGGTTCCGGTAAAACCGAATTGGGACATACCCTGCTGTCATTATTGATGATAGAAAACATTCCTCCGAATATACAAAACTCAACCATACCGGCACTCAATGACACCGTGGCTGCCGTATCAGATGGTCTTGTCCACATCGATGAATACAAGAATGGTATTGATCCGTTGAAAATCGAATTTCTGAAAGGATTGTGGGATGGAACAGGACGAACACGTATGAACATGGATTTGGACAAAAAGAAAGAGACTACGGCAGTGGATGCAGGTATAATCCTATCCGGTCAAGAAATGCCAACGGCTGATATAGCCCTGTTCAGTCGCCTTATCTTTTTATCTTTCTCCAAGTCGGAGTTTACTACAGAAGAAAAAGCTGCCTATCAAGACTTGCTTCAGATGCGCTCAAAAGGCATGACACACTTAACTATCGGAATATTAGCCAGACGAAAATATGTTGCAGCCTCTTTCTTCGATACATTTCAAACTACTTATAATGAACTAAATGAGAAATTTATCGATATACCTGTCATGGATAGAATCATACTAAATTGGTCTGTTCCGTTAACAGCCTATCGATGTCTTGCAAACTACATCGATGTTCCGCTTACTTATAAAGAGATGTTTAACATTACAGTGGAAGGTATCAGAAGACAGAATGCGGAATGCAGAGTATCCGATGAAATAGGAGCCTTCTGGCGTGTTGTGCAATTTCTGGTCAGTGAGGGAGAGATTATAGAAGATGGAGATTTTAAGATACGTGCTCTTGCCCGTTTTCATTCCGATCGTTTTAAAGATGTGCACTGGAATGAGCCAAGAAAAATTCTATATCTCCAGAAAACAAGAATCTTTATGTTGTACAAGCAAAACTGTCACAAAATAGGAGATAAAATATTACCGGAAGAAACGCTGAAGTATTACCTTGAAAATAGCAAATGTTTCCTTGGGGAGCAGCGGATGACTTACCATGTATTTAAAAAAGGAATACAGGTTATTGACTACGAACATCACGATGGACTAAATGGACCCGTGAAGAAAAGTGTACAACAAAGGTCGTACTGCTTCGATTATCAGTTGTTGGCAGATACCTTTGAAATCAACCTCGAATTGGGAAATACTGAAACTTCAGAAGAAGAACAACATCCATAAGAAATCATATCAACGTAGATTTTTGCTGCCATGTAGCTGTGAAGTTATG
>CAZLZR010000173.1:0-4224 GCA_964564015.1 uncultured Acetivibrio sp.
AGTAAAATGAAAAAACTATATATGTTGTTTGCAATAATTATATTATTGCAATTTACTTCTTGTACTCGTTCAAAATGTGAATTGGATTATTTACCTGAAAAAATTGACTCAAAGGGAACTTTAGTCATTGAGGGTGGCGGTGACAGAATCGCAGTAATCCTTCAAACTATCATACGATATGGAGGAGGTGATAGTGCAAAGGTTCTCGTAGTACCCTTTGCCAGTGGAGTAGCAGAAGAGACTGGCAGAAGACAGAGTGAAGAATTCAGAAATCTTGGATGCAAAAGTGCTGATTACATTTATTGTGCAAAAGATAGTATAGATTCTCCTGAAAATCTTGCAAAACTTGATGGAGTAACTGCCATATTTTTCTCTGGTGGTGACCAGGTGATATTAAGTAGCTATCTTGAGGGCACTAAATTTTTGGAAAAAATAAGAGAAATATATAAAAATGGGGGAGTTGTAAGTGGAACAAGTGCTGGCGCGGCTATTATGAGTAGAATAATGCTTACCGGAACAAGTCGGAGCGATACATCTGATATGCCTGAGTTTAATTATATAAAAGCGGGTGATGTCGTTACCGCCAAGGGATTTGGGTTCCTTAGCAATGTTATTGTAGATCAGCATTTTATAACTCGAAAAAGACAGCTTCGTCTTATAAATGTTTTGCTCGACAACCCAGGTTATAGAGGGATAGGAATTGATGAAGAGTCGGCAATTGTAGTTAAACCAGACAATTCCATGGAGGTAATTGGGAACAATAATGTAATGCTTTTTGAACCATATAAGCAAACTAATGAAAATGGGAAGAAGACAAAAAGCTTTAAATTGACAATATTATACCCTGGTGATATTTATAAATTTTAAAAATTGGAGTAATGGCGAAACTTAGCAAGATGCCTCACACGTTTGTGATTATCGGATGTCTCATTTTGTTATGTGGAATAGCTACATGGTTTGTTCCGGCAGGAGAGTTCAAGTATGAAACCAAAGATATAAATGGAGTTCAAAGAGAAGTAATTGTTAACGGGTCATATCACAAGGTCGAACAATCTCCTCAGACATGGCAGATTTTTGGCTCACTTCTCGAAGGGTTTAAAAAACAGTCTGGTATAATTGCTTTTGTTTTGATAATTGGAGGAGCATTTCAGATATTAAACAGCAGTCGCGCAATTGATTTTGGAATTCTATCTTTTCTTGAAAAATCCGGCCAACTTGAGAAAAAATGGCTTTTCAGAAAAATTGGGGTCAACAATCTGGTTATTATTGGGTCAATGCTCATGTTTAGTCTTTTCGGAGCCGTTTTTGGGATGAGTGAGGAGACACTTGCTTTTATCACCATTTTTGTACCTCTTGCCATATCAATGGGCTATGATTCAATTACCGGTTTGCTTATGGTATATGTGGCTGCTCACATAGGGTTTTCAGGTGCTATAATTAATCCCTTTACCATTGGTATAGCTCAGGGACTTTCTGGGCTTCAACTTTTTTCAGGTATTGAATACAGAATATTTGTCTGGATATTGTTGACTACTTTAATAATATGTTTCACCCTTTATTATGCTTCAAGGGTTAAAAAGAACCCGAAAATATCACCTATGTATGAACTGGATGAGTACTGGAGGCACAGAGAACGAGAGGCTGTTCATGTTGATTTTGCAAAGAAAACTCCTGTATCTGCCTGGGTGGTATTTGTGATGGTTACTGTTGTTCTTGTCCTGTTATCAATAAATCATCCTACAACTACAATTAAATTAGGAGGTTCTGAATCTACATTTGTATGTCTGCCGATTCTTACATTAATTTTTGCAATTACTGGATTTTTTACCCTTAGAAAATCCTACCTGTTTTTTATTTTAGATGTTCTGGCGTTTACCATTGTTTTTCTTGTGATTGGTGTCTTGGGTTACGGATGGTATCTTACAGAGATATCTGCACTCTTTCTTGCGATGGGCATAATTGCCGGTATAGCCATGGGATCGAGTGCCAATGCAATAGTTCATGAGTTTATTGCTGGGGCTAAAGATATACTTACTGCTGCATTGATTGTTGGTCTTGCAGGTGGTATAATAGAGGTACTTACAAAGGGTAAGATCATGGATACAATTCTCTATTCTCTTTCCACAACAATGGAAGGAGCAGGGAAGGGAGCCACCGTCTCTATAATGTATTTTATTCAAACCTGCATTAACATCTTTATTCCTTCAGGATCTGCAAAGGCGGCTCTTACAATGCCAATAATGGCTCCATTTTCTGATGTGATTGGTCTTTCAAGACAGGCTACAGTTATGGCCTTTCAATTTGGTGACGGCTTCACAAACATGATTACTCCTACTTCTGCCGTTTTAATTGGAGCACTGGGAATAGCCAGAATTCCGTATGAGGTTTGGATAAAATGGTTCTGGAAAATTTTACTGGCATTCATGATTTTGGGTCTGATACTTCTAATGCCAACAGTATATATGCAACTAAATGGTTTTTAGTTTATTATAAACATAATTTAATTTATATTTTTGTAGATGAAAAAAAATATATTTATCTCTATTTTGCTGATTGTAATATTTGCTTCTTGTAAAACATTGATTGCCAGGGATATGATTTTAACGCCAGCTGAAAAATCTTCTTTCAGGGAGGTGTCAAAGTATGCCGATATTGTGACATTTATTCATGATCTCGATAATAGTTCATCTCTTCTTACTGTCGAAACTATTGGTCATTCTGTTGAAGGAAGAAATGTATATGCATTAAAGTTTTCTACTACTACATTTGGTTCTGACAAATCAAAAATCAGAGTTTTAATTCACGCTCAGCAACATGGCAACGAGCAGTCTGGCAAAGAAGGTGCACTATTGATTGCCAGAGAGCTCCTTAAGCCGGAAAACAGGGTTATATTTGATCATATTGACCTGGCAATTGTTCCACAAGTCAATCCTGACGGATCCGAAAAGAATATACGTCGTAACGGAAACAATGTCGATTTAAACAGAAATCACTTAATAATGACGGAACCGGAAGTATTGGCACTTCATAAACTTTTCGACAAATACCTGTTTGAAGTTACAATGGATGTACATGAATACTTTCCATACAGTAAGGAGTGGGAAAGACTGGGATATCGTAAACATTCCGATATCTTACTTGGATTCAATACACATCCTTTGATACCAGAATCAATTCGTGAATATCAGCTAAAAAAATGTTGGCCTTATTTATCATCTCAACTGGAGTCAAAGGGAGTTTCCAATAGTATTTACAGTCCTGGTGGTCCACCAGAAATTGATTATGTACGCTTCAGCACTTTTGATATAAATGATGGAAGACAAAGTTTTGGTATTCAAAACACTTTTTCATTTATTCAGGAAGGGCTCAATGGTGAGGATGGATATGTGGAAAATTTGGCACACAGAGCATATTCTCAAAGCCAGGGAATATATTTCTTGCTGAAATATGTATCAGAGCACTATATTGAAATAAAGTCGACCGTTGAGACCCTAAGACGTACACAAAGTCTAACAGAATCGATAATACCTCTTCGTATGGAGCATATGCCTGATGGGAGCAAATTCAACATGCCTGTTTATTCATACAAAACTGGCAAAGATTCAACACTGGTCGTTAATGATTTTCGTCCTAAAGTTGTTCCTACACTCACAATTCAGAGACCTTCAGGTTACCTTTTCCCTAAATCTGATTTAAAACTAATTGATTGGATTATCAGACAAGGATATGAAATAACACCTTTTTCTGTGAAAAACCCAATAATGGAAGAACTGTATATTAAATCCATAGACTCAATTGATTTTGAGAGAGACATTATTGCAGCAGCTAATGTAGAAGAGAAAGAAATTCAGAAATCTTCAATTAATATTGATGACTATATTTATGTTTCTACAAAACAATTAAAGGGTCATTTGCTTATCATTGGCGTAGAACCTCAATCTGAATTAGGAATTGCAACCTACCCTCAATTTTCTTATCTGATGAAGGCAGAATCAATCTACCCTGTAATAAGGATAAGAGAAAAGCAATAATTTATTTACTTTATATTATGAAAATAGAAAGAATTGAAATCAGGCATACAAAGATGGATCTGGTAACTCCTTTTACCACATCAATGGGAACAGAGTATGATGAGGAACATATTATGGTAAGAATAGACGCTGAAGGTGTAACAGGCTGGGGTGAAAGTGTTGCAGAGGGCACTCCTTTCTACTCATACGAAAC
>CAZLZR010000174.1:0-4181 GCA_964564015.1 uncultured Acetivibrio sp.
AGTGAAAAACAGAATTTAATATGATATTATGAAAAAAGCAAATACCTATCTATCTTTATAAAAATTGGATGGCTAAATTATTAAAGATTGGTGGTTGTGTAGAATCTAAAATAAGAATAAAATGAAATTGGATTAATCCAATGAGGTGGTTTTATATGAGAGTTACAATAAGCAGACAAAGTGATACTCCTGTATATATACAGATTTTTGAGCAGATAAGGCGTCAAATTTTGTCTGGAGAGCTTGTGCCAGGTTTTCGTCTTCCTCCGGAAAGAAAGTTGGCGGAGAGTCTTGGTGTAAATAGAACAACAGTATTAAATGCCTATCGTGAGCTTAAGGCTGAAGGATTGGTGGGATCCCATGTTGGAAACGGGACGATTGTGCTTTCATATCCGGATGAGGAAGTGACTACTGGAAGGAGTAAATTGCAGGAGCCGACCTGGAATCAGATTTTCAGTCAATACTCTAATAATTTTGATTCATATTTGGTTAAGGATTTATTGACTTTAGCAAGTAGAAAAGATTTGATCTCTTTTGCTACCGGAATTGCTTCACCGGAATCGGGACCAATAGAGGTGTTAGAAGGAATTGAACATGAATTGGTGGATAAGAAAAATTATAAAGCTCTTCTTCATACTCCTACGGAGGGATTTATGTCACTTCGAGAGACAATATGCGGTTTGATGCAGAAGAGAGGAGTTTATTGCAGTTCTGAGGAGGTAATGCTTCTTTCGGGCTCACAGCAAGGAATAGATATAGCAGCAAGGATACTCCTTGATCCCGGAGATATTGTTGTTGTGGAAGAACCATCATTTTTTCAAGCGATTCAGGCGTTTAAAACAATTGGGGCCAGAGTGATGGGAGTACCGATTGATGATAAAGGTATGAGGATTGATATTTTAGAGCAGCTTCTACATAGGTACAGACCAAAGCTGATTTATACTGTTCCGACTTTTCAGAATCCGACCGGTGTGGAGATGGAACTTGAAAGAAGAAAACGGCTTGTTGAGCTAGCTCATAAGTATAGGGTCATGGTTTTGGAGGACGATGCATACGGAGATTTGTGCTATGACGGTTATTCACTACCACTGATTAAGTCTTTGGATAATGACGGCTATGTCATTTACCTTAGTACCTTTTCAAAAAATGTATATTCGGGTTTAAGATTAGGTTGGATGGTGGCCCATAAAAAGGTAGTAAAGAAATATGCCGCTGTGAAGCAGGTAACCGATCTGCATCCTAATAGCTTATCACAATGGATAATTGAAAGGTTTATAAAAAGTGGTGCCTTAGAAAGCCATATGGTCAAGATATGCAAGGAATATCGAATGAGAAGGGACATAATGTATGATGCGTTGTCAAAGTACGCTCCAGCTGATTTGATTTGGAATAAGCCAAGAGGAGGTTATTATATATGGTGTAAGCTGCCGGATGGTGTATCGGCAGGAAAGCTTGTTTCAAAAGCTGCAGAACATAAGGTGGCTTTTGTTCCGGGGAATCCGTTCTTTATAGCAGGTCATGGGGATGAGTTCATTCGGCTGAATTTTACCTTCGCACCATTAAAGGATATTGAAGAAGGTGTAAAACGGTTATGTGCTGCCATAAAAGAGTTGATGAATAATAAAGAACAGGATGAGATTTATACAGATGTGGAAGTAAATCCGATAGTTTGATTGTTTGGACAGTATAGGGAATTTAGAATTCGTGATTTGGAACTTTGGATAAAGGAAAATTAATTATTTTGAATACCGAATTCTATGTTTCTTAATTTCTACAAGTATGATGCAGTGCGAATATATAGGATATGTAATTGGAGGTGGTTTAAATGGGTTTTAAGTTCGCAAAAAGAATGTCAAAACTAAAGGCTTCCGAGATTAGAGAAATTTTAAAAGTAACAGAAAGACCGGAGGTTATTTCCTTTGCAGGGGGACTGCCTGCACCAGAACTTTTTCCTGTTGAAGAGATTAAGGAAGTAAACAGGATTGTGCTTTCTGAGCAAGGCACAAAGGCGTTACAATACACTACAACAGAAGGTTATGCTCCATTGAGGGAGTGGATTTCAAAAAGAATGAATCTAAGGCTCGGAACTCAGTTTGCTCCCGATAACATTTTATTGACACATGGGTCACAACAAGCTTTAGATCTATCCGGAAAGGTTTTTCTTGATGAGGGAGATGTTGTACTTTGTGAAAGTCCTACATACCTTGCTGCAATTAGTGCCTTCAGGGCATATGGCTGTAAATTTATTGAGGTACCAACTGACGATGATGGTATGATACCTTCTGAACTTGAGAGAATTCTCGAAAAAACTGAGAGAGTAAAAATAATATATGTAATTCCCGAATTTCAGAACCCTACGGGAAGAACCTGGAGTCTAGAACGCAGAGAACAGCTTGTAAAGGCTGCTATGAAGTACCAGGTTGTGGTCATTGAGGATAACCCATATGGAGAGCTTAGGTTTGAAGGAGAGACTTTGCCTTCGTTAAAGACTTTTGATAAAACCAGCTGTGTACTTTGTCTTGGAACCTTCTCGAAAATATTTTGCCCTGGCTATAGAATTGGGTGGATTGCAGGGGACAAAGCAGCAATTGAAAAATATGTACTCGTAAAGCAGGGAGCAGATTTACAATGCAATACCCTTGCACAGATGGAAATTGCCAAATATCTCGAACTCTATGATATTGATAATCATATTGAAAATATTCGCAAGGTTTACAAGAAACGTAGAGATATAATGGTTAAAACTATGGAGGAGGAATTTCCGGAAGGGGTAACCTTCACAAGGCCTAAAGGCGGATTGTTTGCATGGGTGGAGCTGCCTGTCCACATTAATGCAAGGGAGGTACTTGAAATATGCCTCAAAAAGAACGTAGCTTTTGTACCCGGAGGTTCATTCTTTCCTAATGGAGGCAAGGAAAATACCTTGAGGATTAATTTTTCAAATATGCCTGAGGATAGAATTGTAGAAGGACTTAAGTGTATTGCAGAAGTCTTAAGAGAACTAATATAATATTGTGTTCACCTCTTTCACTTCGTTCGAAAGAGGTGAAATAACAGAGGAAGGTATTAAAGTACGCTTCCTCTGTTTCAATAAACTAATTATAATACGAAGCATTATTGATATTTTGAAGATGTCATATTAAAATTCTTTGAAATTATAATAATTTCTTCAAGGTTTATAGCACCATCTTTGTTTAAATCGAGTTTTTCTTGGAATTTGCTGTCTCCTGATACACTGTTAAAGACTTTGCAGATTTCCAATATGTCTGAAAGGTTGATTACACCATCTTGCTTGCCATTTACTTCTAAATCGCCTATATATAGTAGGATAGGATTTGTTTTTGAGGATAGTGCTGTGTCTTTTTCTATCGTAATATCTTTTATCTGTCTAGCAAGATAATTAGTCTTGGTAACTTTGGCAGTATATGTTCCGGCGGGAACATTTTTGATTTCAAAGTATCCATTGGCATCAGTCAAAGCAGATAGAGTTGAACCTATTAGTTCCACTTTGAACCCTTTTTTCGAAAATACTTGTGTATTCTGCTCTTTTACTGAATAAGCTATGGAGTAATCCGAAGTAACATAGCCGGAAATGGTATATCTGACAGGTAAAGCCTCTAGAATATTAACATTTCCGTTAATGATTGAAGCATTCAGAGCTTTTAATTCTTTATCTGCAAAGTAAATTTGAGATAAATTAATAGTAGTTGATTCGGAAGGAGAACCTAAAACTTTAAAAGTAAGTTCTGCAAACAGTCCGCTTGATTGGATATTTTCTTTGAATGTAGGTGTATAATCTAAGAAAAGTATTTTTATTTCTCCGTCACTTTTCTTATTTGTTGCAAAGTTGATATCAGGACTTGGAACTATACTTCCTGGTTTGCAAGATAGATATTCTAACTTTGTTGGATCATAGTTGACTGTCATGTTAAGTGTAAGTATTCCACTGTCAGGTACATTTTCAAAGCTTATGGGGACTGTTATATCTTTATTTGGTAATGCATCTACTGTTTCTACATTAACTGTAAAATCGCCTGTAGTTGCGGCATTCGCTACAGAGGTTGTCCTAAAGCAGAATAAGGTGGAAAACATAGTAAAAAGTATTGCACTAGCTACAATCTTACTAAATATAGAGCTTTAGTTAATGAAAATAGTTCATCTTTAGCAGTTACAAAAGACAT
>CAZLZR010000175.1:0-4092 GCA_964564015.1 uncultured Acetivibrio sp.
GCAGAAGTAATATAACGGATTTTGAAAAGGTTGTGAGTTTGGATACTCAATATATAGATAATTGGTCTTTATGGCTTGATATAAAGATTATTTTTAAAACAATTCTGGTTGTGTTGAAAAAGGGAGATGCCTATTAAGTATTATAAGGTTTAATTATGCAGACCGTTTCAAATACTAAAGTTTGTAATGTAAAAACTGTTGTTTATGTCAGTTGAAACTTATTTCAACTAAATTTTTCTATTTGTGCTTGACTTATTACCTGAATAATTGTTAATATATAGTGTGTTGTTTGAAGAAATAGATAAAATGTTATTTATTGTTTGGGGAATAGGAAAGCAAATGCAGAGTAAATATCATAACGATAGCAGAACCTTTGCCTTTATTCTTTATATAGGCAAGGGTTTTTTGTTTTTTATAGGGGCTTAGAAATGCAAATTATATAAACATTAATATTCAAGGGGGAAGTAGTTTTATGAGGTCAAAAAAATTATTCAGGTCAAGCATTTCATTTCTGTTGGTTTTAGCATTTGTGTTTACTTGTTGTTTCACACAGGTATTTGCAAAGAATGCTATTGAAGTTTCCGAATCAGGAGATATTCTGATTTCAGAGCCAATAGACACTAGAAGTTCAATAGAAAACAGTGAAGAAACTATAAAAAATAAGAACTCTAGTGTTCAAGAGGCTGTATATTCAGGGCAAGATGATGTTCAGGTTGAAACGGGTGTTATAGGTAGTAAAAAGATAAACAGATTTATAATTAAGTACAAGAATGAAAATAAACGAAACAATGTACTTAATAAAATGAAGAACAAGCTGAAAACATCAAGGAGTCTTAAAAATAAGAAGTTTGATGTTGTTTCAACTGAATTAAAAATCGAAGAATTCATAACTGAGATGAAAAATAATAAAGTAGACGGTGAGATAGATTATATCCAGCCGGATTATGAGATAGTCCTTTCGTCTAATGACACGTTTTATGCCAGTCAGTGGGGCGTTGAGAACAATTCACAGGAGCAACTTGGAATCAATATTGATACAAATGTAGTTCCTGCATGGAGTGAGACAGAAGGAGAAGGAACAGTAGTTGCCATAATTGACACTGGTATTGATACTACGCATAAAGAATTGGAAAAAAACATATGGGTCAATAAAAATGAAATACCGGATAATAATATCGATGACGACTCAAACGGGTATGTGGATGATTGTGCTGGGTGGAATTTCTATGACGATACTAATGAAATACATAATACAGAATTTTATAGTGATGAGGGACATGGTACTCATGTAGCGGGAATTATTGCAGCAGAGAAGGACAATAACTTGGGGATATCCGGTATTGCGCCTAAATCCGAGATAATGGTTTTAAAAGCTTTTAGCAATGGTACAGCATATACCAGTGATGTAGTTGAAGCAATATCTTATGCACAGAAAATGGGGGCAAAAATTGTAAATTGTAGTTTCGGATCTTCAGCGGATAATCCTGCACTTAGAGAAGTTATGGCAAATTCGAACATGCTTTTTGTTTGTGCATCTGGCAATAGCCATGTTTCAATTGATAGTGAGCCGGTATATCCTGCATGCTTTGGGTTGGATAACATAATTACGGTAGCTTCAATTGGAAAAACAGGTGAGTTATCAAGTTTTTCAAATTATGGAGAGATGAATGTTGATGTTGCAGCTCCTGGGGAAGATATAACCAGTACATTGCCGGGAAACCGTTTCGGGCAGAAGAGTGGTACTTCAATGGCAACCCCCTTTGTTTCCGGTGAGGCTGTTTTAATTCTCAGCAAGTATAAAGATATAACTGCACAAGAAATCAAAGAAAAAATTATAAATTCATCCGATAGGATATCAACTTTAGATGGTAAAGTAAGAAGAGCAAACAAGATTAACATAGCAAATGCATTATCGGGCATTGTGAATGATGATATGGTAGAGGTAAAGGCAAAGGAAGTTGCAGAAGAGAGTGAAGCAGCCAACGAAAGTGAAAATACTTCTGTAAATGCAAATGGTGAATTTTCCACATACTCAGGTTCATCAATGTATTCCGATTCCCAGGAAGTTATAAGTTCTATGTTTTCTATTCCTGCAACATCTGTGAATGGCACATTAAATACTGTAGTTAAAGGTAACACAAGAACCAATTTATTAAAAAGCCCTGAGATGAACAAGGATTCTGATGGAAATGGTGTTGTTGACAATTTTAATTTATATAGAGATCCATATTATACTAACAATGCTGCTACAGATGAAGTTATCTATTCATTTGATTCGGCAGAACAGTGTCAGAAGGTTGAAATAACCAAATCAACAAGTACAAAAGGAGCATGTGTTCAACAAAAGTTTAATGTTTCACCTGGAGATATAATAAATGCAGAATATGATGTTAAAATACAAGGGGACGTAAAAACGATACTAAGGGTTTGTTGGCTTGACAGTAATAACACATGGATGGGTTGCGGAGATATAGCAACGCTTACTAGCACTGGATTTGTGAGAATAAAAAATATTGATAGATTAATTCCAGAAGGTGCAGCTAGTGTTTCTATACAAATGTGGATTACTCCAAAAGTTGCCGGGGGAACTGGTTCTGTATGGTTCAAAAATGCATATGCAGAGAAGAAGTCTTCAACTGCTTTTGATTTTACAGGGAATAATTTGATAAAGTCACCCAATATGAACACAGATACTGATAAAAATGGTGTTGTAGATAATTTCGCAGCAGACGCAACAGAAGGTGTTACAGCTACTTATAGCTTAGATTTGACGGAAGGCTGCCAGAAGGTAGAATTGACAAATACCTCAAATGATACAAATAAATTAGGGGTTAGAGTTTATCAATGGGTTGATGTTAAGCCTGGAGATAGAGTAAGTATGTCTTGTCAGGCAAAAGTACAAGGGAATGTCAGAGTTCGGTTTTATATTGCATGGAATAATGGAAGTACATATTTATCAGGTTCTTATGATGTATTTTATACGGGAACAAATTTTGGAGAGATAAGAAGCATTAATTCAACAGCTCCGGATAATGCAACAAGAGCTCTGGTTATAATGAGGGTTGTGCCTTTGAATACCGGCGATACAGGTACAGCCTGGTTAAAGAATCTTGTTCTGGAAAAGAACGCAAGTGGATTAAGTATGATTACAGAGGGCACAAAATCAACAGAACCTTTCAGAGTTAAAAGTGTTGGAAAGAATTTATTCTCAGATGAGATGTTTTATAATTATGGTACCGCTGAAGTAACTAATGGATCCATATCGATAAATAATAACAGGTTGAAATTTGTATCTACGGGTGAAAATGCCTATACTAATACCAGAAGTTCATATACTGTGGGAACAAAGTCACCTGTTTCCTATAATAAATATTCATTTCCAGTTACTGCATCTAAAATGTATTACACTCGGAAAATAGAAAATATGACTGAAGGTAGTACAACTGAACATGTTTATTACTATGATTCAGATAGGAGATTAATTTCATATACTAATATTGGCTCGACTGTTAATGGTACGGTTACAAGTACCTTGATACCTCCTGTTAATGCAAAATATTTCAATATAAGATTAGGTGCATATAAAAGTGGACAGACAGTATATTTTTCAGAATTCATGCTAAGCAATGAAAATATAGCTTATGAACCATATAAGGAGAGTGTGGCCTATGTGCCTGTAAAGCTAAACTCATTGACAAATGGAGTCAGGGATGAAATTGACATTAACACAGGTACATATATAAAGAGAACTGAAAAGGTAACGGTTGGCAGAGGTGCTTGGTACAACACTTCATTTAATAATTATAACAATTACAATGTATATGAGTATAAGCTGGATGCAACCAATATATTACCTGGTTCAATAATTAGTGTTAATGGATACGATTTTGTTTATGCAAAAGGGGACAGTGCTGATACAGGCTACTACAATAATTGGACTGATGAACACCAAAGCTTTACTGGCAATAATAACATCACATTAAGATTTCCAAAAACATACACAGCACCTTCTGAAGTGACTATTGCATATCAACTAGCAACTCCCGCATTATTGAAGTCAGTAACTATATATTACTCCTGCTTGCTTTTAAC
>CAZLZR010000176.1:0-4081 GCA_964564015.1 uncultured Acetivibrio sp.
ATATCCGTTAGGCATAAATTGACCCAATCTAGGCTAGGCTTTGTTGAGGGTTCAAAGAAGCAATTTCTTACTAAATAAAGTTGACCAAATTGATTTCTTTCACCAGTGAAATGATATATTCTGTGGATAGTCTTCCCTTCTACCGGTTCATTTTGAACAAGAGCACCCCCTAAGAACTTGATCCCTAGCTTTGATAAGCAATCTTCATCTTTTTTATGCCAGATGTAATTTGGAGCTATAAATGATTCTGAATTATATTTAAAAATTTGCTTGAACAACTGATAGCCATCTTCTAATATAGATTTATGATGAATAATGTCGTCTATATCATCAATCGCCAATGCCGCCATAACAGTCGGACGATTTTCCTTGCTAATTGTTGTACTAATTCCGAACATTCCAAGTTCAAAAGCAATTCTAAATTCAGCAGAACCTTCTTGAAGATACCTAAGCCACCGTCTTACATTCAAGTGTTCTCTGCCATGATACTGTGGATAAAATACTTTTCGCGCAATTCCTTCATGCCACAGCTCAATAGAGTTATTTGTTCTTTCTCTTAATGTTTTTGGCAAGGGCTCGTAAAAATATTCTTTATAATTTGATGCCTTTATTTTGGCAAAATCAGGATTTGCAACAATCGAATTGGCCGTGATAATTGGTGGATTACCATTTTTATCTTTGAAATGATATAATAATTCAAAAAGAAATGACATATCCTCCTTACTTGCCAAACAATCATAGCTATTATAGGTGCATCTATTTACTGGTATGCCCCTCTTCAATAAGAAATCATAGGCATATTTTGACGGCATGCGGACGCTACCCCAGTCATCTGACTCAAAAACAACTATTCTTCTATCGGTTTTGAAATCCTTTCTATTTACAATATATTTATTTACCTTACTCTCAAGAGCATCGTAGTATCGTTTTAGATGCATTTAATCATCTTGCCCAATAATGCGATAAATGGCTTTATATCTACTATCGCTAATACATTGAAACATGAATTTCTGCTTAAAATGGCAATAATAACTTCTTTTAGGAATAATAAATACCTGCCTTCGATTCGTCTTGCTGAAAGAGTTGGAAATATATCTATATACTCTATTTGATCAATTTGCTTAAATTCAGCATTGATTGAAATCCCCGATAATCTTTGGTATACGATTTTTGCAATAGGAACATTTGAGGCTTCGCATATCTTAAGAAACCCTTCAGCTCTCGTACTCATTTCTATAAAATAATATTCGCCTCTGTATTTCTTGTACTCTATTCCTCCAATCCCAACATAACTTATTTTTTCTAAAAACTCCCTGCTTATTCTTGAAATGATATTATTATATTTAGTTATTCCTATCGCCATAATACCAGCACCAGGAGGACTTTGTAATTTCTTTATTCCAATATTTTCATAAATATTCCCTTTATCATCGCGATAAAAGAGATAATAATAAACTTCCTTGTCTTTACCTTGAATGTACTCTTGACATATAACAGAACTCTTTCTTATATCTATAGACTCAAAATACTGCGCAAATTCCTCCTTTCTGTCGAATACCTTTGTCTTGAAGCCAAGTCTTGATTTTGCAGTATATGATGTCGGCTTTATTATTACTGGGAAATTATATTTCTCTATTACTTCTAAAATATCGCTCTTTTCATTAATTTGGCTTGTTTTAGGAATGCATAGCCCATTTAATTGTGCATCAAACTCAGCTAGTCCCTTGTAATTATAGGTTGATATAATTCTGCTTGAAGGAGTTGTCAATTCAAAATTATTTGAAAACCATTCTCTATGATTGTTTATAAAAACACACGAACTATCTGTAGTTGCATACAGAATTGGAGGCTCTGAAAATGCATGCTGGTCAGTCCAGCTCCTAAATTTAGCAAACAAGCAAGAATCTGTTTCGGCGCAAATTTCTATAGATTCAGTAATATATCTACTTCTCTTATAAACAGCAGAATAACTTGAATTTAGACATATTGCATATGTTTTTATAAAATACTCTCTTGAAACTTGATGAGCTATTGAGAGAGTACTTCCAACAGCCGAACCGGCAAAGATAACTATATCTTTCATATGATGCTTTTATTTAGAAATAATTCGGGATCAATTTTCTTTATTGGCTTTGCAGGTACACCCGCAACTATGGTATAATTAGGCACATTTTCTCTCACAACTGCTCCTGCTGCTACTATGCTAAAACTGCCTATTTTAATTCCTGGTAAAATAATTGCTCTTGCTCCAATCCAGGAATTATCCCCGATCATCACGGGAGCGCTCATTTTTTTATATATTAGGGAAAGGAGATTATATGGTCCATTTGGATTAGAGCTTGTTAATATCGTTGCCTGATAAGCTAAAGTAGAATTATTTCCAATAATGATCTTGTCTTTTGCTATAATAAAACATCCGGTATTTATTTCTGCATTAGATTTTAATTCAATATTAGAATAATCACCTATAACTGTGATATCAGTAGATATTCGACAATTCTTGCCTATCTTCATTCCTAAAAGAGAATACCATCTTATACTATAATAATTAATTATTGGTAGCTTTATCATAAGTTTCAGAATGTATCTAAATATTTTTTTCATAATTAATTATTTTCCTTATAACGAATATATTATTTAAAATTATGATTAGTAAGATGACCATAGAATAAATTAGAATCAAGATTTCAAATTTTGTATTAAAATAAAATAATAGTGATAATGAGATAATTCTAATTACAAGTGAAATGATGGAATAAAATAGTGTGTATTTCTGCATTTCAAAAACCCTTACAGCCGCAGTTGCTGGGGCAGTTATCATGGACCCAATTAGCATTGGTATCATGCATCTAATAAGAGTCCCTGCTCGTATCCATTCTCTGCCAAGAAAAAGAGAAACAAGAAATTCGCCTTTCCATAGAAGGATAAACGATCCAATTAATGATAATATAAGTAGAAAAAATATAATTCTTAGATACCACTTTAGAATAGGCGCTTTGCACTTTCTTCGTTCTGCCATATACGAAAGAACAGTACTTTGTATATTCCCAGAGATAAGGGTTATAGGTTGATTTATAAGTCTCAAAGCAACTCCATAAAGTCCAAGGAGATCTAATGGTATATATTTGACAAAAAGCAAGACAGGCAAATTTGCAGATAGATTTAAAATAATGTTCGACCAGACAAAATAGGTGGGAAAATCTTTGTAGTGTTTAGCAACACTTTTCAAATCTTCTTTATCAATGGATTCTCTTATTGATTTTTGAACAAGTTTTTTTCTTATTCTTATAAGATATAATCCGGATAATAAAACTCCACAAACATTTCCAATTATTAGCCCTTTAACTTCATATATAAAATAAAATGCTAGCTGAAATAAAAACACGCTTACGCTCTGAAGGATCTTGGCTGTTGTTGTTATTTTAAACTCTTTCTTTCTTATATTCCACAATGCAGATATATTATAATTAACACTTAATGCTGCTCCTAACGCAATATAGAGTTGTAAACCATCGTATTCTTTGAAATAGGAAATTGGAATATATAATATCAAGCAAGACAGACAAATTAATATAACTGCTATATAAGTAGAAAGTTTTAAAAGAGCGTAGGCCTCTTTTTCCTCCTTTGGAAGCACAATAGCTGTATCAAATTTAAGAGTAGCATAAGATGAAATAAAACTAACCACTACTGAAAATGAAGTCAATAAACCAAATGCTTCTTTTGAATAAAGCCTGGTTAAGACTGGCATCAAAAAGAATGCAAACAATTGCGATAATATACTACCTGTCATCAATGTTGATAAACTCTTGAAAAATTCGCTTTTTCCTAATATTTTAAAGTTAAAGAGTTTTAATGTATTATTTTTCATGTGGACTATAATCACAGGCTCCTAAAGAACCCTCTTCCTTGTTTTTCATCCAATTTTTAGCTACCACTTTTAAAAAAAACGGCCTTCTAACTATCTCAACGATGGTATCAATAAGCGATATACAAAAGCCTTCTCCTCTCCTAAAAGAATTCATAGCCTGAGGTATTCAACAAACCACTCCACAAATCT
Organism: uncultured Acetivibrio sp.; assembly: GCA_964564015.1. Classification (GTDB taxonomy): domain Bacteria; phylum Bacillota; class Clostridia; order Acetivibrionales; family Acetivibrionaceae; genus Acetivibrio. Next base: position 4,061 of record CAZLZR010000176.1, read on the forward strand.
CTTGATCCCTTCTTCAACTTT
>CAZLZR010000177.1:0-4043 GCA_964564015.1 uncultured Acetivibrio sp.
AAGCCTTTCTGTTACAAGGCATCCACAAGTTTTCGTATAAGAGCAAAGAACGCATCCGCTGTGAAAAAGTGTATGTGGTGGATGTGGCTTTCGTCTCGGAGAGGGAGAGCACTTTTTCCACTGAAAATCTGGGCTGGAGATTGGAAAACGTTGTTTATATTGAACTTCTCCGCCGCTTTCACCCACAATACACAGATGTCTTTTATTATCGTGACCAACAATGTGAAGTTGATTTTTTAACAGCCAAAGAGGGAAAGGTTCAGCAATTGATACAGGTATCATATAATATAAGTTCAGAGAAAACACTGAAACGAGAGATCAGTGGATTGATAAAAGCTGCTGAAATGTTCAAATGCGAGAATCTTCTTCTTATAAATTTCGATGCCGAGCAAGATATTGAGAAGAATGGTCATACGATTCATATTGTACCGGCAGCAGAATGGCTATGTAATAGATAATATTGGACAACCAAACAATGAATAAATATTATAATCGAATTTTTAAATCATTTTTTATCAAAATAGATATTTATGAATAAATATTATTCTTTTTTATCAAAGGTGAACATGATGACAATAATCATTCTCATGGTATCTAACATGCAGTTGCATGCACAAAATTTTGATGCCATCCGTGGATTTAATGGCTGTGTGGTAATGATTAATGTGAAGACATCAGATTCTTTAATATATAATCAGATGCTGGCGAAAGAGCGTACTACGCCTTGTTCCACATTTAAAATATGGAATACTTTGATTGGCTGCGAAAGTGGTCTTATACAATCAAAAGATTCCCTATTTTATATATGGGATGGAGTGAAACGCGATTATGAAGGGTGGAATCAAAATCTGACGATAGCAGAAGCTTTTAAGTATTCCTGTGTACCAGCTTACCAAAATCTTGCGAGAAAAATAGGTGTTCGAAGGATGAACAAATGGATACGTAAAATAGGATATGGTGACTGTAATACCAAATCTGGTATAGATATTTTTTGGCTGCCAAGGAAAGGAAAAACTTCTATACTAATTTCTCCAATGGAGCAGGCTTTACTAATTAAAAAACTTGTGAATGGGAAATTAGGATTTTCGGCAGAATCGAAAAGTTTATTAAAGAAAATTGCCCTGAGTTTAGTGACAAACAACGGGAGGATGTATGGCAAAACTGGAAGTGGAGAGAATGTGGGGAAAGAAAATAATAATATTGGCTGGTTTGTAGGTCTCGTAGAAAGTAATCGGGGTAGTTTTGCCTTTGCATGCCTGATTAAAGGAAAACGAGCCTCTGGAAAAATCGCAAAACAGATAATGACACAAGTGCTAATGGACAATCAATATATTTGAAGTTGTCCTAAGTCCATGATGAAACCGGATGCTTGTCGTAATTGTTATCTCTGGGACATTGGTATTAATCTAAAACTTAAACCTTCCCACTTCTAAGTGCCGGGAATTTTTTCTTTTTGACTGGATGATGCTATCACCTCTTTTATTCTTTCTGAATATTGGTGAGATAGCTTGCGCAATATTTATCGTACATTGGTTTCAGTCGGCTTGCGATAAGTATCATTACCTCCTTAAAGTCCACATCCTGCTTCCACTGTATCCTCTTCAAAAATGATTGCCATTGCTTCTGTCGCATTTCGTCAGTCGCAAAATCCTCTGTAAAAAGCTTTAGGTCTGTCTTCATCTCCAGCTGGCGATTATTGAAGGTTGCATTGATTGCCTCATATAATATCTCATCACTCAATTCTCGTGTGGTCAGTATCTGGTAGCAGTCAAAGAAGTCTTTCATTCTGCTATTCAGAACATCACGATCAATCATTGCATGAAATTTTTCTGCAATAACAGTTTCCAATGAGTATGCCTGTATGTTAATGGAAGACATGTCCTGTAACAACAAAGGATAATCAACTGCCTCTGGGCATGGAGTAATTACATCACCGAAGCCAATATCCATTGACATTGGATAAACGATGCTATCCATGTGAGCGGTCACAAGGAATCTGGTGCCAGGATATTGTTCATCAACGGTTATTGGTTCTGACTTCAACGTTTCTACATCGAATATCACGCCATCCTCATCACAAGGAATACTCAGTATCTCGCGAAACACATTTTCCAGATACTCTCGGTCACGGCTTATCCTGTCGGCCATAAAATCCACATCTATAGTTGGACGTGTTTCAAGTCCGTTCAAGGCATAGAGCAATGATCCTCCTTTTAGCACAAAGTTATCCTTATACTGACTCACCGATACTTTGTAGAGTAATCGTTCATTGAAGTAGCGAGCCAACAGATACATGTATTTGTAACCTGTCTCGTTCATTAGGTTCAGTAGTCGTGTCTTCACCGACTTTCCTGCATTCTTTCTAATTTTCTTCATTGTTCTATGGTTATTTCAAGATAGTTCTTCAATACATTTGCCACTCTCAGTTGCTTGGCGTACTCCATCAGTCGAGTCAGATTCCTTGATGGTTTCTTTAGATAATTGCGGATAACTTCGGAATATACGTCAAGTCCAATCTTGTTTCGATACTTTACAGCATCGCACACGCTTCGCTCCATATCAGTTATCTTCACATTGTAATTCGAGATAACCTCCATGTGTACCCCTATCTCTAGATTTTCCTTCTTCCAATAATACAACTGAACAGGCAACGTTTCGGGGATGCTCACCTTGCGTTTTGCCTCGATAGCTACACAGAAAGCTGGTGGAATTGTTGTGGATAGCTGATAGTGCGCCCATGCATTATACAGGCATACCACGCCGCCAGGCACAACTTTCTCTACATCAATCATGGTGTTCAGTATAGCTGTAGGTTCCGCATAAACCCCATGGCGTAGACGCACAACATCTCCACGGTCCACTGCTCTGAGCACACGTTTATATTCCGCACGCCCAGACAGTTCGTCTTTGGTGATTATTCCACCATGTCCTTCTATTTTGTTTGTTATTCGCTCCATAAGAATCTGTATTTCTGGTGTAAAGATACAGAAAAGAAATGATAAATGGGTATTTTTATACGGATAATTACAATATTCTCCGTACAAAGGTACCCGTTTTGCGTTTTTAAGATGGAATTTGCTCTTTCAAGTTCAATATTCAAGCTTAGTAACTCGTATACATAGTATAAGGAAAACCTAAACCTTCCCACTTCTAAGTGCCAGGATCTTTTTAAGCCTTCTATTCATTGGAAGGCAATACGAAAGCGGTGGCAGATACGAGACGTTTGCAATGGCTGAAAAACAATGCAGATAAATAATGTGGCAGATACAATGGTTAAAATCATTGGCGATACGATAAGCATTTATTTCGTTTATCATATGATCCAGTTCAATCTGGACGCGTTCATCCTTATTATCCTTTAATGTCAAATATAAAGATAGCTTATCTACCGCCTTTCCATTACTTAGCAAGTGTGGATTGTATCGCCAAACTTCCAGGACGTTGCTTCCATTATGTGTCTGATGGAAAGTTAGCGGAAAAGTAACTTTATAATTAATTCCCGCTGACTTTTATGTAAATATCAGCGGGAAATATTAAATATTTTCCGCTGCCCAAATTAAAGTTGGTGGTACATGTGGTGCATAGGTAATAAAAATTTCATAGAACGCGTTATTTTATAGAAAATGTTGTTATAAAACGCGTTATTTGTACAATTATGGGCGCTTTAGACCGCTTTAACAAATCTGAAAAATGCAAACGCCTGCAGTGGCAGGAGTTCTAAAATAAAAAGGTCATAGTTGGGTAAATAATAAAATGTTTTTATTATCGTATCTCTCATCTATCATTGTAATTTTTTATCAGGTGGTAATAAGTAGAGTTCTTCCATAACTTTGCTAAAGTTACCGACTAAAATATGTTAATATGACCGTTCAAGAACAAATAAAACAACGAATAAACCGAGCAAGACCAAGAACGGTCTTCTTTGTTAATTACTTTGCGGAGTTCGATAATGAATTCGTATGTTTTTTTGTCTGAATATTAGTATTTGTAATCGTGCTATTGTTAGTATTTGCAGACAAAAGCACTATTTTATTCTTATTCAG
>CAZLZR010000178.1:0-4039 GCA_964564015.1 uncultured Acetivibrio sp.
CGTAAAAATTATATAATAAAAATTTCATTATATAATTTTTACGTCCTTGCAGGTGGATTCCAATAATTTTTCTACCAGATATTTTGAATCTAAGTCTTTGATGCTTATTTTTTATTCTGATATTTGCTTTTAAATTCACTTAGCGTATTTCTGAATTTTTCCATAACTGATGTAGTATCATCCAATAACGATTCTGCAGTCTCATTATTTAAGTTTTTCATATTATAAAATATATTCTGTATATCTTTCTTAATACTTTTAGTTAATACATCATTACTACTTATATTTACTTCAGATAACACTAACCATAACGAATAAAAGCTTTGAGTTGTTCTCCTACTTGATTTTGAATAGAATAAATGATTAAGTTCACTTCTAAGATAATCATCGTTGGAAGTACCCGAATTCTCAATAAGGATCATTTTTACTTTTTCTATAAATAGAACCACCTCATTAATACAATTAATAAAAAGTTCTTTTTTATCTTCATCATCACTAGCATCATTTAACGTTTTTGTTATTTCAGACTTTGATTTTAGTCTAGCATTTACACTATCAGCCTTTTGGTAAACATTAAGAATTTGGAAATAATCACAATTAGGGTCAATCTTCCTTTTATAGGCTAAATATGACAATGAAGTATATAACTCTTCATTATCCATTCTACTGTTCTTTTTCTCAATATATAGGTAAAACCATGTTGAATATCTTGCTGTGATTTCCTTGATTTTATTAATGATATCTTTATCAATATACGAATTCCACATTTCAAATGAGTTTTCTCGTATTGGATATGGTTTATTATTCAATCTTATAAATAAATCAATTTTGTCAAAGTTAGGATTTAGTTTTTCATCAATTATTACAACTGCAAGATCAAAATCCAATATCTTATCTTTTAAATCAGGTTCAAGGTCATCATAACCTAAATGGTCATATTCAGAAAGTATTCGTAGATTTGTAAGTTTATATTTGTTTTTTTCTGATTTAACTTTTTTTCCTTCCTCATTTATAAATTCTCTACCAATAAAACCCAATATTGACAAAAGACGTTGCTGTCCATCAATTACCTCATGAATACCATCTCTTCTTTTAAATAAAAATATAGGGGGTAATTTAATTCCTAAAAGAATACTTTCTATCAATGCAGATGATTTAATTTTATTCATGACTTCTTCTCTTTGATAAGTTGGGCGAATCAAAAACTTATCCCTGTTCATTAATGAACAAATATCATTAATTGTCCATGATATTGGTTCTGGTTTATTAATTCTTATGTTTTCTAATTCTATAAGTTCTTTAGATTGGGGTTCTTCAGTATTTAATTGTCCTACTTTCTCTTTAAAACCTGAGTAATCATCTAAATATAGATCAAATTTAATGTCATAAATCTCTTCAAAAAATCTTGCAACAGTATAGTATCTTTCGTTCACATTTTTATAAAAGAAACTTTTTTGTTCAGAAAATTTGTCACTATGTTTATTCAAATGTATTGCATATTGGTTTAAAAAGTTTTTATCAATAGACCTTATACTGCCAGGAATTTCAGTTTCTAATATACTTAATATCCAAAAAGTACATTCATATATTAGCTTATTTTTGTACAAATCTAAATGATTATTGGCTAACATGTCAGATAACTGATTGCATAGTTTAATTTTTTCTATAAATCTTAAGTAGTATTCTTCAACATCACCAATTTGGTTAGATAATAGTTCATAAAAAAGTGAGAGCATATCATTTCTGTTGGATAATCCGGAATACATCTTTATTGGCACATTGTGGAGAACAAGTAATTGCCTAATCTTTGTCATAACTTTATCTAGAGTATCATTTCTATGAATTAGATCTAAGTCCCTATCTGTAAAAAGAAGGGAAAGTATTGTTTTATAATCGATAATATTTTTCTTTAAAGATTTTTTAAAATATGAAGTCAAATCATCATCTATATAAATTGCTTTTTCAATCTCAGATTTTTTCAATGGAGTAATACCGGAATTGTACCTTCGAAATATTTCCTTTTTAATCAAATCTTCCTTTCTATCATCTAGTTTAGGCTCGTTTACGATGCTAAATTCAAGTATTCTTATTTTTGTGTCCAAAAATATACCTTTTGTTTCTATATCAAGATCATCAAAATTTTGTCTATGTAAACTCTTTAATGCATGCAAACCTTGTTTAGATAAAGCTAACTTTTTATCAATGAAATTTTTAATTGTTTCAAACCGTTGTCTTCCGTCAATTATTTCTACCTTTTTGTAGTTGTTAAAAAATACCAGGGGAGGAATTTCAGTACCTATTAATATGCTTTCAATGAAATATGTAGCCTTATCTTTGTCCCAAACATAATTACGCTGAAAATATGGTTTATAGTCAATTTTATTTAATCGCCTTTCATCAGTAAATAAAGATTCAATTGACATTACTTTGGACTCAATTTTCAAGTGTGCCTTAAATATTCTATCAATTTCCTCATGTTTAAGCATTATTTCACTCATTTTTTATCATTCCCTTATTATTATTATTATTCTATAATTTTGTGATTATTCGATATAACCAGTAGCTTACAACATTATTCTAGATTCTAATATCTTGGCTTTAAAAGCTTCTTCATATCTGCTCACTATAGATGCTCCAAAAAAGTATTCAGTATTATAAAACATTCTAGTTTTAATGAGCCCATCTAATGCAAATCTATAACTAAGTTGCTGTCCCTTATCTGTAAAAGCACAATTTATTAAATCAACCGTAGGTAACCACTCATAGATATATCTGCACTCATCCATTATTATAGCATCCAAAAACATTTCTGTACTTTTGGCTTTGTATTTCCACCTCTTGATTGAATCGGTTGAATAATGCATTGGATAAGATAATTGATTTACAACTAAATCAAACCCTAGAGTTTTACTTGGAACATCACAAAACTGAAACATATTAACTTTATAGTTAAAATCAGCAACAGACTTCTTTAAGCGTTCAGTATAATATTTATCAGTAGATCTAAGGATATCATAACATTGAATAGCAGTACTAAATTGATAGCGTTGAGCAGGAAAACCACAAAGTTCTCCTAACCAGTTTTGCTGAAATTTCATAAAGTGGTCAAATACTTGGAAATAACTATTTATAGGTCTTAACAAAGGGTTATTATCAGTTACTGCATTAACAACCCATTGCAGGGGATAGTTATACGGTTCATCATTAATGTTTAAAAGTTCTGTATTACCAATAATTGCGTCAGGTTGTTGATTAAAAAAATGATTCCAATATCCAGAGTTTAATATGCGAATCCAAGGAATAATAACTGAAGCGATATCAAAAATTTGCCTAGTAATATATTGTCCATAGTAAAAATCAAAATTATTTTTCACCTGATTTACAAAATTACTAAAACATTCTTTAATTGTATCATGTGGATTTTGAATAGAGGGCCCTTCTATACAAATTGGACTTCCTTCTTTATCAATACTTTCTAAATAATTCTTTGGAAATAGATAATTTGATACTAAATATAAGTAATTATCTTTTTGCTTTATATTCTCAAAATCAGGACATGCAAAATTAGTGATTAATGCACCTGGAGAGTTTAACCTATGATGTCTTAAGAGTGTTGAAATAAGTCTAATAGTATGCTGAGATTGGCTAGGTAAAGGTCCACAGGCGTCAATATAAACAATATCAAACTTTTTTGGAGTATCAATAAAAAATTGTTCAATATTGCCCTTATGAATTTTTAACATCGGAAATTCTGATTTATGTATGCTACTAAGTGCTTCATTATAGGATTTGTTATCACTTTCAAAGGCCCAAATATTATGGGGATGTATACCCAAATCAACTAGCACATTAAAATCATTCAAAGGTTCAGGCCCACTAAGATAACATACGGTTAATTCTTCTACTCTTCTAGTGCCTATAATTGACTTGTGAAATCCCTCCCATAAATTAATGTAATCAATAGGTAACTCTAATGCCATTTTTGTAAGCGATTAATCTTGGAGTGCATTGTTTAAATTGTTGCGGCACCAAGAAGGCA
>CAZLZR010000179.1:0-4021 GCA_964564015.1 uncultured Acetivibrio sp.
AAGGGCAGTGCTTAAAAACTAAATTACATGAATATCAAATACATATTTCTACCCCACTTTCACTTTAAAATTATTATACTATATTTTAACTGCAATCTCAAGACATGAAACAGGATTATGTTCTACTCAATTTTTGAATAGCGTCTTCTTCGGAAGACACAAAGAAGATATCTCTTCCTCTATTGCTTTCATATATAAAATCTTTCAGCGGTTTGCTTGTATATACTGAAAAGTCTCCAACAATCGCAAACTTAAACTGATAATTGATAAATTTTTGCAAAATTTCACCCGCAATCCTCGTACTCAAAACAAAAAAGTCCGGGGTCACCGCATCTTTGTTCAATATAATGGAATGGCTTCCTGTTTCATAATTTACAGACATCATGAAATCCAGTGCGGACTGCACGTCTGAAATGCAAACCGCATCGCTGCTTACAATAGCTATTTCTTTGCCGTTTGCCGTAATCTTCTTTATATCCATGATTTAATTTACCTCCCTCAGTGCTTATGATTAGAAGTTGCATTAATCTATTTTTTCTTTGCGATATAAAATACATAACTGTAATAATCCTTAAACCTATTATACAAATCAGCCTCAACCTTACCTGCTTCAACGAATTCTTTAACCTCATCAGCATAATTATACTTTTTCAGGAATGCTTCCGCGTTTTCCAAAAGCGGCTGATAATAATTATCTATCCAGCACTTATCATCCAGCGCAAAATGGGCGACGGAAGTATATCCGCATTTCTCAATAACTGATAGCTTATTTTCGATTGTATCTATCTCCGAATAGGCATTAACCCAATACTGCTCGATTTCCTCCGGTCTTGTATCGGTCAGCCATGAGATTTCGGAGACAGCGATATATCCGTTAGCCTTCAAATACTTTCTCCACAGAGACAACCCCTTTTCAAAACCGATGTTGTAGATAGCCCCCTCCGACCATATTACATCGAAATAATTTTCATCAAAGGTTAAGCCATCCATCAGCATCTCTTTTGTTGTTATACGGTTAATAAGGTTATTCTCTTTTGCATTATTCTGCAGCTGATCCAAAAATTGCGGCAGCATATCGACAGCTGTTATTTGTGCAGCTGTGTTTTTTGCAAGGGTTATTGTCTGACCTCCAGATCCACATCCAATGTCCAATACTTTCGATTTTTCATTTAACTGCGGAATATAGCTTAGCGCTTTTAATGTCGCTTCTTCACTGCCCGGCCCCTGCCGTTCGTTATCCTTGTGATACTCTATGATTAATTCTAATAAATCCATTTTAATTTTCCTTGTAAAATATCTATTTTTTCTATCTCCCTTAAATTGGGGTTTATCGCGCTCCTTGCTTCAGTGATTTAATTAGCAACATCATCGGTCGCCGCATTTCATCTGACATACCCGGAATCCCCATCATATCGACACTCGGCGTCGCTTCTTCAACAGCTTCCAGCCGGAATCCGGCGTTGATGAGTCCCGAAAGAATTTGAGTCAGTGTGTGGTGCTGTTTCGTGACATCCTGTCCAAGAAAATGGGTAACTCGCTCTCCGGGATAAAAGTAATCATCAACAGGCCAATACTGAGGCTTGCCGTTTGCATTATAAATCCAGTCCTGGTTCACACCCGCCGTAAAGACAGGGTGTTCGATGTTAAGAAGAAAAATGCCATCCGCCTTTAGCGTCAGATATACTTTCCTAAAAATTTCGTCAATATCTGCAATATAATGAAGTACCAGATTGGAAATCACGCAATCGTATGAATCGGCGGGATAATCATATTCTTCCAGTCCGCAGACCCGATAGGTAATTTTAGGATCGGCATTTTTTTCTTTTGCCTCATGTATCATTTTCTCGCTTAAGTCGATACCCAGCACCTGCTTTGCACCGCACTCAACCGCATATTTGCAGTGCCAGCCGTAACCGCATCCAAGATCGAGTACGCTTTTGCCGCCTAAGTCAGGAAATAAGGCCTTGAACTGATGCCATTCGCCCGCTCCGGATAAGCCTTGTTGACTGCGTGACATTTTTGCATATTGGTCAAAAAATTGTTTTTTATCATAAATGTTGTTCATATTCTCACCTAATTCGTGCAGTTAATATCTTCCAGAATGAATGTTCATCAATCATTCGGAAGAATATCTTTCACTTCGTTAATCAATTGCTTTAGCTGCACACAGGCATTTACCCCATCTGTTCCGGCTACCGCAAAAATTGAATTTACTTTATCTTTGTATCCAAGTGGGTGAATGTTAAAATGATCTATCATGCCGACTGCCTTTTTTTCGTTTAGGCAGTATTCTTCATTTACTGCAAACAACACCTGGTTGAGCGCTGAAATTACCCGTACAATATGGGCAGTAACATAATAAACATCGTTTTTCTCGGCGTTACTTTCCGCAAACATTAAAGAAAACTCTGCTTCAAACGCAAAGAAACCAATAATAGCTCTTTTCAATTTTTGCGGGTATTTTTCCGCTACTTGCTTCAAGGTTGATATATTGCCCTCTTTATCCCACAACACTTTACAAACTGCCAGTTCTCCCATATACATCACATTCATATAGGCATGAGGATGTCCCGTTTGATAATGCGCGGAAATAGCCCCTTGCTGACATTCGGCAATCACATTTTTTACTCTATCCGCGTCACGCAGAATAAAGTCAACATGGTATCCGTTAATAACGAGCCAACCCCCGCCATTCACCCATTTACCCCATTCACCGGGAGGAACAACCAGATTATCCCGATGTTTATCATCTATTAGTTGAGCTGCCTTGTTTAAAGATACAAGGTCAAGTGTGGCTTTATCGTAATAGATACCGATATCAATATCCGATTCAGAGGAATGAGTGCCCCTAGCACGCGAGCCACCAAGCACAATAGCTTGGATGCCTGAAACATCCGCCAATGCATATACAACTTTATCTAATATTGTTTTAATTTCATTCATGTAACTCACCTCATCATTTTAATGCGTACTTCAAATCCGATTTATTGCTTTAAAAACAGCTCGTTTTTATTGTAACATCCAACTCGACCACACAACCCTGTAAAAATCAAAAAACATCTAAATCGACCACTCGCCAGGCCCCAAAAAGCCGAAACATCTAAATCGACCACTCGTTAAGCACCGACATCTAAATCGCTCTCTCACGGGCAAAATCGTGTCTTTGGACTTATTCCCATGAACCGATATTTTTGCGATTTTCACACATCGGAATTTTACTTTCAAACCCCGAAAGCACCAGTATTGCTGGACTTTTTACACACCCGTCAATTTACCCTCGACATCAATACCACGCACTCCACATGGCATGTTCTTGGAAACATGTCGACGGCTGCAGCGCCGATAAGAGAGTAGCCGAGGTCTCCGAATGCGGCTGCATCCCTCGCAAGAGTTGCGGGATTACAGGAAACATATACTATTCTGTCAGGCTTCATGCCTGCAACCGCCTTTATTGCCTCCGGATACATGCCCTTTCTTGGCGGATCAACCACAACCACATCAGGAATAACACCCTGCTTTGAAAGCTCTGCCGCAGCCTGAGCCGCATCGGCACAGATAAAATCGGCATTTTTTACGCCGTTTGCCTGCGCGTTTTTCTCAGCGTTGGCGACAGCCTCAGGCACAATCTCCGCTCCGATAACGCGCTTTGCCTTTTGTGCCAGACAAAGGCTGATCGTACCTGCTCCGCAGTACAGATCCAAAACTGTCTCGTTACCATTTAACGCTGCGTAATCCACGGCTCTGCCGTATAATTTTTCCGCCTGAAGCGGATTTACCTGATAAAAGGCCTGGGGTGCAATCTCAAAGCTGAAACCGCACAGTATGTCGCGCATGATTTCACTGCCCCAAAGTGTATAAAAATCGCCCGCAAGCACGGAATTACCTCTCGTTTTGTTGATATTAAGTACAATGCCGGTCAGCTCGGGACACTTTTCCAGCATCGTTTTAGAAAAATTATCTGTGAGTGCGCCAAAACCCCGGGCAGATACTACGCACAGAACGGCGTCTTTTGTGTGTACAG
>CAZLZR010000180.1:0-3989 GCA_964564015.1 uncultured Acetivibrio sp.
TACTTGTTATGTAAATATAGCTTTGGGTTGTTTTTGTTTCCGGCATAAATGGAATAGTGGTGGTGGTCCCGCTTTAACTCGGGATAAATTTTCATGCAAATGTCTTTTTGCTTATAGCGTGTGGATTAGCTCTTTACTTTTTTTGAGGAACGATAAAAAGTAAAGTGCTAAAATGTGAGAGGATTGCAAAAAGTATGACGGAATAAAAACAACAGAAGGGTGGTGTGCGGAAGGCGGAATAAAGACCGTGCAAGCCACGAGGTACGAGGGGCGGGGATTTATTTCCGCCTGGGGAAAGAGCCGCAATGGAGGGCGGGGTATTTAGTTATTGACAAAAAATTTTATTAAGCTCTTATTGGCTCTTAAATTTTTCAGAATAACTTTTCAATTTACACTGTTTATGAAATACTACCGGATTAAATTACAAGTATTCTTTTTATGTTATCTCGGAAATTTTTATATGCCTCTAATATGTTGTTAGAATATTTAGCAATATCACGTTCATCTTCATCAATTGTTTCGTAATACTTTCTAACGGCGGCATCATCACCATTGTCTGGATATGGAATATTTCTCTTTCGATATTCCTGTGTCATCAATATGTCATGTATTTGCTCAGGAGTATATTCGACATCAGGCTTCTCAAATTCCCAGTTTTTTGTATTGTGAACGTGACATATTCTACAAGTCAGAGTTGTTAGGTCATCCAGAGCGGAAGATAATTGTATGAAACTATCATTAAGACTTTGATTTATGAACCTATTTTCTGGGTAATCTTGAAAAGATTTGATATAGTCCCAACATTTTTCATACCATTTAAAAAATCTTCCAGACGACTTGAAATCTGATATTCCATTAATGAAGTCTCGTTCTGTCGTGAATGACATAAGTTTCTTGAATATAGCAATATCATGTTTCTTGTAGTCAAACTCATTGCCTTTTGAAATTATGTCATCAAAATTTTTCACGATGTCCGACAAAGGAAGAGTAAGAGATAGCGCCTGAACACTTTTTCTTTCTCTATCTTTCTTTTTGTATCTGATTATGCGGTGCTTCGAAATATCAAATGGAAGACTTTCTACATTCCCATACTCGTCATTTAAGACACAAATTATTCTTTCCCATCCTAACTGGCGAACAGCAAATCCTAATTCAAACATAACATTGGGATTTGGTATGCCTCTTTGCATTCCTTCTCCCAAGTTAAGTGTACAAACAGATGTAACATCACAGATAAATATATCTGATTTAGCGATTTTAGATAAAATAGCATCAGGTATGTCTGGAGCACCTGCTGAACCTCTTGAGTCTTCAAGGAGATTTAATTCTACTCCAATCTCAGAAAAAGCAGCTTTGATTTTATCTCTAATATACCCACAATTAGCATGACCGCCAACATGTGATTGCCAAGAATAGAAAACTGAGAAGTTCATATTTCATTATCCATTATTTAAGGCTTAAACCATAAATCTTCCAATCTGAATTTAGAGTCTCTATAAAATCCAAACTCTCAGCATCTGCTGGTATATGCGGAAAGTATAATTTGAACTTCAACGTCTGATTGGGATAATCAAAATATGTGTAGTTGGGTGAATAAGCAATGCCTTCAGCATTTGTTAGTTTATAACTTATTCCTCGAACTTGAATATAGGCATCTCTACTAATATTCATCCATCCTGAATATAATGGATTAGTTGAACTACATTCCAAAACGGTCTCGGTAGGTGTTAATATGATTTTATTGACTGTTAAATTGCCATCACCTTTTGACTTAAAACTTGGATCTACTATTGTTCTTGTTGAGCTTGTAGTATTATTATCAGCCCATCGCCCACTGGAAACGGATACGTTGTTGGTGGTAGAAGCTGCCGAGCAATGAATATAGAAAACAAAATTCTTCTCTGATTTCACCTTACCTGTTAGCGGTAAGGTTGACACACTATTGCTTGTAGGAATGATAGTTGAATTGACAGAACTCTCAATTAAATTTCTAAGATACATTGATTTTATGGCATATCCCACGTTCTCAGCTCCAGCGTGTTTTGCACTTACCACACCAATAATATTACCCTTTTTGTCAAATAGGGGGCCACCACTATTCCCAGGCTGAATTGGGGCAGAAATCTGATATAATGAAACATCTCCATGGAAACCTGTCTTTGAGCTGATAATACCAGTTGTTAATTTAATCTCATCTCCCATAGTTGAAGTAAGCGGATAACCTAAAACAAAGATTTCTTCACCGACTTCAGAAGTGGTTGAAGATATCGAGTATGGAATCGCACCGAATCCTGTGAATGAAGCGTCCGATATCTTCAATAATGCGAGGTCATTATTCTTATCAGTACCAACAACTGTAACGTTATAAGAATTATCGAAATTGCCTTTTACACCTTGAACAGTAATGCTGTTAGCTCCTTCAATGACATGATAGTTAGTAACTATATAACCATTTTTGAGTGCAAACCCAGTCCCAGACCAATCGTTGGTCTCTGATGTTTGCTGACTTACTGCTGTCGGATATAGCTTTAGGTAATTATCTAATTTATTCTCCAGCCGAATTTGCATTAAATTAGTGGAGAAAGTAATATAGCAATCATTGTTAACTGATTTGTCCAACATAAGCCACTTTCCCTTGAAAATGTTCGGTGTAGCTGTTTCAGAGAGAAAGCACTTAATTTCCCCTTCAGTCCAATCATCATATAGGTTAGCACCATCCAAATAGATAAGAATATAACTACCATCTGAAATCCTTTTTACAGCAAGCTTATATTTGTTTTCAGAATTGTTCTTAGCGGAATTTGTTGATTCATATATACCTTCTATTATAGATCTGTTATTGTCAAAATACTGTTTGAGATTTCTCTCATTCCAAATGGTTGTGTATTTAGGCAGTTTTATCTGCATATTACTGTTATAACGGTATATACATCCGTCAACTTTCTCTATAAGAGTGTTATAAAGTTTTGAATTGTCGAAATTTCCACCATCTATTTTCATATTGGGCAAATCGAATGTGTATACATACTTCCCTGATTCCCCAAACTCGAATGCTACATTGAAATTTCTGACTTCCCATTGCCACACTCCGCTCCATGACAATTTGGTACTATGACTATATCTTGCGATTACTGTTAGATGCGAACTCATGGGATAACGATAATCATTACCAAAAGAGGCATCTGGCATACTTGCGGCACACCATTTTTTTAATTGGTCAAAAATGTAGGCATCTATAAAGGGAACATTATCACCTACTGGTTGCCCATTTGAAATAAGATCAAAATTATAACTTTTAACTTGGGACATTGCATTACCTAATGTAGGTTTAGCAGACCCATTTATATAAGTGTAATCAGATGCAGCCATATTAAGGAACATGGTTGAAATCATCGTAATAATTAAAACAATTATCTTCATATGTCTTATTATAGTTTAAACTCGCGTAAAAAGCGTGGCACAGCTTGTCAACGTCTCAATATGCAGGCTTTGAGAAAACTTTTAGAAAAAGATGTGTAAATAACAGCCCTACGCCTATGGGCCTGGAGACTATTACGCCTAATGTTGTTTCTCTTTTTAAAGTTTCCTAGGCTTCGCGTATTCAAGAATAAGACATAATGCCTCCTTGTTTTCAAAATGTCATGAGCTAACCTTTATTAATCCAGTTTCAAAGTTACTCATAATTTTTCAGACAGCAAATAGTATGTTAAAAATCAAGTCATAACCTTGCGGATTTTATTTAGTCATTCCTTAAAAATAGACTATCTACAAAGAAATTCAAGTTTAGAAATAGAAAATTATCATCATCTACTTTATAAATGGGAGTCTTTCTTAATGACGTAAAGTCATCAGATTTTGTAAAGTCATTTAAATCAACACAAAACTGATTAATGAAATCTTTTATATGATTATCCGCAAAGTATCCTACTTTAAAAGGGATAAATTACGGTATATTTTTCAAAAAATAGTTATAAAAAAATTTGTATAAT
>CAZLZR010000181.1:0-3954 GCA_964564015.1 uncultured Acetivibrio sp.
AAAACCCTTCAAATTGGGTTTAGTGTTAAATTTATTTTCATGCGTTTACCGTGGCTAAGGAGCGGAAAAGCTTGAAGTTTATTGCACATTTATTTGTCGCAATTGCACTAAATTATCATTTTGCTTTTAAAGGGTGTAAACTCGCTACATGTCGAATAAAACTCGCTTCGCGAAGAAAAGTGATTCGACTTTTCCTTTGCTTCGTAAACATTTTCAACAGCCTTTACGTAATGTTCTTTCCATAATATAGTATGCTATAAGAATATGCATCAGTTTTTAATAAGGTTTGATTAAATTTCAAAATCTGGACATAATAATAATAAAAAGGATTCTGTCAATTTATGTATATAGTGGGTTGATATATAATGTCTATAATAGGTAATATACTTTTGTTTGTCAGAATATAAGGCTATTGATAGCAATTGTTCTGAGAGAAAAAGAGATAAACAAAAAGAGGTGATAAAATGGGTTTTTACTTTAAAAAGTCACTTAAATTTGGTCCTATGAGAGTAAACTTATCTAAATCTGGAGTTGGTTTCTCCGGAGGGGTTAAAGGGCTAAGAATTGGAAAGGGTCCTAAGGGTAACTATATTCATGCTGGTAGAAATGGTTTTTACTATAAGAAGACTTTCGGTAACAGGAAGCAAAAGGCCTTGACACCCATACCTCAACCACAAGAAAATAATCAAAATATTTACGACTTCAAAGACATAGAAAACAAAGATATTTCTAATCTTATTGACTCGTCATCAGACGATCTGCTTAAGGAAATTAATGAAAAGAATAAGAAAATCCGTTTATGGATAGTCTGGACAATTATTTCATCATTACTGTCTGTTATTAATCCTGGTTTTATAGCATTTTTCGTTTTACTCCCAATCTTTTTTTATATTGATAAGAGACGAAAATCAGTCCTACTTGTATATGATATAACTCCAGAGAAAGAGAGACAGCTTCAAAATTTCTATGATGTTTTTTGGGAAGTAGTTAATGCTAATAAGAAGTGGCATGTCCAATCATCGGCGAATCTGAATACAATAAATCAAAGGAAAATCAATGCAGGAGCGGGGAATATAATGAGAAGAAATGAGATAAAAATCAGTTTTTCTTCACCGCCATATTTTATCACAAATGTACAAATACCAAAGATACCTCTAGGGAAAAAGACCTTATACTTTTTTCCTGACAGAGTTTTAGTATTTCAGGGAAAACAAGTGGGTTCAATTATGTATTCTTCTCTAAAAATAAACTATTCCAATACCAGTTTTATTGAAACTTCAATTGTTCCACGAGATACAAGGATTATAGGTTCAACCTGGAGATACGTAAATAAAGACGGAGGACCTGATCGCAGATTTTCAAATAATAGACAATTGCCCATTGTGGAATACTCAAGTTTATTATTTTCAAGTTTGTCTGGATTAAACGAGATGATTCATGTTTCAATACCTGATATTGGAATAAAGGTGGTTAATGCATTAGAATCAATGAAAGTTAATGAAGTATAGATTTCGCCATTACCAAATATTGCATTTTGATAATAATTGCTATATAATTACTATATTAACAAATAAGGGAGTGATTCATTTGAGAAAACTGCGTAAAATGGTTAAGTTTATTTTCATATCCTCAATCTTAGTGACTTTACCCAGATAAATAATTACTTTGGAAAGCTGAAAATATAGCTTCGGTTATTATTTTAGATCTAGCCTTAACATAAAAAAACTGATAGCTTTCTATATTAAAGAAATCAATATAGCAAACTACCAAGTTTATTTCTTAGCAACCTTATAAATTATAACAATTTATACTTTTGCCTATGTTTACTGTAATGAGACTTATTTTAGCTCAACAACTTTTCCGTTAATGCTTACTTCTTTAACATTCATAACCTTAATAGGTTCAAGAGACATAAATTTCCATGTGAATTTGCCGTTTTCATTATTTCTTACGGATGAATTCAAGGTATAAACGCTACCATTTAGCATTTTAACTAACACACTAATATCCAAAGTTGTATCGCTCATGTTTCCTGTTCCTATTAACGTAACACCAATTGGTGAAACGGAAAGCTTATTAACTTTAAGTTCCCCAAAGTCCATATCAATATCTACTTCTTTATCTTTTTCCATTGCTTCAAGCTTAAATGTGTTCTGCCATTTACCCTCAGTATAATGACCATAGGTCGTAAAATGATCTGCAAATAGTTTATATTTACTGATTTCTGTTTCTTTTATTTCAAATATAAACTCAATATAATCTCTGCCATATATAGCCTTTCCATTTTTATCAATACTGAAATAAATGCTACTTGGATATGTTTTATCTCCCGAATCATTAGCCAGGATAAAAGTACCATGATCATCAATTCCTTTACCTGCCCACTTTGTCTGGACATGAAGTTTTCCGTCAACGATTCCAATATTAGATATATGTGCAAAATTAATATTTGGTAAAGCAATATTTGTTTGGTCAGTTTTTAAAACGTTAATATTACCTCTTTTGCGAAACTCTTCAAACAAATCACCACTGCCACCACTAACAATTTTCATGTCAAGTGGAATTGTCGATATTGTAGTGGAGCTTATAACCTTCTTCAAATCTATACCTGTGTCAAATAACTTATAACTTTGCTTATTACTTAAAAATGAGTCCACTCGAAGAGTTACTATTTTACCTTCAAGTTTCTTACCTCCATTCGCAAGCAATTTTATGATTGCAGTCTTCGATGCCGCATCATACGATATCACTTCGCTTGTAAACGATTCCATTGTACTAATGCTGTAATTATAAAGGTTAATACTTTCATCAACTCTATCGGCAGTAAGATCTTGTATTGAGATATATGCAATAGTAGTATTGCTATCGCTCATTGCTGCAAGCACCTCCATTTTTATTCCATTATCTTCTGAAGAGAGTTTTATTGGCTGGAGGTTTTGTTCAACCTGCGGGCTAATTATAGATAAAAGCTTATCAAAATTTGTAATAGCTGCTGCCATTACACTAACTGATAGCATAACTAATATGGCCACAGCAACAACTACAACAGATGGCCTTTTTCTTGTTGATCTTGTCTTATTTGGATAATCAATTATTTTGTTTTCAAGTTCACTGCTAATCTTAATATCCGCAAGCCTTGTATCAATTGCTTTCTTAATTGTTCTATTCATCATAATACCATCCTTTCAATTTCTTTTTTAGAATTTCTCTTGCTCTCAATAACCGTACAGATACGGTGTTTTCCGGAATATTCAAAATCATTGCTATTTCGCGGATTTTCATACTTTGATAGTAAAACAGCAGGATAACTTCCTTGTATTTTGGGGATAACTTCATGATTTCCAATAGAAGTGCCTCATCCTGCAAGGTATCGGTGCTATTACCCACAGTAATATTTTCTAAAACCGCTGCTTCATCAATACGCTTCCACCAGGAGGAACGCAAATAATTCTTACAAACATTTATAGATATCCTAGTTATCCACGTTTTTTCTTCACAATCGCCCTTGAAGTTCATGTAACTTTTATACACCTTTAAAAATGTATCCTGTACAGCATCCTCTGCCATATGTAAATCTTTAAGATAAAGAAAACACATTCTAAGAAGTGAATCTCCATATACTTTAACAAGCTTATTCATATCTGGTGTTTTTTTTCGATTCGGTACCGAAACATGATTCATCTTTCAACCTCCTTTTAAGCATTAGACACATTATAACAAAGAAATCTTTCATAATTAATTTGACACATAGATAAATCTTGAGCAGAATACTTAACTGGCTGTGTCAACAAGCTTTTAAGTAATCCAGGAAGATTTCTGCTTATTTAAGAAATGAGGTAATATACTATGTACCTATTTTTATGGTCATTGTCAGCAAAAATAATGTTCATAAAAATTACTCTCCTATCCTAGAACAAGACTGTTAGTTGCAGCAAGAATAAGTTCTGAGTCAAT
>CAZLZR010000182.1:0-3847 GCA_964564015.1 uncultured Acetivibrio sp.
ATGGCACTGGAAACAGTGCCTATATATAATAAAACTGCACTCTGACAGTTAAGGAGTATGAGTACGACAAGGTAGTATTAGAGTTGAATTCTGCCGGAACTCAGACAGGTAGAAATATTTATGGAACAAACCTGTTAATGAGACAAGCAGACGGCTTGAGCCTTTATTACATGTACAATGGTCATGCCGATGTAACGGCTCTAATTGATGCAACATCTGGAAAAACAAGAGCAACTTACTATTACGATGCATTTGGTAATATAAAGGAACAGAAATATTACACTGCATCCGGCACAGAAACAACAACGCCAATTAACAACAGCATTATGTATGCCGGCTACCAGTATGATAAGGAAACAGGCTTGTATTACCTCAATGCCAGAATGTATGACCCGAAGATTGCAAGATTCTTGCAGGAGGATACATATTCCGGAAGTATAAATGACCCGTTGAGTTTGAATCTGTATACTTATTGTTCTAACAACCCATTGATTTACTTCGATCCAACAGGTCACTTGGAAGCAAGAATATCAATGCAATTTTTTGAAACTAATAAAATAACTGCTGTCATTAATGGAATTCCAATTACATATGACCCGACTTTTGAAGATATCAGTGATGATGGCAAGGATTTCTTTGGAAGGAAGTTTGCTCAATTTGTCTATGAAGAGTCTAATAAGGTGCAGATAAAACATCCTACCTACTACTATAATATGTGGGACAGTCCTGACGAGAAAGTAACTTTTTGGAGCACTTTAACTAACGGCAATACGTGGAAACAAGTGGCTACCGAAACATTTGACCCTATTTGGAATTTCTTCGTTGATATATTTACCGATGAAGATAGAACAGATAAGTCTATGTTTTCTTATACGCCTGAGACCAAAGCAAAATACGATGAAGAAAAAATAGATAGATGGATTAGTCCTGGTGGCAGTATAGATGCAGACTTATTGAAGGAATCGAAAAAAGCCTTTGGTGAAATAAAAGACTATGGGGTTGACAAGGGTACTGATGAAGCAGCCAAATGGGCTTTAGGAAAAGGCTTTGAAAAAGCTATGGGTCCGGTCATTGGTGCTTTACTAGGAAAACGTAGTGATGATGGTGTTAAAGCAGGAATTGAGGCATATGATGATTTTGTAGATGATGCAGTTAAGGCAGGGGCTAATGAAGTTGAGGATACTTTAATATTATATGGAAAAGGTGTTACATCTGTTCCTGGTATAAGAAAAGGTAAGTTTAATAAATGGTTTAATTCACTTACACCTGATGAACTAGATGAATTATGGAAGAATCAAACTATTAGGGATACCATTGAAAGTAGACTTAGGAAACCCGGAAATCTCCATGAATGGCACCTAGTATCTAGAACTCCAACATTTAAAAGGATGGGTGTAACAGCGGAACAAATAAAAGATATGCGCACATTAACACGAGATGTAAAATTCATTAATCCAAAAGGTATCCATGGCGGTGAAGGTTCTACTACAGCACATAATGAATTACTTAAAATTATTGATTCATCAGAGGACTATAATATGTTTATACGAAGACTTCAAAATTGGGCAGATTACAGATTAGAAGGTGGAGCAGCTTCGTTGCCTGGAAGTCTTGGACGTCAATAGTTAGATAAGTATCCTTTTGAAAAGATGAAATTATAGGGAGGCTGAATATGGATAATAAAAAAATTTCTCTTTCATTTAAAGAGTATGCCTTACTTGAAAGATCTCTTAGAGGCGATATAACTTTGTCTCAAAAATTAAGTAGCAATCAAAAGATGAGTAAAAATAGTTTAATCATGGAATTAATAGAAGAAATACGCTCTATAGAATATGATGAAGGTGTAGGAACGCCTTTAGAGTTTAGAGTATATGAGGATGGTCGAAATCTTTTGAAAACTATTACAAAAAAGTTATACCCAAATGATGAAGAAGATAGGTATATTGGATACTTAACCTCTAAAAAGATGATTAAACTAAATGATATAGAAGAAGATATATTGGTGTTAATAGAAATTACTTAAAATACGGTAAGTGCTGGAACACCATGCGCCTGTAAAAAGGCAAGTTGCTTAAAGCCGGATTCACTGAGTGTTTCCGGCTTTCCTTATCCGAAATTATGCTTACTGTCGAAAGGCAAAAAATCCGGTTACTGCTTTCTTTTTTCTAATTTCTAATTTTCTCATAACTTCGGCACGCAGAACTTTCGCTGGAATATTCTTTAAAATAGCTGTTACACTACAACACATGAGGACGGCATAAAAGAATTACAAACCCTATATTTTATGATTATTACCAGAAAGAAAATACCAGAAGGTAAAACAAGCGAACAGACTTTAAAATGCGTCCAGAGAAGGTTTGTCAACGATCTTCTACTTGACCGATTTGATCTGATTCAAGCTATAGTTGTCACCCATAAAAACATA
Source organism: uncultured Acetivibrio sp. (assembly GCA_964564015.1). Taxonomy (GTDB): domain Bacteria; phylum Bacillota; class Clostridia; order Acetivibrionales; family Acetivibrionaceae; genus Acetivibrio. The sequence goes on from CAZLZR010000182.1 coordinate 2,426, forward strand.
ACAATCTACTATAACGGATATGCCCCAACCCGACAAATGGAAAATACAGTGTCTTTCGGAACAGTAGGACAACAGCCGGAAGAATACGACTTCGGCAGGAGGGAGGCTTAAGGCGCATAAATACTGGATTTCTCATTTTTTCAGTAGGACGACATTTTTCCCTCTTTTCAGCAGTTTTTTTACTAATTGAAACAGTAAATCACGCCCCAAAATTAAGTTTCTCTTATGCTTAAAATTTCCAAATCAAAAAGTGGAAATATTTGAACTAATAATTACTTTTCAAACTCTCTTTTGATTCTTTTACCATCAGAATTTACATAATATAGCTTTTTTCTATATAACTCGTAACTTTTTCTAATCTTTAAAAATCTTGTTCGTTGCCCTGACAAAACAGCCCCAACAAGTGTAATGCACACAATTAATATAATATTCCCTATGGGGAAAATTATAATTTTACTTGTTATATTATCTAATAGAAAATAAGAAGAAAACATTATACAAGCAATGGCTACTATAAATCCGCAAATACCAGCAAATGAGAAAGTATCATTCTTATATCCATCTATTAATCGCCTTAAGTATCTCCATTCTTCAATAAAAACAATATACTTTGATAATGGTTTAATTATTAAGAAGTGAAGTAGAATTACCGAAAATCCATAGACCACTGAAAGGTTATTTGATTTAGCATCACTTATTTGCAATATATCAAGCAAAGTATTTTTATTGATTATACTTAAATTACTCTCTAAAAAAACTATCCCAAATGTTATAAGTGCAATAACAACGTAATAACCTATAGGGAAGTTATAGTTTATACTACCATTATCAGAAAACTCCTGTCTATTTTTATTAAAACAAAATAATAAAAAGCTTATTTGAAACAAAACAAATAAGATAGGCATGTACAAATAAATAAATAAGCTTCGATCACTTACTAATATAGGCAATAATCCATTATCATCTAATTTTCTCAATGCAAGATATAGGGTAATATAGATACATATAAACGGCAAGGTATTGATTATTGCTTCAAAAGTCCCAGCTTTAAATGCCAACACTTTATCCCAAGCTTCGTCTATAAGCTTTTTCTTATTATCATTTTCTTCTATAAACTTACTTGCTACAATAAACGACCAAATACCTAGTCTGTAGAAAACTCCTATTACAGCAATTAAAATTGAACTGTTTACCAATTTCCATATTATATTATACGAATTCAAAAGACCACCCTATAATTCTAAGATTTCAAATAAAACACTACAATATTTTACAATATTGCATAACGGTAAATCAACTATTTATTATATTTTTAATATTTACTTTTATAACTACCATTACTGATAAAGCCCCTGTCCTGCAAAGCTTCACTGGTGTAATACTTGGGATTGAAACGATTGTAAACCTTCCTGCAACGGATAC
>CAZLZR010000183.1:0-3828 GCA_964564015.1 uncultured Acetivibrio sp.
TTCTAAGATTAAACGAGAAAATACGAGCAATTAAAAGTTATTATAAGGAGGGAAAAATATGCTTAATCTGATAATAAAAGATATTTTAATACAAAAGAAAAACTTTATTTTTGGGTTGTTATATTTGGGTTTTTTTGTTTTTGTATTTCAAAGTTTGGGAGAAGCAATGTTCACTGGTGCAATTGTTGCCTTTGTATATTTATTGACCTCAGGAACTTTTGCTTATGATGATAAAAATAAAGCTGACATTATGCTGAATAGTTTGCCAATAAAAAGAAGGGATATTGTAAGGGCAAAATATATCTCACTGATAGTTTATATGATATTAGGTACCATAGCATTTTCTGCTATCTCATTTATATTTGTGATACTTAAACTACCTTTATCAATTTATCCTATCACAATTCAAGCGTTTTTAGGTGCATTATTTGCTATAAGTTTAATGAATTCAATTTTCTTTCCGTTAATGTTTAAATTGGGATACACAAGAGCTAAGGTTGCCAATATGTTGCTGTTTTTCGCATTTTTCTTTGGATTACCTCTGGTGATCAATAATATTATTTCTAAAGAAAATAATATTTTAAAATCAGGTATTTTTGATGCAATAAATAAGCAATCCGATGCAGTAATTGGTTTTGCAGTACTGGTTATATCAATAATAATCCTTTTATTGTCCTATATGTTATCAATCAAGTTATATAAGCAACGTGAATTCTGAGAATGAAAAAAATGCAAGAGTAATTATCAGAAATAACTAATCCAACTTCTTTGTAGAATTCCTTTCAACAAAAGTTGGGGGTAATAATATCTTTTCAGAAAGCTCATTTAAATTGTTTGTTTTTGCTAATAAACTTCGCACTGCACGTTGTCCCATTATTTCTTTTGAAATATGCATGGTAGTTAATTCCGGAGTGATATTTTTTGAAGACTCAATATTATCGAAACCTACAATGGAAATATCCTCCGGAACGGATATATTCATTGATTTTAAAGCATTTATAACAGTAATGGCCTCATGATCGTTACAACAAACAAATGCTGAGGGCAATTCGGGAAGTCTTTTTATCTCTTCAACAACTCTTTTAAGGCTGTAATCCGCATTTACAAATTCGGATGGCAATTTATCGGTTATGGATAAAGAGCTATTTAAAGGAATAGAATATTGGTTCAAGGCTTTAATGAATCCAAGATATCTGTCGCAAAAGCTACTGGATGCAGAAATATCTCCAACAAAGCCAATTTTCTTATGACCGAGTTTTATCAGATGCTCTGTTGCCATATACGAACCTGAAATGTTATCCGTAAGTACATAATCACATATTAAATCGTCAAAATAATGGTCAACTATTACGAGTGGCAGATTAAACTTCATAATCGAGTTTAGTGTTTTTTTCGAAATCCTACCAAGAGTGATAATTCCGGAAATAATACCTTCTTTTACACTGAGGGGAGTTTCAAATTCTTCCTTACTTTCATCGTAACAATATATAATAGTATTTAAGTTATTTTTTTTGGCCTCTGATTCAACTCCATATTGTATATATGAAAAAAAACCCTCAGATTTATGTGTACCCATGGAGAAAATCAGACATATATTTCTGTAGGATGTTTCATTAGGTTGATAATCAGTTGAGTTCTTTTTGTATTCGTATCCTAATTGCCTGGCAGTATCATGTATTAGCTTGCGTGTCTGATCATTAATACCGGGCATATTGCGTAGCGCAAGGGATACTGTGTTTTTTGACATTCCTATTTTTTTGGCTATGTCTTCCATTGTTATCCTTTTGGCCATAACTTCCTCCCCTAAGAAAAGGTCATAATATTTAATTATAGCATAGTATTATAAATGTGTGTAATATTATTTTCTTGATTTGTACAGTAAACTGTTTTAATATTGGTTAATTTTTAAAGATTAGAGGAAAATCACTAAAAATATTACATATTATTGTATTAAAAGGCTAAAGAATTGTTTTGCCACATAGGCAATATTATGGCATAATATTATTATAAAAAAGTGAATCCTATGATTTATTATAACTATTTCAATAGGGGGGTGGGTTGAAAAGTATTTTTTTGACCATTTAGCAAGCTTATTTTATTGAGGAGGTAGGTTAATGAAAAGACTTGTAATTGCATTATTAATGTTGACATTAGTATTTAGTGGATGTTCAGGCTCAAAACAGGAAAATAAGGATCCAAATGCGACACCGGCACCATCACCATTAGTAATTGATGAGTCAAAACTGAATAACGATTATGTTATTGAGGAAGTAGTCGAAGACAATACCAAAGAAGGATTGGAATCAATTATTAAGTATCCGAAGGTTTCTAATATGTTTGACCAGGAATTGGAAAAAAGGATAAATGAAACAATAACCGGAAGAATTGAAAGGTATAAGGAAGTTGCCGTGTTGATGAGTGATATGGTCGACGGTCTGCAAACAGAAACAAGTGATGTAAAGGATCAACAAGTGTTAAATGTTTCATATGAAGTTGCTTTCAGATCAAAATATACATTAAGTATTAAGTTGATACTCGAAAGTTATGATTTGGCAATTGAAGAACCTGATGAATATATCGAAGCATATAACTTCAATCTGAGAAATGGAACCCAGTATAATTTGTCAAGTTTGGTTAAGAAAGTGAACAAGCTTGATCCCATTCTTGCAAAAAAGGTTAAGGAATCCGGAAAGACTTTGCTACAAGAAATAAAAGCTTTGGAAGATAATCAAGGTTTTTATATCAAGGAAAGCGGACTGGTGTTATATTATCAGACGATACCGTATACTACAGCTGATATTGGTCCGTTAGAATTTGAAATTCCTTATGATGAGATAAAAGATAATGTTAAAGACCAAAAGATATGGGAAAAGGAAACTGCAAGTACATCGATGAATGAATATAATAATGTGGTAAATGAAGAAACAAGGCCTCTCGAGGCCTTGTCTTTTATTGATGGAAAGATTGCCAAGGTCAATCAGGAAGAAGCTACGACAATGATTTTGAACTTTGAAGAAATACAAACCAGATATTTGGATATTTATGAGGACAGTCTGATGATAGAAAGCATTCAAAGTGAGCTACTCAAGACTTTTGAGTATAACTTTGATCAAAATAGAGTTGAAGCTATTAAGGATGAAGAAGCCAGGTCTCTTGTCAGGGAGATTTTAGGCGGGGGCTACAGTATTATATGTGTAGAGGGTTCATTTATACCTGTTCAGAATTATCAGGTGTTAGAGAAGTATTCGGGATATTTGCAAGGTGAAATAAAGGATTTTATTGCTTATAAAGCTGCGGAGTCGAAACGTATTGCTGATGTAAACAGTGATTATTCAACTTCCTGGAACCAGTTGGCCGAAAGCATAACTACCATAGAAAATTACTTTGGTAAATATCCTAGTTCCATTAAGGAGGAAGAGATGATGAACGAATACCAGTTTTGTTTGCATGCCTATCTATTTGGCTTTGATAATAAACCGGCTTTTGATTACGGGACAAACAAGATTGATAATGAACTTCTGAACAGCTACAAAAAGTTTATTTCGGATAATGAGCAAAGTGAAACAGCACTGCTTTTGAAGGAGTATGTTGCACTAGTTGAGAAAAGTAACAATACCTTGAGTGATGAAATTGAGAACTATAGAAAAAGCATAACAGTAGATCCGGATATATCACAATAAGTTTGGGAAAATATATCAGCTTATAAGTAATTTATTTCGTTGACAAGCGGTACTATCTGTTGTACAATATTAAAGCGGTTTAAATTTAATATGTTTTTGTGGAGAGATGGCTGAGCTGGTCTAAGGCGCACGACTGGAAATCGTGTGA
>CAZLZR010000184.1:0-3810 GCA_964564015.1 uncultured Acetivibrio sp.
GGTTATGTACAGTGAAATATTATGTTCAGTGAAGAGAAGGATTTATGTAATACCTGGAATATTGGAGTTTTTAACTAAACATAATATTTGTACCCAATATGTTAATTATCTAAATTTGTCAGTTACACTAAGATTATGTGGAAGAGATTAACTCTACATAATATTTAGTTGGAGGTAATTATCATGTTGGAAAACTATTTTGACGACCCCCGTACTAATTATCGATTATCAAACTGCGGAGTATTTAGCGGAAAAATTAAAGAATTCGCTGAATATCTCCATGATCAAGAATTTTCCAGAAACGTAGTGCGGGAATATCTTCGCGCCGCGGCGCATCTGAGCCGCTTTGCCTTATGGGAAGGTATTAATGAATTATCACAATTAGATGAATCCTTTGCCTGTCGGTTTGTAAACGAGCACCTTCCTAAATGTTCATGTGAGCGGTTAAACAAGGGCAAATATAAATCAACCATCTACGGCATATGGCAAGTACTGCAATTCTTAAGCCGCAAAGGAATTATTCCCTCCCCTGCTGAACTGGTTAAGGACAGTCTTGTACCGAAGTCGCAGAAATCGTTGCAACTGCTAAAACCAAGGATTCCCCTTGCTCCAAAGCAATCTATATCAGGTAAGCCAAGTCCGCCACGTACTGATATCGCAAGCCAAGCATTAATTATGGACAGTTTGCCTGAAAGTATGGGCGGTATAATCTTGCAATACGATGAATATCTGGACAGTTTATTCGGACTTTGCAAGAAAACCCGTGACATCCACAGACTGAAGGCGATACTATTCCTTAAATGGGTATATGAGAAACACGGTTTTAATTTTCAGCTTTCTTCTTTATGCGCACAAGATATCTTGGAGTTTCAGAAAATGTGCAATGAATATGGCTATTCCAACGATTATCGCAAGACTATAACGTCTTGTCTACGTGGATTTCTGCGCTTTCTACGCTGGCAGCGAATTTTGGAAGATGATTTAACACCCGCTGTTTACAAAGTAAAGGAATGGAAAATGGCTACCGTACCGAAATATATCCCGTATGAAACTGCCATGCAGCTACTTTCCGCTCCAGATAGGGAAACAGCTAAAGGAAAACGCGATTATCTGATACTTTTATTGATGCTTCAGCTTGGCCTTAGGGCGAACGAAATTATTCAAATCAAGCTTCAGGATATTTCTTTGGAAAAAGGTGAGCTGCTCATACGTCATACGAAGACCCATAGAGGACGAAGTCTACCTCTTACAAATGAAATTGCTGATGCTATTGTTGATTATCTGCGAGTAAGACCCAATAGACCTCAACCGGTGCTGATCCTCAGGGCTGTGATTCCATACAATCCACTAACAAATTCATCCGCACTCGGAAGTATGGTACGCCGATATATGGAGGAGCTCGGTATCAACGCACCATCATACGGAACTCATTTGCTAAGGCACTCGCTGGCTACTCATTTAGTGAATAATGGCGCATCATTTAAAGATACGGCAGATATTCTCGGTCATACCACCATTGAAACCACAGGTATCTACGCAAAGGTTCAGATAGAACGCCTGAAAGACATCGCCTTGCCGTTCCCATGCTGGAAGGAGGTGTGCATCGTATGAAAAAGGCTCCTGATTTTGCAAGTATTTTATGTGATGAGTTATCCGAGTATACAAAATTCATGACTGACAATGGACGCTCCTTTAGAGTAGAAATAACGATTTTGAAAGAATTTGATCGTTTTTTGCAATCCATCCAATCAAAAGACATTAATGCTGACGTTGTGGATTGTTTCGTCTACGGCAAGCATGATCTGAGCAATAGTCAATATGATAAACGGCACCGCATTATACGTGGCTTTCTGGATTATCGTTATATCAAAGGAACGGGTAAAAGTATTCCGGCGCCACCAAGGGCGCGCAGTCAAGGACGGCGCATTCCATATTTATACACACAGGCTGATATTGAGAAGATGCTGTCTTTAGCTGCCAAATTGAATCCTCAAGATTCCTTAAGGCCACATAGTTTTCAGGCAATTATCGGGCTTCTTTATTGTACAGGACTACGTATTAGCGAAGCATTGAAGCTTGATGTTGCTGATGTAGACTTGGAAAACGGTGTCTTGTTTATCCAAAATACAAAATTCAAAAAATCGCGATATGTTCCTATACATTCAACAGCCAACGAGGTTTTAAAACGATATTCAAAATTAAGGGAACAATACTTTCCAAATCCTAAAAGCGAGGCATTCTTTCTGAATATTCGCAGTGACAGAATAACATATTCGACGTTCAATACTGCTTTCCTCCAACTGGTGAGAGACACGGGAATCCGCACAGAAGGACGCAACTCTAGAACACACGACCTACGACATTCTTTCGCGGTTAACTGTATGCTTAAATGGTATGAAGAAAACTCTGATTTTCATGACCAGCTTCCCGCTCTTTCGACGTATATGGGGCATGCGCATTTTGAGGATACTACTTACTATCTCAATGCCAGTGCCGAGCTTATGGCAAAAGGCTCCAAATCTTTCCAGTTTGGGGGGTGGCAGTAATGCGTAATGTCAAACAAGCCAGTTTAGGAGAACTATTGGAAAGTTTTTTTAATAAAAGGTTAATTCAACAGCAAAATGTAACGCAGAATACGATTGATAGCTACCGCGATACATGGCGGTTATTACTTCGGTATTTAGTGACACAAAAAGGGCTGCCTATTTCGAGTCTAACGGTTGATATGGTTTCTGCGGAAGTGGTGCTGAATTTTCTTGATCACTTGGAAAAAGACCGCAAATGTGGTGCGAGTACACGCAACCAACGCAGGGCCGCCATTCGTGCGTTTGCAAAGCATGTTATTCTTCATGAACCGAAATATATGGCGCAGTTTGAACGGATTCTATCGATCCCAACAAAAAACTGCGAGAAAAAACTACTTGGTTATCTTACCGAGGAGGAGATGGACAGTATTTTCGCCACCTTTGACCGTAATACGCCGGATGGACGCAGGAACTATGCACTGTTGATGCTAATGTACAACGTTGGTGCCCGTGTTTCTGAAATAACCGCTGTTAAATGCAAAGATGTCGGGACGGAACAAATACTTATTCACGGTAAAGGGAGTAAGGAACGTATCGTTCCGATTTGGCCGGAAACGGTAAAATTGCTCAATAATTTAATAGTTGACGAGGAACTTAATCCGGAACAGAAGCTTTTCCAAAACAACCGGAAGAAACCTATTACCAGGAGCGGTATCACCTACATTTTGAACACGGCTACGACCGCTGCTGTAAAAAACTGTGCCAGCTTGCAAGGAAGAAAAATTTCACCCCATACAATTCGCCACACAACCGCAATGCATCTGCTTCAATCCGGCGCAGACTTGAATTTAATCCGAATGTGGCTCGGACATGTCCATCTTGATACGACTCACGGATATGTCGAAGCTGACATCAAGATGAAGCGTAAAACATTAGAAAACGGCGGAATTTCTAAGCCGGATAGCGGCTATACTTGGAAACCTACAGACGATGTGAAAGCTTTTCTTGATACTCTTGGAGTAAAGTAAAAAATATTAATATTATGTTCAGTATTTTACCTCGCTCCAATTTTATAATATTGCTTAAGTATGGCTATGGATTAATTCAAAATAGAAATATTATGTTCAGTTGAAAAACTTGATAATTACTTATTTACATGAGTTATTCATTTCACTGAACATAATATTTCACTGTACATAACCCCGCTTATGTTTCGCAACACATAATCGCGGCTTTAACAGCGAACTTCATGCGGGAAAAATCAGAAGCTACATAGTGCTTGCCC
>CAZLZR010000185.1:0-3689 GCA_964564015.1 uncultured Acetivibrio sp.
CTAAGATTGTCCTTTGGAGTCCCTCTGAAGCTGCTGAAGGAGTAGGACTATAGAAAAACCGCCCTTTTTTGTATTCCTCACAATGTAGTCTTAAAAGAGCCACCGTAGTATCTGGTACTTTACTACGAAGAATACTTAATGAATCAGGGCAGATAGCACATACTACTATCTGTTTATATAGTATGTGCTATCTGCCCTTGTAAGTGATTTTTAGACGGAATATTTTAGAAGTTATTAAATTTGGAAGTTAAATAATTTAAGACAAATTAATGTAAAATGATTATAATGTATATTAGACAAGCAATTGATGATTTTTTACGGTATGAAAAAAATATATTATGTATAAACGATATTGGTCGGAAATGCAGTGTGAAAGACCATGCAAGTTTTAAGTGAAGCTTTGGAGCAGTTTAATTTATTTATTAGATTCTTTTGTGGGGTACAATAATGAATAATAGTTTTAATTTTCCAAAGGTTTTTTTAGATATGGATAGATTTGGTTGGACACAGAATTGTGAAGAATATGTCTGGTTTGATGATATGGAGTGGTATTCGATAGATGAGATTGTGAATTGGCGTCCAGAAGAACGGATAGTCAGTTCTCCGTTAATTGTTCCTTTTGCTCATACTGGAGGTGGAGATGTTTGGGGATGGTATATTGAAGATATAGATAATCCAATTGTTGTTCTTTGTTATCATGATGATACTATAGCAAAAGTGTATGCAAAAAATTTTGAGGAAGCTTTATTTAGGCATATTTTGGAATATGTATCTGAATCAAATATTGATTGTATTGATGAAGCGAAAGAACACATATTAAATTGGAAGAATGCATTTGGTAGATATTTCAAAACTGAATGGAATAATGAAATTGAAAATATATTGTCATTAGAATTAAAACAATATAAAGAAATACGTTTTAAAGTTAATTATACATATAACGTTCTTTTGACACCTCAAGAAGTTGAATTATTAATACAAAAATATATATTTTTTGACAGAATGGATAGTGAAGTTGTCTGGGATATAGGATAATTATGATAGGCTTTGCGGGGCATGGACCGTTCGAGGACGTTGGAGACGGGCGACGTTATTCGAAATACACCAATATACCGCACACTCTTGTTCGGATTGTTTAAGAAGTGCTATGTGAGAATTAATATATTACGAGAAGTGAATAGAGGTCTATTGAAAAGAGGTTTTATATTGAAGATTAAAAATATTTTATCTTTTAAAATTAATGGAGCTATACTTCTAGGGATATTCCTAATAATTTGGGGGCCATTAGTAATATGTTTGGATTATAATTATAATTATTTGGATTATATATATGTAGATTATCCAACATATTTTGAATACTTTAGATCAACAGCAGTTCTTTTGGCTAGCTTATTATGTATTCCTATGATTTTGGGAATTTTCTTAATTGTATATAATAAAATAAAATGGGTTAGAGAAATTTTTATGACACTTTGTATTGTTATATTAATTATTTCTTCTTCTATATTGATGATAAAGCAAACTGGTCTTGGTCCAGGTTTTGGAGATATGAAGTATGCTAAGAATCATTTAGATGAAAGCAACTCGGAAAAAATTTCTATGGCTATTATGATGTTCATTGCTGACTCGGATTGTAATGAATTTAATGATTTATATGATTCTTCAAATAAAAATAAGTTGAATATAAAGCAGGAAGATCAAGATTCTGTAAAGGTAATAATTGAAGCATTACAGGACAAGATTTTTTATAAAAATGTATCATTTGGTCCCTATTTAGAAAAAAGTCTATATGGTAGAAGTGGATATGCGGCATGGAAACCTCGTTCGACTAAAAATGCCGTAGGGTACAGAATTGAAATATCCGGTGATAATGTTAAATGTATGCCTGTGTTAAAAGAATCTGAGGCAGTAATTATCATTAAATAGATTTTTAGGGAACCATCCGTGGTGTTCTCTGAAAAAGGGGTCATCCCACCACTTCGATTCATCGACGTTTCAAATGGAAAGCGTTTATTATATAAAATCGCGTGCAAGGCTTTGGAGGTTATATTTTATGGGTTTCAGTTTAATGGTTAAATATGATGAAATTCCTGATAACATAATAGACATTTGGAAGGATGAATTTAACAAAACTGGATTTATAGTTGAATTTGATAAGGATTTTTCGTTTGATACTTGGGAAGGTGGATTTCTGCCAATGGTTCTTATTCCAATTAGTGAGGAGTATGTACAAAGATTTGGACAGGACCAAGTATCTGGAGGTTTTGAAATGGATATTTATGAAAAGGAAATATGGACAAATTCTCCTATGATGCGTAGTGTGTTTGAGTTTTTCTGTCAATGTATTGGAACAGCAACTTTAGCAAACGCATTGGAGGGACTATATTGTGATGGCCAAAATGGTATTGAATGTAAGGGAAAAGAAGCAATAAGTGCCGCATTGAATGAAATAAAGAAGTATGAATTATTTCATAATGAATTAGTTAAAAATGAGATTGAAAATAAGGTGAATAATATTAATGACTATAATGCTGAAATAAATATGTATGTTAACAATAAGCTTGTTTGTCCTTACTGTAAAGAAAAATCAAATAGTATTAGATTTATAGACAGGAGCCCACATAGAAAATCAGGTTTTATTTGCAGAAGTTGTGGAAGATCATTTGGATTAGATGAAATAAAGATGGTATAAGTATTGGGAACGGACCGTCTCTAGCGTTGTGTGGCACATAACAATGCATGGAAGTAAAGGTGTGAGGTTAGAAGGTCATTGTGTAAGTTCTCTGGACAAGGAGCATGTGGCATGTTGTACCAAATTTAATTGCCGAATTTATTAGGGGCAAATCTTTAAAGCAGATTGAGGTACATAATGGTTGATAGAATAATTACTGATAGGTTGATTTTAAGAAATTATCAGGAAACTGATATCGAAAATATTCTAAAATTAAGAGCATGTCCAGAAGTTTGGGTTTATTCTACAAATAAAGTAGATTATAGTAATGAGGGAGCGTTGAAGTATTGGAAAGAAGTTTCCCAAAAGTACATTGACGGAAAATGCTCATTTCAAGCTTTATTTTTAAAAGAAACTCAGGAATTTATTGGTGAGGCTGGAGTTTTAGCATTCAATGAAGAGCACAATAGAGCAGTTGTAGGATATAATATATTACCAAGATTCTGGAATTGTGGATATGCTACTGAAATAACCAAGGGTATTGTAGACAAATTGTTTTATGAGATAGAAGTAGAAAGAATTGAGGGGTTAACGTCAGAATCAAATATTGGCTCAAGAAGAGTCCTTGAAAAATCAGGATTTCAGCTAGAGGGAATTTTAAGGCACTATGCGAAGATTGATAATGAATATCAAAATGTATGCTATTATGGGATCATTAAACCTGACTGATATATAGAGTTTTTGAAGAGGGTAGACATAGTACAAAATATATACTATAAGAACATATTCCTGCTATAAACCACTTTCAGGATAAGAAAAGGTATACGGTAAAAACTTTACTGTATACCTTTTCTTATTTGACCCTGCAAGCCCATATAGTAGCAGCTTTTTAGGTCTATAAAGGTGCTACGTCGATTCATAAAAGTACAGCTCTGTAAGCCTAACAAAAAAAGGGCGGTTTTTCTATGGTCTTACTCCTTCAGCAGCTTCAGAGGGACTCCAAAGGACAACTTTAGAT
>CAZLZR010000186.1:0-3634 GCA_964564015.1 uncultured Acetivibrio sp.
AAGCTCCTTAGCCAAATTGGATATGTTTGCTTTCCAAGTTGAATATTGTTCTGGGATTATTTCTTTCAGTCTTTCATCGAGCTCAAGCAATGAAATGACTGTAGAAAAAACTCGTATTCATTTATATCTCCGAACCCAGAAAAGACTTTATATCAGTTATAATTTTGCCATCACTTCTAACAACGTATTCACGAATATTTGCCCGAGTCTCAAAATTATTTAATGAAAAGTATCTTATTATTTCTGTCTTGTTTACAAGGTGTGTTGTTTTTTGTGACGGATAAAGTACAACTATTCTTGCATTTGATGCATTTAGTATGTCAACGATACCATTTCTAACAGCGAGAACTCTCTTACAGTAATTAGCATAATGTATTACATCGGTAAATGACAAACGAGCCAAGACCAAATCCATACCTTTCAGATAGTCCGGTAAGTCATTAGTGACAATGAGCCAACCTAGAGAAATTAGCTCTTCAACGACTTTTCTTACAACATTTTCAATCTCAACAGTTAGTTTGATCGCCCGTGAGGAAGGGAAAAGATACAAGATTTTATCAAAATTTTTGTATTTCTCTATTAATTCTATAACACCCTCTGAAGGCGGCTTTAGTGATTGCGGGAGTGAAAATTTCGTATCAACCGAAATGCCCAGTTGATATCGGAAAAAATCCCAGAAAGTTTTGTCGTCAAATCGAACAATTTTTTCCACAATACCAGGGTTTGCAATGACAAGACTTCCGGGTTTTAGTTCGTTTATCTTCAATGGATTTGTAATCTTAAACCAAGGCAAATGTTCTGAAAACCATTGTGGACATTCGACCATTTCATCTACACCTGGGAATGAAAATACTAAGTCTCGATATTTTCTATGGCACACGATAGCCACTCTACTAATGTTACTTTTTTTCTTTATTTCCTCTACCAACGAACACAATGCGTAGACATCACCTGTGTGTGGTGGAACCATGATATACAATGTGTCATTGCGAAAGTTCTTAGCAGTTAATATTTTTATAACATCTGATATCTCTTGAAGTTTTTTCATCGGTCTAATGCTCCCCATACTATAACTCATTTAATCTTATTACGTTTATCTCTAATGCCTCATCTCTGTTCTTATTAATCGCATATGCTGTAATTAGTCCGGACGGTTTCATATCGTTTATCAGTATCCTTTCCCCTTGTGGCAAACCAAATATTATCAAATTGTACCGTAAGCCATTCCTTCTCAAAAATTCTTCCGTTTGTTCTCGATATTCCTCTCCTCTTGATGTTAATATTATTACACTATCTTCCTGTGAAATGTTTTCAAAGAATCCCTTTACTCCTGGCAACAATTCCTCTTTCCCTTCTTTGTGGCCGTTGTGTTTGACCAATGTTCCATCTAAGTCTAGCAGCCATACTTTCGGTAATGTTGAAAGCACAAGCTTCACTTTAACTCACCTCTTGCTACCTTTCCAATGTACCCTCCGGGGTGATTTTCCTTAAACTCTTCCAAACTCACATTCAACCTCTCTGCCAGTTCCATTGCTAATGCCTGTAGTACGAATAAGTACCCTATCGATGAGTTGTTCGGTACAAGATTCCACTTATCTCCTTCGTGGTCGAGGTGCAGTACGATCTTTTTTTCTGCCCTTTTTGTTAACTCACCTTCTGGGTTGTATGTCATTAACCATACGTTTGCTTTCTTTACCAACAGATGGTCGTACAAATATACCGATTCTTCTGTGCTTCCACTCTTTGTTAATATTAGTACCAAATCTCCTCTTTTCACTACACCCAAGTCTCCATGTACTGCGCTATTTGTGTGTAAAAAGTATGCATTTATCCCCAAGGAAAGCAATGTACCTGTGAATTTTTCACATATCGGAACATTCTTTCCAAGAGCGGTTGTTATTATTTTATTTCCTCTATTTACTGTCTCTACCATTTCATCCAATAGTACTGACAACTTTTCTCTGTCTAAATTGTCTATTATATGCCTTAGTGCTTTCAATTGGCTTTCCAAATGATTTATCACCTTAACACCTCCGCAAGTTTCAGTGCGCCGTTGTAGAACGCCCCGCATATCATATCGAAATCATCCCACGCATATGTCGTCAATGAAAGCCAGATTATTGCGTGAAGCAGTTTTATCTTCTCCTTCTTCTCTTTACCTATTATTTCAAAAAATAACTCTTCAAATCTCTCGTAACCATTGCTTTCTATTTTTAACTCCGCTTCAAAATCAGTTATTTTCAGCTTGAACTTTTTTCTGTTGAATTTATCATAATTTCCAACTAAGCTATAGTACACTTTAGCAAAATCATAGTCTGGATCTCCGTATACTTCAGTATATCCAAAATATCCACGTGGGTCTATGAACCAAACGTTATTCTCCTTGTCCACAAGTGTGTTTGAGAACGTTGGGTCTCCATGGATAATTGTAAATTCTTCTTTGTAATATTTTTCTAATTCCTTTGAAATATCTTCCTCAATGTAAAATGGATTTGGTACAGCCTTCCCATTTATTTTTAAATTTTCGTTGTTTGAGAGCGGAATTATATTCTTAACTTGGTACAATCTCTCGAATGTTTTTTGGTAATATTCTCGATAATAGCTCGCTAATTCAAGATCTTTTGACTGTATGCAGTGTAGTTCATTTAGGGCACTGACTATATTTCTTAGTACCATCTCAGAAGGTTCTTTTTCAAATGGATGTACTGCATCGAGCCGCTGAAGTGTTAGTGGCGATGTACTATAGATTTTTGGTATCTTCTTGTAATCTTTTTGCTGTACGTATTCATACCAGAGATTTTCTAAACGAGCCAATTCTAAACCTTTCTTGTCCACCGGTTCTTTTATTACCTTATCCTCGTACATGGTAATTTTATTGAACGGTCTTGATACTCCAACGTCGAGTAATTTCTCATATTCTTCCTCCGTGCCATATTCATGCACGTGGTGCAACGTAATTGGCTTGAATTCTACCCGTTTATTGCTTAGATATTTTACAAACTCGCCTTCTTTTGGAACATCTTGGATTATTGATTTCTCAGGGAATATGAAAAACCCGGCTACGCCGTGCTCTACAGATGGTTCTTCAACAAATTTACTATCTTTAAACGACCATCGACATTTAAATGTACCGGACAAACCCACATAGCTTTTGTTTAAGGATATCTCTGGAAGTTTGTATTCTGAATCAAAGTACAAATCACACCAAGTGAGTATGAAGGGTGTGTTTGACGGAATATATCTGAGTGCTTCTTGTAGTCCCGCACATGTGCCTTGACTATTTGCTCTTAAAAGTACATATTTTTCCTTGGTAAAGGTTCTTAAATAGTCCCTTAGCACTTCATATTTGTAATCACCAATGATTATGAAAAATGCGTCGTGGAATGTGGACATTGTGTTTAAGATGAGCGGTCTACCATTGATGGAAAGTAGTGCCTTGGGCTTATTGAACGTATATTTACCGAGCCTTGTTCCTTTTCCCCCTGCTTGAATGATTACGTATTTAAGCATCAATATCACCCCTAAATATCATTGACATTTCCAACCTTGAATGATAAAATATATTTTGCATTACAGTTTTTGGGAGGTCGTCTAATGGCAGGACTGCGGACTCTGGATCCGCCAGTGGAGGTTC
>CAZLZR010000187.1:0-3565 GCA_964564015.1 uncultured Acetivibrio sp.
TTAACTGTTTTACGAACTTGCATTCCATATAATTACATACATGCGTTAGCCGTGTTTATAGAGTGCAGTTAATAAAAGTGAAGAAAAATATACACTTTTTATTTTTTAAGCCCACTAAGTCTTTCTATAACCTTATCATACATTTCCTGATATTTTACCTTCTTGGCTTTTTCCTCTTCAATAACATTAGCAGGAGCCTTTGCAACAAAGCCTTGATTTCCGAGTTTTGCATTTACCCTGTCAAGTTCCTTTTGAAGATTGTTTTTTTCCTTTTCAAGTCTTTCCAACTCTTTTTCAATGTCTATCAGGTCTTCTAAAGGAATATAGATTTCTACACCCGGAAGCATCGAAGCAACAGCATCCGAAGGAATACCGGCTTTGTCTGACTGGATTAAAACCTCAGAACTTGATGCCAGCCTTTCAAAGAATATCTTTCCTTTCTCCAAAGTATCCTTATTTTCCTGTTTTGAGACAACAAATATGGTTTTTGCCTTTTTTGAAGGTGGAACATTCATTTCAGCTCTGATGTTCCTGATATTCTTTATAGCATTCATTATCAGACTCATCTTTTCCTCTTCAACTGCAAAATTATATTCCTCCTTGTATTCCGGCCACTTTGATATCATAATACTTTCGTCATCGTTTATCAGATGTGTGTATATCTCCTCTGTAATAAACGGCATATATGGATGTAAAAGTTTCATAGCTGACCCGAGCACATAGTTCAAAACATACTGAGCTTCGAGCCTTGAACTATCTTCCCTGTCATAGAGCCTTGGTTTTACAAGCTCAATGTACCAGTCACAGAATTCCTCCCAGATGAATTCATAGATCTTCTGGAGAGCTATACCAAGCTCGAACTTTTCCATATTTTCAGTCACTTCTTTGGTAAGGCTGTTTACCCTGCTTAAAATCCATTTGTCGGCAGAGTTGAATTTGTTTGAATCAACTTTTGAAAAATCAATGTTTTCATCAAAGTTCATCAGGACAAATCTTGAAGCATTCCAGATCTTGTTTGCAAAATTTCTGCTGGACTCAACCTTTTCACTTGAGAATCTCAGGTCATTTCCAGGCGAAGTACCAATTGTAAGTGCAAATCTTAAGGCATCGGTACCATACTGTTCTATTATTTCAAGAGGGTCAATACCATTTCCCAGTGATTTGCTCATCTTCCTACCCTGAGCATCCCTTACTATTCCGTGGATAAAGACATATTTGAACGGTTCCTGTCCCATATGCTCCATACCAGAGAAAATCATCCTTGCTACCCAGAAGAATATGATATCATAACCGGTTACCAATACATCTGTGGGATAGAAGTATTTGAGGTCTTCCGTCTGTTTAGGCCAACCAAGAGTTGAAAATGGCCACAGTGCAGAACTGAACCAAGTATCTAAAGTATCCGGATCCTGTTCAATTCTTGAACTTCCACACTTTGGACATACGTCAGGCATATCACTTTCTACCATCATATGACCGCATTCTTTGCAGTAATATGCAGGTATTCTGTGTCCCCACCAGAGCTGCCTTGAAATACACCAATCCTGAATGTTTTCCATCCAATTGAAGTATATCTTCGAAAACCTTTCCGGCACAAACTTGATGGTACCATTTTTTACAACTTCAATAGCCGGCTCAGCCAAAGGCTTCATTTTTACGAACCATTGTTTTGAAATAATAGGTTCGATAACAGTAGTACATCTGTAGCAGGTACCTACATTATGGGTATGATCCTGAATTTTAACCAGAAGGTCAAGATTTTTTAAGTCGTCAATAATCTGCTTTCTTGCTTCATATCTGTCCATGCCCTGATATTGGCCTGCTGATTCGTTCATATTAGCATTGTCATCCATAACCCTGATCTGGGGCAGATTGTGCCTTAATCCAACCTCAAAGTCATTAGGGTCGTGAGCTGGAGTTATTTTAACCACTCCCGTTCCAAAATCTCTTTCAACATACTCATCGGCAATTACAGGAATTTCCCTGTTTACCAAAGGAAGAATTACCATCTTGCCAATAAGGTGCTTATATCTTTCATCTTCCGGATGTACAGCTACTGCTGTATCTCCAAGCATAGTCTCCGGCCTTGTTGTAGCAACTACAACATATTCATTGCTGTCCTTAACAGGGTATTTGATATGCCAGAAATGTCCTGCCTTTTCTTCATACTCAACTTCAGCGTCGGAAATTGATGTATTACATTTAGGGCACCAGTTGATAATTCTCTCACCTCTATATATAAGACCCTTTTTATATAGTCTGAGAAATACCTCTTTTACAGCCTCCGAAAGACCTTCATCCATGGTAAAACGTTCACGCTTCCAGTCACAGGAGCTTCCAAGCTTTTTTAGTTGCTCAACTATTCTACCGCCATAGTGTTTCTTCCATTCCCAAGCCCTATCTAAAAATTTCTCTCTTCCAAGATCTTCTTTCTTTATACCTTCTTTAGCCATGGCTTCAACAATTTTTGCCTCGGTTGCTATGCTGGCATGGTCTGTACCCGGTAGCCACAAAGCTGAAAAATTCTGCATCCTCTTCCACCTGATCAGAATATCCTGAAGAGTATTGTCAAGAGCATGTCCCATGTGTAACTGACCTGTGATATTTGGCGGAGGAATTACAATTGTATAAGGTGTCTTGCTTTTATCTGCAACCGCATGAAAATAATCCTTCTCCATCCACTCCTTATATAGTCTGTCCTCAACCTGTTTGGGATCATAGGTTTTTGCAATATTCTTTTCTTCGCTCATTTATATAACCTCCATTTAATAAATTCGTATTATTTGATAGAAACAAGTAGCAAAATAACTCCCGGCAGTGCAATAAAAAAGCCTAAGATTTTAATGTTTACAACTGCCTTGTTAAATTTATATTCCATTAGTTGTTCCTCTGTCAGCTCATTTCCATAAGTGTAGACGGCTTTTTCATTAAGTTTGTATTTTTTGACAATAAACTTCGCCAGATAAACAATAGCAAACCCAGGTATCATAAACAATATCGCTAGTATTTGTAAATACAACAAATCCTTCACTCCTAAATTATAAATTCCTCACAGAGTACAAATTCCTAAAACAAGAAATACAAAAGCACCAAATTATCCTTAACAAAAAAACCTTCCATCCAAAATTGGACGAAAGGTATTATTTCGCGGTACCACCAAAATTCCCTCAATAAAACAGGGCAACTCAACTCCTTCTCAAAGCAATTCAACTTATCAAAAGATCAGGCAATAACGGTCCTTTACCGCCACAGCCTACTCACATCATCAAAAATGTTTTAAGCTGCAGAACTCCCAAGCTACCTTCAACAGTATTATTCTTAAGGAAAACTTTCAGCCAATGGTTCTCCATCTCTTTCAAGACCTACTGTATACTCCTCTTGATCATCACTTTTATATTAATATAGATTTGACTCAATAAATTATATAGCCATAATGCAAAGAACTTATTGACTTTTGTATAAATAAAATAATAATGTAATCAATGATTGTTGTCAAGGTAAAGGTACAACAAAACACGGTAAACGCATGAAAATAAATTTAACACTAAACCCAATTTGAAGGGTT
>CAZLZR010000188.1:0-3552 GCA_964564015.1 uncultured Acetivibrio sp.
GCCTTGAATTCCAGTATTTATAATAGTTTTTGTGTCGTTAAGGAAACCCTAATTAAGTTGTTTTCTTTGGATTCAATGCTATACTTATTGTTATTCATATATACCTCACATTTTATAGAATAATCTATATAAAACGGAATTACATAATACAGCATTATAAATATTCAATGATTAAAGATAAGTCTGGATTTTAAGATAATGCAAATTTTAGTAGGAACTTGATGACATTTGATATTAATACTGTTTAATTCTAACATAAATAAACAAATAAATCCACTAAAAATTAATATTTATTTTAGGCTGCTCAATAAACAATAATCTCTTTATTTGCAGCATTCCACTCAACAGTTAGCCCCAGAGTCTCACTTACGAACCGTAAAGGAAGAAAAGTTCTGCCATTAATAATAAAGGGATAGATATTTTTGTTATCCGGATCAGTGGGCTTTGATTCGTTATTAATCTTTGCATAGCTTTTTCCAATCCATAGTTCAATCTCTTTTTCCCCAAGGTTAATTGACACTTTCTGGTCTCTCGCGTCCCAGTCCATTTTTGCACCTATTGATTCGGTTAGATATCTTATGGGAATAAAAGTTCTGCCATCCTTTAAAATTGGAGAGACATCCATTTGCTTTTCGACTTCATTAACATAATAGAAAGACTTGCCTACAAAATATCGCTGTTTAATACTTTTATCAGAAATCAGCTTAAGAGAAGAAAAAACATCAGCGTTTTGCCATGCAAGATTTTTATCACTTCCAGGAATATCAAAAGAGCCTAGAAAGCTTTCACGGTCTTCTCCTCCATCATTATCACAATAAGCTATTCCAAACCCTAATACTTTGCCCGAAGCCAAATCTACTGGTTGATTGGAAGTAGATGTTTCATCATATTTATCGGAGAATACTTTAACCTCAATTTCCCATGTACAGGTGTCAGCACTCTTTGTTCTCTTCATATTCAAATGCTCATTATAAAGCTGCGGAGCACCGCTTTTATTTAAGTCAACAACATTATAATCCAATGCGATATGATACGCTATAGCGTTATAGTTATATTTATGGTCTCCACCTGAATTATCTTCGTCCAGAAATATTTCCAAAGTATCATCCTTATAGTAATCGATTAATGCGTCAGGATGGGTATCCGACAAAACATCATCAATAATCTCTATAAGGAAATATAGTCTTTCCTTTGACCAAACAATCTTGTATCGGCCACTAAAGTCATTTGCCTCTACCTCCTCGCCCAGCCATAAATAGTTTATATCCGCCCATTGGGCATGTTCCCAGCAATTATCATCGCCTATGCCATCAATAATTGGCGGTTGGGAAACTTCAATCGACTCATAAACAGCACCGTTTGAGGCATTTGAATATATCGGACTTGCAAAAGAGTTCAAAACAACACCTATTAATAAAATATATTTTATAACTTTACCCTTCATTTTTCTCTCCCATAAAAATAATATAGTTTTATATTCCAACACAAATTATATCACAAAAAGTATCTTACCCTAACCCACAACATTGTATTGAAATTGCAAACAAGGCAAAAAGGCCTTGAAACTGATGTATTCAAATTAACTGAAACATCAGTTTTTTCGACTTATATCACTTATCCTTATGTAACAAAGACACGCGGGAATTGCAGATTGTGTGAAAATAACAACACTAATAGTCCAAATGCTGATACTAACTGAATAGCATTATCTATGTTTCAGGAAATAGTATTGTTTGGTTTCTATCTTGACCCTCTATATATAGCATTTCTATCACCTCACGTATCTTTTGTACGCCTATATTATACTTCATTATGTATATAAAAGCATTCAAAAGTTTATATCTTAAGCTTTTGAATGCTTTTCAACTGATTTTTGGATTATAAAATGCTGACTGGGCAACATTGCTAATGTCTTTTATTCAAAATTATTAATTTCGGGTAAAAATACAACGTCCCCCAATGGAGTTTTTCCAATCTACACCGATAAACTATAGACTTCATTTTGAATCAATAGCAATTATATCGACTATCAATATTATTGTACAATTTCTGCCCATTCTTCATTTGAAAAAACATTCAGATCAACAAATCCATCTATTCCCTCAACCCGTCCCCTGTTGCAATATTGCCATATAGCCCATTCTCGGTTATCCTTTAATTGGGGATATTTAAAAATATCACGGATCCATATCTTACACTCTTTAAAGTCATCTTGAATATACATTGAATAGGCTTCATATGTTACATAAATAATCGGTATACGATTATAGTTGCTTTGTATTTGCTCAATAAATACTTTCAGCTCGTTTTTAAGTTGCTCTCTATCGGGAATATCCTTTGAATTTCCACCAAACTCGACGTCTATGACAGGAGGAAGACTATCATTATCATTTGGTACGATATTAATAAAATTCATTGCCTGCTCAATACCTTTACTTCCAAAGGTAAAGAAGTGATAAGCTCCGGTTCTTAAACCTGCTTGCTTTGAATTTATCCAATTATCTTTAAAAAACTTATCTATGTAGTCTTTTCCCTCAGTTGCCTTTATGTATACAAATGAAAAGTTCTGACTTTCTACCTTTCTCCAATCTATTACGCCCTGATGATTGGATACATCCAACCCTCTATACGGAAACTCTTCATTACTGGGATTATTAAACCAAATATATCCGTTGTATAATAAGAATCCTGGAACTACTATTATACAAGTGATTAGTGAAACTGCTAACAGTAATCTTTTTTTCATAATATCCCCCCAAAAACCTCAACATTTATGACTTGTCCGAGCCTTCCTCCTGACATGGCCAGAATTCTGGTCAGTTTAACAGGCTTTTTATCATGCCACAAAAAAGAACCCCTTACAACTCCGGTTGATGCGTCAATTAATGCTGTTACATCGGCATGACCGTTGTACATATAATATAGTTTATCACTACCGGATTTTCTCATCAACAGGTTTGTACCATAAACATTCCTGCCGGTTTCCTTGCCGGTACCGTCAACCTCCAGCACCACCTTGTCATCCTCCTAGAGGTACTTTGTAGTTGAGCTGTTTACCGTCTTTTCTACTCTTCTGCCCTCTCCGTTATAGGCATAGGTAATGTTCATGCTACCTATCTGGGTTTTTATCAGTTGGTTAAATCCATCATGTGTAAGTATAGGAGTCCATTACAATATCGGTACTTCCCGACTTCTTATAATTTATCAGCGTCCATAAAAGGTTGTTTTTGTAATATGTGTAGGCTTCCTTGTAACCGTTCGGGGTAAATGACATTCTGCCTGTGTGTAAGATACCAATTCTAAAAAAAGAGATCCCCCGACTGTTTACCGAGAAATCTCTCTGTTATTTTAACTATCATATTTCTTCTTTTAATTTCTTAACAAACTCAGCATCTAGACCCGTAATCTTTATTACAAAGTCTATATCTGCTCCTTTTTCCAATGCTGATTTTGCAACCTCAATTTTTCCTTTTTCTATTCCCTTTTCTATTCCCTTTTCTATTCCCTTCTCTATTCCCTTACTCTCTGCCTTTTTCTGTAACTCTTCAATGG
>CAZLZR010000189.1:0-3551 GCA_964564015.1 uncultured Acetivibrio sp.
TGAGGCATAATATACTTTGCTATATGCTCAACTTCATATACAATCCTAAGAGTTACATGAAAGACTGGGTAATCCGCGACATCGTGTCGCGGGTTTTTAGAGGCTCGTTGGAGGAAGTTTAACAAGAACGAATGTTCTGGAAATCCTTGAAAATATATGATAATTGATATATAATATACAGGTGACAATTAATCAGGTTTGGGACGAATATTGTTTTGTTAGGTTTCCTTTCTTTAGTTCCCCTAATACATAGGGATGGCGACGTTATAGTTGTTGCGGGGAATATACAAAGGAAGGAGGTGGTTGTTATGAGTAATGATCTATACACCAATATTGGCTATATTTTTGTTTGGTGTGTGAAATACATATTCATACCACTTGGAGTAGCTATTACAGCAAGATGTATTACGGATAAGTTACTTCGACCACAGCCTGACAAACAAAGAAAAAAACGGTCTAGTAAAAACCGTTTTTAAAAAATAATATCGTCTATTAAAACCTGACAGCAACAAGCGTCGCCGTCCTTATTTATATTATATCATATTTGTGATTAGAGTAAACAAAAAGATTGAAATTTGTACATATATGCAAATCGAAAGTATTTGTTAAAGGAGCTCCCATCCTTGGGAGCTTCTGGCTTCGCGGGACCCAGTCCATCATGTAACAATGCATCTCAGTGAAAGCTGCGAGAGAAGGAGCATGAAGAAGTGCTCTGGAGTAATGGACATGTAGAAGGGCTCCGCTACATCCTCTCATGGGCGCAGTTGCGCGCTGACGCGGGTCATCCTTACGGGACCATTCGAGGACGTCTGAGATGCCGACGTTCTACGTCATGGGAGGAGGGCGGCACATCCATATGCCGGTTTTGAAAGCAAGGCTTTGAAGATTAATTGACATATTGGTTTTAAAAGAATTTATATATGATTTATGTTAAGGGGGGCATATCTTTGACAGATCAGGAAATTCTGTTGAGTGAGTTGAAAACTGAATTTATCAATCAATTTTACAAGAAAACTGTTATTGCAATTTTTGTTATATCAATAACATATATAATTGGGTTGATATTATTTATAACACTATTAGCATTAAAATCATATTATTGTATTTTGGCTATAATCTTTCCTGCGTTTGGTTATATGTGGCTTATGACATTTGGAGCTAAGTACGTAAATAATCATTATGGATTAAAGGAAACTTCTTCTGGTACGATAGTTTTTATAAGAAGAAGGCGAAATTACAGTGCATTTCCTATTATCCATGTTTTTATTTTTCTTATTACGGCAATAGTTCGATTGAAATATGAAATAAACAATTTAATACTAATTAAAAAAGAACTATCTAGAATCCGCTAATTTAAAATACAAGAAGTAAGCAATAATTTGAGTCTTTCTTGAGGCCGCATCATCCGTGATGCTCTTGCTTCGCGGGTCCTCCCACGACGTAGAACAATCCATCTAGCGCAAGGGGCACGGCGGGAAAATTCAAGAAGAAGGGCTACGAGGGATTATCATGAAGTATGCGTGCCCACAGCGTTTCTCGGATGCGGTCGCATGCTGACGCGGGTCATCCCAAAGAAGCCCGAGAAACGCCGTCGCAGATGGTGACGTTCTACGAAATGGGGGGCTAGACGCACCTTCCATGGTGCGATTAGTAGTAGCGAGGCTTTGAAGTATTATTGATGTGAGATAGCAATGGAGGAATATTATGCTAATAAATATTAGAGGATTTGTAACAGCCCTTTTAATTATTATTTTCGTATTTACAAGTTGTGGACCACAGAAATCAAATAATAGTCCAATGGAAAATACTAATAACAATCAAATTAGTACCAATGAAACAAACTCATTACAAGTGTTTTCAGAAAGGATAAGTCCCACATTACCCGAATTTACATTTAAATTATATGGCACAAAAGATGATGTTTTTAGCTACGTCAACAAGATTACTATATATGAGGAAAATAGTGAAAAGAAATTGAGTCAAGAAATTAAAATAGAGGACTCGAAGGGGCCAAACAGTCTTGAGAGGCTTGGGGTATATATCGAAGATGTAAACTTTGATGGGTACAAAGATATTATGGTACAAGGAGCGGGTGGGGCAGGACCTAATATTCCATATCATTTCTGGATATGGAATAAAGACTCATATAAATTTGTTTTCAGTGAAGAATTAGATGGGCTAATTTCAGTACAAATTAATAGCAAGGATAAGATAATTTTCTCCTCTAATACTAGTTCGGCAGGTTCTTATTACATTGAAAGTTACTATAAATTTACAAGTAATAAGTTTACATTGGTAAAAGAAATAGAAAGAATTGCCAATGTGAATACAAATAGTTTTAATTATACGGTCAGAGAACTTATTGATAATAAAATGAAAATAGTGAAAGTTTATTCTGAACCCTACGAAGAATCGTAATATTTATGAATTTTGCAGTTGTAATCAAGTATGGCTTTGTAAGGTTCATGGCCGCAGCATCCGTGCTGCTCTTGCTTCGCGGGGCCCCCCACTCCGTAGAACAATGCATATGAGTGAAGGTTACGCGGGCAAGAGCAGGTAGAAATGCTCTGTAGTTCATCACGAAGAAGGGCTCCACCACATCCTCTCACGGGCACAGTCGTGCACTTCGAGGGAAAAGCCTATGGAGACCGTTCGAGGACGTCTCATATGCGGGACGATATATAAAATCGCACGCAAGCCGACGCGTCCTGCGTCGGGTTTTTGGGAAAGGCTTTGTAAGTTGTTATAGATTAGAATTTCTTAAAGGGAGGCGTATTGCTTGAGAAAAATTACACACATAAGCAAAAGACCTATTTTAATTATCTGCTTAGTTATATTTGCTATTTTGATACCTACTACCTATTTGGTAATACAAAATAGTAAATCAAATGAGATTGATACTTTACAGGATGATAATTCAGATGACTTCAATTTTCAATTAAATTTTAATACATTAGGAAGATATCAGATTGACACATACAAGGGAACATTTACTAAGGATTTGGTTATGGATGGTACTAAGACTATCGAATTCAAAATACCTGACAATGTAAAAAAAGACATATATAATCATATGATAGATATAGATATTATGTCATTTCCTGACACATTAAAAATTGAAGGAATGGGCAGTAAACCTTCATGTGACTATAAATTGACAGTGACAATAAAAGGAAAAACAAAAACAATTGTATGGAATGAAGGTTTATATACTGATATGACTACTAACCTTCCTAATAACAATGTAGATTTCTTAAAGCTAGTAAAATATATAAGTGATTACATTTATAGTACAGATGAATACAAGAATATGCCTAAAGCAAACGGAGGATATAGATAAAAGTATGTTTTAAAGGGGTCCACGTCCTGTGGACCTCTGAACAAGTGGTCGTGCGACTTTACATATCAATGCATGGCTGTAAAGGTGCGGATTAGAAGATCATGAAGTAAAACCTCTGGAGAAGGAGCATGTAGCAAGCCGCACCACACCGTTTCGCCGGCCGCAGTTCGCCGCGTTGCGGCATAAGTTCGGGGTAGCAACCTGAACAAAA
>CAZLZR010000190.1:0-3515 GCA_964564015.1 uncultured Acetivibrio sp.
ATATAACTCCTCTAAATTGCTTTATACCTACACGAAGAGGAGTTCCTTTTGAACATGGTAAATATAAGTCATATTCTCCCTTATAGGTTGAATCTGTTTTTTTGCTAGGCCTTTTTAATTCTGGTTCAACCGACAATAAATGACTAAAAGCCCAAGTGTCGCCAAATCCTCGAGGAGCAGATATTTCAAATACATATAAGAATAGATTTCTGTTTATGTAGCTATCCCTTAATTCAAGATATTCTTCATAAGACAAAATATCTTTTGATAAGAGAGTTGATATAATATATTCATACCTACTAAAGGGATAGACCGACTTCACATTATCTAAATCATTCCTAAAATTGGCAGAGTGTTCGAGTTTATCAATTAGCTTGTCAAGTTCTTCATTAAGCTGTTCCATTGATGCTATCCTTTATATAGTTGAACTCTTCGGTCAATAGTCCGAAGTATTTGCATATTTCCAAATCAATATCATCTTGTGTTATTGCTCCACTGCATATTTCACTATAAAACCACATGAATTTCGAATGGTCTGCCTCTGAATAATTCGGAAGTGGCATACTCTGAATATGGGATTTTAAAACCTTAGTTGAATGGAATTTTTTCCTATAAATAAAAGTGTAGATGCTACTATTAAATAAGCAGACAATAGTTTCCATTGGGTAATTATGGGGTATAAATAAATTGGCACTATTTAACACTAGACTATTGTTATCATCTAAGACGCATACTATTTTATCACTAATGAAACGGTAAACTATTTTCTTCGTTCTAAAATACTTAAGCGGCGCGACTTGTTGATAGATTTCAGGCTGAAATTCAATAAAACACTCTGGTTCTAAATATCTATAAGGAGTAATATCTTTACCACGATAAATAGGTTCCGACTTATTTGTCCTTTTTTCAAGAATATGTTCTTTATTATTACCAGTTACTATACCAAGAGCAAAGTCAGCATTCCCTAAAAGGGTAGAATGTTCTGAGCTGAATAACTTGTTTAATATTTCTTCGTCAATGTTTGATGATGTTGCAGTTACAATATAGTCTGGCGCAATAATATTAGCCTTATTTAAGCTGTATCGTTTCCCTTTTTTATCTTCTACTTCTATTACATGATTTGCATTATCATGTCTCTTTAGTTTTAACAGAATTGCTTCTGAAAGGACTCCTTTAAACGCATTACCAAGGAGTTTGATTTCTATTTGTGATATTGAATTTAGAATATGCTTTCGAATATTCTTATGAGTTGACACATTTAAAAAAGAATGCGGGAGGAAAAAGTACAGTTCTCCTTCTTCTGACATCATTTTGGTTGCTTTATAAAGCGCAACAGCAAAGGCTTCAGTAGTTGAAAGTTCTGGGTACATAGATACTAATAAGTCTTTTTGCTGCTTTGAAAATTTACTACCCCAAGGCGGATTTGTTATAATGCAATCAAATTTCTCTTTATTCGATTCAGAAAAAAGGCTATCATTTTCAACAAATAAAAAATCCTGGTAACAAATATTTGCAGTCATGTTTGAATCGTTAAAAAATAAAACAAGATTGACTGTGCAAATCTGTAATGCAATGGGGTCAATATCTCTTGCATAGACAAAGCTTGGATTGTGATTCTTACTAAGTACTTTTAATAATATACCGCCACTACCACAACAAGGGTCGATGACACTTTTATTTTTCCCAACCTTTATTGTTGTAAGTAGTTCGGATGGAGTGTAATATGAACCAGTTACTGATTTGGCGGCAATACTTTGAATTGACTGATAGAATGCTCCAATAAAATCGTCATCCATATTTAAGATCGTAAAATCTGAAAATATTGAAAGCTTAGACAAGTTGCTATTTATCTCTTCTGTCCAAGTCAATACTTTTTTATAGACCATTGTTCCTTCAATAAACAAGTTATTGGATTTAAGCATTGATATCGCAAGTGCGATAACGCCCTCATTACTAGATAGCCCCGACTCTTCAAATCTTTCAATAATCTGCTCTAGTAGTTGCTTTCTACTTTTATCTTTGATCCCCAAATACGTTACATATTTAGTATCTATTTGTGACCTATTTGCTCTACCATTTAGTTTGATTGCACCATTTTTAATTTTTTGTACAATTTGATTATATGTATCTTCAGTATATCTATCACCGTAATCCGGTGCTGGGATAATGGAGGTTTTTATCCAATTGTTTACTGTAGCCAAGGATATACCAAGAGAATCCCGTATATCTTCTTTTCTTAAAAGCACTTGCATTAAACTAAACTCCTAGTTATTGCCTACATCTAAGGATAACATTTTTTGGAATATTTTTGAAGTCTTCGCGCGCCGAAGGCGTCCGCCCAACGTTCGCTTAACCAGCGAAGCGCGCCCTGCGACAGCAGGTTGGCGCGATGCGTGCTGGTTGAGCGGCAGTTTTGGTTTTCTAATTACCTTTTTCCTTTTCTCGGTTAGTTAACTTTCCAAAATGACTTAAATACTTAGGAAAATCATATTCATATAGTTTTCTTATCATCTTTAGATATTGCCGTTTATTGCAATGCAATTTCCTCGTCATTCTCTACCTCCTTTTCATCCTTTCTTTCTCTTCCTCCCTCCTCCACCGTTGTTCATCCCATTAAACCTCCTCTCCATCTTCAGCTTTCGGCCAATCCTTTCGTGGTACATCAATTTGTGGCGGTTCTACTACAACAGGCTTTCCGTCAACCTCGATAACACCGTGCGCAATAAGCCAGCGGGCAGCTACACGGCGGCGAGCTGGAGAAAATTGTCCACAACCTAGCAGATAATTATAGTCTGGTTCCGCCTTAAAAGTTGAATGTAAGTGCTCGTTGTACCAAGGGCAATTATTGCCACAAAACACATCAGAACAACTGCCTTTCTTATATATCATTTTAGCAGACTCGATAAGTCTTTGTGTATGCTCATCTACTTCCTGATTCGACTTCTTAACGTACACTTCGCCGTCAATTACAATTCCATCATTCATTTTCTATCTCCTTTTCCTATGTACAGGATTAAACATGCTCATATCGTCCTCCTTTTGGCTCTATTATTTCACATGGATAATATTTATCTAGATCAGCAATAAATTCTATAAGCTTTATTAAGTGCTATAATATTAGCATAATCATGTGCAAAAACACTAGCATCATTTGATGCCATAATATTTGCATGATTAAATGCTCCAACAAAAGCAGAATCAAATGCTTTAACATAAGCTTCATCGTATACTTTTACATAAGCTGTTTCTTTTACTGTAGCATGACAAGAACCTCTAATTTTTATAGTAGCTTTTCTCCGTGGTGTAACAATAATTTCTTCATTTGTATCTTTTATAGTAATAATCCCATTAAAATTCTTCTTAATATCATCAAATTCTTTTTGTGTATGTACAACAATCTCTTCTTTCATGTCCTTCCTCCTAAATCATATATTTCTATAATCCATATTGCATCAAATAAGCATTTGAAACTACCTTAAAACTAAATCTTTTACTATTTAATCCTTTTACATCAT
>CAZLZR010000191.1:0-3507 GCA_964564015.1 uncultured Acetivibrio sp.
AATGATATCAAACAAAGGAGGTTTCTACACTACGGCATTTGTTCCACCGCTTACATATAACACTAATAACATATTAATTTTTATTGCTAATATTCTTTACCAGAAATGTGATTTCCGATTCCGATACACAAAAAAGTTTACAGTCCCCCGTTTTAACTAGAAAGGATCATTCTTTTTCTTTCTCGTAATAAAAAAGTTTTTCTTTTATAGTTTCTAATTGAACTAAACCAGGCCAGTTAGGTTTTTGGCCATGTTCCGAAAATACAATACCTCTTTCAAGTTCATCTACAGTAACTTTTTTGAAGATTACGGAATTGTCTCTTTCAGTTATACTGCTATAGTCCAATTTGTTCAGTATGTACTCTATTTGATTATTTATACTATTATCTAAAATTACATTACTATAATTACCATTCAAAAAGTTTGTAGCTTCAATACTGTTCTTACTTTGTTTATTTATACTAATGAGACCTTCCATATCGATTAAGTATAGAGCTACATTTAAAAAATATTTCTCATTTTTTGTGTATGAATTGATTACTTCACTTTTGCTAAAGGTTTTATAATAAATAGAGTTTATTATTACTAATATAATACAAACAAAGCTCAACAATATTATCCCATACAAAAATATTTTCTTTCTATATGTCAAAGTTCTTCACCTCTTTCAAAAATGCAGGTTTGTGTTCAGCAAAACAAACCCATTAGTTTTACTCGATTTAAATCAACTGGAAACAATCAACTTGACCTTCCAACCTCAAAACCAGCTAAAATAACACCTTGGAAAACGAATGAGATTCTTGTTGCCATCCAATCAAAGACATTTGATTTACAATTAATATTTTTTCAGCATATCTCTCAATCTGATAAGATATCTTAAATTATTTATAAAAAAGTTCTTTCATGTATTTATGACCTTTATAGTCATATTTACTCATCAACTCCTTTAGGTCATATAGCAGAATTTCGAACACAGATGTCTTAACGTCATTGAATAATATGTATCTTGCAGGCATTATACTACTCACTTTCTTTGTAGCAGGTGTATATGTTCATTATTCTAAAATAGCTTTTCATATTTTAATGTACCTTTAGCAGGGCATGAATACTATTACTGGTGAGTTGCTAAAAGAATCGTAGGTATAAATGGCTATGTCCACTAAAAGCATCTAAGAAACTTTCTTAAATACTAATATGTTATAAAACTTCTAGTGATTCCAGCTATGGTAAGACAGCCTTTACTCACATCGGAGAAGATATCTGCTGGTATATGCAAGTCCTCAGTTGCTCTAGTATCTGGGACAGATTATACTCAATACCAAACTACATTCTTCATTATCCAGAGGTACCAAAAACTTCTTTGTCAGGGCTGCCTTAGTAAGTATACCATAAAATATAAAACCATAGCTGAAATCCTTGGAAGTAAATAATTTAGGAAAACAAAACATAATCCATAGGAATTCTTCTTTAATACCTATGTTTAGTTCAATAGCAAACTCTTACTAAAACTCACACACTCTTTAATTTTCAATGTTCAGCTTTAAATTATTGACTTATTGCTAATGATTGTTAGTTTTTTGGTATTCGTAACTTATTTTTTCACTTTATTGAACACCTACAATTATAGATTTCAAAATTACTACTACATTCTTATTACTCTCGATTTTGTATGTTGGTTGTAAGGAGATACACTATAAGTCGAATAATTTTGCTCCTTATTTGTTCTCCAAGCTTCCCAAACCATCTCTAGGTCATTCGCTACAACAGTCGATTCATCCCATATATCCCTCATAATAGTTCCTTTTGTTATTTTTCCATTTTCATTTTTAAAAGCAGGAACCTCATCTTTTTCTTTTGCTTCTGGTCTTGTAAATAGCATATTTCCCCCTCCATAAGCATCACCTAACCCTAATGCGTGACCAAACTCATGGGCAGCAGTTCTTGCAAATTGTGCTTGTGTCTTATTTATTCCACTCTCACTTGTAGCATACAATTCAATAAAACTATTTGAACCGACTTCCCAACTATAGAATGACCAATCTCCAGCTACAAAGTCACATGCTAATTCACCTATTGTAATGTTAGCATTACGCTGATAACTTGTTCCTCTAACTCCAATCTGGTTGATAACAATATTTAAGTATTGCTGTTTATCTGAAGATTTCGATTCTTTTAAAATTTTGTTATTAGAACTATCTCCATATAGCTTTGTAGTAACACTTATACTATTACCACCGAAATCATACCATTGATTGTTAGTAAAAGATTCTGTCCAGTTATTAACTATTCCTGATGCAGCAACTTCTCCATAAGTTACATTACCAATTGAATCAGGGAATACAAAATCTGCATCTCCTGTAAATTTTACATAAGCATCTATATTTATTTTATTTTCTATTCTTATTACCTTAATTGATGAATACTTCATTTCTGGTCTGATAAGAACATTCATGGTTCCACTTTCATCTGTCCAGTAACTAATCGTATCATCTATGCCTATTGCCTCAGAAAAAGCTCTAAGTTTAACTCTTCTTTTTCCATCAGTTCCTTTTATTATCATACTATCATCTAGCTTATAATTTAAGAAACCATTTGAAACAAAATACTTCCCATATCCAGTTCTCTCAAAAAATTCTTGCTCTGTAACTGTAGTAATGCCATCAGTAACATCACCAGTACTAAACTCATAGTCACCTATTTGTACATTAGCAGGCACATGCCCTGTCGGGTCCCAATAAATCAACGGATTATTGACACAATACACATACAGATTCAAGCTCAACGGATCAGCCGCATCCCCTCTGTATGTATCCTCCTGCAAAAACCTTGCAACCTTCGGGTCATACATTCTGGCATTGAGGTAATACAATTCAGTTTCGCTATCATACTGGTAGCCAGCATAGAGTATGGAGTTCCTGTCCTTCATCTCTCCGCTGGATTCAAGCAGGTTGCCCCATGCATCATAATAATAGGAACCCACTATATTTCCTTCTGTATCCAATAAAGCCGTTACATCTGAATGGCCGTTGTACATGTAATACAGCGTTGTTCCGTCTTCTATCGTCCTTTTTAGAAGGTTTGTACCGTATACATTCTTTGCAAGCATGTTGCCATCTGCATCAAGCTCCATAACAACTTTGCTGCTCTCATACATGTAAATTGTTGTTCCTTCACTATCAGTCTTATTAATTCTTAACCCCTCGGCATTGTATGAATTCTTGTAGTCTTTTCCCTCCTTGGTGGTCTTGGTTAAACGATTAAGATTATCGTACTGATACGTAACTGTTACAACGCCATCAATCAGCATTCCTGTCTGGTTACCATTCTTATCATAATTGTAAGTATAAATTGATGCCTTTTCTCCACCTTCAGTATACTCTACCTTTGTAACTGTTTGCAACCAGTTCATTGCATTGTAGTCATATGTGCTTTCGACCTTGAGGACACCGTTATTTGTTATTGTCAATAAAAATTCCCCAAAAAGGGGAAAGATTTTTCCCCACCTTA
>CAZLZR010000192.1:0-3426 GCA_964564015.1 uncultured Acetivibrio sp.
TGTTATGGGAAGTGTTATCACAAGATTGGATTAAAATATATGTTTAATATAGAAACACATCACATAACTGTTCATAATAAGATTACCAAATAATGAAAGAGAGGTAATCTTTATGCAACATTCAATCCAGGATTTATGCAAGATAGTTCTTGAACAGCTTGCATTGGAAGGGTACACAGAAAAAGGTATTAAGAAACATAGTAGAAGCTACAGGCTGCTTATGAAGTATGCTGAACAAAAGGAGACATTTCATTACACAGAAGAATTAGGAAGAGAATTTGTACATGAGAGATACGGTGCCTCATTTGATAGCAAGCGTTATTGCAATAGTGAGTATGTAACTGAAAAAATCAGGCACTTAGAAAAGCTATGGCACTATCAACAATATGGAACAATTCATTTCTCAAACAGAAGTGGAAAGAAAAAAACATTTCAATGTCCATTAGCTTTCAAGTTAGAATATGATGCATATGTTAATAATCATCTGGAAAGAGAAATCGCACTTGCAAGCCAAAGAGACCTAATTTATCCAATAACAAAATTTATCACATTTATCGATTCTTCACATATAGCTTCTTATGATGATATTGTAGCTGATACAGTCAGCGGATTCTTATCAATTTATTCTGATTGCTCAGGATGGTATATGAGAACCTTGACAATAAAATTGCGAACGTTTTTTGGTTATCTATATGAAAATAATTATACTGCTATTGATTTAAGACCATTAGTTCCTAAAATTAGAATTGTACGGGATGCGTTCATTCCATCTTCATGGAAAAAGGACGACATTATTAAACTCATGCAATCAATAGATAGAGCAAATCCGTGTGGTAAGCGAGATTATGCCCTATTGCTTTTAGTAATTAAACTTGGGTTGAGAAGTGTGGATATACATCAGTTGAAACTTTCAAATTTTGATTGGAAAAACAAATTAATACATCTAATACAGCATAAGACTGGTGAATTATTAAATCTACCAATCCCAGATGATGTTGGTTGGGCAGTTATAGATTATCTGAAATACGGTAGACCTAAGTCAGATGAAGAGTTTCTATTTATTAGACATGCTCCTGGCGGAGGACCCCTGTCCAATAAAAATACGCTTTGTTCCATTCTTCATAAGCATATGAGAACAGCAGGAATAAAAATACCGACGGATGAGCATAGAGGTCTTCACTCTCTACGAAGCAGTCTGGCACGAAGTTTATTGGAGTCAGGTACTCCACTTCCTGTCATTTCTGAGATAATGGGGCATAGGAGCACAATCAGTACAAGTCATTATCTGAGAATAAATACAGCTTCTTTGAAGGAATGTGCTATTGATCCGGAAGAGGTGTTTTCATATGAGTAACAAGAATTTTAAGAATATCTCAACTATTGAAAACTTGGTAAATGGATTTATACATGAAATGCACTTGTGTGGCTATAGTTACCATATACAGGAGAGATGGATGAAACAGTTTGAAATGTTTTGCAGTGATCTTAATTTTATGCCAAAGGATATAAGCAAAGATTGTCTGGAAGCTTTCTGCAATAAAAATACAAATGAATCACAGCAGACAAAACAACAGCGATTGCATATGATGAGAAAGTTCAGCGAATATCTTCTAAAAAACGGTTATAAAATTGAATGCCCTGAAAAACCACTTAAACCTTTTAAATATCCTCGTCATATCCCATATATATTTACTGAAATAGAGATAAAAAATTTGTTTATCGCAATAGATTCATGGGAAACAACATCCCAAAGTTGCGGGAACAGAAAAGAAATCGATCCATTGCTTTTTCGATTTTATTATGGTTGCGGTCTCAGAGAGATGGAGGCATTGAAACTTAAAATCTCAGATATAAATTTATCTGAGGGAATTTTAGCTGTTCACAATTCAAAAAATGGACGTAGCAGGCTAGTACCCATGGCAGATAGTCTAGTTGAAAAATGTCGGTATTACATAGAAAAAATGCATCCCTATTCAGAAAGAAGTGCATATCTATTTCCTGGCAGAGATGCAGGAACACATATTTCTAATACAAGTACCTACAAACGTTTTAGAGAATATCTATGGAAAACAAGAATACCACATACCGGAAATGGACCTTGCATACACCATCTAAGGCATACATTTTGTGTCCATCGTTTGAAAAGGTGGATGCTGTCAGGATATGACATTACAAATATGATGGCTTATCTCTCTGCTTATCTAGGACATGTTGATTTCCGTGGAACGGAATATTATCTTAGGTTAACATCAGATCTGTATCCTGAAATGATCTCCAGATTAGAAGCTTCACATGGAATGATTATTCCCAAAGGAGGCATACTGGATGAAACAGAATCCTGATTTCGCAAAATACTTAACTGACTTTCTGATGAAATACCTGCCGGGAACATTAAACGTCAGTAAAAATACAATTGTTTCTTACAGGGATACCTTCAAACTATTTCTTCTATTCATGGAAGAAGAAAAGAAAAACCCTCCTGACAAGATATGTCTGCAAAGGATTACATATCAGAACGTGATTGATTTTCTTGATTGGATTGAAAAAAAACGTTCCTGCAGCATATCTACACGCAATCAAAGACTTGCTGCACTACATTCTTTTCTAAAGTATGCACAAAGGGAATGCCCTGAGAATCTGTATGAGATTCAACGAATATTAAAAATCCCTTCAAAGAGAGCACCAAAACCAAATATCCAGTTTATGACGTTATCTGAGATTGAAATACTATTAGCTCAGCCAGATACATCAATTAAGAACGGAAGACGAGATTTAACCATGCTTGCCTTAATGTATGACAGTGCTGCAAGGGTACAAGAACTTATTGACTTGACGATAAAAAGTGTACGGTTAGAGGCGCCTGCTGTAGTAATATTACATGGAAAAGGCAATAAAACACGCACTGTTCCAATTATGCAAAATACTGTTTTATTATTACGTGGCTACCTTAAGGAACAAAATTGCAATAGATATATTCTTGATAATGAAAGTCCATTATTCTTCAATCAGCAGAAGCAAAAACTTACGAGGAAGGGCGTTTCTCATATATTGAACAAATATGTATCTGCTGCTAAAGAAAATCCGGTCTTTACCAGGATAGAAAAAGTTACCTGCCATATTCTAAGGCATTCGAGGGCTGCGCATATGATTCAAGCCGGAATACCTTTAATTTATATACGCGATTTCCTTGGTCATGCCAGTGTTCAGAGTACGGAGATCTATGCTCGACTCAATAATGAAATAAAAAGAAAAGCAATAGAATCAGCTTATATAGATTTAAATACTCCAGACTATCCATCATGGGATGATGATGCAAATCTTATTGATTGGCTTACAAATCTCTGCAAATAGTATCAGTTTTTATGGGAAGTGATTTGTTGATTAAACAGCAAATACTGGATGTTTACAGTATCGCTTCCCATAATA
>CAZLZR010000193.1:0-3347 GCA_964564015.1 uncultured Acetivibrio sp.
TATAGTAAAATTATTTTTATCTTTATTTTTAATTAACTTTACTGACAACCTTGTATTTCTATTAATCTTGTCAACATCACTAATCAATTCAATTAATTTGAAGTCTACTAAATCAAGAAAACTTTTGACTAAATTACGTTGAATCCTTGCATTAGTAATTTTTAAATCATCTATTAACCAGCCAATACAAAAATTAATTATTCCACGATAATTATTAAACTTTTGCATATACACATAGACAAGTAAATGCTCATCAGTGAAATTCTCGTTATAAATTTCAAGATCACTCCTGAAAACATCATTTACAGTTATAAACTTTTTAATATCCTTTTTTCCTTCCATACTATAATACCTCCTAAGTAATTTTAAAAAATTCACATCACAAGCTGTTGATTTAATATACGGAAAAACTTTAGCTGCTGACTCGTTAGAGTCGCCAGACTTAATTTCTATAGTTTAATTAATATTTATAGT
Source organism: uncultured Acetivibrio sp. (assembly GCA_964564015.1). Lineage (GTDB taxonomy): Bacteria > Bacillota > Clostridia > Acetivibrionales > Acetivibrionaceae > Acetivibrio. The sequence continues at coordinate 475 of CAZLZR010000193.1, forward strand.
TATACTATGATAAAGTAGCTTTTTTTTACGTTTAATAGCAAGTAACTTGATATATGTATTTGTCAACCGAAAATTAGGTCAAAAGACCATTCAATTTTAGGTCACTTTCTTGTTAATAAATGTGCCTCTGAAAATTGTACAAAGGCACAAACTTTTTAAATGATTAGTTTATCAAAATTCATTGATGCTCCACTTTCTCTTAATGTTTCTCTTAATCTGTATGAATCACCTTCCATATTAACTAATATAGCTTTGTAGGTAAGCCTGTCTATCATTGCACTTGTAACTGTAGGATCACCAAAAACTTCAGCCCAGCGTTCAAATGAAAGATTTGATGTAATTATGGTAGACTTTCTTGCAGCCCTTAAAGATAAGTTGTTAAACAGCAAATCCGTGCCTTCACGGTCAAACGAAGTGTAACCCAACTCATCTGCAATAACGAGATCATACTTTTCAAATCTGTTCTCAAAATATCTTAAGGTCTTAGTGCTGTTACATTCCTTTAATGTGGTAACAAGCAGCGGAACAGTTGTAAACAATACCTTGTAGCCTGCCATGCAAGCCTTTAGACCTAATGCAATACTAACCATAGTTTTTCCTGTGCCAGGATTACCTGTCATTATGATATTTTTTCCCTTTTCAATAAAATCAAGAGTAGCAAGTTCAGGTAATTTCTTCTGCATGTCTACAGGAAGACAATCCATTTCAATATCTTCAAAATATTGTCTGTAAGGTAAATGTGCATTTCTAATTCTACAGTCAATGGAACGTTTGTCCTTTTCTTCCATCTCATAAGTTAGAAGTTTATGGAGGAAATCTTCATAGTCAGTAGCTTCTTTCATTACCTCTTCAAAATGAGTACGAATTCCTTTAAGTTTCAATATTTTGCAATACTCAATTATCTCTTCATTAAGTTTTATCTTCATCTTACACAGCCTCCTTTTTTAACTTTCCTGATTGGAGTGCTGCAAGTTGATCATATTTAAATAATGTATTTCTTGATTTTTCTGTAAGATGGTCTGTGTAAGAGATATCCTTATGATTTTCTCTTTCTTGCCTACTTTCACATATTACCTTAACTTTATCAGCACTCATATCCATCGGTGACAGTTTTTCAAGCTCTTTAAGTGCTTCCGTTACCGCATGAATTCCTTTTTCATAGATAATTTCTAAAACTTGTAGAAAAGTTTTTGCATCTCTGGTATAATATTTTTTGTAAATGTTTTTAATTTGGGTGTCCGCTTGAAGCAATGCTGTGCTTCCTTGTAGGGCACCTGGTTTTTTATGTAGAGTTCTAAGATAATGATATATATCAATTATCCAATCATGAACCTTAAAGCTTCGTTCATGTTTAGCTACAATGTTGTTATCGTAGTAAATAATTATCTTGTCTGTAAACATCTTGATACTAACAATTTTACCAACTAATTTATCCGGTACTGAATAGTGATTTTGATTAACAAGTATGGTTGAATATTTATCGACACGGTATTCAGAATATATGCAACTCTCAAACTTAGGTAAATTAGGTAGCATGTGTTTTTGTTCTTCTTTAAAAACCTCCATAGGGATTGTCCCATTTGAAGAAACCTTGTTGTTAAGTTTCATACACCCTGCTAAAAGAAATCGATTAGCTTCTGCAAGAGTATCAAATTTATCATTACCTGGTTCGCTAAATACTTTTCTCCTAACATATTCAACACTTCTTTCAACATGACCTTTTTCATTTCCTTTTGCAATATTTGTGAATCTAAAACTAAATCCATAATATATTGATAATTCAGTTAAAGCCTTTGTAGGTTCTTTCTCATGTAAACCTACAAATTTCTTGACTGCAACTCTCATGTTGTCATAAACCATCGTTTTGTAATTACCTTTACAGTGTGAGAAAAATTCAGCATGTGACTGTTGAAATGAAGGTGTGTCTTGTGCTTTAAAAAGCATTGCATATCGGTATCCGCCTTTAGCAGGAGAAAATACTGCCATTTGGTATGCAGCATATCCTGTACCTCCAATATCAAGTTTTACAGTGCCCCAGTCAAATTCACATATCTCCCCATAGTCGTATTCTTGACGTATAAATGCTTCTTTATGCCTGTCCTCGATTGATTTAACTAATCTCTTAACAGTTGAGTAGCTGATATTAAATTCTTTCTTTTCTACCAAATATTCGTGAATGTCAATCTTTTTCATCTGTTGCTTTGACAGTCCATTGGCACGCCGCCATTCATTTAGATTTATACATTCTTCAATAGCTTCTATCATTTCCGGTGTAACTTTACTTGGCTCACGGTTATCTGAATTGTACTTCGGTTTTTCAACTATTGCATGTATTAACTCCTTTGTATCTGCTTCTGGGTTATTAGCTAAAAGCTCTTGCTTTTTTTGTTCATACTCTAAGACATATTTATTGACGGTATCTTTGCTCATGTGAAGTTCGCTTGCAATGCTACGGTTGCTCATACCATCAATATGTTTAAGTATGATTCTTTGTTTTTGATTCAATTTTATCACTTCCTAACGTCCTCCCCTCAGTGTATACTGAAAGGATATCATATTTTATTGAGAAAGTGACCTAATTTTCAATGAGCGTTATTGGCAAAATCCAGCCGCCGCTCTGTGAATCTCCAGTCGGGCTACGCCCTCCTGGAGATTCACAGAGCGGCATATTTACAACTAACCATAATTTCTCTTATATATTAAACTTTTTGGTTAATATTCAAATATATTTGGTTTGCTTTTCCATTTCATTTTAATTATACTGGTATTGACCTAATTTTCGATGAGCCAGCTGACCTATTATTAGATTAGCATAAACACTATGTGCTCCTTTTATTAAAACAAATATTGTAGATGATATACTTACATTTAAA
>CAZLZR010000194.1:0-3255 GCA_964564015.1 uncultured Acetivibrio sp.
TTTTTCCCATTGAAGAAGCTAAGGCATTAATTACCTCAATTTCAGGTATGGATTCACAATTAAAACTGAAAATATTGCCTTTAAGAGCAGTTATTATCTCCTTATCTGATTTCCCGACTCCCGCATAAACTACTTTTTCCGGAGGAAAACCGATTTTAAGAGCAAGCGATACTTCATTGCCACTTACGCAGTCTGCACCAAGTCCTGCTTGCTTAATAATTGAAAGAATTCTTTCATCTGCATTGGCCTTGAGCGCATAGTGCGCACTATAATTATATTTTTTTGTATAAAAGGTATATTCCTTCAGTGTTTTTCTCAAGAGAGAGAGATCATAAAAATAAAAAGGAGTATCTAAAGTTTCAAATCTCCTTAAAGTTTGTGTGTCAAACATGTAGTAATTAATATTTTGTAAGATGTTGCAAAATTAATAAAAAACTTGTTCTTAACTTAAATTATCTATCTTTGCCACAAAATTATTACATATCAAAATGAAACCAACAAAAAGAGATCTTTTAAAAGAGACAATCAAACACATTGATGTCTCCAAAATAGATGCTGTTCCCTTTATAGATGCGATGAGGGATATGTCCTTTACATCAAGAGATACTGCAAATGCAGCGGATATTCTTCAACTTATGATTAAAGACAAAGAATGTTCAAATTGGCTGATAATTGCCGGCAGCACTTCTGCAGGAGGATGCATGCAAGTCTATGTGGATATGTTAAGATATAATATGATAGACGTTGTTGTTTCAACCGGAGCATCCATAATTGATATGGATTTCTTTGAAGCTTTGGGTTTCAAACATTACAAAGGATCTCAATTTATTAATGACACTTATCTTAGAGAAAACTATATAGACAGAATATATGACACATTTATCGATGAAGAAGAGCTTCAGAAGTGTGACGCTACTATCAAAGCTATTGCCGATTCTTTGGAACCCCGTCCATATTCTTCAAGAGAATTTATTCACGAAATTGGTAAATGGTTGACAAAAAACTCTGTTAAAAAGAATTCTCTTATTCAAACAGCCTATGAACTGAATGTGCCCATATTTGTCCCTGCATTTAGTGATTGCAGTGCCGGTTTTGGTCTGGTCATGCATCAAATTGAAAGAATGAAAGAAGGTAAACCGTACTTATCCATTGACTCTGTGGCTGACTTCAGAGAACTTACCGAGGTTAAATTATCTTCAAAAAACAGTGGATTATTCATGATTGGAGGAGGTGTTCCAAAAAACTTTGCACAAGACACTGTTGTATGCGCAGAATGCCTGGGATTCGAAGTTCCAATGCACAAATATGCCGTACAAATCACTGTTGCTGATGTCCGGGATGGAGCCTGCTCGTCATCGACCCTCAAGGAGGCAAATTCATGGGGAAAAGTGGATACTGCCAATGAACAGATGGTATACGCAGAAGCTACAACTGTTGTTCCTATGATTGTTGCTTATGCTTATCAAAAGGGAGACTGGAAAAACCGCGAGACAAGAAATCACGCTTTAATTTTTAAAAATGGCACTCAAGGCTCAGGAATTCTTTTAAAAAGCAATTCTTAACACTTTTCTGCTAAAATAAGGAGCGTCTTGATTGTTCATAATAAGACGCTCCTTTTATTATTAATCGAGTCATTTATCTAACTTTTACGAAGTTTATGCTCGATGATAAAAGCGGCAAGAAGCCCCAATCCACCAAACAGTAATGTCGTAGAACCATAAATAAGTTCAGCCATCCCCTTAGAGCTATAGTAAAAATCTCCAACTAATGGGCCAAAAGTATTATAAACAATGATAAAGCCAACAAGAAGGCCTAATCCAACGCCTATTAACAACATTCCAGCTCTTAAGGCAACGAAACGACCACTATGCTCATGTTCTTTCCCAAAAATTTGAGAAAAATCGATGTGATTGGTATTAATATTTTCAAATTGAGAGATCCTTTCAATGATCATTAACCTCTCTCTCTTTCTAACGAATAGTTCAACCAGTTTGTAAAACCCAAAGATACATATTCCTGTAACTAATGGGACAGTAATAAAATCAAGCATAACTTCAATTATTTAAATTTATATTTTTGACGAAATTCATAAATGAAGGTTACATACAAAATGGCTAAACCAAAATATAATTAATTAGGTGTAACCTTGAATATTCATTTGCGTCAATAATTAAAATGAAAACAGAAGACGAAGTTATATTGATTGATAGAATAAAAAATGGAGAAAAGTCACTGTTTGATACACTTGTAACTGAATATTCTCCATTGGTTCTTTCAGTAATAAGAGGAATTCTTAGTAATAGGGAAGATGCTGAAGAAATTGCCCAAGATGTCTTTGTCAAGGCTTTTTTTTCATTAAATAACTTTCGTGGTGATTCTTCTTTCTCTACATGGATATACCGAATTGCCTATAATATGGCCATATCTAAAGCAAGACAAAAGAAAAGAATTTTTGTACAAATAGATAAATTGACAATTCCCGACAAGAGTATACTTGCTTCAGAAGTAGTAACTAAAGAAGAAGAAATTCAAAAGTTGATTAGTCACATTCTTAAGAGTTTGACTCCATCAGATCGTTTTATCATTATTGCCTTTTATATGCATAGAAAAAGTATTGCAGAAATTGCTTTTGTAAGCGGTTTGAGTGAATCAAATGTTAAAGTTAGATTACACAGAATAAAAAAGAGATTAAATCTAAGTCTTAGAGAAAAAATGGAGGTGAGCTATGGTTGAACACGAAGATATTTTATATAAGGTCATGAATTCTTTGTCAAAAGAATACGAAAAAAAAGAATCGGGATTCGAAGATGAAGTGATGAAAAAAATCACAATTGAGGATAAAAAAAGAAAAGAGCGCAAAGAAACTCTCAGTCAATTGGTGATTACGGTACTTATTGGTATTTGTATAGCGACCATAATACTGCTTATTGAATATTTTCTCCAAGATTTCAGCCTGTCACTCCAAACAATAATAAATGATTTAAAGAGCAGCTTTTCAATTTTTACCATTTTTTCAAATAATCCAGGATTCAACGGATGGATTATCATTGGTGCAAATCTTGCATTTTTACTTACTATAGAACAGATTGTCTCAAAAAAAATGACGAGAAAAGACTAGGCAAGATGCTCTTTCCTTAAAAGGTCATTTATATTCTTTACAGGATTAAATGTAATCAAGGGGACTTCAACAAAAACAGTATTCCACTGACTCATGCTTCCATTCCACAATCCAGGCAGTTCTAAAGCCTTCAAGCT
>CAZLZR010000195.1:0-3243 GCA_964564015.1 uncultured Acetivibrio sp.
CATTTTACCATAATAGTTAACACCATTTTCTAATGTCTGATACCAAAGTCAGGTAATATAACACCTATCAACACCAATATCAAACGTCCTTTTGACTGCTATTTGAATATATCAGCAATTCTCTTTGTTATTCTTATGTATATTACGTTATCGTAATGCATGCTCATCCCTCAAACCTTTTTATAACTGAATATAGATTTGTTTCAGAAGTTTTATCTATAATATAAGAAGCGTAATATCATCATTTAATATGCAATTTATTTTTCTTTCTATTATATATACAAATATACGAATAATTTATGAAATTTTAATTTACTCTACTTATTTTTCATGTATAATATATGAAAAGAAGATTTTTGTCTTAATATGGAAATTTTTTTTGTTTATATTATTACAATAATAACTAATACTGTCTCGGGGGGATTCACATATGAATACAAAATTTGATCTAAAGACACTTCTTGATATTATATTTAAAGTTACAAAGAAAAATGCGAACATAATGGCAGAATGTTATCTTCTAAAAGATAAATCAATAATATCAAAGTGGAAAAACTCCAGTGTAGTTCCACGAAACGACGATATCGATGGCATAATAAAGTTTGTTCTAAATGAATCAACGTGCGCTCAACAGCAAATAATAAGGGATAATATCGAAAAGTTAGTAATAGAATCCACATTAAAAAAAGAATTGAAGGAAATAATTTTAGGTAGCAAGGATTTCAACAGTTTTTTAACTGAAGCTATAAGCGTTTCCATATCCACAAAAGATAATACCTCAGAAAAAAACAACCCGGAAACTCAATCTTTACCTTTCAAAGATAATGCTAATGAAAACACTGTGACCGGTCGCCTGGAAAATAAAAACGGTAGATATAAGGGCACGCTGGAGTTTGATCTGGTTATACCTGATGCAAATAGCATTAGATCTGTAAACGCCTTTGAAAAACGGGTATTGAATTTAATGGAAAAGTAAATTTAAATCCAAAAAGCAGAATAATTAACGCAGCTAAATACTTAAAGAAAACTTCTGTTCTTGGACTAATTTTCGCATGTATAGTATCAGGATCATTAATTGCACATTCTAATAACCAGAGGAATAACTCAGCAAGTTCGTATTCCTCACAGAACAATTCAGCAGGTAAAGCCCCTATACAAGTGGCAACGGCTGCAAATACTCCTGTTTTAACACCTGAAACCGTAATTAAACCTGCATTAACTCCTGAGGTTACATCCACACCTGTTAAAACTCCCGAACCAACTTCCGAACCAACTCCTGAAAGAGTTCAGAAGAAAAAAGCTGACAGTAATAAACAGATAAACGGTAATCAAAATCAGAATAACAATAATACCTCCACAGAAAATAACACTAAAATTACTAATGAAGTTAATACTACTGAGGTAAATATTAATGGAAATGAAAACATCTTTTTTAATGGTAATAATAACGTAATTGATATTAATTAATATAGCTTTTTATTTATAGAATGGGGGTCAATAAATTCCGCATGATTCATAAAAAATATAAGTTTGGACTGCAAATTAATTGAAATAAATAAGTACAATCCAAGAAAATATAGCAAATTGATAAGAAAATTTTTACTTATATGTTGGGGGATACCTATGAAAAAATCCATATTAATGGTACTTGTAATTATGCTGACTTTTGAATTCTTTTGCATAGACATAAATGCTAAGGACATTGAGAAAGTGGTAAAAAGTATAAATCTGACTGATAACTCTCCAGAAAAGATCAATGGTATACTATATGTTCACCTGAGACCAGTCTTTGAAGCTCTTGGGTGGAATGTTTTGTTCAACCCCTCAAATAATTCAATAATATGTACAAAGAACAACGATACCATGGAATTCACAGTTGGCAGCAGTGAATTTTTTATTAACGGAAGTTATAATATAATGAATGCCCCCTTGGTTTTGGTTGATAACAAATCGTATATACCTCAAAAACTAATTGTCGATCAGTTTGGCATCAAAATTAAATGGAACGGGGAAGACAATCTAATAATTATGAGTGATAAGGAGTTAAATAGTGTAACTGTCAACGGCGAAGGCAATGTTATAATAACAGGGGACAGTATAATTGTTAATATATACGAGCCTTGCAACATAAAAACATTAAATGACATGATGGTTTACACAGACCAACTTCTTAAGATAAACCCATACGAAGCACTTATTAATTACAAGGAAATTCTTGATAACGTAAACCGTGAAGAAATGTCTGATTTCTATGCCCGTGTAATGAACAATATGGGTAATGCCTATAGTATTTTAGCCAAATTTAACAATACTAAAACCAACATACTAAATGCGATAGGGTCTTATCAAAGCGCAATTGAATTCTATAGTGAGAGCAATGATATTTCCAACTACAATATTCTCCTTATAAACCTTGGTAATGCTTACAGTGTACTGGCTGAAGTAACACAAGACAGTCAATACATCACTCAATCTATTGATAATTATAAAAAGGCCCTGGAGTATTATACTTTTGAAAATTTTCCTATGGATTATGCCTTAGCCCAGTATGACTTGGGTAGAGCTTATAAGCATCAAGGTTCGAATAAGTTGGCATATGATTGCTTCAGCAATGCAGAAAACGTATATGTAAAGGCACTGGATTTTTGTTTACTTGATAACAACCCCGAAACATATGCCTTTTTACAGTACAATTTAGGTAATATTTATAATGGGTATCAGGAAATATCAGATGAAAGCTTTTCCACCAAAACTGAGAAATGTTATAAAGAAGCATTAAAAATATGGACCGCTGAAAGCAGCCCTCTTAATTATGCAAATATATATAAGTCTTTAGGAGATTCTTATTCAAAATTATATGTGTCTGGCAAAGACTCCATTTATTTGGAAAAGGCTATAAAATCCTATAGGGAAAGTCTTGACTTCTATAACCCGGAAATTTATCCTGTGAATTACTCAGAAGTACACTATTCACTTGGGAATTTATATTCACTTGCGTCACAGGTAAGCGGTAACGAAAGTTATCTTACCAATTCTGTCACGGCATTTGAAAATGGTATAAAAGTGCTAAATGAATCCAACAATCCAGTGCTTTACAAAAATTTAGCCAAAAAACTCGGAATGACAAATGTCCATATCCCGGACAGCACTGATAAAGAAGCAATTCAAGATACTTCAAAAGCTTATAAATTATTAACTCAAGTTTCCCACTTCAGAAAGTGAACTGAACCTTGAAAAACAATA
>CAZLZR010000196.1:0-3232 GCA_964564015.1 uncultured Acetivibrio sp.
TTGATGAAGGGTTTATATACTGTTTGTTTTTTTGAGGGAGTTAAAAGCAAACGGAGTAGACTATAGTTGCTGACTTCAATAATGCGGGAGTTGGTAACCAAAAGCAAATTTTAAATGTTGGTGCTGGTCAAAAACCCATTCCATGTGCTGAAAACATTGATATTAATCCTATGAATTCGACTGTAAAATTTGGTGATGCAAATAATCTTTCACAGTATTCTAACGGACAGTTTGACCATGTAATATCAAATAGTCCATATAAGTATAATCCTTTAGAAAGCGATATGCTGAGAGTGTTAAAAACAGATGGAAAAATGACCGTTACAGGAAATATGAATAATAAGTATTTTAAAAGTGTATATAATGCAACTCCTGAACAACTCGAAGCACTGGGACTAAAGGTAGAGTACAAAGGTGGAATACAAGATATATTCTTAAAATATGGTGGAACTCAATCAAACGGATCACCTGTTAACAACCTATCAAGTATGAGCCAAATAACGCTTGTAAGAACAAAGTAGATTATTATTTGTTGGTGTAGATACCTATCATCTACACCAGTAATAATACAAGAAAAAGAAAGAAGGCATAATATGTATAATATTAATAATTTTACAAATCTTTCAGAACGTGAAATTTACAGCAACATACTTTTATATAATAATTCATTGCAGACAAATTGTGAAAGTGCTTCAATGGATTTATACATAGTCATTTCAAATGTTTGTTATTCCAAGAATGTTATTATTCCGTCACTAGTAAGGATTTTTATTAGACCACTATATTATTTAGGGATTGAAAAGAGTCAAGATGTTTTAAATTGGATAAAATGGTTTTTAAATTATAAAAATACTCCAAACTATACTGCAACAATAAAAGGGTCTAATGATAATGCACTTGAGTGGTTTTTTGAGTGCTTAGACAAGAATAGTATATATATTGAAGAATCCTTAAAAGAATTACAAGCATGTAATGAGCTACATGATATATACTTTGCATTAAAAAAAGATGAGTCCAAAAATTGTTTTGAATATACTGATAACACCGGAAAAACGTATTGTTTTACTGAATTTCAACAGTTTAAAGAGTTCACATATAAGTTTTTTGAAAAAAGAGTATCAAAATCAGAATTGGAAAATATTATAGCTGAAGAAATTGATTTTTTTTCAGAAAAGTTTAAAAAACCAGTTTCATGATAGAACGCCGTTAAGCCGGGAGCAATCCCTGTCGGTTGCAAAAATACCATCGGGGATTATCAAGTGCCAGTAAATTGAATTAATTCTTTTATTGAACATTTTTGAAAAGCATTTTAGAAGAAAAGTAATAAAGGAGAAACGAAATTTCCCGGCTGTTTACCGAGAAATTTCGTTTTTTCTTGATAATTTTTCTTCAAGACGCTTTTTGCAAATGTTCAATAATAGAATTAATTCAATTTATTGGTGCTCGATAACCTCCGATGGGATTTTTGCAACCGACAGCTGACTGTGCGACAGTTGGACAAAACTATAATTTCGGGTATAAGGAAAGCCGGAACTTTTAATTCCGGCAAGTTAAATTATCAATATAGTATATTACATGTTTGACTTCAATTATTTATTACTATTCCAAACTATGGAGTCTTTAATCCATTAATAAAGTCCTGAAAAGTATCTGCAATCTTATAAGTGTTTTCATCCTCGCTTGACTGTTCAAAATTAAATGTATGATCCCAATAATATATGCCTCCATCTTCATTATCATTTATAAGTACAATTAAACCCGAACCTGGATCATGACCTATTATTACACTATTGGAGAATAAATCATCAATATATTCATCATTCCAAGTCTTTAAATCAAGGTTTTTATCAAGACCTAAGCCATATAAAACGTGCAATGGCAATTCCACATCTAAATCATCTACCCAAAAGTAATTATATCTTGCTGAACCTCCATTATACTCACACAAAAACTGTTTATAGTCATCAGGTAATAGAAACCCAACATGTTTTTCAAAACTATCAATCATATCTTGCGTTGCTTTACCATATCCTTTAATATTCATTATTTAACCACTCCTTTAGTTCTTTTTGTTTTCCTAGATATTGACATACCACCTCTGTGTCTAAAACGATCGTGTAACAATGATTCAATTTCCTGCATAGTAGTTCCATCTTGGTGGTGATGCCATGTACTTGTATCTTCCATCGGACCATCTGGCGCAAGCTCGTCAGCTTTTGAAAAATCTTTTGGGTAGCTTTCAAATTCTCCAATAGGTACTTCTTGCTTTACCATATCTGCTGATTTAAAATCTGGATAGCCATCTGGATAAGAAACTGAATTGCCATCCCAATCCTGGTAGGTCCAAGTCCCGTTTTCATCAATCGTAATTTTTCCACCTTTTTTCTGCCACTTTATTGGGTCAGGTGAATTTTTTGGTTTTGTAGAAAGTTGTGTTTTTGTAAGTTTAGTCCCCCCACTAACCTGAGTGTAATTACGTCCGTTATAGATATCATCAGTATTTCGTGTGACTTCTAAGTAATTCTTTTGTATACTATTCTTTTTTATTTTAGGATTACTTATATTATCAAGTTTATCAACACTACTTACACGAACTTTTGTACCTGTACTAGCATCTACATAATAATCATCTGCTGAACCTATAGATGGTATTCTAAACCCACTTTTTGCCCAATCATAAAAACCTTTAGCCCCAGCAGTCATTTCTGCTGTATCTGCAAAAGTTTTATATGTTTGATAAACATTTTCATTTGTTACATATTTCTCTTCAATGTTTCTGGTACCCTTTATTTTTATATTTTCCCAAAATAAATATGTTTTGTTTGCAGTTTCTGAATTTCCTGCAACAAAAGCGGAACCCAACTGAATAGCTGAAACAGTGTTATTAGCTACTGAGGTATACACACCTATAGCAGCGTTCTTTGCAGCTTCTGGACTTTGGACACTTTCTTTAACAGCATTTCCCCAATTACCAAAAGTGGTTCTTAAATTATTCCACTTATCTGCCCACCAGTTTATAATTTCCTTTCTTGCTTGATCTCTTCCTTCAGAAGTAGCATATTTATCTTCATCTTCCGTTCTTATAGGAAATATAATATGTCCTGTTGGGTCATAGTAAATCAAAGGGTTATTCTTTACATATGTATACAAATTCAAGCTCAACGGATCGGTAGTATCACCGCTGTATGTATCCTCCTGCAAGAATCTTGCTATTTTGGGGTCATACATTCTT
>CAZLZR010000197.1:0-3207 GCA_964564015.1 uncultured Acetivibrio sp.
CACGCAAGGTACTATGACCCACAAACGGCAAGATTCCTGCAGCAGGATACATATACGGGTACAATAGATGATCCGCTGAGTTTGAATCTGTATGCGTATTGCCATAATGAACCGATGATGTATTTTGACCCGACAGGGTATGATGCAATTCGTGATTTGGCAGGTCGGAATGGTGGAAATACGGTATGGGATAATAAAACAAAAATTGCAGAAGTTACAGTTAATGGAATCACAAAGCGATATATATTGGATAAAGGAAAAGCTTGGGAATATGATATAGATACTAAAAAGATTGGTAACTATGCTGGAGAAGTCATAGAAGGTAGAATAGATGTAACAAATAACTACTTCAATACTACGTTCTTTGGAAAAAAAGAAAAGAGTAGTTTTGATAAACATGAGAGAGGTAATAAAAATGAAGATGCATTAGAACAAGACAAGGTATATGATGTAGATGGAAATAATGAAAAAGATGTTGGAGGAGTTTTTTTAAGCAGAGTATTTGGCGTGTATTTAAACGTAAACTGTTATGCTTATTCTTTGGGGTTGTATAAATATCCTGATGGAACTGCTTTTTCAAAAGATGGAAATGGTGGAGCAGGGGGGATATCTCCAGGAGACATTGCAAGTTGGCATATAGAAAAGAAATATGGTGATGATTTTTCTCAAATGAGCAAAGAGGATGCAAAATTATTAATGAACTCAATTTTTAACGAGAATAGGCAAAATGTCATAAATGCCATTAAAGCAGATGCACAAGTTCTAGGGTGGGAAATTGAGGAGATTGGCAAAGATGATGCAATTCCTGAGGGTTCTTATAGGATAATGTTTGGTTTTAAAGATAAACTAGAAGATCCTCAACTTGTAAGAGATTTTCACTTTGTAAGAGAAAACAAGGATGGTACTTGGTCTTCTAAAAATGGAGGGGGAGGTATGGTTACAAATGATGGAAAAGAACCTGAGGAAAAATGGGGAAATTACAATTATGATAATAGTCGGATTTATTTCTACGTTAAAAGAAAGTAAATGTAAGTTTTGATTGTATGATTATATTTGTGTCGAGGTGGTTTATTTGTTAAAGAAGGCTATGACAATAGTATTATTAGTTATTCTAAATATAATTCTAGTAGTTTTTCCAATGTATATTGCTGTACCAGGAAAGCATTCAGAGTTCATTAAAATATTAATATATGAAAGGTATATTTTTATTATTGCTTTAATTGAAATAATAATTTTTAGTTCGAGTTTTTTAGCTTTTCATAATAAAAAACGCATTCCATTAATAATTTCTATAATATTTGTAGTTGCAAACAGTTTGTTTTATTTTTGGATGACAAAGTAAAATGCTTCATATCAATTAGTAAGTGGCTCTTTCCATAGTTAGTTGATTAAGCGTTTTAATTCAAGCCGCAACAGTTTGTTCTTTACAGTTTAAAGAACGTTAAAGCTGTTGCGGCCAAACATAATTCGCTTTACAACAACCTCTAGTTTATATACACATTCTTCAGCTAGTCCATTATTATAGTCAATTTCAACAAGGAACAAAATGTATACCCTGGAAGCAATAGCGATGTATGTTGACCCGACAGGGCATGATGCTGTATGGCTTAGAGAAATAGCTACAAAATATGGTTTTGAAGTGAAATGGGATCCTAAAACTAAAACTGCTACAGCAGTACGTAATAAAGATGGTAGAGAGTTTAATTTTAATGCTCCAATATTTGATGGGAAAATGTATATAGATGATAAAAACTTTCTATATACCACTGGAATAGAAAGCCCTAATAGTTTCAGCGATTACATGGGAGCATCTCTGAAAACCGCTGCAATTACTGAAGACGATTTGCCTAATAAATCTTCAAACGGGACGAGTAATGCTACAACATTTACTTTTAATGCTACGAGTTTTCCCGGTTTTTATGATGCAAGCAATGATAAAACAAGTGTTTATAATATACCTGCGATTTTAAAAGACACACAAAATATGTGGGACTCATACGGACAATTATTTAAAAAAGTAGGTGCTGAATTAGATATGGATCCATATGCACTTGCCACATATTGTGTATTTGAAAGCTATAATAGCAATACGCACAACTTTAATACGAGAATGAAGGATTTTGAAGGAGGCATGTATGCGGCCGGTATTGCTGCTACGCAGGCTCAAGATGTAAAGGGCAAAAAAGTACCAGGCTTAAATGTTTATCTCCCCAATGATACATTAAAAGCAGCTGAGACTCTACGTGATAATCCCGAATATGGTATACGTTATTTAGCTGAGGAATTCAAAGGTTATTACAGTAAAGAGAAAGACCTTGCAAAAGTGTTTCCCAAAGTAGCATTTCCAAGTTGGGGCGATCCAAATAAATCACGAGGTAATTATGGAACCCAGGCACAATATGTAAGTAGAGCCTATGTATTTTATAATGCTTTTCGTTCGGTTGATGGTAAATAGGTAACAAAATGTTTACTCAAGCGAGAAATGAAATCATAAACCTTAGATTCTCGCTTGAGTAAAATTTATTTTGGTAATACAATATTGGAATGAAAGAATTTAAGAGGCAGAACTCTTTTGTTAGTGAGGTATTCTTTTATATAGAAAGGATGATAAATCTATGGGGAAAATGGCAAGTCTATTACAGTTACTTTTAGTTGGGATACTTTTGTTATTCCCTTTAATAGGATGCAATAACTCTAATTCTCAATCAAAATCACATCCAAACTCTTTATCTTCTATAAATACGAAAGTAAAGAAAATCCAAACAGATATTCCGAAATATTCCTATGATGAATTATTAAGCCATATTTATGAGAACATTCCGGAAGGTGCTGAGATTCAGAACCCTAATAATTTAAAAGACAAAAAATTCATTACAACAGATTTGGATGATGATAATGTTAATGAAGTTATAGCCTGTTATAAGTATGATAAGGAAAATACGCAACATGGGGTTATTATTCTGAAAGAAGGAACATGGGAAAAGATGTGGGCAAAAGATATGCGTAATAATGATAATTGCAATGTAAATGTTGATAAGCTTATTGCTTTAAATAAAAGTAAAGAAGGTCTTAGTGTAAATGGGTTATTGGTAGGTTGGACAAGTTCAAATTATAAAGAATGTGATATTTTTATTTGGGAGAAAGGAACTCTCAATGTTGAGCTACACAATGGTGTCAGGTCTGACTGCAAATAATTTTCTGCCCATA
>CAZLZR010000198.1:0-3184 GCA_964564015.1 uncultured Acetivibrio sp.
GAGAAGAATTATGGTCCAAAGCTATTATAGAATTCAAGCAGTCTAATCGAAAATGTTTAGCTATTGTGGAAAGGTGATTTTAATGAAAATCAGGATTCCGAGCAAAGTGAGATTAATATGGTTTAGAAGAAAGTGGCGAAAACTGAACAATCATAATTACACTTATCCAAGAAATATTTTCCCAATAGACATCGTGAAAGTTGGAAAGTATAGTTACGGACCGCTGAATGTTAGAACATGGGGAGCGGAAAACGAAAAACTGATAATTGGAAACTTTGTTTCTATAGCTGAAGATGTTCTTTTCATACTTGGTGGTAATCACAACATGAACACCTTTTCAACATACCCGTTTAAAGTAATGGTCCTAGGAGAAAAAAGAGAAGCTTGGAGCAAAGGGCCAATTATAGTAGAGGATGATGTCTGGATCGGCACCAGAGCAATAATACTTTCCGGTGTTAGGATTGGGAAGGGTGCAGTTATTGCTGCTGGGACTGTCGTTACAAAAGATATACCTCCGTACGCAATAGTTGGAGGAAATCCTGCAAAGATAATCAAATTTCGTTTTGAGCAAGACGTGATAAATGAGCTTATGAAAGTGGATTTTGCAAAAATCGATAAGAACTTTATATCGACCAACATTGACTTACTCTATAATCGGAATGTAATTAAAGAAATTGTTGACAAACTAAAATAATCTGTTCCCTTACTCGCAAATATATCAGTAGACAAGAAAGAAGTATCGAAACTCCTTGAATAATTTATAGCAACAGAAAATTAAAACTACAACATCTGAGTTTATTATATAGTTTTGAAATGTTTGCTAAAATATCAAAATGCGGAGGTATCCAAAAGATGAGCAATTTTGACAGTGACATTATGGTCAGCATAAACTGCATTACGTATAATCACGAAAAATACATAAAGGATGCTATAGAAGGCTTCTTAATGCAGAAGACAAAATTCAAGTATGAGATACTGATACATGACGATGCGTCTACCGACCGTACTCCTGATATTATAAAAAAGTATGAGCAAGAATATCCTGATATAATTAAACCTATTTATGAGGTTGAAAATCAGTATTCACAAGGTAAACGGGTAAACTTTGAATTCAATTACAAGAGATCCAAGGGAAAGTACATTGCATTATGTGAAGGTGATGACTATTGGACTGACCCATATAAGTTGCAAAAACAGGTAGATTTCTTGGAACAGCACACCAACTTCTCAATGTGCTTTCACAACGTTGAAGTAATTGATGAAAATGGAACCAAATTACAAGAACATTGGCCTGCAAACCCAAAAGTAGGAAAAATAACTACGTTGAAGGATATACTAAAAGGAAACTATATTCCAACTTTGTCTACGGTCTTTCGTAACAAATCGATCAACAGTCGAGAATTTTACACCTTGTCCGAGGGTCTTTGTTTTGAGGACTGGATATATCACATTCTGAATGCTAAGAATGGACCAATTTATTATTTTGAAGAAAAAATGGGTGTGTATAGGGTTACTAACGCTGGATTGTCCAGATCGACAGATAAAATAAGACTTTTGGAAGAAGTACTAAAACTATACAAACGTCTAGAAAACTATTTCGATGATAGTAGAACAATTTCTGTACTTTCAAAGCGAATACTTGAGACGAGACTTGACATTTTTATCCAACAATCTCTGAGAGGTAATCTTGAAGAGGCAAATGAAGTATTAGAAAATATCAAGGCCAAGGATGTGTTTATGAAAGCAGGCTTAAAGAGAAGTCTGAAATACATTCTACTCAGGCTTTCTCCAGATAAATATAAGGAAGTTGCGAGAGCTTATAAGAAGCTTAGAGGGATCAAGGAATGAGCGCACTGAAAGAAAAAACTGTTAAAGGAATGTTCTGGAGTTTTTCAGAAATGTTGTCATCTCAGCTAATAAACCTTGTTGTTCAGATTTTTCTAGCTAGATTGCTGCTTCCGGAAGATTTCGGATTAATTGGAATGACCACGATTTTTATTGCAATATCACAGTCCCTAATAGACAGTGGATTCAGCAGTGCCTTGATTAGAAAAAAAGATATATCGGAATCTGATTACTCGACAGTTTTTATGTTCAACTTGGCGGTCTCCATATCAATATATTTTGCACTTTTCGCTTCTTCAACGACTATTAGTGTTTTTTTCAAGGAACCAAGATTAATTCCAATAATTAGAGTCTTATCAACGGTTATCATTATCAATTCTTTCGGGATAGTTCAAAGGACCATGTTAACGCGTGAAATTGATTTCAAGACCCAGACAAAAATCACAATTATTTCGTCGGCAATATCTGGCGTTATTGCTATACTTGCCGCATTAGTTGGATTCGGAACATGGGCTCTGGTAATAAGAACCATAGTTGGGCAGGTCATTCAGTCTGTAATGTTGGTAACACATAACAAATGGATTCCAACCCTTAAATTCGATATAAAATCATTTAAAGAGCTGTTCGGATTTGGTTGGAAAATATTAGTGTCAGGGTTACTGAACACGATCTATGAGAACATTTATTATCCAATAATAGGCAAATTCTTCAGTGCTACTGCTCTGGGGTTCTTCACAAACGCGCAGAAAATGAATGATGTACCTTCAAAAATGCTTACGCAAGCTGTTCAGAAGGTGACTTACCCAGTTTTGAGCCAGGTTCAGGATGACGAGGTAACTCTCAGAAACGGATTTGGTAAAGCGCTGAGGCTGATCTCGTTTGTAAGTTTTCCACTAATGCTATGTTTGGCGGCAGTGGGGGAACCGTTAATAAAGGTATTGGTTGGTGAGAAATGGATACCATCGGTGCAGTACTTCCAAATTCTCTGTTTCTCAGGCATGTTGTATCCAATTCATTCTTTGAACTTGAATGTCCTGCAGGTTAAAGGTAGATCAGACCTCTTCTTGAAACTTGAGATAATTAAGAAGATTATCGGAGTAGTTTCTATTGTGTTAGTGTTGGTTCTAGGACTTGGTATAAGCGGTTTGCTTTGGGCACAATTTGTCACGAGCATCATTAGTTTTTTTATTAATTCTTTTTATTCCAAAGAAATGATCAATTATTCTATGTTTGATCAAATTAAAGATATGTCACCAATTTTTCTAGCAGCCATTTTAGCTGCGGGAGTAGCTTATTCCTTGATGTACTTCTTACATATTTCTGATATACTGTTACTACT
>CAZLZR010000199.1:0-3139 GCA_964564015.1 uncultured Acetivibrio sp.
TATATTAGAATTACTTTTGTAAAGAGGAGAATTCTTTTACAAAAAACTGAAGAGTGTAATTTAAGTTATGAAAATGACTGCTCAAAAAAGGATTTGCTTTAAAGTGTAAGCAAATCCTTTTTGCATAAAAGCATATAAAAATTGCAATAAAATCTGCTGGAATATTACAGCTAAGGTATTCTGAAAAAAACCATAATGTAGAGGTGGTATTCTACTTTAAAAACTTCTCTAAGTCTTCTAGAGAGTCTATTTCAAAAATATTATCAAAAATACTGTTTATAATATGTTTGTCATCTATTTGCTCAATCTTCTTTGCAATTTCATCGGGCAATCGGACAAATTTTTTGTTGAGAATTCTTAAAAGTGATAATATTTCACCTTTTTCAATGCCTTTTTCAATGCCTTTTTCAATGCCTTTTTCAATGCCCCTATCTTCCCATTTTTTATTAAGATTAAACCTCATAACGACCTTATCAAGAGCTTCCATTTCCTGTTTAGAAAGTTGTCTGGCCATATTATACACCTCCATTATCTGTATCAAATTTGCTGCTGTCACAGTTTCAAAAAGCAGTTCGCACATGTTATTTTTAGGATTATCGGAACATTCCTGCATTAGCATCGATATTTCTTCTTTTATATTCATCCTCGTTGTCAATAATCTTATATATCTGTTTTGTTTCTTTGGTAGTTCATCGACAATAATAAATTGGGACGGGATATCATCTCCGTTTATATAGTATATGCCATCATCCTGTTTTGTAACAGTGAGTTGCTGAAATCTTTCCAGATGCTCAGCCATTTTCTTTGGGAACTTGCTGCTTACCATGGTTATTGTCATATCTTCGACTTTTATACTGTCAACTCTTTCGCCTAAAGTCTTATATAAATAAGCATATGCTTTAACCTTATAATAATCGTCAATACTTAAATAGTCCTCTGGAGACTTATACTCAATAATGTTATGACCTTTAAACAACTGGGCTATGTTTAATAGTATCTTGGCCTCTTTTATCTTCCTAACCACTAATATATCAACTTCAAGTGGTTTTGATGTAAGCTGATATTCCTCCTGAATATCTAGAACTTCAGGATAATAATCCTTCAGTTCAAGCTTCAACGCTGATGCAAAAGCCGGATGCCATTGTATCCGTTCCTCCGGCAAAATTAATCAACTCCTTAAAAATTATTACAACTCTATAATACCATATTGTGAAGGTGGCTGCAACATATGGGCTCGCTTGGTTTTAATCAAGCTATTATTTGATAGGGAGAATGAAAGTGTATATAATAGAATTTAATATAAGTTAGGTATAATATGTAAAATTTATGGCTAGGATAGCCGATATCAAAATCAGGATATTCATAGAAAGTTTTTTAGGTAATAGATTATAAAAAGGATTAACAGGAAAATTTGGAGGAGGAATTTAAATTATGAAAAAGATTACATTGGTTATAGCAGTATTATTGGTCATGATAGCACTGTTTTCGGTATTTAATGTTTCCGGTGAGATGCCACTTCGCATAGTCGTAAATGGGGACAGATTGTATTTTCCCGATGCACAGCCCTTCATAGATTCAAATGGAAGAACACAAACACCGGCAAGGTTCATAGGTGAAGAGCTAGGTGCAACAGTAACCTGGGATGGAACAGCACAAAAAGCAGCTTTTGTGAAGGGCAGCAAAAAGTTGATCCTTTACATAGGCAAAAAGGAGTATGAACTTGACGGGAAGACTTTGCAGATGGATACCGCTGCTCTCTTGCAAGAGGGGAGAACATTCGTACCGGCAAGATACGTGGCTGAAGCATTTGGAGCAACTGTAAGATGGGACAGCGCAGTTAGGACGGTTTATATCGATATGGTTGAAGTTGTCAGCACACCAGAACCTCAAGCTACACCAAAACCCACGCTAAAGCCAGCTACGGGTCTCAGTGAGGCAGATAAAAAAGCTATAGCTGATAGATTGAGAGAATTGTTTGATGCAGACTTAAAGGCAGATAAGACAAAAATATTCAGTTATCTTTCTTCTGAGTATAAGGCTAAGGAAAACATAAAAACACCTGAAGATATTGTTTTCCCTTTATTTAAAGAAGGTGAATATTTTCCATATAATAAGCCTAATTATATGTTCATAAGTAGTGCAGTTAAATTTGCAAAAGAAAGAACTGGATATTCTAATGATAATGACTTTATAGTTTTATGTTTAATTACTGATTATGACAAAACACATTATAAAGTGATGTTTGGTTTGTTCGATAACAACAAGTATCCTGATAAAATAGAAGCCTATTCTTATGGTTACGAATTGGTTATGGAAGAAAATGGAAATTGGTTTTTTGACAATGTTTGTGAAAGTCCTATGCCAAGTGAATGGTTTTTGAGAAAAGGTACTTATTAGAAGAGAGGGTGTTTTAATTGCATATATATAAGAGAGGAAATTTTATAATTTTTGTAATTATATTTTTGCTCAGTAATATATATTCCTGTTTATATTATTCAATATGTTATGCTGACTTTGTTGAAGATATTGAACCCAATGAACCTATAATATTTCGAACAAATGATAACACTATTAAAATTATTACATCTGAAAGCGAAATTGAGAAATATGAAAAAGATCCAATTGGAACACAAAGAGTTATAAAAGTAAATAAGGATCACGTTGTTGTACATAGATTCTATAAACTATGGGAAGGCACTTGCCAGCATGTAGCCCATGATGAATGGATTGAGTACAAGATTTACAACAATGGCGATGATGTTGAAAGTGGAAGCTCATGTATAACATACCATCAATTTCCCGAAGAATCATACGACCCGAATAATCATACGTGGGGAGAATGGAAACTGGTAGAAACAAAGGAATCAACTGATACTGAGGAAGGGTTCAAAAAATATGAAAGGTCATGTACAAGAGGAAAGGGGTACTGGGCAACTAGGGGAGAGTGTGGTGCGAAAGAGTATAAAGTTGAAGCAATTAATAACCAAGATTTAAGTGTACAGCTTGAAGAGCCAGTATCAAGTGTTGCAGAGGGTGATAAGGTATTGGTAGGAGTGAATATTAAATCAAGCTATGACAGAGAGTTGACAAATATACCTTTCAAATGGGAAATTACAAAGAAAGGTGGAACGGCTGTAGC
>CAZLZR010000200.1:0-1367 GCA_964564015.1 uncultured Acetivibrio sp.
AAGGACACAAGGCTCAGGAATAAAAAAAGACTGCTTCAGCTTTCAGAGGGGTTGAAGTCTGGCGAGGTTTCTCCGCAGGAATTTATTAATTCTATCAGTTCAATTCTCGGTCATTCTATGTATTCGAGAAATTATTCTTATCGCAAAATGCTCACTGATTACTTAAGTGAAAATACAGGAGGTAAAGATGTATTATGAAACAGATTCAAGCGGCAATTTAATTAGAGCGTTGCCGGGGTATTATGACGGATATCATGCAGACCTTGCGGGTGCGGATGCCGCCGCATTAAGCGATACCCAACGCGATTATCTGGATATTGATCCAAGTCGGATTATCCTGGTTGAAGATTCATACCATAAGCTGTTTATGTGTAAAGCAGCCGCCATACAGGAGATTTCTCAAAGATGCGTGGATGCAAATTATAAAATGCTTCCTCAGTACAAAAGAGACAATATTTATTCAGGCCCCCCGGCTGATGACGGGTATCCAAGTTACTTAAAAGGAACATCCGGCAAGCAATCAATCGCAAAGATGAATAAGATGTACAGGGACATCGCAAATAATGCTATATCGGCAATTAAATCTGCTGCCAGCATTGAGGAAGTGGAATTGATTGTTTCCTCAATTGTTATGCCAACAGAAAGCGAAATTGTTGCGATGATTAAGGAGTAAAATAAAAATAAAGTCAATCGGTTCAGAGCTTTATATGCAAAGCCTCTATTTAAAGAGGTTTTTTTTAATACAAATTCAATAACGAATTGACAAAAATTTTTATTTTATTCTACAGTTAACCGCGCATGAATCATCTTAATTTTGCACACAAACACTTACACAGCATAATAAATTATCAGGAGAAAAAAATGGCAAACGAAGCTGAAATAATCAATAATCCGGATAGCACACCGGGAGCGGTGTCAACAGGTTATCAATTGCAAAACATAAATCTTGTGTCACAACGAACAGGAATAGATAAAACTTATGTGAGAGGCAATGGAAATACTGTAATTGTAGAAATAAGCGGGCCGGTGGATGTAAATGGTGTATTATATACTATTAAATCTCAAACAGTTTTGACACCTCCATCACCAGGGAGGTATTATATTACATTGCAAGGCGCAGGGCCACAGTATTTGACGCCGACACTCGGAACATCAGCGGGAACTTTTGATCCGTTAAAAAATGCAAGGTATGATGCAAATAATTATAGGGTGCTGAATTGGGTTATATATTTTGATGGGACGACATGTTATGCTAATAGGTTGTTGACGCCGGAAACGGAAAACAATTATCTGCCGGATATAAACGATCCGGAAGAAACATGGATAACATCAAATGGAAATTGGACGGCGAAGAGAAGCAAGTATTA
>CAZLZR010000200.1:1467-3111 GCA_964564015.1 uncultured Acetivibrio sp.
AAGAAACATGGATAACATCAAATGGAAATTGGACGGCGAAGAGAAGCAAGTATTATACAATGTATGTTACTGGTAGCGGTGGTGATGGGGCTGCGGCTTCATACGGTGGTGGGGGCGCAGCAGGAGCAACCGGAATAAAAAGAATATTTGTTAAAGCCGGCACAACTTGGACTGCAACATTTTCAGCAACAGCGGGGGAGTCAACCACGTTTTCAGATGGGACTACAACTTTAACTGCAAAAAATGGTGGCAACGGACATTTAGCGCACGGAGGACAACCAGCGACATCAAGCACTGGATTTGATTTTTTAGTTCATGGAGGGTGGGGGCATAACGGAATAATAGTTGATGGTAATAATTATTCTGGTGGTAATGGTGGGGCTTCTTTTTGGGGTTCTGGCGGTGCTGGAGATTCAAGATATTCAGGTGGTGTTATTTTCGGAGCGGAGGCGGGAGTCTCTTACGGGTCGGGGGGTGGGGGCGGTGTATCTCCTGGACTCGGCAAAATAGGATGTGTTAGAATCGTCGGTTAAAACTCATACCTAACAAACCATTTAGTCAAATCATAAGCTAACGGCGGTTCGTCTGGTTTTCTGTACATTGAATTTCCAGACGAAACCGCATGACTGCAATAGTGTTCAGTTCCGAAAGTTACCGACATATATTTAATTTCAGTACCAATAATATAAACATCACGAAACGGATAGCCTTTTGTAACTGTATCATAATAAAACCATGTAATCTGATTTCCGTACGGTATCAATTTAATATTCCAAAACGTAAAAGTATAGTCCAGCCTGATATCAGTATAAGACATATCTGAATATAAATCTTTTCCCAACTCGATGTGTCCTCCGATCTGCGCAGAGACCGGAAGACATAGAATCAGTATCAGCAATAAAGTTTTCATCTAAAATGGCCAATTAGTAATTGTATCATACAGCGCAGAAAAACTGCCATCAAGCTCTTCCGACTTATGATACACATACAATCTGCTTTTATCTGCTCCGGCGTTTGGGCATACATATAAATCATGCACGCCTTCACCTAATTCAATCGGTGCAGAAATCCATTCGTCATATTCATCATCAAAATACTTTGCCTGCTTGCCGTCGTATCGCTCAAGCCTGTTTTTGTAGTCGGAAAGACGGAAATGACATTCAAGCACGGCACCGCCGAATTGCAGGTTATTATCATTCACCCGTGAAGCGGAATAATCAAAAGTAATTGTCTTGCCATGCGGGACTCTTATATCATATTTCCATATCATATCACAAGAGCCAAAAGTCACGTTGTCAGGATATATAACGATATTGCCATTTATAGCCGGTTTAACATCTCCGTTTTCAGAACTGTTATATGCGACATACCATGTCTCGATATAGAATTGTGCGGTGTCCGTTAGTGTTTTTACTACATCGTTTTCAGAGTTTTTAAAAACAACTTCACATTCAACGTCTCCGAACTCTTCAGGCTGAAAAGATAAAAAGCCGTTATTAAAAGTCCCAGCAAATTTATCACCTGCGTAAAATTCTATGCCTGAATACTCCGCCGGTATATCAGCATTATTCATGTTCAATTCAATTTCTGCCGTGACATTTTTATCATTGAGATTTTCTTCTAATGTGACTGTAAATAAATTGT
>CAZLZR010000201.1:0-3090 GCA_964564015.1 uncultured Acetivibrio sp.
CTATATCAAGGCTTTAAAGTGATTTTGATTAATTGGAACTGTCGAAGACCCGCTTCAACTCTATATCTGATTAATCTTTATGGTATTTGGACGTAAAGGCTCTGAGGATGTTCTATTTCAGAGTACTGAAGAATACTTCCTGCCTTATATTAAATATGCCGAAATGGCATATTTAAAAAATCCTTACGGAATTCTTGATTGGAAAAAAATTCATGTGTTAGCCGTGACCTATTGTGAAAAAGTAGTTGACAATGCGGATGAGCTTAGTTATAATTTTAAACAAGATGGTGAAATATATAAAAAATGTAAAAAATGCAATTTTTGAAATATTTAGGGAGAGTAAAACCTACTTAATTTGGCGTTAATATAAAGTGAGAATATTGCAATAATATGTAGATTTATTTACTTTATTTTGTGCTTACCTTAACTATTTTCTATTAGTTGAGAGTGAGCATTTTTAGTTTTATTGAAATAATTAGTTTTAAAATGAACACCTAAATTGAAATTATGACATAGTTGAGTGTAGAGATAGATACCCATAAATCATTCATCTTCTTGGCGGAATCAAATGATTTATGGGCAGACACTACAAGAAGTACTATGCCATTTTGTAGCGAACAATTTATTATATCACTTTTTTTATATTTTGTAAACTGATTTGGCGAAGCTAATAAGCACTTTTTGGTTGCTAATCGTTGGTGGGGCACGTTAGCTGCCGATGGGGAATATACAGTGACATACATTTTTGCTTATTGAATGTGATAAGCAAATGGGCGAAGCATTATGTTTTGAGATCCAATCATAATTTCTGTAGATTAACCTAGCAAGGGTGTGAGATATATTTATGAAAGAGCTTACTAAATTGTGTTTCGGTACATTGCCGATGGCATATTTTCAAAATAACTTATCTATTAATCAAGGGGCGGAATTAATTCGGTATGCAATTAAGAAAGGTATTGATTTTTTTGATACCGCCGAATTATACCAAACGTATGATATTATCCGTGAAGGTATAAAAGGAAGTAGCGATAAAGTTAAAATTTCAACAAAAACACATGCAAATAATTATAAAGATGCTAAACAACATGTTGAAACAGCATTAAATAAACTTGAGAGAAATTATATAGACATTTTTTATATACATGCACCAAAAGTTGAAAATCCATTTGTTGTTAGAGCTGATGCATTGCAGTGCTTACTTGAATATAAATCAAAGGGAGTAATAAAGCATATAGGTATTGCTTCCCACAGGGTTGATACCATTTGGGAAGCCGCGGATTCTGAGTATATTGATGTGGTTTTTGCGCTTATCAATTTAGCAGGGATAGGAATTATGGCAGGTACTAAGGAAGACATGGAATGTGCTATTGATTATGCGTATAAAAAGAATAAGCAGGTTGTTGCGATGAAGGTACTGGGTGGAGGTAATTTAATAAAAAATGCAGAGAAAGCAATTGACTATGTTTTAAGAAATCCCTCTATTCAAAGTGCAGCGGTTGGTATGGTTTCAAAACAAGAAATAGATATCAACTATAACTATTTTAATAACATCGAAATAAGTAATAGCCAATGGGAAGAGGTAAAGCATAAGCAGCGTGGTATAAGGATATTGAATTTTTGTAAAGGATGTATGAAATGTACTGCAATGTGTAGTGCTAATGCCATTCAAAATATAGATGGAAAAGCAGTGGTGGATAGAGAAAGGTGTACTTTATGTGGTTACTGTGCTGCAAACTGTCCGAATTTTTCTATCAGAATAAGTTGAGACTAAGTATCTTATAATTATGCTAATCAGCTTGAAATCTGAGCTTAGTATATTTATGGAAAGAGGTTTTATATGGATAGTGAAAGAAGTAACATTTCTGATTTATATAATTCAACTCCTCGTTTTTGTGGTTTGCCAACTTTCATGAGATTACCTGAATATAAAGATATTGATAAGTCAGATGTGGTGATAGTTGGTATTCCGTTTGATGATACATCTAGTTATAGAACCGGTTCAAGGTTTGCACCACGTTTTATCAGGAATGTATCTACTTGTTTGAAAAAATATAACAGGTTTTTCGATGTTGATATATTTGGTTCCGGTATCATTTCGGATTATGGAGATATACCTGTAATTCCGGGATATATCGAAAAATCATACAATTTGATTACAGATGAATTGAGTAAGATTGTGGATAAAGGTGCAGTAACAATTGCCATTGGCGGAGATCATGGTATTTTATTGCCGGAATTGAGAGCGTTTAAAGAGAAGTATGGTAAGCTGTCTGTTATTTCCTTTGATGCACATCGTGATTGCTCAAATCTACATTTTGGACAACCTTATGGACATGGCACAACTTTTAGGAGAGCAATAGAAGAAGAACTTATTGACCCTCATTCATCAATTATAATAGGGGTTCGCGGCAGCGGTTATTCTTCAAGGGATTATATTTTGCCTAAAGAGTTGGGGTTTGAGTTAATTGATATGGAATCCTTTTACGCATCTAATATAGCTGACATAGGAAATACTATTTCAAAAGTTATTGGTCAAAAGCCTTGTTTTGTAACTTTTGACATGGATTGCATTGATCCGGCTTATGCACCTGGAGTAAATACTCCGGAAATTTGCGGATTTACCAGTAGAGAATGCTTGTTTTTGATCAGACAGCTCGAAGGTTTATCAATTGTGGGTTGTGATTTGGTAGAGATGAATCCGCAATATGACTATGGGGAAATAACGGCATATCTGGCAGGTAATATTATATTTGAATTATTATCAATTATATTAAAAAACAAGTAAAAAGATGAAGGAGGGAGCATGGAAAAATGAAAGAGTTACATGACTTTAAAAATGAAGTTTGGCAACTATACACTGCAAACCAGCTTGATAATGAAAAAGTCATTGTTAAAGGTGAAGGGATTTATCTGTGGGATAATCAAGGAAGAAAATATATTGATGGATTGAGTGGCCTTGGTGTTGTAAATATTGGACATTCAGACAAAAGAGTAATTAGTGCTATAAATGAACAAGCAAATCAATTGGAATATATTAGGGGCTGTTGCAATTACGATTTATAATCGTAGTACAACGCCCCATTTCTATAA
>CAZLZR010000202.1:0-3054 GCA_964564015.1 uncultured Acetivibrio sp.
TATAAAAAAATACGTAGATTATTTCAAACTTACAAATGATTTCAAGTACGATCTTGAAGAAAAAAGTCATCTGCTATCATAATCTGTTTTTCATCACTTTTATACATAATAGTTTACCCCTAAGTGCATGCTTTTTTGAGCATTTTTATTACTTTACATGCACTATTCTATTAATAAACAGCCTTAAATTCCAGTATTTATAATGGTTTTTGTGTCGTTAAGGACAACCCTACTTATACTTATTTTGTTTTTTAGCAAATTCTTATAAGTGATTTACAACCCATTCTTCTATTGTTCAAAGAAAGGTTGGCTTTAAATTAAGTTGTGCACTTTGCCAACTTTAGGTATAATTATAAAAAAGGGGATAAAATAATATGAAAATAATTACGATGTTTTTTTTAACTTTTATTACTACGACTCTACTTCTAGCTAATACAGTTCACGCTTACGACCTACAGTATTTTACATATAATGATACGCATATATTGAAAGAGTTTTATGATTTACTTGAACATGCCATTATGATGAAGGTCGATTGTCCTATTTCTGCGGTAAATATGGATTGCAGACTAATTGATGATGACAATACACTGGTTAAACCTTATATAAAGAATAATAGACTAATGGTACCAGCAAGATTTATTACGGAAGCCTGCGGTGCAAGTATTATGTGGAATGGGAAAAATTCTACCGTCTCCATAGATATTAATGAAAAATCTTATCTTATTGATATTAAAAAAGCACTTTTAATTACTGATGGCAAAAACATAAAAATGGATGTTGTGCCAGAAATCTTAACTGGAAGGCTTTTTTTGCCTGTACGTATCATTGCAGAACAGATTCTAGATAAAGAGGTATACTATAATAACCAAATAGTTCTTATCAGCGACAAAGACAAAACAATTAACCCAAAATATGCAGATGAGATAACAAAAGATTATGCTCAGTTTTTTGAAGACCGCATTCTCCTCAATATTATTGCTCCTAATGGCTATCAGGGAATAATCAATATGGAAGGAAAATATATAGTAGAACCTAAATACAATCATATTGATGAATTTATTAATGGAATAGCGAGTGTTATGGTATTAGATAATGGTATTGAAAAATGGGGAATAATTGATTCTACGGGTAAAGAGATTATAAAACCTTTTTCAAGGTCGCGAATTTTTTATTCTGAAGGCCTTGCAGCTGTGAAGGTAAATGAAAAATTCGGTTTTATTGATCTTGATGGAAATTTTGTAATAGAACCAAAGTATGAATTTTCTTTCGACTTTCAAAATGGGCTCGCAAGTGTTGAATTAGATGGAAAATGTGGGTATATAAACAAAAATGGGGATTTTGAAATAGAACCTCAATTTGAATCTGCTGCTTCTTTTTATGGAGATTATGCTTGTGTTTCAAAGGATTTTGAAGGCAATAATTTATTTGGAATAATTGATAGAAAAGGAAATTTTGTAGTGGAACCTAAGTTTAATTGTATTAGTGGATATAGGCAGACAGAAGAAGGAGTTTTTTTTGGCGCACTTCAAGGTGAAGGTGAGAATGGCCTTTGGGGTATAATAAATGTTAATGGTGAATGGGTTATTGAACCTAAATTCAACGATATGATTGGGCTTGATTCTTTTTCAGATTATGTATCTATTGAAGTTAACGGTAAATACGGAGTTATAGACCTTGAAGGTAATTATCTGATTAGTCCGATATCTGATGAATATATTTTTGGTTATCGTCCCGAAGACTTGAATGTTTATTGTAAAGATGGTAAGTATGGTTATGTAGATGGGAAAGGTAATGTAATTATTTATCCACAATTTGAAGATGCCGATTCATTTTTTAACGGCTTAGCCCGCGTAAAAATAAATAACAAATTCGGTTTTATTGACAAGAAAGGAATAATACAGCTCGAGCCAATATATGAAAAAGCAAGTTCTTTTGGTCCTGGATTGGCGAGAGTAAAAATTGATGGGTTCTATAACTTCATAAACAAAAAAGGTAAACTTTTGTTTTTTGGCAAAAGCTAGTTGAGTAAATAGCTTTGCCAAAAAACTAGCAGGAGAAAAGCGAAATCAAGCAGCAAAAAGAGCTCAGTTAAGTGAGATTCCAGCCATAGTTACTGAAGAAAACGAGGCTGATAAAATAGCATTGGTTGAAAACATTTTTAGGCGGGATTTAACTTCATTAGAGGAAGGTATGTGAAAATTTATAAAAGTTATTAAATCCCTAATTATAATATTTCCAATGATTCTACTTATCAGTTGTAGTTCCCCAAAAATTAATAATGATAAGCCTATAAGTGGAAAAACTGAAACTATAATTGAAGCAAGTGATGGTTCAGTTACTACAAAAACTGAAAGTCAAGAAGAGATGTGCATATTCTTCTTTTAGAATTGTTCCTTTTGTTTCTTTATTAAGAATTTTTCCACTTCACCAGGTGTTAAGTTTGTATACTTCATTTGACCCTTTAAAGAATCATTTGCAAGCTTACCTATAACCGCCAATTATCCGGAAGAACCATTTTTAATTATAAATCAACAGCCTGAAACTGAAGAACCCAAAGATGCTGAAAAAGATGGGAAGGAAAACTATAAACTAACTCTTGGTTTTATAAAAAGCTTAACCGGGAAACTAAGCAAGTCAAACATTGTTATTTCTAGTGATAAAGAGAAAGAAAACCTTAAAAATCAACTTGCACAGTTAAGTACTGCGATAAATGAATTTGTGAATAGGTATAATTTAGGATAAAGAGTTCTACATGCAGAACTTTTCCTTGTAAGTCATGCCCAAACTGAATGTAAGCGTAAAATACAACCCGTCTATAATTACTACTCCTGCTGTTGTAAGCTCTTGTTATTAAGTTTGCAGGATTCAGGCAAATCGGTCGACCAAGGCATTAACGAATCCAGCACATTCTGATCTTTGACATTTACATTAGGGAGCCTTTCCAGCAAATAAGTCAGGTATTCAAAAGGCTTAAGATTATTTGCTCCGGAAGTCTCGTAAGCGATGGAACACAATACGTAGTCTAAAAAAGGTAGCTCCACAGGTTAAAGA
>CAZLZR010000203.1:0-3045 GCA_964564015.1 uncultured Acetivibrio sp.
TTGATGCAGATGGCAATATGCTTGCAAAGAATGTATACGGCACAAACCTTCTAAAAAGGACGATAGAAGACGGAACAACACTGTATTACATGTACAACGGCCATTCAGACATAACGGCATTATTGGATACAGAAGGAAATTTAGTGGGCTCCTATTATTATGACGCATGGGGCAATCTGCTTGAATCCAGCGGAGAGATGAAGGACAGGAACTCCATACTCTATGCCGGCTACCAGTACGATAGCGAAACTGAATTGTATTACCTCAATGCCAGAATGTATGATCCGAAGGTTGCGAGATTTTTGCAGGAGGATACATACAGAGGGGATGCAGGTGATCCGCTTAGTTTGAATCTTTATACTTATTGTCATAATGAACCGATAATGTATTGGGATCCTACAGGAAATGAATACATAACTACTTTGTCAGGCAAAAACGGAGGCACAGTGGCATGGGACGATAAAACAAAAGTTGCAAAAGTTGTAGTTAATGGTGTAACCATGAATTATAAAGTTGATAAAGGGGAGGTTTGGGAATATGATATCAAAAACAAATTAGTAGGGAAAAAAGCTGGAACTATTAAAAACAGTAAAATAGATGTGACAAATGATTATTTTCATGACACTTTTTTTGAAGAAACCACAAGGTTATCAAATCAAAATTTCCTACAAATTGTTGATGGAAGTACTACTTATTTTGGAGGTGACCAAGGTTGGTTCGATAGATATACTCAAAGATTTGGAGGTTGTGGACCTACTGCTGCTGCAAATATACTAGCTTATATGGCTGTTACTGATCCTTCACTTGCAAATTTGTATGGAAATAATACAAAAAGCATTACAAAAGGCGATTTTGAAATGTTTATGGAGGAAGTCTATGTATACGTTAAGCCTATTGAAATCCCTGGTTTTAGCACTATAAGCGATAAAAATGATAAACAAATAGGAATACCTTCTATAGGCATATCCAGCTTATATGATTTTGCTGAATCTGTTGAGAAGTTTGCAAATAGTAAAGGGAGTAACCTAAAAGCAAGTTGGAGTACTGAAAAACCAACTTT
This sequence comes from uncultured Acetivibrio sp., assembly GCA_964564015.1. GTDB lineage: Bacteria > Bacillota > Clostridia > Acetivibrionales > Acetivibrionaceae > Acetivibrio. The sequence continues at coordinate 1,061 of CAZLZR010000203.1, forward strand.
TGAGAATGCAGTTGATTATATAAAGGAAGGTCTAGGTAAAGATTCGCCTGTTGCATTGGTAAACATGTTTAATTATGTTAATATGGAATGGACAAGTCCTATAGATGGGAAAAAAACTACTCAAACCATAGATAGACATTGGGTAACAATTACAGGTATGATTGAAAATAAGAAAACTGGTGAAGTAACACTCGAAGTGTCATCTTGGGGAGGAAAAGGTACAGTTAGCTTTAATGATTTATACAATAACATGGATTGGAACGAATCGATTTTTCCAGCCGGAATAATCTATTTTGAGAAAAAATGAGTAAGGTATGAAGATTATTAATAAAGGAGCTCAAACATGAAGATAAGAAAGTTTAGTGTTATATGTTTTGCAGCTATAGTAATTACATTGATATTTATAAAAATCAGTAATACCAATAAGGTAGAAGGTTGGGATGATTTTAAAGAGGAAGTAATTACTAATTGCTCGTTTATAACAGATGTAAATATAGATAGCATTACGCCACCGGATATTTATATTAATTATAAAGTAAATAGAAAATTAGAAATGAAGGATATTGATACGGCATTTGTTTTAACTAAAAATTATATTCATGAGGAAAAAGTATTTGATGATTTGAAGAAATTACATATGAGAAAATTCAAGTATAGTTTTGCAAATATAAATATAAGTTTTAAGTATAAACAGGATAAAGATAGTTTTAAATGTAAGATTTTTTCTCCTAGTGGTGTTGATGGTGAACCTAAGTATAATAATAGCTTTAATACATGGTATATTTCTATCAATGATGAACCAACTAGGGAATATATTATAGCACCAAAGTAGTGTAACGAGAGGATGCATGGGGCGAGGGTACAGGAAGAAACTACTGAAAAAGTGCTGTTTTTCAAAAATGTAAGCGAAGTTATGCGTGTTTTAGACCTCGAATTCCAGAAAAGAAGAAATGTTTGATTCTGAAAACTGCATAGAGGTTGGTAAACGTATTCAAATACCAGATGATTTTATTGCTATCAGCATCACATGCTTATTTGAAAAATATAACTATAATGTCATAACAAAGAAGGATAATGGTATATATTTTCAAAGTTGGTCAAATAGGCTATAAGTTTTTTAAAAGATGGACAGGCTAAGGAAGATAAAAAGGGTATAGTTACTACATACATTTATTATGCTAATGGTAATGTAGAATCACAAACAGTTGGAACAGCCGGAAAAGAAGGCAATGTAAAAATAACTTACATCTATGATGGAAACGGAAACCAGATTGAGGCAACACAAACAGCAATCAATAACGGCACCGAGGCTACAACGATTACAAAACGTGAGTATGACGAGCTTAACAGGGTTAAGTTAAAGAGTGAATATGATTCACTATCGCCTGCGGCAAAGAGGGTTGTAAATAAATTTAAGTATGATATTACGCCTAAAGCTGCTGATTTGCCTAGTATAACAGCAAGCCTTGAAGGTACAAGCGGTGAGAAGTCAATTGTAACAAAAAATGGTACGGAAATGGCAGTTACATTAAAGGTATATGACAAGGCCGGAAGATTGAAGTATGTAGTTGCAGACGGTCAGACAACCACTTACAATTACTATGATAACGGTAGCAGAAAGAGCGTCTTGTATCCAGGTGGAATGAAGGAAGAATACGAGTATTATAAGGACAATTTGTTAAAGACACTCAAAAACTATAAGACAGTGGCCGGAAAAGAAACTGTAATTGATCAATACGATTACGTTTATGATGGGGCTCACAACCAGGAATCCAAAACTGAGTTTGTCAATGGTGTAAACAAGGGAATGACTACATACGACTATGATGAACTAAACAGGCTTAAGACAGTGCTTGAGCCAAATGGTCAGTTTACCGAATACAAATACGATGCAGCAGGAAACAGAGAAAAAGAGAAAGTATCAAATAACTGTCAGTGGTAAAATTAAATTACCCGGTTTCGGGAAAGAAAAGTCCTCACCTATT
>CAZLZR010000204.1:0-3043 GCA_964564015.1 uncultured Acetivibrio sp.
CAGTGTTTATATGTGGTGTCGGTTTTTCTTAAACTCTCAACTGTCGAAAACGGGAACTAAGCTCATCCGCATTGTCAACTACTTTTTCACAATAGGTCACGGCTAACACATGAATTTTTTTCCAATCAAGAATTCCGTAAGGATTTTTTAAATATGCCATTTCGGCATATTTAATATAAGGCAGGAAGTATTCTTCAGTACTCTGAAATAGAACATCCTCAGAGCCTTTACGTCCAAATACCATAAAGATTAATCAGATATAGAGTTGAAGCTTTGTTATGGTTTAATGCTAGCTCCCGATATTCTCTGCCGGTTTCCAGGTATTAAGAAGGCCGGGAAAAATCCCAGCCTTAATTGTATCTTTATCATGTTTCTAACCATTGTTTTCTATGACCAACCGTGAATGTCAACTTCTAAAGGTGAATATTGAATTAATAGCTTTACCAACTTGCCATATTGGAAATATCGCCATTTTTAAAGGTTTGATTATGGTTTCATTAGTTTTTGTTGAACTCATAGTATCTTTTCCCTCCAGTTTTTTATCATTATTAGTGCCGGAAGTATCAATCTTCAGCACTTTGTACTTATCAGATAAAGTTACATTTTTTCAAATTCAAATATTTCTAAAGCTCTTTCCAAAGTTTATTTAAAAATCGTCACAAAAGCAGATACAATTGCAGTTATTACAAATACTATTAAACCAATTATCACCAGCAAACCATAACCCATTGCATCATAAACATTACCTGATTTTCTGACTAAAATATAAAAAACACAGTAGCAATACCGAACAGAATAAGATGTTTGAATTTTTTTGTCGCTTCTGTTTCCAGAAAACAGAAAAGGCTAGGTTTTCCCCTCAACCTCCAATTGCTATTTTATTATCGTTATAATTTTGATAACCTGTTTGCCAACAAATTGATATATTGATCCATTTTACTTTCACTTTGGCCTCTCATTTCCCAAAAAGAAATTACAATATTGTTTTTTTGAAAGTACAAATAAGTCATATAGGAATCCATCAATTCGTACAGTGACTCAGGACTTGCCCTTAATTGGTTTATGTATGTTGCAAAATATCTATCGCTTTGAGTTCCGATACTTTCCATAATGCCATAGTCTTTTCCATAACTTTTATAGTAGAACTCATATGTCTTACAAGCATTCTCAACACTATCAAATACACATACTTGGACTTCCAAACGTGAGCCTTTATTATCAATTCCTGTCAGCATTTCAACAACTCCGTCTGAACGCTTTACAGGCACCGCAGTATTTATCCCCCCATAAGTATTAACTTCAAAAGAACTAAACGATTCAATCCCTTCCATAATATCTTTAAAACTTTTGATGTTTGAAGAAATATGCAGTTCTTTCATTGGTGTTGTATCTATATTTTCTTTCAATCTCACGTTTCTAATGCACATTTTCTTTGAAAAAAATATCATTATTAGAATTAATGATGTTACTATTATTATTAAAAAGCTTATCAAACCTTTTTGAAACACTCAAAGCCAAAGAGAGCTTTGATTCGTTCTCAAGCTTTAGTCTGAGATGCAAGTTCACAATTTTCGCCAAGTTTAACAGTCCTGATTCAGTGTCGTACTATAAATCTATACCTCTTTTGATTTGTAAGAAGCAGCCTCATATCGTTTGTACCTCTGATATTCTCTGCCGGTTTCCAGAAAATTAAAAAGGCTGGATTTCTCCAGCTCAAATTATTTTGTATGCCACACAGCAAGCACTTTTCCATCACTTTTTTGAATTATTACATTTGGAACTCCACCAATAAAATTTTTCCCAAGTGTACCACTTACAACCCAGGCTTTAAATTCTTCATCATAAGTTGCTTCAAAGGGCTTTTTATCATTAATCTCATTCCCATAAATGGGTAACAAAATATCCTCTGCCAACTTAATAGCAGTTTCCTTATCCTTAACAATTTCAAATTTCGGGACAATGTTATTTCCGATCTCATATTTTTCTGTTAACTTTTCCATATTGTCATTAGGCTGTACTGATTCATTTTTAATCGATGTCATTTGAATGTCTCCTTTTTCATTAATATTTCCACATGTTGTTAAACAAAGCATTACAAAAAGTGTTGGAACAAAGAAATATTTTTTAATCATAATAACCACTCATCTCACTAATTTTATTGTATTGCGTAAGTGCTTAAGGTACTGCATTAGGGTCTTTGGGCATTGAAGTTGACAGCACACTTACAGTATTGGTTGATGGATCATATTTCTTTAATGCTCCATTTGGCGTTGCTACATATATTGGTGCATTATAACCTCTTGCTGCGTTTTTGTCAGCTGGCGAAAAATTCTCATTATCATATCTTGCATCATAAGCTCCATGTGTATGAAGAATACCAACAACTGTTGTTCCTTTTGGTGGTTTTGGAACAGTGGCAGATGCTGCACCACCTTTTTTTATAGGTACATATTTATACATTGTTTTGCTTCCAACCTTCTTTTCATATACAACTGAAACATATTCTCTGTTATCCTTTATTGAACCTTTATTGTGTTTTTTACCAAAGTGCATCGCTGCATCGTCTATGCTGTCATGTCTTCCCAAAATTTTGTTTTTAGCTCTTGTAAATATGTTTCCTTTAGCCAAACAACTGCTATAGCCACTTGGGTCAATATAGTTAACAGGGTTGTTCTGTACATAACTATAGAGATTTAATCCATCACCCCTATAGTTATCTTCCTGTGTAAATCTACCCACAACCGGATTATAGAATCTCGCCCGTAAATAATACTGCCCGGTAACCTGATCATACTGCTCACCGGCATAACGGAATCTATTCTGTACCTTCTCAACAGCCTCAACCGTATTGCCAAAGGCATCATACTGGTACTTATTCACCACCGCACCGGTGCCATCCACCAATGCAGTTACATCACCGTGGGCATTGTTAAGATAATAGTAGCTACTGTCCTTACCATCCTTTTGGGCAAGTAGCTCATGTTCCCGGATTATTGCCGCCTTTAGATTGTAATCTGCATCAACCTCGGCTACTACTTCACTG
>CAZLZR010000205.1:0-3041 GCA_964564015.1 uncultured Acetivibrio sp.
TAGTGAAAAACAGAATTTAATATGATATTATGAAAAAAGCAAATACCTATCTATCAAACTTCAGTAAAAATGCTGGAGATGCAATACAGATACCAGTTAACATAAAAAACCTTCCAACTCAGGGAATATGTAATTTTGATTTTGTCATAAAATATGATAAAGATATTTTAACTTATACAGGTTTTGAAGCTGGTCCACTTACAGTTGCTTCAGGAGAAGGTTTTGCAGTACAGGAATGCTCGGATGGCTTGAAAGTTCTTTTTTATGCGAATACAAGTGATTTTTCTGATACTATAAAGAATTTTGGTGAGCTATTTAAACTAAATTTTCAAGTTAATAGCACTGTTACTGATGGAGCATATAAAGTAAGATTTGGAGAAAATTGGTGTTTTGGAAAGTTAATATCTGATGGGAGCATTGAGAAAGTTGGAAAGGTGATTTTTAAACCAGGAGTTATTAATGTCGGCGAATACAATATTAATAGCTTTCAATCAGTTAGCTATATCGGGATAGAAGAGACTGTGAGCGGGCTAGCGTCAGGTCATGGCGATGTAAATGGTGATGGTAACGTAAATAGTATTGATTTGGCTCGTTTTAGGATGTATTTACTCGGTATGATTAATCTCACAGCTGATAACTTGAAACAAGCTGATGTCAGTGGTGATGGTAATGTTAATAGCATAGACTTTGGATTTATAAGAAAATATCTTCTTGGAATGATAGATGTCTTTCCTGCTGATGAAGGGGATGTTTGGTATTGTATTGAAAAGGTAATAGATAGTAATACTTATAAATACTACTATAAAAGAAATGAAATTGATGAAAATAATGGTATATCCAGAAAAATTTTGGTATCAAAAAACAACAATTCAATGGGGCAGGTATATATATATCTTTTTGGAGGATGGTCAATTTCAACAGGCATTTATGAGCCAGTTCCAAGTGAAGCTGGAGCAAGTTCAGTAGGCTCGTCAGAAGGTAGTTTATCATCACAGGGTGTATTATCAAAATTGGCAGCTGAATATCTTAAAGCAGCTATTCTCCAACATTTGGCAAATTGTGCAGGGATAACACCAGAAAATTCATTTCCAGAAGATTTTACGATGTTTGCCAAAGGTGTTGAAGTAGGAATTGACGATAATTTTTGTTTTGGAGTAGGTCAATTACTCGGGATGAAAACTTACTATGACAACTATTATTTTACGGCAGGTAAATTGATAGTAGACTGCATGGCGACTAACTTTTATGGCAATATAAGTTCGGCTAGTGGAGCTACAGCACTTGTTGCAGAATCTGTTGCAGTAGGTTCATTTGCAGTTGCAGGAGTTTCTGCATGTTCAGGTGTTGGTATAACTGTGTCAGTAGGAGCAACAGCCGTTTCAGAAACATCATTTCTGGCTAGCTTTATCTTTACAATAACTTCGAATCTTTCATATTTAGCGGCACAGTCTTCTCATAACAATATGAACAAAACTGAAAGTAAAATGTCCAATATTGGTTATAACTCCGCTGATATGGATAATGCAAATACATGTTATAAAAATTACAATACTGCAAAGAGCCAAGGTAGGAGTGCTAATTTAGGACGCAGTAATTTGGAAATTGGTACAAAACCAGATACAACTAGTGACTTGGCAAAGCAGACAAAGAGTGCTTATGATGATTTGGTGAAAAGAGGTATGAAGCCCGAAAAGTGTGTAGCCACAAGTAAGTTTAAGGCAAATTCTACAGGAGTTGAAGAATATGCTAAGGCAGTTAGCGGGTATAATAACTATCCTGACTGTGTTAAATATAAAAAAGATTCATACAATTTCAAAAGTGTTAGGGCTTCACAAGGTTCTGGGAAACCTGCTGAAATTTGGGATCTAGATAATACATCGTTTTTTCCGAGAGATAAAGATACTGAAAAAGTGCTTCTTGAATATTGGAGAAGGACAATTTATAATAAGTTTGGTAATTACAATGTTGCTGGAGAGTTAACACTACATGTTAGATTTGAACCTTGTGGGAGTTGTGCTTACGTGATAGAACAGTTTGCTAAGCTATTTCCTAATATCAAACTTAAAATAACGTGGGGGATGTAAGAATTAAGATAAAATAATAATAATAAGCAATCAGGTCGATTTACTATAACAAGAAAGGATCTAAAGTATGAGTAGTGATATATATCAATATGAAACAGCTTTACCTGGTGAAATTTGTGAAGAGGTAGTTGTTGAATTAACTGAAATTATGGGAATAGAATTTGATAGCAAAAAATATAAAGATGCAATAGAATATCAAGAAGATATGATTAGTATAAATAATATTTGTGTATTCCATGATCAGCAAAAAAAAGAGAGATTTATTATGTGCGTTACAAATGATCACTTCTTTAGAATTGTTGTAAGATGTACTTATCAAGAGCACGATAAAGTGAAAAGATATCTACTTGATAGAACCAACAAAGCTTATGAAGATTATGAGTTTGATGATCGATTTAAGGATTTAATAAATACTTACAACACTGAACGCGATAGTTATCAGCAATTTCTAAAATTATATAATGTTGACTATATTTAACTCAAGTAATATTCACTAGACTGTTATAGGCCACTGCTAGAGTCTGCAGTGGTCTATAAATTTGTACCCATTTTATTTTGTAAAATCAACCTCAATGAAGTATAATAATAGCAATGTGTTATTTATGTGAAAAGAGGTAATGGAAATGGTTGATAAGGAACGAGTTAAAGCAGCAGTACGAGAAATATTGATTGCAATTGGGGAAAACCCTGATCGTGAAGGACTTGTTGAGACACCGGACAGGGTAGCGCGTATGTATGAGGAAATATTTGCAGGACTACATCAGGATCCAAAGGAACTGGTAAAAGTATTCCAGGAAGAAAACCATGAGGAAATGGTATTGGTAAAGGATATACCGCTTTACTCTGTTTGTGAACACCATCTGCTGCCCTTTGTAGGAGTGGCGCATGTGGTTTATATACCTAAAAAAGGAAAAGTAATGGGACTTAGCAAACTGGCAAGAATTGTTGATTTAGTGG
>CAZLZR010000206.1:0-2905 GCA_964564015.1 uncultured Acetivibrio sp.
TTCAGTGTTTCTGGTCTCCATTTGGCTTTGCCTGCCGCTGTAAGAATACCGTCTGCTTCTAGTCCTCTTGCTATCTGTAAAAGGCTGGCACCCTCAAGGTACTCTCTGTAAATCCGTTTAACAACCTCAGCACCCTCTGGGTCAATCACCAGTTGCTTGTTTTCATCCTTGGTGTATCCAAGGAAACGCTTATGGTTGACCTGGACTTCGCCTTGCTGATATCGATACTGAATTCCCAGCTTAACGTTCTGACTTAAGGATTGACTTTCCTGTTGGGCAAGGGATGCCATGATGGTCAGCAATACTTCACCCTTAGAATCCATGGTGTTGATATTCTCTTTCTCAAAGAATACCGCGATGTTTTTATCCTTTAACTGCCGGATGTATTTAAGGCAATCTAACGTATTTCTGGCAAATCGGCTGATGGATTTTGTGATGATCATGTCAATATTTCCAGCCATGCACTCTTCAATCATGCGGTTAAATTCATCACGCTTTTTGGTATTTGTACCTGTGATACCGTCATCCGCAAAAATATCCGCCAATTCCCATTCCTTGTTCTTCTTAATATAATTTGTATAATGTTCAATCTGAATGTCATAGCTTGAAGCTTGCTCCTCACTATCCGTTGAAACACGGCAGTAAGCGGCCACTCGTATTTTGGGTTTGCTTTCACTATTTTTATTATTTCCGACTCGTTTAATTGCCGGAATGACTGTTACATTCCTACTCACTGCCACTTGTTATACCTCACTTTCTATCAGACTGTAGGCATATTCCGCCTGCTTGTATGGATCTTCATATTTTTGCACCAGAGGTTTTGATTTGAACTTTACAGGGTAATCCCTTACCGGTTCATCTTTAGGCTCCCATATCCTTCCGAGCTTTTCTGCTCGTTTTCGTTTTTCTACTCTGGCTTTTTCAAAGGTCTCTTCATCAATAATTGGAGGGTAGAATTCATCGCCCAAGTAATGCTTGTTCTGCAACATCTTACTTGCTGTGGCATGGTAGCAGTCTATCCCAGCTTTTTTAGTAGCACCCTTCAAAGAAAGTCCTGCCAAGTATCCTGAAAATAATTCTTTTACTTGTTCTGCTGCTATTTCATCTACAACAGCCTTTCCATCTTCAATTCTATATCCATAGGGTGTGTGACCCATCTAATTCACCAACCTTTCCTTCAATGTGATTCCACATTTTAATTCAAATCCAACTTCCTCTCGTGAAAATACCATAATCTTTTCTACGTAATTTTCAAACAGCTCATCCTCATAGGCTGTAAGCATTTGGGACTTAGTTGCAAACTTAAGCAGACGGTCAACCTCTTCAACTTTTGTAAAATTCCCATTGACGGAACGAGTAAGTTGATCCTTTTCGACAAGAAGCCTTTCTCTTTCTGCTTCCAATGAATTCTTTTCTTTATTAAACAGAGCAGGTTCCAGATATCCTTTGGCCATTAAACCCGTCAGCATCTGACTCTGCTCCATGTTGTTTTCAATCTTAGTTTCCAACTCTTCAATTCTACGAAAACTCGCTACATTATTCTGGTTACGTAACCCATTCTAAGCTGGAATGATAAAGAGGCTAAGTATGACATTCGTGAATGGTCTCCAGACCATGATAAAATGGGTAAGGGAGTTACGTTGACAGTAGAGGAATTGAAAAAGCTTAAAGAAATACTAAACAGCATGGACTTGTAGAATATAGCCGAAGGTTTTCTTCGGCTATATATAAATGAAGCATATATATGCAGGGGGTGGTCAGGACAGATGGTTAAAAAACGCCAATATCATATCTGGCAGTACAAGCTTGAGCAACTCAATGAAGTTGAGGGCAAGCTGATGCTGGAGTTTGATAATAATGATGCCGTGAACACCAGCGAAACGCTGATGTTTTACATATTAAATGAGAAAATAATGGGTCGTAAATATGACGATTCCGTTGAATATAAAACTGATGGAAACGGAAATGAAGTCAGGGTGAAAAAGAACTTTATTCCGATTATAACAATTGAAACAGGCAGGAGCAGAAATAAAGAGCAAACTGCAAAGCTTGAGAAGCTGCTGAAAGAAGGCTTTTACACCGATACAGATCCTGTGGGGCATTTTGTGTTTATTGATAATGTGCTTTCAGGCTCTCAAAATAAGGAGTGCAGGCAGATTTTTGTGCTGGAAAAATATCTGGAGAAACTGAAGGAGCATATTTCTCTTGGTATAGAGCCTGATAAGTGTACCATATCAAAGAACCTTACAAGAAATGCACTGACCACTACCGATGTGTATTTAGTTCCAGCTGATATGAAAAAGTTTGGCATTTGCATTATTCCTGACTGTGAAGTGCCTGTTTACGAGGATGTAATGATGGTTAAGCCATATACCCGTACTCCAGAGGAAGAGCAGCGGTATCAGGAACTAATGGCTTGGATTGAAGCGGATAAAGAGTATTATAAGAAAATTAAAGCAGTTAGCGAAGCAGTGAATGCTTCTGACTGTAATGTGGAGAAAATTCCGAAGGAGAATCGCAAAAAAAGCACTTATAAGACCGTCAATCAGTGGAAGGAAGCTGGTCGAAAGGTTAAGGCAGAGGAACTTGAAAATCCAAAAGCCAGAACCTATGTAGATACAAAGTCAAAATACTATGCCTTGTACATTGAAGAACAAACCGATGAAATTGGTGAAGTACTGGAAATGTTGAATGGTCGCCAATATAATCTTAATGGCACAGTTGAAAGTGTCGATGGTAATATAGTTAAACTTAAAAGATGCGTATATATATTGATAAAAGGTGGTAAATAAGTAGGTCTAAGGATAGAAGTATATAAATAGTAAACATACGACTCATCGATTAATAGAATTTCATCTGAAAAATCTGGTACTTTAAGAGCACATTCTCTCAGACGTTCCGTTTC
>CAZLZR010000207.1:0-1544 GCA_964564015.1 uncultured Acetivibrio sp.
AAAGACGATGAGGTTTTTGTATATAACAATTACTTTGGAATCTGCGACAATCAGGTAAACAAAGTAGCAGCTAAATGCAAAAATCTAATTGTAGATAATTCACAAGCATTTTATTCCTTACCTTTGCCTGGTGTAGATACCTTTTATTCGCCACGAAAATTCTTTGGAATACCAGATGGAGCTTATCTTTACACCGATACTTTGCTTGATGAAAGTTTTGAGACAGATATTTCCTATCAGCGTTTTGAGCATTTATTAGGCAGAGCTGACAGAAGCGCCGAAGAATTTTACACAGTTTTCAGAAAGAACGAAGAAGAATTTAGTAATCAACCCATAAAACATATGTCGAGACTCACACAGAAATTGTTATCTGGTATTGACTATGATACAATCGCTGCCATAAGAAGACAAAATTTCGACATTTTACATTCACATCTTAAGCATAGCAATCAGTTGAAGGCAGACTTAGAAATAGAAGCAGTTCCAATGACATATCCACTGCTGGTAAGCGATGGTGGACAGTTGAGGGAAAAACTTATTCAAAATAGGATTTATGTGGCTACATACTGGCCGAATGTACTTAAATGGTGTGACGAAAAACTGTTGGAAAATAAGTTGACTAAAGAAATTGTTTTTTTACCAATAGATCAAAGATATGATGAAGTTGAAATGAAGAGCATAATAGAGGTGATTGAAAATGTATAAAAATTAAAAAAATAAAGATGGAAAAAATTATTATTATTGGCGGAAGAGGTACTGCAATTGTCATTGCTGACCAAATATATGATGCTCATACACGGTTTAATCAGCAGATTGAAGTAATTGGATTATCTTTAGATGATTTATCAGGTGGAAATGAAATTAACGGTTATCCTATTTTATGCCCAATAAATAAATTGTATGAAAAATATCAGAAGTATGATGATATTAAATTTATTTACTCTTTATATAGACCTGATGTGATGAAAGAGAGGACTAAGCTACTCTATGACTTGAAAATTCCATTGGATAAATTCACTAACTTTATTCATCCGACTGTAATGGTAGCACGTTCTGTAAAAATGGGATGTGGTAATGTTTTTCTTGCCAATGTTGTGATTAATTGTAATGCAAATATTGGCAATTTTAATACAGTAAATTCCGGAACGTTGTTAGGACATGATATAGAGATTGGAAATAATAATTATTTTGCAGGACATGTATGTGTGGGTAGTGGATTACAAATTGGAGACCAAAACTTTATTGGCTTAAATACTTCCATAAGAAATGGAATTAAAATAGGTAATAATAATATTGTTGGAATGTCATCCAATATTACAAAAGATGTAGATAACAATTGTGTAGTTTTCGGTAACCCTGCAAAGATTCAGCCCAAACTTAACAATATTATAAGATGAAACTTTTATGAAATTATTTGAAAAGGGGGTTATTGAATCACTTACTCTGAAAAATCGAGTAATAATGGCTCCTATGAACGTTGGTGCTTGTACTGCACTAAAAAGGGATTTGCCTAATTTCTCTTCTTGTAAAACTGATATAGATAG
>CAZLZR010000207.1:1644-2900 GCA_964564015.1 uncultured Acetivibrio sp.
ATTGTTGAGGAAAAGTTGCTATTTAGTGAAAATAAACATTAGAAATATTTGATATGAAACAATCTATCTTAGGTCTTTATTATGAAGACTTTGTTGAAGGAGAAGAAATTGTACACGCACTATCTAAAACGATATTCGAGAGTGATAATAATTTGTTCAGTCTGTTGACAATGAATCATCACCCCGTGCATACCAACCTGGATTATGCTCAAAAGAATCAGCATGGGAAAATTTTGGTTGTAGGTACATTGGTGTTTTCAATTGTAGTTGGTATGACCGTACCAGATATAAGCGGTAAAGCTATTGCCAATTTAGGTTATGAGGATGTGAAACATTTAGCTCCGGTCTTTATCAACGACACACTTTATGCTAAAACCAAAATACTCAGTAAGCGGGAATCAAAAAACAAAACAGACAGAGGAATTGTTTATGTAGAGACTATCGGCTACAATCAAAACGGTCAGAATGTAATTAGTTTTAGACGAAACGTATTAATAAAAAAGAAAAATTATGATAAATAATTATTTAATGCGCAGTTTGATGTTTGTTCCTGCACACAATACTAAATTGATGGATAGTGCTCTACGTAGAGATGCAGATGTGCTGCTGCTTGACATAGAAGATTCTGTGCAACCGGTTGAAAACAAACAAATAGCCCGGGATAACATTGAAAAGTATGTCAAAGAAGGGAAATTTAAAAATAAGATAGTTTTCCCTAGAGTGAATGACCGGGAAAGCGGACATTTGCTAAAGGATGTATATCAACTAACCCTGGATGGAATAGAGGGATTTATGTATCCTAAATCAAAAAAAGGAGAAGATATTTACTTTTTTGGCAAGTTGCTGGAAACTATTGAGTATGAAAAAGGAATTCCTCTTCAAACGTTCAAAATTATAGCTCTTATAGAAACTCCAGGAGCTGTCTTAAATATTCAAGAAATATGTACTGCTTGTCCGGAAAGATTGGTAGCTGTGGCATTTGGTTGTGAGGATTATATGACTGAGTTGGGAGGTAAACACGACCCTGAAAGTCAAAGTATATTCACTGCCAGATCGATCATAGCCATGGGAGCAAAAGCAAACAATGTCATACCAATCGATACTGTACATATACGTGTTCACGATTTAGAAGACCTGGAGCGTAACCTGGTTATCGGCAGAAATTTAGGTTTTGAAGGAATGCTGGTGTTAAACCCAAAAGAAATTCCATTGGTACACCAGTACTATTCACCTTCGGAAGAAGAAGTAGCCTGGGC
>CAZLZR010000208.1:0-2844 GCA_964564015.1 uncultured Acetivibrio sp.
CAGGAGCTTCATAAGTGTTTCCTTCAAAAGAAATGACTCCATATTTGTTGACACACCTTTCTTGAGCATGCAGAAATATTTCCTCAAGTTCAACAGGAGAGAAGAACCTTAATTTTACTCCACTCTTAAGTGATGCGTCCCAACGCTCTTTAGGTGTCATTCCTATGGAGGTATGGAATTTATCATCATATTCATTCTTTTTCCAGGCAAAATACAGGTCATTTAATTCAGAAAGTGATTTAATATGATATTTTTTAACTTCAGGAATAAAAGAGTCTTGTACCGTTTTCCAATATCTCTCAATTTTCCCTTTCCCAGCGGCGTTTCCTGGAGTAGCATACCTTAGCCTGATGCCAAGCCTTGCACAAATGAGCTTAAATTGCTCTGATATAAATATCTTCCCGTTATCTATGTATAAATTTACAGGAACGCCATATTTTGTAACTGCCTTTCTTAGTGTATCTTCAAGTCTGGGAAGCGTTGAGTCAAGGTAGAACTCAGAGTGCATATCTCTTCTTGAATAATCATCAATCATTCCAACAAGGTATGCAAGTTTATTGCCGTTATTGCCATCAGGTATGTAAAAGGCCGACATCACATCTGATTGCCACATTGAATTTATTTTATCACTCTCATGTTTAACATAAATTCTGCTGTTTTTAGATAAGCTCTTATTAGTATAGCCATATTGGTATAAGATTCTGTTTACAGTCCTTATATGGAGCGAGCCTTCTTCAACTTTACCTGCAATAATTAACATGGTCAGTATCTTTGCAGCAGAACGTGTAGGAAGTTCCTTTTTTAGTTCAAGTATCTGACTGATGATTTCCGGTTCTATTCCCGGATGTCTACCCTTATCACATCTAGTTTTTGGTTTTAATCCGTCAAAGCCATATTTTTTATAGTTTGAATAATATGTAAAGATTGTTCTTTCTGAAAACTTGACCATACGTTTGTTTACTATATCATTGAACTGTCTTTTGGCAAGTTCCTTTGCAGTTGCTTCAATACGGCCCTTGGGTGCATCAAGCATTTCAGATATTATCTGATACCTGAAAAATGCAACTGCATCTTGTTTGCTTATGGGTAACTCATTCATAATGCATTTCCTCCTTTATTTCTTATGATTGAATGTTACCTCATAAAACATAAATGTAGAATATGATGAATTCTTGCTGTGTTTTGTTATATTATGTAAATTGATAATGGTTCAAAAATTATATCTTTTTAACACATAATTCACACAAAAAGTACAGGTTTAGAATTGGATTATTAACAAATATCGCCTTTAATATTACATAATATGTAGATAATGGCAACACAAAGATAGGCAACTCTAATAACGAGAATTAAAGATGGATTTTTGAATTTATTAGTGCAAGTACTCCTATGTATTCTCCGAAGAAATATCTTGCGCTAACAATTAGCGAGTACATTCCCGGAAACCGCTTAATCCTTCTTTCCTCATAATTACTTGCAGGAATAGGTGTGTTAAAAACCTGAGTATATCGCGAGTTGAGAAGTGCTTCTAAATTAAGCTTTATACATTTTGCTTCAAGTCTTTTAACAGCTCCTGCAATACGGTCTTCGCTAAAGAAAAGTTCTTTCGGGTCGTCAATGTGTTTAAATATATCCTCACCCTTTCCAACATTTAGGCTAATGTACTCAAGCAAATTAAGGCAGGGTTGGTACCATCTCTTGATAAAATTCGGAAAAATGCTTACATATTGCCATTTACCAATTGCCTCATTAAACCATGCAGCAGTTTGTATCCTAAACCTAAAACTGTATAAATTGTTGCTTTCGTCAATAAGATACAACCATCTTCCAAAAGTCCCATTAAGCTTGAGCCTGACACTATCCGAAAGATTTAATCCAGAGCGAATAAATCCGTGAGATATTTTGCCTTTATATTCATCCTGATAAATTTTTTTAAAATCTTCAGGATTACACTTGAAAGGCAGCTCAATGTCAATTAAAATGAAAGTGGTTGGTTTCAATATGCTGATATTATATCAGAAAAAGGGGTACGGGTGGTGCTGTGCCCCTCCAAACCTAAAAAATGTTATTACAGATAACGAAATGAAGCATAAAAAGAAAGATTAAATTATCACAAATTCTATTTACTGCAGTTTTGTGACATTTTTGTACTTGTTCTTTATTATTGTGAAGTTATTTACTGAAGGATAAATTGTCTAAAACTTCAGCTTTTACTGAAAATTAATCTGTCTGCTAACAATAAATGCGTTAACAAGGATTGTTCTTTCTACATTAACTCCATTAAAAACCTTTCTCCTGAAGAGTTTGCTGAGTACCAAAAGGACAAACATAAGTTCAAGCTCCACTACATCTACCGTGAGTTTACTACAGACTACTTTAAAGTAGACCTAAATTCAATGCCAAAAGGTGCTGTAAATCTAACTTTCAGGAACTTCTCCCCTCATATCATGGGCCTTTGCTTAACCTACCATGTGAACCTTGGACTTTCAACACGTGCTACTGCCAGGGCTTTATGGGAAGTACACCAAGTTAAGATCTCCCACGTGATGGTTAGCAAATATGCTAAAACTGCTGCTGCCATTGTTAAACCTTTTGTTGATAATTATGACTACAATCCTACCAACTATCTTGCTGCCGATGAAACCTATACTAAAGTTAAAGGCGTTCGGCACTATGTCTGGTTCATCATGGATGCCATAAAGAAATCTATTCTCGGGTATCAAATATCCGATACCCGTGATGTCGGTCCTTGCATTTTAGCTATGCGCATGGCATTTTCTAAGTTCAAAGAGTTTCCTGGAAAAAGCCTTAAATTTGCTTCTGATGGTTATTCAGCGTACAAAC
>CAZLZR010000209.1:0-2741 GCA_964564015.1 uncultured Acetivibrio sp.
GGAGATAACTTCAAAGTCTTACCTATTCCTATCAGCGGCTCTCACGGGTCTTTCTTATAGGTCCGGCTCAAACGGCGTCGGGCATGTACACGATACTGTGCCTTGTTGGGCTATAAACCCGTTTGACAAGCGTAGTGAAAGCCTTCGGGCAATTTAAATAAATTGTACCAAACTGTTTTGTTAAATACAAAGGGTGAAATTCCCTCTGCCGTTCAGAGTAAACATTGTTAGACCATTGTCAAAATGGGAGATGGAACGAGTACTAATACTCCACTGTGCGTTTGAAAACTGCTAATTTAGATGTACAAAGCGTGGTGAAGTCGTAGCCTGAATAGCCTAAACCGCAAGGCATGGCACAATAGATGGCGCGGCTGGTCGTTTCGCTTTGCTACACTGCTCGCCATGCAACCTAGGTATCCGTGAGGTATAGTTAAAGAGAAATCCTGAACATGTGTAGTAAAGCTTCGTTATGCGTGGCCAGTGAAAGCTGGAACTTTGAGGGTGAGTGATGTTTGCTAATGTTGGCATCACTTTTTATAGCCTGAAATAACTATATAAACACCGTACAACTATTACTCAAACGGTGTCCACAAAAGTGGGAAAGCCCTCCGGAGCAAAGCAGAACCTACCCCCCACAAACAAGATAGAAAAGGATAGACAAAACGGAACAAGGGATGCTGTCAGAGATGGAGTTTAGCAGAATGATGATAGTTCTGATGGTACAGAGGTATCGTAGTAGTCCGAGAGCGGGAAAGCCGCTTACATGGGGAAGGGTACCAGACAGGTATATTTAGCAAAGAACAAGCGAAAGCCTAAACTCCCATTATCATGGGTAGCGAGCCGTGGAGAAGTCCCAACAGGACAATTCATGCACATTAAGCGCAGCTTTCAAAGCGAAGAAGAATTAAAAGGAACTCTTGATTACATTTACGGGAAAAGTAAAGAAGGTAAATGCTTTAACGGCATATTGGAAGCGGCATTCAACGAAGTAACGATTATTACAGCAATACATAAAATTAAAAGTAACAAAGGCGCTAATACGCCAAGTGTAGACGGTCAGAAAATGAGAAAGTATCTCCAGATGAGTAAGGAGAAACTGATTCAATTAATTCAAACAAGTGTGAAAGATTACAAATGAAGGAAGAGACCTTTATCAAAAGAACAGGAAAAAGAATTTGCCACTGAATCGACCACCAATTTATGATGACACTTTGCTTTTTAGTTTGAAGGAGACGAATCTTAACAATTTTGAGTATTACATGAACAGAGAATATGCCTATAACAGAGATAGGGGGCGATGCCGAATGTGTAGTGAACATTTAATCAAAGGTAATAGGCATTGTCTAAGAATTAATTCCAGCTTAGCAATCGAAGAAATAAATAAGGTTCCGAATTTGATATGGTTATGTACAAATTGTTTTGATATAATTAGAGATGGTGTAGTACCAAATAGTACTAATCCCAAAATTAAATCAAGAATTATAAAATTCTTAAAGAAAACAAACAGTTTTAGCTAAGGGGATAGGTGTCGTGAGACACTAAATCCCTCGAAAGCCTATTGGCAAGTAGGTATATTTGTTGGAAAGCCGGGTGAATGGAAAGGTTCCGGCCCGGTTTGGGTGGGGGGAAAAGGCGGACGTGGATGACACCAAGCCTTACCTATCCACATTATAAAACCGAATGCAAAAAACGCACCTTCCATGGCACGATATTAAAGAAAAATCTTAGAAGACGAGAGGAAACTATATGGGAAAATTTATTAAATTAATTGTTGGCTTTTTACTTTTTACATTTTTATTTATTGGGTGTAATGAACATCGTAAAATTATCGATGATGATAGTGGTAAAATTACTAAAGAACCTACTCTTACTGAGGATAATACTACTAATATTGAAAATGATAAAGTTAATGAAGAAGAAAAAGAGCGATCAACTGGTAAGGAAGCAACTGCAGTTCAGCAATCTGAAAATACTGATAAATCAAATGAAATACAAAGTGAGCAATCATACTTAATAACAATTGATGAAATTTCAGAATTTATTAATTTGAAAAAGCTAGATATTATCAGTGGGTTAGGCGGAAAATATAAAATTATAGGAATAGGTGCTGAGGCATCTTTTGAAGGATATGCATTTGAGAATAAAGATATAGCAATAAATTTTGAAAATGATGAAGTCAACTTTATTACATGTGGAGATAAGGTTGATATACACGGGGCTAATGTAAATATGAATTTTGAAGAGATTCAAAAAATCTTAGGAAAAACAAAAGTTGAAGAAACATGGTATGAAGATAAAAGTAATAAAGCTTATGAAATTAAATATGAGATAGGAAATTGTAAGGTTGTTTTTTTATCATTTGTATTTGAAGAAAATATGAAAACATCCAGACTTTGGATATATAAAACTGATAGCCTTACAAATACACAATAGAACTTAATGTAGTTTTTTATATTACAGAACTTACGCAGAAACTTTATAAACAAGATATATCAGCACATTGAAAAATAAATATATGCACAAAGGTTGTTGTGAAGCCTTCCAGCATTTACTGGTACATTATATAATTTAGATTATGTTATTCTTTTGGCAGGGGCAAAATGAATACTGCCAATAATTACACAAAGAGTATTACTGTTGCCAAACATGGCATTCATGACATAATTTCTGAACTTGTATACAAGTTCGTAAACGTAAAATAAGACCCGTCTGTTAATAAATTTACAAACATGAGATAATAC
>CAZLZR010000210.1:0-2699 GCA_964564015.1 uncultured Acetivibrio sp.
GCCAGTGCAACGTTTTTTTAAATTAATCTGAAACTTCCCTCCACGCCCGCATGCTTGCGAAGTGAGCAGATATCGGGCGGCTGAGGGTGAAAAAGAAGATAAATCAATCGTTGCTCTGACTTTAATGATGATCCAAGCAGAATAACCCAATACATTCTGAATGTACTTCGAAAGCATGGAACCAAAGCTACTTTTTTGCCTTGGCTGCAGTATTAAGAAAACATTGCTACTCAAGAATACCTTAAAACCTATGTTTTATTAGTTAGAATATCAGAATTTTCAGGAAACTGTCTATTAAACCCTTTTAGTGGCAGTGTACCAAAAGGAAAAATAAAAAGTTGGCTTATCAATCAATTAGACAATCATTAGAATAGTAATGATTCTTGTTATCGATTTTTATTATATTTATCATCCTTCTTTTAGCCAAGACTTTTGAGCTCCATGATGATACTTTTTGCCAACTGCACCCTACCGCATCTGCGATTTCTTGTGCACTCATCGCTTCATCCTCATTTTCTAATGAGGTAATCATACCTAATATTTTTGTTTCTACTTCTGTATAATTTCCTTGGGTTATAGGAGCTTCTTTATGAATAATCTCAACTAATATGCTATCGTCATCAAAGCATCTTTTAACTTTTGCTTTTGCAACTTCTTTTTCCTCGTAAATTGTACCACACAGTGGGCACTGATAACTTTTAATTCGTTCTTTTATAAAATACGGATCATAATTAATAAGTACGTCGTCATAAATGAATCTAGCTGATGTAAATTGATCTTTACTTTCAGCGTATTTTATATTGTTCTCTAAACAAACATCATAATCTATACTATAAAGAGAATATTTTCCTCCGTACTTAGATGTTCTGCTATCTTCAAGAAAATGAATTAAAAAATTCTCACATAGTTTCTTTAAATATTCACTTCTTATTGGATCTATCATAAAGTGACTGGCCGGCCTATCTCTACGGCGAGACTTTTCTTTTATTGCTCTTTCCAAAATAGTATTCCACATGTCCATATGATATCCAGGAATCAAACCACTTTTTACACTTCCCTGAAACTGCTTAAAGTAATTTCTTCTTGCATTTCTAATACCGTAATTAATTTCATTCAATCCAATTTTATTGTCAATGTGACCAGAAGCTGAACATTGAATCCAAGCTTTTTGTAATATTAAACCAATAGTTCTTGGAACTCCCAACGATTCTCTAGTTACTCTATATAATAATTCTTCTTTTTTTATTTTGAATATATGATTGTAATCCAAATTAGGACAAAAAGTTTCTAATCTTTTTGTTAGTAACACGTCAAGAAACTTTTCTAATTGTTTTATTGCTGGGACAATTCCACCAAATATTTCAACATGTTCATTTAGATCGAGTGAAATCATAAATATATCTCTACCGATTATTATTTTGTCCCCAAAATTGTATCTATCGGTTATGGCACCAATTTTGAAATATAAATCAATTTTAGAACCGAAAAAATTCTTAAGAAGATTTGATAAACTTATTTGAGATTCATCACTTAGATCAGAAAATTCGTCCAAAAAAATGTAAATACTATCAATTCCGGCTTTTTTTCTAATGTCATTAAGTTTATCTAAGAAATCTTGTACGTTTATAATTTTAAGTTCACTATATTTATAAATTTCTTCTGATTTGTAGTTCGCCGAAATATTTGATCCCAACGATGCATCAGTGATATTTAATTTAGCTGACATCGAAGCATCTTGTTTTGATTCTACTTTTCTTTCGACATCAATTTTTCTGTCCCTAATTGAAGAAATTCCCTCAATAAGTACCTTTTCGATATAATCTAAATCGTCTAGAGTCGGATTTTCTTTCTTGAAAACGCCTAAGACCTTTTCGTCAAACATTATTTCAAATTGTTTTTTGAGGGAATGGATAATATGTCGAATAAAGTGCATATTCATTAAATTAACATCTTTATCAGAAACAAATAAATCATTACAAGTAGTTAAATCGATAAAAATAGGTAAAATTTTCTTATTACTGAAAAAATCACTGTCGGTTCTTATTTTTGGAGAAATTGTTTTTAAACATTCGTAGTATCCTCTATATAATAGAGTAGTTTTTCCAGTACCTCTTCTGCCTAATATAAAATTATCTTGCTTCTGCAATAAGCTTCCAAGGTTATTATAAAAATCTACATAATAATTCTCTAAGTTTTTAAGCTGTTCAACATTCTCTAATGAAACATAGTCAGATCTTAGTATTGATTCAAAAGTACTTTTAACATTATTACGATCTTGAACTGAAAGTGCCATAACACACACCTTTACTAAAACATAAGTAATTATACTAAAAATCTATAGAATTTCCTTAAAAAGTATCATATATACAATATATAAAAAGATAGCTATTTTTTATTCTATGTAATCTGTAAAGGTTGACCTCCTAAATGACTTTAGAGATTATTAAAAATTTATCCTAACCACCGCAGACTACATAAAGCCATTCAGACCTCTCAGTTTCGATAGCCTGATGGGTAATTTATAGAAATGGAGACAAAACTTGAGGATGGAAAAACACCCAACCTCAATATTCAGCTAAATAACGCCAAATAATTTCGATTAAAAAAAAGAAAAGTTTAGGCGTAAGGATCCCTTAACGCCTTATTAACACCGAAATTCCTGCGCTCTTCCAGTGTCTTCCTGTTCTTGTCTATCTTTT
>CAZLZR010000211.1:0-2630 GCA_964564015.1 uncultured Acetivibrio sp.
CATTAGTACTCACACTCTTAAAACATATATAGAACAAATGTTCTATATATGTTTTAACACAAATATTGTATTTCCCTTTTCACCCAGGTTAAACGGCTCTTATCCCCATGTCTATTATTATGCCTTACTGTCAATTCCCATATTTGCAGGAATTGCATACAGCTTCAGAAACAAAGGATATATGGGAATTATTGCTTGTGGTTTGTTTTATGTCGGCACTGCATTTATCTGTCTTATAGCTCCCAGAACTACAGCATTTATTCTGCTTTCTGTGTCCTGCACGATTATATTGACAATTGCAATTGCTAAAGGGTACTTTGGTATCCGTAAGGAAATTGGTTTTGCGCTTGTATATATTCCGGCAATAATTACATTCATTGTGCCAATACTATATTTGTTTATGCAATCACCACAACTTAGAAACAGAATTACAGTAATGTTAAACCCCGAACTCGATCCAACGGGCAGTGGTTATCAACACTTACTGGTTAAAAAAATAATTGAAGCTTCTAAACCCTTTGGGGAAGCAGTACTTGGCGGTGAATTTGCAAACAGTCCCGTTAATCTTGTACTTCCCGGTTGGAACACTGGCTTTTCGCTAACATATATAGTTGCCTCACTTGGTTATGTTGCAGCATTAGTTATAGTCGGAATTATTCTCACACTTATTGTCAGGATGTTTATATCAGTAGCCCGGCAGAAAAATTCCTTTGGCTACTTACTTTCATCTTCAGCATGCATAGCCATTACCATCCAATTCATACTATATGTTATTGCCAACTTTGGGGTGATCACGGTATTTTCCTCAATATCTCTACCGTTCATTTCTTACGGAGGCAAAGATTTTATAGTAAACATGATTCTTGCCGGCCTTGTATTATCAGTTTACCGCAGATCAGACATCGTCAACGATAAAATGCAAAGGATAACTCACACCAGACGCTTATTTTCGTTTGAGGATGGAAAGCTCATAATTGACTTAGGATTAAATAAACGTAAAAAAACTGTGGGTTAAAAAATCTGTGGTTCAGGTTCCGACAAAGTGCCGAAGGAAGATTTGTTAAGCTAATTCTTCCTTCGGCATTCTTTATTATTACAATGCGGAGCCAGTTTGCCTATAGCCATATTATGGAATTTGAATCGTGGCTTTCATTGCAGAAGCCCGGTCAATGTGTTATAATTGTGAAGAAATTGGATCAGCGGTTCATATTTTCCAGACTTCATAAAGTTAGTACCTCATAATAGAATTAACTTCCAGAGCATACGACGATAGAACAGATGAATTACTTTTTTACATTGTAAAAACAAAAAAACAGTAATGCAAGGAAGCACTAGAATAGTTTTAGGAAATGTGGGATGCAACGTGGCAAAAAAAATTGGAATAATTGACTTAGGTTCAAATTCTGTCCGCCTGGTTATTTTTGAAATCAAATCAACCGGGGCTTATAAGCTGATTGATGATATAAATGATACCATAAGACTTAGCGAAAATATGGTAGAAGGTAAATATATCAATGATATCGCCATGCACAAAGCTGTCAAGACCGTCAAGTTGTACAAAAAGCTTTGTAGCGCCTACGGCATATCATCTTCCGGTATTATTGCCGTTGCAACCGAGGCAGTTAGAAAAGCCGAAAACAAAGATCAGTTTCTTTCACTTCTGAGAACGGGCAGCGGTTTAGTATTCAGAATTCTGTCCGGGAAAGAAGAATGTACATATGTATACAATGCAGTAATTAACTCAATAGAAGTAAGTAATGGAATCATAGTTGATATTGGTGGGGGAAGCACCGAAATAATACAGTTCAAGGATAAAATAATCAAAAATTCCATAAGCATACCAATTGGAGCTGTTACTGCAACAGAATCCTTTCTGGATAAAAACTCTATAACAGCTGCTATGCTGGAAAACCTTCAAAAGAGTGTGCTCGAAACTTTAAACAGCCTTGACTGGCTTACAGGCGAGGCTCATAAAGTAATAATCGGCGTAGGCGGTACCATAAGGACGCTTGCTAAAATTCATAGAATTCAGACAAAATATCCATTAAATCAGGCACACAATTATGTAATGGATGAGGATGATTTTCAATCTGTTTATAACACGTTGAAAGACCTTAACCTGCAAACGAGAAAGAAAGTTATGGGAAACTCTGCAGCCAGGGCAGATATTATTGTAGGCGGTCTTGCAATCCTTAAGGCAATAATGGCTGCATCATCCTCACCTAAATTGATAGTCAGCGGATATGGACTTAGGGAGGGCATATTGCTGGAATACATTTTTAAGACAAAAAATGCAAGGAGGTTTGAGGATATATTAAACTTCAGCCTCAGCAACTTTATTGATCTATACGGTATGAGGCAGGAACATGCAAACCATGTGTGCCACCTTGCCCTGTCCATGTATGATCAATTAAGAGAACTCCACGGATTTGGAGAAGAAGAACGGAAACTCCTTAAAATTGCTTCTCTGCTACACGACATCGGCATATCCATAAACTACTATGATCATCACAAACATTCTTTCCATTTGATTTTAAACTCCAGAATCAATGGCCTTTCACACAGGGAATTAGTTCTGGTATCTGCCATTGCTGCTTCCCATTCGAGAGACGACTTCAGGGAAAACTGGA
>CAZLZR010000212.1:0-2630 GCA_964564015.1 uncultured Acetivibrio sp.
TCCAGTGCAGCCCTGTTTCGGCCACTTAGTTAACCCTTAACATGATCCAGATGACTAGAAGGGTTGGTGTTGTAGGGAAGGGACTCCCACATAAACTATTGAAAAAATAGAAGAATCTTCTAAATTTTTATTTTCAAAATTAATTTGAAGATTCATTGTCTGAACCTGTACCTATCTCTTACCTGGTCATGACTACCTTAACTCAATTAAATTTTTTTTGTTTGTATATGAAATATGCGAAAAGTCCTATAATGCCTATAATTACGAATATGTCTAGTATGTGGAAACATCCTTTAATCGTATCCCATTGTGGGCCTAATTGAACTCCCATATATCCTAATACAAAACACCATGGTAATGAACCTAGAAAAGTGTATGTTATAAACCTTTTCAGATCCATATGTGCGATACCTGCAGGCAGTGAGATAAATGTGCGTATTCCCGGTAGTACCCTACTTATCAGTACTGCTTCATGACCATACTTTTTGAACCATCTATCAGCCATTTCTAATCTGTTGTGACTTATTAGAATGTATTTCCCGTATTTCTCAAGAACAGGTCGTCCTCCTTTAAGACCAACAAAATATGCTATTAATGAGCCAAATAAGTTCCCTAAAGCCCCGATAACTGTTATTCCAATTAAACTCATTTTGCCTTCATATACTACAAAACCTGCAAAAGGCATTATAACTTCACTGGGAATCGGGATACATGCACTTTCCAGTGTCATTCCTATAAAGATTCCCCAATACCCTAAATTTTCAATCAAGTAAATTGCTAAATTACTTACATATTCGACGATGCTAATCATTGAAATCTACCTCATAAGAACATCCATTAAAATATAGGTCTTTCTAAATTTTCATCCAGGGTTTATTTTATCTAAGGAACAAATATGCGTCAATTTATCGACAAGAATATTATCTTCGACCTTTAATGTCAGTAGTGCTGATACAATTCCTACAATTGCTCCGAATAGAACATCTAGGGGATAATGAACACCTATGTATATTCTTGAAAACCCTATTACCCCTGCAAAAGCTAATAATGGATATATTAAACCATAACTTTTTTCTCTGAAATTGAATTTGTATTTTAAACCGATGATTGTAGCTGCTGCAAAAGATGATGCTGTATGGCCAGAAGGAAAAGAATAAGCTTCACTTTCTGTAACTAAAAGATCAACATTATGTAAAGTAAGGAACGGTCTGGGTTCAGCAATGATGAATTTTAGTGAATAAACAATTACATTACTAATAAATAATGCAGCTAAACCCAGTATTGCTACTTTTCTTCCTTTCTCCCCTCCGAAGATAAACAATAATCCACAAATTCCTGCCCAAACAATAACACTACCAAAATTGGTGATCAGGGGCATTATAAAATCAAATAAATTGTTATCCAGCCCATGATTAATCATATAAAATAGCGTTACATTTTGATTAAATATTTCAGTTATTATAAAATCATACATGGAAAATTACTCCTTATTTATCTGAATTAACAGATTAATTCAAGATTTCACTTGTTTACATGAATTTTGAAGGTAATTATAAAGTACTTTTTCCAGAATTACACCCCAATCTTTCCCCAGTCTTCAAACAGAAACTGGAGAATAACCTGTTAAAAACTTAAAAAAAAATATTCCTATTAAAAAATTAGAAAAATTAGTATGTTATTTTAAACAGGATACTTAAAGCCAGTAATTGAATTATATTAATGAAAAATAACTCAAACAAGTGCTCAATAGCCTCTAAAGTTTCACTCGGTTCTGGTACTGCGAAATTTAGCAGAATTAAAAAGGTTGTTGCAGCAATATTCTGCACCAAAAGAACCAGAGTGAAATATAAAAGTCCGATAGTGAATTCAGATTTCATATCCTTGTAACTATTCCAATAAATATAGAACAAACCCAATAACAAACATACATTAGCTACACCCACTCCAATAGCCACGTATTTAATAATATAAAGTAAACCAGGTTCAATTATCATTTTTATTCCTCACCTTCTCATTTAATATTCAGTTTACTCCAGATTTCTTCGAAAATTTCATAATTTTCTTCCATTTTAGAAGAGAGAAAATATAATTTACCATAAGTATCTCCAGTAGGTTGAATCAAATTATTTTTCTCTAAAATTTTAATGTGATGCCTTACCGTCTTATAATCTAAACATAGTTCCTCTGAAATCTGATGAGCATTATAAGGCCTTTCAGAAATCAATTTGAGAATTCTGGCCCTATTTTTACCTCCTCTTTTACCGGCTATTATCCACCAGAGTAACTTTTGCATAAGTTAACTTATAGAAACAACTACTATTTTAATATCAAATTAACTTGAAAGTACTAATTAAATTTAGAAACAAATCCATTTTCAGGTCCCTACCATATTTATTATTTTAGTCATCATTTTCTGTGGTTTGGCTGATGAAATATTCAATTTAGGTCATAGTGATGTCCAGAGGAGATCATTATATGCAGGTTTAATCATACTTGTACAGGGAAAGCGTGTGAGAATTATTTACCTCCCTTAACCGTGATTATTTTTCTGAAGTTAAGTTTATATACTGTGATTGACCAACTTTGTTACATCTAATTTTAGAATTCTAAAATATTGTTTTATGGTTTAA
>CAZLZR010000213.1:0-2588 GCA_964564015.1 uncultured Acetivibrio sp.
AGAAGTGCTAGAAAAGCTTCTTACAGAGCGAATCCCGGGTTTTTCGTCCCCCATTTTTTAGAAAAGCTTACAGAGCCATGCTTAGGAATCCCTAAAGTGGCTTTGAAACTGCTTATAAAGTGATAATAAAATGACTTATAGAGTGATGGCATGGCTGGCATATGATATTAATGATATAATCATATGCCAGCCATGTCCCTGCAAGTAAATTCAAGCTCTCGTTGTAGTAGACACTTTCTCTTTTGTTGTTTAATTCTCACTATATTTTTAAAGTTATTGTCAGAACATTTTGATAAACCCTATTTCAATTTTTAGGACCTCCACTTTGGCATATAGTAAAGCACTACTGGTTAGCTTTAAATATTGAAATCTCAATGTATTATAATCCCATAATATCCGCCAAATAGCTCTTTAATTTCATAACTGGTACTGTCACTTGCTGCATAGTATCACGTTCTCGAACTGTAACAGTATTATTCTCAATAGTTTCATCATCTATCGTAACTGTAAAAGGTATTCCAATAGCATCACCCCTGCGATAACGTTTTCCAATATTGCCAGCATCATCATAAGAAGTCATAAAATGCTTTGTCAACTCATTGTAAATTTTTTGTGCTTTTTCATTATGACGTTTCTTAATAAGTGGCAGAACATTTACTTTAATAGGTGCTAGAGAAGGTTTAATCTTAAGTACTAATCTTGTATCTCCACCCTCCAAATCTTCTTCTACCAAAGATTCAAACAAAATAGCTAATACAAGTCGGTCCAGCCCATAGGTTGACTCTATAACATAAGGAATATATTTCTCGTTTGTCTGAGCATCAAAATACTCCATACTTTTTTTAGAAAACTCTTGATGCCTTAGTAAATCAAAGTTAGTCCTGTTGTGAGTTCCGTTTATTTCTCCCCACCCAAACGGAAAAAGGTATTCAATATCACAGGCAGCCTTCGCATAATGTGCAAGTTTTTCATGATTATGAAACTGTAAATGTTTTTTAGGCAACCCTATGAATTCAAAAAATTCCATACCATAGTTCTTGAAATACTCATAAAGACTTTCATCATCTCCCTGCTTACAGAATGTCTGATACTCCATTTGTTCAAACTCAATTGTACGGAATATAAATTTACCTGGTGTTATTTCATTACGGAATGCCTTTCCTATCTGACCAATACTGAATGGCAGCTTTGTTCTCATCGAACGCAGTACATTTAAAAAATTAACATACTCGCCTTGTGCATTCTCCGGACGCAGATATATAGTAATTGATGTATCCTGAGTCACTCCACGCTGTGCTTCAAACATAAGATTAAACTGTCTAATATCTGTAAAATTTGATTTGCCGCATTTAGGGCAGGGTATTTTATTTTGTTTTATAAACTCAACCATTTCTTCATGGTTCATACCATCTGCATTTGCAGTAGTGTCAAAATCATTAATTAGATTATCTGCTCGATGTCTTGACTTGCACTCCTTGCAATCCAACATGGGATCAGAAAAGCTCTCTAAGTGTCCACTAGCCATCCATGTAGTAGGATTCATCAAAATATCAGAATCCAGTTCATAACTGTTTTCCCTTCTCTGTATAAAAAAGTATCTCCATGCATCCTTAATATTGTTTTTCAGCCTTGTGCCAAGTGGTCCATAATCCCAAGTATTTGCAAGTCCTCCATAAATCTCGCTTCCTTGAAAAATGAATCCATAACGATCACAATATGCCATCATTTCTTCCAAAGTTATTTTTCTCATCTTTGTATACCTCCTTACCGTTATTTATTGAAAATAAAAAAGTCCACCCCAAAGCTTTATGCTTAGGGCGAACTTATATTTTTAGTCCGTGGTGCCACCTAAATTCAGAAAAATCTGCACTCTGCCAGCACGAGTAAAAACTTTATGCTGCTTCCTTTATAACGGGGGAAAATCCGGTGGAATCTATTCAGAATATATCCTTTCAATCCACAGTTCAAAAGTGCCTTCAATATTGCTATCATAAAGATTCGCACTAGCCATCTTCTCTCTGAAATCAAGTCAATATTTACTATTCTTTCTCATAACCATTAATATATTTTATATTAGAATATGTGATTTGAGCCTATCTGTCAACCATAAAATTATTAAACAACGAGAATTTCTTTGAATTCTTTCAACTACCCATTATATGGATAACTAGAATCTCAATAATTGTGATTTTTATTGTTCGTTATATGTGTCAATTCCTTTTTTTATTTTATTATAAGCCCCTTCTACTAAAATCATTTCATCGTTATCTGGAATATTTGCATGTGCATCAAAACGACCTTCTTTGTTCAATACGTCCATACAATTAATGAATATTTCTTGACTAATTTGAAAATAGTCCATAAAATATGGCCAATCAGTATTAATTAAATCTTTCAAGTTCTTTAAATAGATTTCTGATTTCTTCGAATCAAATAAATCATTATAGGATATAGATGCATATTTATGTGTATTGCTTGCTCCAAATAGTTTGTTAATTACATGAGTTTTAGCACCACTTTCACTCTTATAAATAACATGCCTTATGCAGTTGTAGGTAATTGATACCAATTCCACAGAAAAAAGTCAA
>CAZLZR010000214.1:0-2550 GCA_964564015.1 uncultured Acetivibrio sp.
ACGAACGTTACAATTTCACATGGAATGGTAAGGGGCGTGCCTTGCGTTTATCTCAAACACCTTCACTAGGAACACTGCGACCATATAAAGAAGAAAGTAAAAACTGGGATACTACTCAGAACCTTTATATAGAAGGCGATAACCTTGAAGTATTAAAACTTTTACAAAAAAGCTACTATGGTAAGATTAAAATGATATACATAGACCCGCCGTATAATACGGGCAAGGACTTTATCTATCCTGATGACTTTCACGATAGCCTTGAGAATTATAAGAAAATCACAGGACAAGTGGATGGTGATGGTAAGGCATTGAGTACAAATACAGAAACAAGTGGGCGTTATCATACCGACTGGCTTAATATGATGTACCCAAGGCTTAGATTAGCAAGGAACTTGCTTACAGATGATGGTGTTATTTTCATTAGTATTGACGATAATGAGGTACATAATTTAAGGAAGGTTTGCAATGAAGTGTTTGGAGAAGATAATTTTATTAATATACTTTCTGTAAAAATGAAAAATAATGCAGGAGCAAGTGGCGGGGGAGAAGATAAACGATTAAAGAAAAATATTGAGTACATTTTACTATATACAAAAGATTATAACCTTATTGAACCTTTTAATGCTGTATATAGCTATCAAGAAATTACTGAACTATTAAATGAATACAGAGATAATAATATAAGTTGGAAGTACACTTCAGTATTGTATTATGAAGGTGATAAGAGTTACTTAACATCTACTGTAGATGGAGAAGGTAATGAAATTAAAATTTTTGAAAGATTAAACCCAATTTATAAGTCTGTAAACCAAATTATGAGAGAAGAAAATTTAACAGAAAAAGAAGTGTATTACAAGTATTTTAATAGAATTTTTACAACTGCCATGCCACAAAGCTCTATAAGAATAAGAGTAATGGAAGCCATAGATAAGATGGAATCAAAGGCAGATTTGTATAGTATAGAATATATACCTAAATCTGGAAGAAACAAAGGTTTAATATATGAACAATTTTATAAGGGTAATAATAAAAGATTATTAACATGGTTCAAAGATGTTGCTGAAATTATTGATGGTGACGTATATAAAAAAGATATAAAAGGAACTTATTGGGATGGTTATAATTTAAACAATTTAACCAAAGAAGGAAATATCAAATTTGAAAATGGCAAAAAGCCATTAGCCTTAATAATGGATTTAATAAAGATGGTAGCATCGAACAATGATATTATTTTGGACTTTTTTTCCGGTTCAGCGACAACAGCTCATGCAGTTATGCAGTTAAATGCTATAAATCAAAGCAAATTAAAGTTTATAATGGTTCAACTTCCAGAAATGATAAAACCTTTTACAAATGAAAATAAAGAATATATTAATTATTTAAAAGATGAAAAGTTAAAACCAATAGTTACAGAAATTGGCAAAGAGCGTATCCGTCGTGCAGGTGAAAAAATTAAAGAAGAAAAGGGATTAGTGGCACAGAATCTTGATATTGGCTTTAAGGTACTTAAACTTGACACATCTAACATTCGCAAGTGGCAACCTGACTATAATGATATAGAACAATCTTTAATGGATTATGTAGATAACTACGTAGAAGGAAGGACAGAACTGGACGTTGTATTTGAGATAATGCTTAAATACGGTCTTGACTTAACCTATCCAGTTGATGAGTTTACAATTGCACAGAAGAAGGTTTATTCTATTGGCTTTGGTATGCTTATGATTTGTCTTGATGATGAAATTACAACAGAGGTTCCTAGGGGTATTTTAGCAAAAATAAAAGAATTATCGCCTGAAAGCAGCAGAGTTGTATTTAAGGATAATGGATTTAAGACAGATAGCAACAAGACCAATATCAAAGAAATACTTAAATCCGGAGGAATAGAAGAATTTATTACTATATAAGGAGGCGTGGATTAATGAAACTGCAATTTGATAAGAATTTAGAATATCAACAGCAGGCCATAGCTTCCGTTGTTGATTTGTTTAGAGGCCAAACTCCGATGCAGACGAATTTTACAGTATCAGCCTATAATGGACAGATTGGCTTGTTTGACTCTGGAAATGGTATTGGCAATAGGCTTGAGCTGGATGAAGAAGAAATACTAAAGAACCTTCAAGAAGTTCAGCTTAGAAATGGTCTGCCACAGACAAAGACCTTAAAGGCAGGAAACTATGACTTTGATGTAGAGATGGAAACAGGTACTGGTAAAACTTATGTTTACTTAAGGACCATCTTAGAACTCCATAAAAACTATGGATTTTCTAAGTTTATTATCGTTGTTCCCAGCATTGCTATAAAAGAAGGTGTTTATAAGTCCTTACAGATTACAGAAGAACATCTCAAAGGATTATACGATAACACCATCTATAATTACTTTATCTATGACAGTAGTAACCTTGAACAGGTTAGAAGCTTTGCTGTAAGCAGTAATATAGAAATCATGGTTATCAATATAGATGCCTTTAGGAGTTCAGATCCTACAAAGAAATCCAAGGCTAATATTATTCACCGAACCAACGATAGATTGAACGGTATGAAACC
>CAZLZR010000215.1:0-2540 GCA_964564015.1 uncultured Acetivibrio sp.
TGGCCACTCAAGTTGGCTTGCTGATAAAAATTGAGGGCTGTTCAGCAGCCCCTAAATAGATTAAGAAGCGAATTAACAGAATATTCTGGAGATTATAGATTTGTTAAGACATTTTTGGAGAATTGTCCAGCTGATTATGAAAGATTTAGATATATCGAAGAAAAAGATGTTGTCAGAATTGTTTTTAAAGCAACAAAATCAGATTATTGTTTTAAGTAATTATGATAATGGGCTTTGTACATATTTCGTTAAATCGGTAAAAGTATAGTTAGTATAGATTTGTAATAAAGGATACTAATTTTGAAGTATTAAATTGAAAAGATTATTGTTTGAGACTACAGATAAGGTGGACTCATTAATTTTTTTTGCGGATTTTTTATTACCCTAATCAATAACTCTTCCGGCTGCTATTGCACTTCTATCTTATCACAAAACTTAAATCCGACATCTTCAAGCCATTTTTCCTGAAGCCGGATAAAAGGCGTTTGGCGTTTCTTTGCAGGTATAATTTGAATAATATCAAACTGTTAAAATGTGCTTATTCAAAGGGTTCCACTCCTATCAGGAAAAGATTTACTTTTGTCATTAGTATAAAGGATAGTTTTGGCGATAGCAAGATTTGGAATTTAAAGACCTCTATAGCTTGATATTGTTCGACATGAAGCATATAATAGAGGTAATATTTAACACAATGAGAGTATAATAATGGATTAAATTCCGGCACGAGTAGTTAACGGTAAATAGGATAGATATAGAAGAGAACTTTCTAGTTTTATGCGTTATTGGACACAGTGATTGACAGAAAATGGGCTAATTGCAGAAGTCTGTGCACTAAATCATTATCATATTTATGTTAAGTATATACATGAGGATATGCTTAAAAACTAGAGATAGACGAAAAGGGGGGGTATTGCTGGACACTATAATTATAAAGGATTCAGAGGTGAGTATGTGCCCTCCTCATTATACAGATTCAATTAGCAGATTAAACTTATCGACAAGATCATATAATGCGCTTATTAGAGAAGGTATTCATACCATTGATAAACTTCTAAGTTGCTCAAAAGACAATATTATGAAGCTTCGAAATTTAGGTGCGAAGAGTCTGGAAGAGATTTTTAATGTTATTGACAGGTTAAATGCAAACAAGTCAGAGATTTATTCTGAAGATAAGATTGGCGACAAGCTAAGTCAAAGAACTTTTATAGGCCATAATGGCTTAAAATATTTTGATATTGCAATCGAGGACTTAGAATTAAATGTCCGTGCATTCAATTGTCTAAAAACAACAGGCATAAATTACTATTCTCAATTAATTAATAAAACAGAAGAAGAATTAATTGCAATTCCTAATATGGGAAGAAAAACTCTTCTAGAATTAGAACAAATTAAGGAGACAGTTCAACCTATAAAATGCACTGAGGAGAGTAAACAATCACAAACAATTGTTGATGTAATAGGATTTAAGATTTTTTCATCAATAAGCGAAAAAACAAATATCAATCCTGTAGAATTATTTAAAGCACTTGAACAAGCTTATTTAAATTACGTCACTGAAAAGGATATTATCTCTGATACTAAGGATATCCTAAAGGACGAAATCTTTATGAAAAGTTTATATGAAAATATATATATGAAATCTATTATTAATGAATACATTCTTGACGTAATTAGAGAGAATAATTACGGTTGTGATGAACCCCATTTGCTTGATAAAATGCCAGATTGTTTTAAATACGCTGAGATATTAAATAAATCTTTAAATGATTTGCTTAATAATAATGATATAAATCTACTTTATGATGATAGATTTGTAGCTATATATGATAGCTTTGTTATTGGAGCTAAGAATTATCTGAATGATAAGGAGTATGATGTTCTAAGGCAAAGAATTATAGGAAAAACATTAGAGGATGTAGGAATTACAAAAGCAGTTACAAGAGAAAGAATACGCCAAATAGAAGCAAAAGCAATAAAAAAATTAAACAATTCCTCTGCAAAGTTTAAAGAAGATATATACTCAGATATTTTTAATAGATATGCTATCTCCAGAGAGGATTTTGTAATCGCATTTAATGATGATGAAGCTTATCAATACCTATCACTGAGATATGGAGATACTTCTGAAAAAGACTCACAAAAAAAGGCTTTGGAAAATATTTTACACGACAAAGATATTCCTTTGTTTTTCAAAAAAGCCTTTGAAAAAGCAATATATAAAAACTATGTTAAGATAGGAAATGAGTATATTTCCTGTACAAGAAACAGCATAAGCAATTATGTCCTAAAAAATTACGGAATTAGTGACATAAGTTTTGAGGAGTATTGTGAGATATATTTTTCAATACTGAAAGATATAGATAAAATTAGCGATCCCAAATTAGCAGTAATGGATCGAGGATATGAAAATAAGTTGGCACTGTGCAACACTGTGCTCTGGAAATATGGTAAAAAATTTCGGTATTACAATATTGATTCATATGATTACATGCCTTATGCAGTTGTAGGTAATTGATACCAATTCCACAGAAAAAAGTCAA
>CAZLZR010000216.1:0-2539 GCA_964564015.1 uncultured Acetivibrio sp.
AAAGCTTATATTAAGGATTTACAAGATATATCAATTGATAGTGCAGAGGGAAGCACCGCAACTGATTTACTTCAAAAGCTGTATGAGATGTTGAGCTATGCTTGCAGTTATTATATTTTTAATACGGAGAATCCTTTCAGATCGGTTGGTATTGAGCAAACGGTACTGCTCGATACAGTAATAACGAGAAAACTTGGAAGCGGGATAAATAATGAATCCATAAAGTCTGTCATTGAACTGGTTATCAACAGTGAACTAGATAGAGAAACATTACATTCGTCTCTGATTCAGGTATTGGTTATGAATCTCAAATCTCCGGATTTCAAAGTAATTGCTATTGAGCAATGCAAGCTATTAAAAAAAGAATTACAAAAATCAAAACCGGCTCCATCAAAAAAATCATGGTCTTCGGATTCTTCCGATTACAAGAGAGTAGATAAAATTAATAATTTGGTGGAGATGGTATTTAGGATCCATACAGAATTATGTGAATATAATGAGGCAATCAAATATTTTTACGGAAACAATATCGAGCGTGATGCTGAAGTTTCACTGCATGTATTGTTAAATCTGCTTCTGGAATATAACCTGAAAGAGCTCTGGCTGAGAGAATATGATGAGGCACTGAAAAAAGGAGTAAAACCAAGGGAAGCATTGCGGAAAACCTACGAGTATATATTGAACTTGAACCTCTCTTTGCCTAACTCGTGACTTCAGTCATGAGTTAGGCAAAGGCTACATATGTCACTTATAGCCCGTGCTTACATGCTTACATACTTGACTTATACAAATACATATGTTATAATGAACATGAGGTGGTAACATATGTCAGAAGTACATTATGGTAGAGGATATGTTTATTCAATACAATATCATATAGTATGGTGTGTAAAATACAGACATAAAATATTAACTGACAAAATAGAGAGAGCATTAATAGAGTTATTAAATAATATTGCTGTAGACAATAGATTTGTTATCCAAGAAATAAGTGGAAGTTTAGACCATATACATTTATTGATAGAATGTACTCCCCAGCATTATATACCAGATATTATCAAAGCATTAAAAGGCGTAAGTGCCAGATTGTTATTAAAACAATATCCTGAATTAAAGAAAAGGTTATGGGGTGGGCATTTATGGAATCCATCTTACTTTGTAGCAACAGTAAGTGAAAATACTGAAGAACAAATAAGGGAATATATAAACTCTCAAAAGGAGAGGTAGGCGGATTCATCTATGTTAAAAGCATATAAATATCGTTTATACCCAAATAATGAACAAAAAGTACAGTTAGCTAAAACATTAGGTTCATGCCGGTTTGTATATAATTATTACCTGGCAAAGAAAATAGAATTATATGAGATAGAGCAAAAATCAATGTCTAAAATAGATTGTAATAATCATTGTAACCAACAATTAAAAAATGAATTTGTATGGCTTAAAGAAATAGATAAATTCGCCTTAACAAATGCTATATACGATTTGGATTATGCTTATCAGAAATTCTTTAAAGAACATGCAGGATTTCCTAAATTTAAAAGTAAGCATAATCATAACTATTCCTATACTACAAATTTTACCAACAACAATATAGAAGTAGATTTCAATGGTAGAATTAAATTACCAAGGCTCAAGTGGGTAAAATGTAAAACTCATAGAGAATTTGCAGGTAAAATAAAATCTGCTACTATAAGTCAAGTACCAAGTGGGAAATATTTTGTAGCTGTATTGGTGGAGCAATTAGAAGCTTCTCCTCTACTTCAGAATGATAAAGTATATGCTTTTGATTTAGGGTTAAAAGAATTTCTTATAGATACAAATGGCAACCATATAGAAAGACCTAAAGCTTTATATAAACATGAAGAAAAACTAAAGAAATTACAAAGGCAACTATGTAAAATGACCAGACATAGCAAAAATTATAAGAAGCAAACTAAGAAAATAGCTAAATTGCATGAGAAGATATCAAACATTAGAAATGACTTTTCAAATAAGTTATCTACACAAATTATTAACGAAAACCAAGTAATAATAAGTGAAGATTTACAAATTTCTAATATGATCAAGAATCACAATTTGGCAAAGTCAATAGCAGATGTAGGATGGTCGGATTTCATGAGGAAGTTAAGTTATAAAGCAAAGTGGTATGGTCGCACTTATCATAAAATTAATACGTGGTATGCAAGTAGTCAGACTTGCAGTGATTGTGGAACAGTAAACAAGAAAGTAAAATTATTAACTGTAAGAGAATGGATTTGTGAGGAATGTGGTGTTACACATCAAAGGGATGAAAACGCAGCTAGGAATATTCACAATCAAGGATTAAGGGAATTAGGATTGGTAGTGTAATTAATATACAAGTACGGTAGGAACTATCGGAATTAGGACGCCTGTGGAGTTAGTAGGTAACGAGGACGATGATGCAGGAAAATCTAACAGTAATGCTAGAAGCCTACGACTTCAGTCGTGGGAGGTTCACAAAACAGGCATGGTAAAGGTTGAAGGAGCTTATGCAGATCCTCAGGAGGCTTTGGAA
>CAZLZR010000217.1:0-2519 GCA_964564015.1 uncultured Acetivibrio sp.
TTTTTATTTTGATAGCAAACATATCAAAAGCTCAAAGCTATTTTGGGAATGACGCATGTTGGACAGAATTCTGGGTAAATTCAAATACAGAAATAATAGAAGGTAAAAGTCAATATTATTTAAGTGGCGATACCATATTAAATAACGTGACATATAGAAAAGTAATTGGAAGATCACCCAATAATTTGGGACAACCAACTTACTATATAGGAGCTATTCGAGAAGAAGCAGGGAAAGTTTTCAAACAATATACCGATTACGAAACAATGATTATAACAGAATTCTTACTTTACGATTTTACCGTAGAAGTAGGTGACACCATTTATTCAACTGCTCCTTCAGGTGAATTATCTAGAAACCCCGTTGTGTTAAAAATTGACACAATTGAATTACTCAATGGAGAGAAAAGGAAACGATTTTCTTTTGATAGAGCATCCGAATGGATAGAAGGCATAGGAAGTATCAATGGCTTTTTTACTCCATCCGAGGAATTGGCAATAGGTTATTCAATTCCATATCTGGTTTGTTATAAACAAGATGGAATTGAATATTATAAAAACAATAATCTTTGTCCAGATGGAACATGTTGTGATGCAATCTCAGGTTTAGAGAACCACAAACAGATAGATCAAACAATCTCGTTATCACCTAACCCGACCAATCGATTTATTCAATTTAATTTCCCTGAGTATATTCAACAATGTAAATCAATAAAATTGTACGATTCATTAGGAAATCTTTTACAAAAATCCATAAAAATAAATAATAATTTGGTCTTGGATTTATCGAATTATAGTAGTGGGCTATATTTTGTAGTTATTGAATTTGATAAAAATTATGAACTCCATAAAATTATTAAACTATGAAAACAAAAATTTCACTTTTACTCCTGCTCTTTATGGGGAGTTTGTGTTTGCACGGACAAAATGTTTGGCAACGTATTGAAAGTCTAAATGATACATATCTATACAAAGTATATGCTACAACACCTGATACACTTTTTGTAACAGGGTAAAGTTTAATTGCAAAATCAACCGATTATGGTAATACATGGCATAAAACAATAATTCAAGAAAATGTATTAATTCGAAATATCATTTTTGTTGATAAAAATACTGGATTTGCGGTAGGAGACAATGGAGCAATATACAAAACGGCAAATGGCGGTATAACATGGGATATTAAACCAACCAACGTAACAGCTAATCTTAATGCTATAGCTTACACATCTTGAGAAGACATTTGGGCAGTTGGAAACGCCGGGACAGTATTAATTTCTAATAACGGTGGAGAAACATGGGCGCTTAGAAACTTTTCTACGGAAAAAGATTTAAATGATATAAAATTTTATGGATTAGAAGGATATATAGTAGGTAAAAGTCTGTCGCTTTACAAAACAATAAATGCTGGTAACAATTGGGATAAAGAACCTGTGGTCATTGATCAAAATGATTTCTATTCTGTTCAAAAAACTCCAAATAACTTGTATGTATTAGCAGGAGATGCAACAAGCCCGTATGCCTCATATAAGAAAGACAATTCAGGGAGTTGGAATGCACTAGCAGGTGGTACAGGGCTTTATATGATAAATGATGGCATGGGTTATAGTTTGGATGCTGGGATATTAACAAACGGTGGAGAAAATATTATGACACTCCTTACAATAGAGAATGATATGGGTGTGAGTGATAATACTATATTTCGTTCTTGGACATATTGTATTGACATCAATCATTCGGATATTTCCATTGTAAATGACACAATGATTTATGCTTTGTCAGGAAAAGTTTTACTAAAAAGTTCTCCTGGCATAACAGATAATGTAAAAGAAATATCACAGAATCGAAATTCATTAACCATAAAAAATAATTTAGATGGTAATCTGATATTCAAGACAGATTATCCTTTTGTTGGTTATGAAATAATGGATATTTCTGGAAACATAATATATTCAATAAACTTACATTTAGAAATTAAAGAGGCAAAAGTAAATGTATTTAATATTCCAGCAGGAATATATTTAATAAAGGTTATATTTTCGGATAAAAGAACTGAAATTTACAAATGGATAAAATATTAATACTATACATTATTTCGATTAACATTATATAGCATTGTTATTCAGTGTAATTTTTGCAATGGAGTTATTAAAGGATTTGATATTGAAAGACAATCTTGATCTTCTGAAAGGCGTACAGAGTGATAATAAGAATAGTTCGTTAGAAAAAATTAGCTATTACGCAACTTTAATGCCGAAATACAGAAGTTCTTCGACAAGGTGGTGACTTTTTGAAGAGGTATATTATACCTGCCTGAAAAGTATCCGCTTACCTAATCAAAGTACAGATAAAACACTCACATTGAGATATTTATCTTCCATTTAAAAAAATAAATTCAGATAAACTTGTTAAGTAAAAAAATTTTAATCGAAAGAATTCCTCGAGGCTTGCCTCGGGGTGAATCCCATAGAAACCAAAGGTTTCTAAATATAAAGATTTATCTTTATGTGAATGGAAGAC
>CAZLZR010000218.1:0-2509 GCA_964564015.1 uncultured Acetivibrio sp.
ACTTTTGCAATTTGCATTAGTTCTGTCTCGCATGCAATAAAAAGAATCCCAGCCTCTTGGGTTGAGATTCTTTTGTTTTGTCGTTTTCCGACCTGTAGACTGTCTCGGTTATTATGTTGCCATCGTTGTCATAAGTATATTCGGTTCTGGCGCCGTTGCTGCTTTGTACCGTTTTAGTCTTTCCATTTTTATACAGCTCATAAGTGGTTATAATGAGGTCTTCCTGGGAAGGCTCCATGACCTGTTCCATATTATATGGAACGGGCTTCTTTCCTGTTTTCTCAGCTTTTATGTTGCCGGCTTTGTCATATTCGATCTTGCTATACAGATACATTTTTCTGTCTGTATCCTCAATCAATGTATATTTCTCAGTCACCCTGTTGAGTCCGTCATAGTGATAGAATACGAGTCCTCCATTAGCGTCCTTTGTGCTGTTCAAGGTTCCGTTGTCGTTATAGTGGCTCTCAAATGTTCCTTTGTCAGGATTTATTCGCATTACTTCTCTTCCTGCATAATCGTATCTATATATATACTCTGCAGTTTCGTTATCTTTTAAATATTTTTTTACTGTTTTTTGAGTTTTCTTGTCTGACAATATATCGTAGACATATTCTTCAAGGAGTATTTCTTCTTCTTTTTCTTCTTCCTTGAAGCGTACGGTCTTAGGTCTGTTAATTTCATCGTATTCATACACATATATGCTAAACTATACAACACACATCAGAATTGTACATAGATTTATTTTTTGTCAAAAGTCAAAAGGAAAACCGGAACTAGCTTTTTATACTAATTCCGGCATCTTGCTAAAACGCTTATTTTATAAGGCATTCAAGAGATTAGACACAAGATCCGTTCCCGTCCCAGGGTCTTATTAATCCTCACGTTTTTTATGTCTAAACCTAAAACGATATAAAAGCATCATTTTTATAATAATATAAAAATGCTTGAAATAACTCTAACTCTGAACACTGAGGACGTTGCTGCTTTGCGTTATCAACAATATCTTGAATATCTGAAATACTTAATACATACATAAGATTATTCTCAATAGCGTATTGAGGAATTTCTTCATCGTCCTCTAAATCGTCTAAGTCAAATAAATAGCACGTAGTATCTAAAGACCAGTTTTTATCATTAGGTAGAAAAAGTGAATCCTTCCAAGACAAACTACTTGCATTATTTAATATGTCTCTAAGCTCCATTAAGTTTTCCATCAATTACACCTCCAAATTTTTTATTTTTATCGACCACCGCCCCAAATTTCCATTCCACCTTTTCCACCAGGATGTAAGATGCTTTGTATTGGACCAGCGGCACCATGTTGGCTTCTTGGTACTAATTGCAATAAACCTTCGGTTAATTTCCCTAATACTTAGGCCTTCCATAAAGTACATTTTTCTGATATCCTCTAATTGTGCCATCTTAATCATATCCTTTCCTCCTGTACGATATGCTGTCAACATAATCATACAGGAAATTTGATTAAGGTGGCCTATTTTTTTACCGGTATGTGGTACAATTTTAGAGTAACAATAACATTTAACACTTTGACCACTTTTCTTATACTCATCAAATTTTATCCTCCACCTTTTCTCAAGCTCTAAATCCTTTTTAGGCATTTAAAAACCTCCCGTCTGATATTTTTGCTTAAATCATATCAAACAAAGGAGGTTTCTACACTACGGTGTGTGTTCCAGCGCTTACAAAATTTAAGCCGGGGGTAACCCCGGCTTAAATAATTTAACTATTGATTATTCTCTGTCCACTCTTTAAAACACATAAAGCAAACTGCATTTATTTTATCTAAAGACTCAACCACTTCTTCAATATCATTTTTATTAATGTCTACCATTTTCTTATCACATTCATCACAAAAATATATTTTCCCAAAGAAATCATCTTTGACTGAATGCACTTTGATTTTCATGTTTACTTCAACAGCTTTAAAAATATGAGGACATACATGAACAATACCATTATTTCCATGAATTAAGCAATTAATAATAGCCATTTATCCACCCTTTCTTTAATAACAGAAGTTTAGTTAATTTTTACTATTTGTTGCCACCTCCGAATATTTCTTTTATAAATTTTCTTAATTGTACATTTGATGCGGGTATGTCTGTACCTCCAGCACGAAGTACATCAGCGGCATTTGTTAAACAACTGTTATTTCTATAGTCATATATACCTAGGTTACTTCCGACCATAGATTTCTGAGTTTTTTGTGCTTTCACAATATTTGGGACTTCAAAAGTAT
This sequence comes from uncultured Acetivibrio sp., assembly GCA_964564015.1. Taxonomy (GTDB): domain Bacteria; phylum Bacillota; class Clostridia; order Acetivibrionales; family Acetivibrionaceae; genus Acetivibrio. The sequence continues at coordinate 2,261 of CAZLZR010000218.1, forward strand.
GTGATAAAGTTGGTGATGGCAAATCAGTTGTATGTACCATCGTTGTATTATAAGAGGCATCAATTATACGTTGGTCGGTATGTATAGTTTCCTTTCCAATTGTTTCAATACTGAAATGTGGAGTGTCTTGACCTAACGATTCAGGAGAATAATAATGCAATTTACCAATACCACTTTCTTTTTTAGTAAAGCTACCTTTAAAGTCTTTATTAAGTTTATACTTAAAATTATTAGCATTACCAACTCCCG
>CAZLZR010000219.1:0-2485 GCA_964564015.1 uncultured Acetivibrio sp.
ATTATCTCATGTTTGTAAATTTATTAACAGACGGGTCTTATTTTACGTTTACGTTGATATTAAGCTTAGTTATTCTAGCTGGATGCTCTGATAATGAAAGAAAAGGAACTGGATATCCTATTTCATCGCCTGCTTTGTCAACTATTAAAAACGATCAGAATGGCGGCTTGAAAATTATTAAAACAGATCAATATGAAGGGGTTATTCTAGAAGATTCAGAGCCAGGTGGTTGGATACCAGATGAGAATAACATAGATGACTTTGAAAGTGAGCTTGAAAAGTATTTAAAAAAATTAGAAAAAAATAATTTGGGGGTTGGAACTACATATAATAAATCGAGCTTATCCTTCGTTATTAAGAATATTAAGAGCTACAAAAGACAGTATGTTGGCAAGACTATCGACGGAAAGAAGGTCTTGCATTGCAATTTCATAACGTTATTAGATGATAATATGCGTGATAGATGGTGCAAAGAATATATTTTAATATTAGATGGAGGTCCAAATTTCTTTACAGTAAATTATGATGTCACAAATAAGGAGTATTATGAGCTTTGGATTAATGGTCTCGGTTAATAAGGATTTCATCAGGGGAAGGCCGTCCATGGCCAAGTCTGGCGTTGCAGGGCAGGGAACTCCACATATAAATGTGCATCTATAAAGGTGTGGTTTGGTTTTAACATGAAGCAGGACTTAGGGGTCATCCTATGTAGCATGCCACACCACAGCCATTAAAGCCTTATTCATTTTTAAATACTATTGTAAATTCAGGGAGGGTTATATTAGAAAATAAGTAAAAGTATAAAAACCCCTTAACGATGTTTAGATAACTAACTATAATAAATCTGTCGAAGTTACTTAAGCTTGTGATATTGATTTGAAATAGGTTGTTGCCGCATTAGGTCTCAGGGAAAAAAGAGCTTTGGCTTTAAAAACTAAGGAGCTTTTGAAGTGTCGCTTCAGGGGGCTCCTTTTTCATTTTCTTAAGAAAGTGCATCTTCTTCATGTCTATGGACGCTATTGAACTTTGTAATTGTGACTTATATTTTAGAGACAAATCTGACAAAACGCATGATAATTTCTGACAAAGTGCATCTATAAACGATTTGAAATAAGTTATATAATTGAATAAACAGTTTTTGCACATAATTGAAAAAAAAGAGAAAACACAATTTATTGGGAGGGATTTTAATGAGAAAAGTTTTTGCTTGTATTATGGTTTTTGTTTTAATACTGACTATGAATGCAGGGATTTTGTTTGCTGTTGAATCAGTGGACAGTAATATCTCAAGTGAATCTGACGATCCATATTCACATGAAGCATTAAATGTCTTGGCAAATCCCATAGATGCAGTAAAAAAGCTGAATGACCGGATTGATCAATTGCCAGATAATGCATTTAAACCAAGCAAAAAGGTTAAAAGTATTAAGAAAAGCTTTGAAACCAGTTGTGAACAACTTATCAAGGAACTGGAAAGAGGCAGCTTTGTTCAGGCAAAAAAGTATGTAGACGGATGTCTGATAAAAGATATACAAAAGTGGATTGTTCCAAAAGAGAGAAAAACTCTTCAGAAATATATTGATTATGTATTGGGATTCATAAGAGATTCTTCGGAAGTTGTGATTAAAACAACCTCCGGGACAGTGGCAGGCCTATATCTGGAGCCTCCTTGCTGGGCATGGACAGGTATACCTTACGCAAAATCACCTGTAGGTGAACTTAGGTGGAAAGCTCCACAAGATCCTGAATCATGGGATGGAATTCGTTTTTCAACATTTGAAAAGGAATGCAGTGTTCAAGTTGAGAAAAACTACTACTGGGCTCCTACAGGTAAAATCATTGGTTCTGAGGATTGCCTGAATTTGAATGTGTATCGGCCAAAATCAAAAGAGAAGAATTTACCTGTATACTTCTGGATTCATGGAGGAGGATATGTAACGGGTAAAGCGGAAGAATATTTGTTTGCACAATTTTTAGCAGTGGAATGTAATGTAGTAGTGGTAGTTATAGATTATCGATTAGGTGCTTTAGGGTGGCTCAACCATCCAGCACTGACTTCTGAAGGTACAATGGGAGATAAATCCGGGAACTATGGTACCCTGGATATGATAAAAGCACTGGAGTGGGTACAGAAAAATATTTGTAGTTTTGGCGGTAATCCCCAAAATGTGACTGTTGCGGGGGAATCTGCAGGTGGATCAGCTGTACTAAACCTTATGCTTTCTCCACTTGCAAAAGGGTTATTCCATAAGGCAGTTGTGCAAAGTTCCGGGGTTAATAATATTCCGGTAGAAAGCGGAGTAGAAATGGCTAATAATCTCATAGACAAGCTTTTGGTAGCAGATAAAACCTGTGTTGATTTGGAAGCAGCGGATATTTATCGGAAGTCTATGTCAAATGAAAAAATAGAAAGCTATTTAAGAAGTAAAACTGGATACGCTATGTTTATAGCATACCACTTAAAAAACAAGAATTCTAAATTATC
>CAZLZR010000220.1:0-2400 GCA_964564015.1 uncultured Acetivibrio sp.
TTTACACCAAATTACAAACAATTTCACTGAAATTATTAACTTCGGGCTGAAATAATATATCATGAAACAACTACCAAATTTTTTACCAGTTACTATTTTTTTTATTGCCTTATTTATTAATTCTACTGTTACTTCATGTTCAGAAGGAGGTAATGATAATTCAAAAGATGAAGAGTCTGCAGTGGAGGTTATTACAGAATTTGGCATTCCTGTTTCCATGTTTGATGTTCAGGAGGGAAGTGTAAAAAAAGGGCAATTTTTTTCAAAACTTATGAGTGATCTGGGAGTTTCAAACACTGATGCTTATGCTCTTGCTGAAGCAAGCAAGGGAGTGTTTGATCTTAAGAAATTGAAAGTAGGTAAGAACTACAGGGCATATTTTACAAGAGAAGAACTACCGAGACTTGCATATCTTGTTTATGAAGAGAGTCCTACTTCATATTTTGTTTTTGGTCTGAATGATTCAATATTTGTAAGATGCTTTAATGAGCAAACCGAAACTCATCTTCGGGTTGCAGATATTCTTATAGAAAACTCTTTATGGTCGGATGTACAAAGAGCAGGCTTGAGTTTTGAAATAGCCGCCAGACTGGAAAATATTTTCGCATGGTCTGTTGATTTCTTTGGATTGCAAAAAGGTGACTGTTTTAAAGTACTTTATGACGAGGTACGAATAAAGGACAATGTAGTAGGTATTGGGACGGTTTATGCATCGACCTTTACGAGTAAGGGGAAGGTTTATGACGCATATCTTTTCCAGGAGGGGGATACAAATGCAATACAATATTTTAATTCCTCTGGTGAGAACTTAAAAAAAGCATTTCTTAAGGCACCTTTGAGCTATACCAGAATCTCTTCTGGATTTACATATGCGCGCAGACACCCAATAACCCGTATTGTTAGACCACATACAGGGGTGGATTACGCAGCGCCAAAAGGTACACCGGTTATGTCGATAGGAGATGGCGTAGTTATTCAAAAGGGATATTCAGGTGGCGGTGGCAATACTGTTAAAATAAAGCATAATGCCACATTTACTACTGCTTACATGCACCTTTCAAAATATGGTGCCGGTGTGGAGAAAGGAGTTAGAGTGCGTCAAGGGCAAGTTATTGGCTATGTAGGTAGTACGGGTCTATCAACTGGTCCGCATCTCGATTTCAGAGTATGGAAAAACGGCAAGCCAATCAATCCGCTGAATATGGAATCTCCTCCTGCTAAAAGTGTTGACAAGGCACATATGGAGCTTTTCAGAGCGACTATGGCTCAAAGGAAACATCAGATAGATTCAGTAATATCTGCACAATATATAGATACTTTAGTCAACAACTTGGGAAAGATGTAATGTCATAGTATCTTTGCTCAAAATAGATAAAATGGCTGAAGAAAAGATTATTTTTTCCATGAATGGTGTTGGCAAGATATTGCCAAATAGCAATAAAATCATTCTTAAGGATATATACCTCTCTTTTTTTTATGGTGCTAAGATTGGAATAATCGGGTTGAATGGTTCCGGTAAATCTACTCTTTTGAAAATAATAGCAGGAATTGAAAATGATATTCAAGGAGAAGTAGTCTGGGCTCCGGGATATTCTGTGGGATATCTCGAACAAGAACCGAAACTCGATGATTCCAAGACTGTGATTGAAGTAGTTAAGGAAGGTGTCAGCGAGGTTGTGGAGTTGTTGAAGGAATATGAGAGGGTAAACAACAGATTTGCAGAGCCAATGGATGAGGAGGAGATGAATCGTTTGATAGAGTATCAGGGAGAGCTAACTGACAAAATAGATCAAATTAATGGTTGGGACATCGATGCCAAACTTGAAAGGGCTATGGATGCTCTCCAATGCCCTGAACCAATGGCTTCAGTTAAAACGCTTAGCGGGGGTGAAAGAAGGAGAGTTGCACTTTGTCGTTTACTTTTGAGAGAGCCTGATGTATTATTGTTGGATGAGCCGACCAATCATCTTGATGCTGAAAGTATTCAATGGTTGGAAGCGCATCTTCAACAGTACAGAGGGACAGTTATTGCTGTTACTCATGATCGTTATTTTCTCGATAATGTTGCCGGATGGATTTTGGAACTTGACAGAGGAGAAGGTATACCTTGGAAAGGAAATTATTCATCCTGGCTTGAGCAAAAAAGTGCCCGACTTGCTATGGAGGAGAAACAGGAAAGCAAGAGACGGAAGACGCTTGAGCGAGAACTGGAATGGGTACGCATGTCGCCTAAAGCTCGTCAAGCGAAGTCTAAAGCTCGACTTTCCCAATATGAAAAGATGTTGAATGAGGACGGCAAAAGCAAGGATGAAAAATTGGAAATTTTTATACCAAACGGGCCACGCCTCGGCGATAAGGTTATTGAAGCTTTGGATGTTTCCAAGTCATTTGGGGAGAGAC
>CAZLZR010000221.1:0-2370 GCA_964564015.1 uncultured Acetivibrio sp.
ACCGAAGACGCAAGCGTCTTCTTAAAAACTTACTCCCCCGTCCAAAAAACTGAACCGCCAACAAAGCCGACAAAAGGTAAAAAATAGCTTGTAATTAAATAAGCAATAAGAAAATGATAATATTAGCTTCCTTCTTTTTTGAATAAAGTATTATATAATATTTAATTTAATATATAAGAATATAATATTTATAAATAATATATTATGAGGAGATAGTTATGTTACCTTCTAAAAATGACAAAATAACAAATAAAGAATTAACAAATTTAGAGGAAAAACAATTGAATGTAATGATGGAAGAATATAAAATAATATATGAAGAACTTCATAATAATCAATTGTCACAAAGAAAAATGATAAATTTGGGACTAGCAGCAGCTGCTCCTATAGTAACAATTATAACATATTTTAAAATAGAAAATTTAATAAACAATCATCTGACCCTTATGGTTTTATTATTTACTATATGTTTTGTTTATGCTATAATGGCAATAATATATTTAGGGTTATTACGAGGTATATTAAGATTATCTCAATATCTTACTCAAATATTAATTCCTGATATTAATAAAATAGCTAAAGGTGAGAATAACCTTTTAAAATGGGAAGGATATTTATCGGAATTAATTTCTAAACCGCAGGAATTAATAGGATTTTGTTTTCATACAGGAGGTGAATTACTCTCCCTATTATTACCGTCATTATTTTCTTCTATATTAATAATATTATATGCTAAAAAATGGGAAATATTATCAAACAGATTTTATAGAATCATATCAGCAATTTTAATAATTGTATATATTTTAATTATTGTCTATATTATTATGACTATTAAACAATATAAGAAACGTAACAAAAAAACGTAAAAGTAATATATAGATCCAATTTTAATATATTAATATATATTGTAAAATGACAAATAATTGTTTTGCATCCTTTCAAAAATCTGCTCCGTTATACGAAGGAGGTTTTTAGTCTCTATTTTCGTTGAATCCATCGTCTCTTTAGTTTTTGCAGAATATATATACGGTTTTTTCCCAATCCCTAAAAGACCTTGAATAATTAAGGCATTAATTATTAATGGGCTATTTTCTTATATAAAAATAACATATAATAATCGCAAATTTTTAGCTTTTGAGCTCTTTTTCCAAAATCAGAGCGCACCTCTTCTTTATTATATCTGTAAAATATTATGCTATTTTTTATATGCAGATCAAATTGATGATAGGAAAAATTAGTGCTCTCTATAACAGCATCTATCATTTTAAAGATTATGACCTTATTCCCGAAATTTACACCACTGGAAGAGTGACACATTGGAACGCGCGTGTCGTTTTTTTTTGATCAAAAATTTCCCGCTTTACAGCAGGAGCTTGTCGGGAGAATTTGTTGCTCAGAAATAACTTAACCAAGATATGGAGCGACCAATGCGTAGTAGATTTACCAATACTTAGATCCACCAAATCCTGAAAGAATCCGATACGGCAGCAGATGTTAAGGAAGTATGCAGAAAGTCGGGATCAGTCGGAACACCTTCTATAACTGGAAGAATAAATATGGTAGCATGAACCCCAGTGATGCCAGAGTTAAACATGATTTGGAGATTGAAAACCACCGTTTGAAGAAGATAGTGGCGGAGTAGGACTTGGAGATAGAGGCGATGAAGGAGCTTCTCTCAAAAAAATAGTGAGTCCTTAGCAGAAACAAGCAGCTGTTGGGGATTTACAGAAACAAGGCTTGAGCATGCGGACATCCTGTACTTTGGTTTAGGCAGAACGTCCCAATAACCGCTGGTCGGTGGACTTTGTCTCGGACAGTTTAATGAATGGCAGGGAGTTCAGAGTCTTTAACCTGATGGATGATTATACCAGGGAACTGGTATTGCAGATAGTGGATACTTCCATTTCGGGAGTGAGGATAGCCAAAAAACTGACAGAACTGGCGAAGATTAGGTCTTTACCGGAATATCTGGTCAGCTACAATGGTCATAAGCTCCGGAGTTCCGTGATGTTCAAATGGGCTCAGGATAACAAGGTGAAGTTGAGTTTCATTGTTCCCGGCAAACCGCAACAGAATGCCTTTGTGGAGTCTCTGAATGGCAAGTTCAGAAAAGAATGTCTTGACTTGAATTGTTTTGGAGATTTAATTGAAATAAAGGATGTGATTATGAATTGGCGGTTAGATTACAACCAAAATCGCCCCCACAGAGCCTTAAACTACATTCCGCCAGCAAAATTCCAAGAAAACTATGAAAACAATGTCGATAGCAAACGTGTCACCTTACACATGGTGCAAAAAATGGGACATGGTAACTCTCCAGTTTTTTACTGCATCATGAGATAGTCAATGAAAAAACCTTTAGGAAATCAA
>CAZLZR010000222.1:0-2346 GCA_964564015.1 uncultured Acetivibrio sp.
CATCTTTAGTACTTCTGACTGAAAAACCTTCTCAATATCTTTTCCTTGAGGTAATTTCTTTTAAATGGATCTATAGATAATGCACTCTAAAGTAAATTTATTTAGCACTTAAACGTTATCTAAGGTTAGATGTACAATTTCATTTAAAATTTTGATTCTAAAGTTGTTCATCTATATTACAATCTATTCACCCATAATAAACGATCAATAGTCTTAACATCAGCAATTATAGGCTCAATGCATTAATGTACATGATGTAAGTGAAAGCTAGGCTTAGAATTTAAAATGATTTTCACAAAACATATATATTCTCAATTCAACCAATACATAGGCGTAAAACTGTCATCTTTATCAAACCACTTCTCTTCTGGCCATTTTGCAATATCAACAATATTTACAACTTTACCATCAAAAGTTTTTGCAATTACTTTTATAGCAGAAGGGAGCCAACCATCCTTACTTTCATTTCGAATTGCCACCTTGATTTTATCAATGCTAAGATTGTGTGACTCAGTATTAAACGTATACTTATCCTCAATTCCTTTCTCTCTCTCATCATAAGACAGTTCAGGAAATTCAAATTTAGCTGTACTATATTCATCTTTAATAATCAGACTAAAATCGCCATCCGTATCTGCATATTTCTTTTTTGCTGTGGTATGAATAACTGTTAATTCTTTAATTCTCTTATTTATAGATATGTATCTTTTCTTTGGTATTTCATGTTTATTCACTGTTGAGCTTTCAAACCATAAGTTTTTGGGCCAATCTGAAATATCTGCATATGTATGAACACTTCCATCCTTTGTATAGCACTGTATTGATATACTTGAGGGAAGCCATGCATCGGTACTATAATTTGAAATTGCTATTCTTAGCTTTTCATAATCCAAACAGTATTCCGACACATCAAAAGAATAAGCATCAACAGTTTCATACTCTCTTTCATTATAAGGCAAATCAGGAAATGGAATTTCTATATTTCCTCCACACATATCATAGTACAATTCAATTCCAAAATCACCATTAGTTCGGGCACTCTTAACCTTTGAGGTTTTGTGTTTTACATCAATTCTAATCACTTTTTTATCAGGTGAAATATTAAAATTAACCTCAGATGCCTTTTTCAGCACAAGCATACTCATTGAAAAAGCCAGTAAAGCTAAAAATCTTTGACTGTCTTCGTCGTGCCTATATCCGCCTTTGAAATGGTTATAAGTTTTATCATACTCATTATATGAATTGAGGGCTATCCAAGTAACCAACTGATCAATTTCCCAGTCTTTTGAAGGAATTAAACTTTTATGTTCAAGTATAAGACTAGCAGGACACCGAGAATCACTTTTTTCCCAACATTTATATGTTTCAATAACCTCTTTTATAAAAACACTATCTTTTGAATACTTTTCTACTGTATCATTAAATTCAGCTTCATATTTCTGATGCCAATTACCCAAATATCCTGCAGCATGATGCGGTATTGCCGCATCTTGTATTGCATGCAGCACATGACCTAAACATCCGAAATCTTTTGAGAGCACATATCTTGAATACCAGTATCTTGCGAGATTATCCACCGGCATAAAAACGCTATACGGAATACCTTTTCCAGCTGTCCCGGTATCGTTTGCCAACGGGAATCTAGATTTTAGCTCTTCTATTTTATTCAAATAAGCCCCTTTATCATCATAGAAACAATACCTTTCTACAGCTGGCGAACAATTTCTATACCATGATCTACCTGGGATATGCACATACTCGTCGTTTAGTCCCCAATTAACATCATAGTCAACTTCATCGGTAAATGGCTTTTCATAGAATTTACCTCCAGTAGCTTCATACTGTTCTTTGTGAGCAGAGCCCTTGTAATAGCTGTAACCATCATAATCATCATACCTTCCCGGTCCCTTTTTTATATCTATAAAATGATTAAATGCCGTAAAATTCAAGCCAGTTTTTTTCTCATAAATAATATAGTCATAATCTCCAATATATCTAGCAGTATCACTGTTCTCTAATAATTTATTACTATGAGGATTATCCCTGCCAAAGTCTACATCAACAAGTTCTACATCTTTTAATTCATCAGTCTGCACACTTTTCTCAACCAGTACATTTTCAAATTCCTTATAATCCTTCTCTCCTAGCTTAAATTCCCAAACACCGTCTTCTTTTCTGAGTTGTTCCAATAAATCTGCTACCTTACCTGTTGTAATTCGATGTCCCTTTGCTTTCATAATTAACGCCTCCCTTAGATTATTTTTTGTTGTGCTACTAAATTTTAAAATAGATATAGATAGGTATTTGCTTTTTTCATAATATCATATTAAATTCTGTTTTTCACTA
>CAZLZR010000223.1:0-2334 GCA_964564015.1 uncultured Acetivibrio sp.
TTATATGCCAACAAAGCCAATATTTGCAATTAAGTGTTATGGGCAGTCCGCAAACTATAACCCTTCTTGGATCTTCCATGATAAAAGCCCCTGCTAACGGTTATGTGTATATTTATGTAAGCAACGAGAGCCGCAACCCGGTATATATCGATAACTTCCAGGTGCTGCATCAGCCGGGGAGGATTGTGGAGGAAACGCATTATTATCCATTCGGGTTGGTTATGAGTGGGATATCCTCAAAGAGTGCAGGTTCTCTTACAAACAAATTTAAATACAACGGTAAGGAAGAGCAAAGGCAGGAGTTTAGCAATGGCAGCGGACTTGAATGGTTGGATTATGGGGCGAGAATGTATGATAATCAAATTGGGAGGTGGATGAGTGTTGACCCAGTCGCTGACAAACCGCACAACATAGGCATTTCACCATATTGCTTTGTAGCAAACAATCCGATTTATTATGTTGACCCTGACGGACAGGACAGAATTGAGCATATTAGAACAATTGGGAAAGACGGGACAGTTTTAATAAAGACCGTAACTACTAAAGGTTTGTATAAATCTGCTTGGAATAATACTTACTATGGGGCCGGATATGCAACAAAGAACGATTATGAAGTATACACAACACACGACCTTAGAAAAGGCAAAGATGTCGTTACAACCTCAACGAATATCCTTTATGGCTCAGACCATGCGACAGAAATTGGCTTTGGGACTTATTTAAAAATTAAAGTCACGGGCAGCGATGCTGATATCATTCCTAAGTTACCCCAATTTATGGTTTTTGGTTCAAATTCGGAAGACCCTGGATGGGGAACTAAGGCAGACCCCAATAGACCTATTACTGTAATTGATTTTGCAGCTTTTGAGTCTATAATGAGTTTAGTTATGGTTGGTATGAAGGTTCCAGATTTAAAAGGGGCTGACCCTAAAAAAATCCCTGAACTTGTTGACAAATGGAGGAAGGAAGAAATACGCAAAAAACAGAATGAAGTTGAACAATGTGAAAGTTGCAAGGCATTTAAAAAGGATGGTAAAGAATACGACACAACAGGAAAAGGTACAAATCCTTCTGATATTAAAAAAGTTCCTTTGAAAGAATTTCACAAAGAATGAGAAAAAAATATCTGATAGCGATTTCTTTTTTTGCCGTATTACTTGCCTCTTGTGCAGAGAAAGAAAAATATACAAAGAAACCTTTTTATGATTTACATAAGAAGCATATAGGTGACAGTATTTTTTTGAATGACGATATTAAGAAAATTATTTTTATTGATACTTCTTATGAAATTGATAGTATTGTTTTTAGTTGGTACAGCAAAGTACATGGTAATTTAAAATCTGCCGAAACGTTTAAAGGAGGAAAGAATGTATTTGAAAATATAGAGTATCATGAGAACGGCAACATTAAAAAGTATTTGTTTGTTGATGAGGACAATCCCAATTATTATTATGAGCGCCTTTATCATGAAAATGGAACTTTGCTAAAAATTACTGGCTATTTGTTTTTTCAAGGCTTCATTGTAGATACAACTTCAAAAAGCCTGGATATAAAAAAAGGTACAACAATAAATTACAGAATTTACTATCCAAATCCGCCAGATTGTATTAGTCGCATCTATATTAAAAATGATGATGGAAGTATTTATGATGTGTTTAAAAAAAGCTCATTTTTGAATTTTATGCAAACAACTTATCAGGATAATAATATTGTAGGGACTTATAAAGTGAATATTATGTTTGAGCAAAGAGATAAAAGCATGGATACTACTTTTCTGTATAATAGGGCAATAATTTATAAGGTTGTACAATAGCCAATCTGGTGCAAGTCTTCAGCAGGATGACCGTGCCCCCTACTGGCGATAATGTTCGGCTTTAGCCGGTCACTTGATGCCGGTTAGTCTTGCCCAGCTATCCGTAGATTGCCTGAAAATAAAAAAGTGCTACTGTCCGTAGTTTGCAACTACGGACTTGCATGATTAAGAGAGAATAGATAAGTGTTCCAAAATTGTTGCCGGTAGAAGTTGAATGGAGTTATTCCGATGAAAGGCTGCCGGATGGGAAGCGGCACCACAGGTATAGCGAACAGCCGGAAGTGAAGCTGAAAAAAGTAAATATGCTGACAGCCCATAAAAAAAATAAATGATAATAGCCCACTGCCCCGGTTCGTGTCTGCACGAACCGAAATCAGCAGACAACCCATCTGGCGCAAGTCTTCCTCAGGATGCCCGTGTCTTTTCAAGAAGGAAGTGATTGATCATTTGTGATGATGATCAAGTTTCTTTTTGTTTTGTGCGGCACGAACCACGGGCGAAGAGAAATCGAAAAAAGGTTT
>CAZLZR010000224.1:0-2322 GCA_964564015.1 uncultured Acetivibrio sp.
TGTAAGCGGTTGCTATAAAATTTGGAGTGCAAATGTATGAATTATTTCGAACTTCGCAAAATTATATATGCTTTACAGCCTTATATAGTGCGCCACCAATAGAATCACTAACAGCTCCTGTAACAGAAGAAAGGCAATTTGGGATATCATAAACATAAAGTGCTCCCAAAAATGCAAAAATCAAAGCTTCCTTAAAATTAACAGTCAACGGATCAGGAACAATAAATTCACATTGAGGTGCAAGAGCCCGCATACGTTCAACCAAATACTTGTTAAATGCACCTCCTCCCGTTAAAAGCACCTTGCCGCCCTTAATATGTCGTCCCGTTTGAAAAGCTATGTGTTCGCAAAAAGTTGCCAAAGCATCCTCTGTAGAAATCTTAAAACTGTCAATCAATGGAAAAATCACATCTTCTACCCACTCTCTTCCCAAAGATTTTGGTCCTTTGTGCTCATAAAATTCCAACGAGTTCAACTTATCTAAAAGCTGTCGGATTACCTTGCCGGAACGAGCCATATCCCCATCCTTATCATATTCAAGCCCTATCTTTCTTGTATAATAATTAAGCACATAATTTACAGGTGATATGTCATACGCTATTCTTGAATTTCCATCATCAAATGAGATATTAGAAAAACCTCCCAGATTTAGACAGTATGAATATTCAGGAAAAAGAGCTCTGTCTCCTACCGGAACAAGTGGCGCTCCCTGTCCATATAAAGCAACATCTGTTGTTCTGAAATCACAAATAGTATCAATTCCGGATTCTGCAGCTATAGCAGCACCGGATCCTATTTGAGCGGTAAATCTTCTTGATGGTTGATGAAATATAGTATGTCCGTGCGAAGCGATATAATTGGGCTTTATATTATGACGATCGACAAATGACTTAACTGCTTTTCCTATGAATATCCCATAATCAGAATTAAAAAGGGCATATTCAAAAGCAGACATATTTTGTGCCTTGGCAAGTTTCTCCTTAATATCTGCGGGATATTCCTCTGATTCAGCGTTAAGAATATTATAAGACCATCTGTCATTATTACGGTCAAAACAAACATGACAAATATCCAAACCATCAAGCGACGTTCCAGACATTAGACCTATTATCTCTATCATAAAAATCTATTTATGAGAACATTTTCTTCAACCTTTCAAAGAGATTCCTGTCTTCCCTACTCGGAGAAGGTTTGAAATTATCGGAATGCCGCATTTTTTCGATAGCTTCTCTCTCTTGTCTATCAATCTTTTTAGGAATCCAAACCTGAATAAAAACAAGTAGGTCACCGTAACCATAACCATTAACATCCGGCAAACCCTTAGACCTTAATCGAAGTATCTTGCCTGATTGAGTACCCGGATCTACCTTTATTCTTAATTTCCCGTCGACTGATGGCACCTCTGCATCACAACCAAGAATAGCATCAGGAACAGAAATAAAAAGTGTATATATCAAATCGTTTCCGTCCCTCTGCAGTTCAGGATGCTCTTCCTCCTCAATCACTACAAGCAGATCGCCGTTAACACCACCATGTTTAGCAGCATTACCCTTTCCCTGAACTGTAAGCTGCATTCCTTGAGCTACACCGGCAGGAATTTTAAAGGAAATCTCCTCCATATCCTTCACAAGGCCTTCGCCACCACATCTAGAACAGGGCCTGACAATCTTTTTCCCATCACCATGGCACGAAGGACACACAGAAGATGTTTGCATAGTGCCAAGAAATGTCTGAGTAACTCTTGAAACCTGCCCTGTACCCCTGCATGTTTCACAAGTATGTATATCGGCTTCAGAGGCAGCACCTTTGCCATTGCATACAGGACATTCAACTTGCTTGTTTATTTTAACTGTTTTTTCAGTACCATGAGCAATCTCTTTAAGATCTAGTTTTACCCTGATTCTTATGTCGGAACCCCTATTGGTTCGTCTGGAACTACTATTTCTGCCAGAACTTCCAAAACTACTAAATCCCCCGAAACCACTACCGAAATGTCCACCAAATATATCTCCAAACTGGCTGAAAATGTCATCCATTGAAAAACCACCACCGCTAAAACCACTGCTTCCTGCAGTTCCATTCATGCCTGCATGACCGAACTGATCATAACGCGTCTTTTTCTCAGGATCGCTAAGTACATCATAAGCTTCAGCAGCTTCTTTAAATTTTTCCTCAGCATCCTTGTCTCCCGGGTTTCTGTCTGGATGATATTTAAGAGCAAGTTTTCTGTATGCCTTCTTAATCTCATCTGCGGATGCCCCTTTGGAAACACCCAAAACCTCGTAATAATCTCTCTTTGCCATCTTAATTCAGTTAAACACC
>CAZLZR010000225.1:0-2290 GCA_964564015.1 uncultured Acetivibrio sp.
AGCCTGTTCATGCAGTCGTAACCGTAGGAGGTTGTCTTTGTTGTCCCCCTCACACTTATTAAGGCAAAGCAGGGTAACTTTCTATGCAATAATCCATACTTCATGCTTTATCTTTCGATAAGCGACAATCTGCGGTTCATAGAAGTTACCCAGAAGCATCTAATTAACGGGCTTTTATGCTCCAGTAGCATTCGTTCTATTGCTTTTGCCTCAAGTTATATATCACACCAAAAGGAGCATTCGTTTCATTCTCCGTTGGAGGCACTTTTGGTATGTATGTCTAATCCAATTTATTGGAATCGCAACATCCTCTATGGAGTTTTTGCAACTGACACAACTCAATTGAAAATTAAATCAAAACTTTTTTCAGTCCCATCACTATAAACAGTAACTTTCACGCTATTATCATTTGTCCATTCAATTACATAATTTCCCTTTGCAAATGGCTTGTCAGGTTCCGCAAAACTAACAGATTTATAACCCGAACCTTTCTTAAAAATATTAAATAAAACTTCATAACCACGAATTACACAACCTGTAATATTTGGCTTTTCATCAATTAACAAAATGTGTTTGCCACTTGGTGATTTAAAAAAGTAACTTGATGTATAACCAGAAAGCAAATTACCAAATATAGTGTAAAAGGTTATGATTACGAAAAAAAATGACCCAAAAATAATTGAAACAATCATAGACTTTCGTTTTCCTACACCAATCTTTTGTAAAAGAATAATTGCAAATGCTACTGTTAATACTATTAAAATATAATCTATAGCCAAATATAAATCTTGGTTTATTAAATATATATCACCAGCTATTCCTATTATATACAGAAAGATTCTTGCTACAAAAAAAACACTCCACGCATACACTATAACCTTTTTCATTTTTTATCCATTCCTTTCACTCAAAATACAAAACTCATTTATGAAGCAATTTTGTTTCTCTTTCTCAAGAATTTATTATATCTATTGGTTAGCAAAGATTTTGCTTTACTACCTTTACTATTTAACCAAAATGTATAAGGTAATAAGTTGATTTTGGGTATCACTTAAAATACTTGATACCCAAAATGCCATCATATGTTAAATTCGAACTATTCTATTTTTCCATATTACTTTTTATGTAGTCAATAAATGCTATACCTAGTGCTTTAAGTTGATTATCAGTAATACCTGATTCTTTTTCATCATTTAAAATATTGGTTCTAACAGGTCCAGAAGCATTAATTGTATATCTATCTATTCTTCCTTTTAGTTCATCAATCCCTCCTACATTTTTAACAAATATTGAATACCTATTATAGGCATCATTTGAATAATAGTTTTTCAGCACTTCTGACAATGTTAATGACCTATTATTAGCAAGAGCTGTTCCAATATTATAAGCATCAATATCTGCAATCATATCGTTTATAGTAAATGTTTGAAACCTATTGTTGCTATCTGCAATAATTAATTTTGCGGCAACTGTTAAATCCTTTAAGTCATCCCCAATATTATTGTCCTTTTGATAATGTTGCAACTCACCTATAGCTTGTTGTAAATCTCCAGCCCAACCTGCTAAATCATTAAATTCATCATCAATTGTAAACAACATACCAGTTTGATGGGTAATTGCATTAGCGGAAGCTATCATATGCTGAAAATCAATGTAATTATTCGTAACTGGATCAAGCAAATTAGCTCCTTTACCCTTATCGCTAAAATAAGTAAACAAATTCAAGTTTTTTTCTTTTATATAACTTTCAAAAATGCCATACGTACAACCTGAAGTCTCTGGCCATTTCAATATCCCATCATATTTTCTTCTTATAAATGACATTACTCCTTGTGGTTTGTAGTATTCATTCGTTCCCTTAAAAAACTCATTAAATTCTACTTCAATGGCCTCAACATTTTTAATTACATCATATATATTGTTTTCATAAAATGTATTGTGGAAGTACTCCTCCGTTACGTCTATTCTATTATCTAGAATTTTACCAACTTTCTTGCCTAAAGTGGCTTTCTTGCCCAAAGCATCGTTTCCCGGGTCGTATTCCCACACTTGGCCTCTATCTACTTTATATAACCTTGTCTTGCCGTTAACTACAAAAGTTGCAATATTATTAGTTTTATCCCACTCTACATTTCCTCCATTCCTGCCTGCCAAATCGCGCATTGCAACATGCCCAGTCGGATCCCAATAAATCAACGGATTATTAACACAATACGCATACAGATTTAAACTCAACGGATCAGCTATTGTACCCATATATGTATCCTGCTGCAGGAATCTTGCCGTTTGT
>CAZLZR010000226.1:0-2287 GCA_964564015.1 uncultured Acetivibrio sp.
TGTAAAGTCCGTTTGCCTTCTGAATTTTATAAACCCTATTCCTGCTGCATTTGATACCAGCATCCTTAACATCATCCCACATTTTATCAAGGCCAATCATGCCCTGAGCCTTTTCATGGCTTTCTTTAAGTATTCTCAATATCTGCTCGTTTTTCTTTTTTCTTTCACTTGGTTCTCTTCCATTCCAGTCATAATATCCACTTCTTGAAACATCCAGAGTATCACACATCTTCTCAACAGGGCGTTTTTTGTTGCTTACCTTTTTTATTATTTGAAATACTACTTCCGGTTGCTCTGGGCGAAGATGCTTGTAGCTTTTTTTAATATATCAATTGTTACCTCATGATCTGCGATTTTTTTCTTTGCTTCCTTGAGTTCTGCCTCTAATTCTGTTATTCTTACTTTATCAGGATCTTGCTTGTCATTGCTTTCTTTGAGCCAGTTTCTGACCGTTTGATCTTTGACACCAAAATCCTTTTCGATGCTAGTAATAGAGCGTTTTTCTTCTCTTACTAGCCTTACGATGTCAGCTTTGAATTCTTCAGTGTAGCGTTTACCATGATTCCCCATTTTTATCCCCTCCACAGTTATATTGTACCCTAACTTAACTGTGTCCGGCAAATCGAATATGGGTCACATTATTGTTTAGTGAAGAATACGATTCCGTTGCACTATTTGTTAGAAGAGTAAATACTGAGTTCGCAAAGTTAAAATTAAGGAATTGCAGTTGTGAAGGAATTTATTTTGAATATTGCAATCAGTATATTAAAGCATTAACAAGTTACCTGATTGACAATGATTTAGTATCCGATTTTGGTAAGGAATGTTTGTTTCATGAATATGGTAAGTAATATTGTATAAGGAACATATTGCTTTTATATTTAGAATATAGGCTAACGAAAGATATTTTAAGGGGAGCTCGTCCTGAGCTCCTCTGAGACACGGGGCGTGTGGCTACGCATATCAACACATGCCCGTAAAAGTGCGGATAGAAGGGCAGGAAGAATTGCTATGCAGGTCATTCCATGCAGAAGATCCGCACTACACCACTTCACCGACGCAAGCGTGCCAAAGAAGAAGGGCTTTGCGGGTCCGGTTCAGTGGCGTCGGGCATGTACACGTTAGGTGAAAGATGTCGCATTTCTGCCTGCCAAAGGTTAGTGTTGAAATTATTAAAATATTAAATTGTTCAGTTAAAGCTAAAATTATTAAGGTGGTTTACATGAAAATAGAGTTGTTAAATTTGATTCTAATTAGTTCAAATAAAGATAAATATGAGAAATTTTTATTGTTTTGTGAATTAAAAGAGAAAGGTTTAAGGAAGCAATCTTTTAAGGTACTTAATGAGTTTATACAAAATTTAAAAGATAGTGATTTTGATGTACAAAAAGAATTTACAATTTGGCTATTTGATTTTGTAGAAAATAGTTATTATTTGTATAATCACCATGTATTAGTTCATCAGTTAGAGACAGAAATTTTAAAGCCTATTTTAGAAAAATGGATGGAGATTTCAAATGACGATTCAAGACCATACAAATGGTATGCGATGTACTTGAATATAGAAAATAAAATGACATATTTAAAAAGGGCATTAGAAATAGGTGGAGACTCAGAGCAAAAAGTACTGAAAAGTATAATTGATATTTACTTGGATAGGCTATGGTATTCATTTCATCATATTTCAGAAGATTTATACTTGGGAGATTATGATATCAATGAGGAGCAATTATCACAAGTTAGTGAATTGGTAAAAAGAATTTCTGAAAAAGAAATAGAATTGCAGATTAAAAACGCTAATGAGTATTATAGGAATTTGCTTGATGATTGGAAAAGCTTTAAAAAGGAAAACGATTCAGGGTTTATGAATTGGTGTTATGAAAAAGGAAAAGATTATGAGTGGGTTAAGTCTTACTATTATAAAAATAGATAGAGAAAATGTGCAAGGATTTATTAAAGAAGGGCTACGCGGGGCGACATCCATCACCTAACAACGCGTTTGCACAAGGGGCACGGTAAGATGAGCCATGTAGATGGGCTACGCGGGATTATCATGAAGCGTGCGTGCCCACAGCTCTTCGCGTGCCCGTCGGGCGCTAACGCGGGACATCCCAAAGAAGACCGCTCAGAGCCGTCGCAAACGCAAAACGATATTCGCCATGCTTCTGAATAATAAGAGCCTTCGAAGTATTCGTGGCAAAAATAAGTTTCGAAGAGAAAAGGGAAATATTATTGTAGTACGGCATTTTAAATTCTTATAAAATCAAGCAATTACTGCAAATTAATT
>CAZLZR010000227.1:0-2259 GCA_964564015.1 uncultured Acetivibrio sp.
GTATAGGCTATTGTTCTTTGTGCCGTATTTATATCAGGCTCATATATGTTTTCCAACCTGTTCATGCAGTCGTAACCATAGGAGGTTGTCTTTGTTGTCCCCCTCACACGTTCCTGCTTCTGCGTCATGTTATGGGCTCCATCATAGTAGTACTTCTAGTATTCAGACTCTGCAACAACAGGCATAATTGATTTGTGGGGACAACGCAAAAATGGCGGTCATCCGAAGATAACCGCCAGTAAAAATGTATATCGTTTTTTTATAAATTAATACAAAATAAAGCCCGGGAACTATTTTGGTAGCTACCGGGCTAAGCTAGACTGTCATATATACATTCGTTAAGTGCAGTATATATTTTATGGTTGTCTCCCAAAAAGTTTTTCTTACTTTTTGGGAATCAACCATTTTATACATTCTTGCAAGATTTTTAATTATTTCGGCTAGTCAGTACATTATTCTGTAACAACTTTATCCAATCGAAAGAATTGCCCCTTAACTACTAAAGTTGTTAAACCGACAATTCCTGTTGTTGCTTTGATTTTGTTAAAACACATGTAAACTTTAATATAGAGGTACTGGCTTAAACAAACTATGCCTTTTTCAGTGGTCGAACTGTCCATTGTGTTCACATCTTACCTTTGTTTTAGTACATGGACAATAATTTCCATGAATTAATAACAATTTCGTTTGCCTTAAAATCACCAGTATTATTAAGATACCCCACAGAACCATATTTTTGCATTAGTGCTAGATATTCTTGTTCGGTAATGCTTACTTCCTTACCATTGATATCCTTCGTGTGGCTATATGAAATGTCGTCCGGTTTATTGTAATCATTGATTTTGCCATGTGTGTAAAGTTTGTCAAGCGTTATTAATGTCTCGTTCTTATCAATCTTATAGAAATCCTCCTCAGCATAATCATTGTGCGTTCCCGAAATTTTTTCAATGACAGGATTATCATTTTTGTCCGTAAAGAAGTTCAGCTGGCTCACACCGCATACTTGAATGAGTGATACAGGCTTATCATCTCTCAAACCGTATATTCCTGTAACGAAAACATTTGACCCGGTGGCACCATTGGCTGTTCCCAAGTCAGCACCAATCAGCAGTTCCGGTGTATCGTCGCCGCCCAAATTAAAAAAAGCATACACCAACATCGGCTGTTTATCATAACCGATAAAATATGAACCATTGCCACCCGGTATCAAACAAACGTCTTTACTCAGGATTTTTTCATCATACGAAGTATAACCGCTTTTCTCCAGCGCAATATAGGCGTTTATGATCGGCTTATAAAAATCAGCATAATTTGCGGTGTTCCCATTAATCGTTGCAGAGCTCTTACTACTTTTGAGAACGGTTGGCATATTTGAAACGTTATCCGTTGGCTGCCTATTATTTATACAACCTGGCGCTAGTAAGATTATCGCAATAACAGCAATAATTGTTATTCCTTTTTTAAACATTGTGTACCTCTCCCTTCGCTTATGCTATTATCACGGAGCCTGCAATCAGAATGATAACCACATGACGGCAGACTCTGTGAGAATATTTAATATTGCACTATTGACAGATGTATTATTTATATTTCGCTAAGATCTGCTCGGCGTAATATGGGCGCAAAAGAATATTTCCATGCCAACTGCCGTTATATTTTTGTGAACCATTTGGTACTCCCTTGGCATTCAATCCATTGTTCATATCACCCGACCTCTCAATTACTGCATGAAAATAATATGCACTCCCTTCGCCCTTGTAGTTTCCATTAAATTGCGTTCCTCCTGCACTCTTAGCTTCTGGTGGGTTTTTGTAGCTTCCAACTGATGTCTCTTTATTCATATTTTCCCAAAAACTATCTCCACCTCGTTTCCATAATGCGTCTAACTCCCAGAGCAAGTAATCATCAACATTTCCCGATGTTGCACCCGCATACATACCTTCCTTTGGAGCGGCTATTTCAATATTTTTTGCGGGTGTCCATTGAATTAACCCCCAGCCACCGCCACCGCCAACTTCTCCTTTAAATGGATCAAATCCGGATTCCACTTTAATGTTTGCCATTACCCCAGCCGCGGCAATTTTTGACAATTTACGATACTGTGTTAAATAGTTCCAAATTTTTTCTTCATTGCTTGATCCACTAAGAGTATAAGCATTACCCGTCCCCTTATTTACATTTATATTATTTGTTTGATTTTTAGTCACACTACTTTTAGTTATTGCTTGTGTCTTTCTAGTAGCAGCAATTACATCATTA
>CAZLZR010000228.1:0-2238 GCA_964564015.1 uncultured Acetivibrio sp.
CAATAAGAATTGGACTAATTGATCCTAAAGATTCAAGCAGTACGGGAGTTGGTAAGACTGAGATAATAAAAACCAGTGGAATGGAAGAACAGTTGAATTATCTTGAACAAAATATACCTGGATTTCATAGGGGACAAGGGCAATCTATATTGGAGTATTCATTTAACCCTGAAAGAAATTCTTCTGTTACTTTTGGCGGAAGTAGAATAAGAGGAAATTTTTCTCCAACTAGTGACCTTGATGTTGGTTTTAACAATTTAACAAATAGCCAAGCAGGAAGAATTATTAAGAATGCGAACAAAATCGAAGGAGGCCTTCCACTCGAAGATAAAATTAAAATTGTTACAGGGAATGAGACGCCAAACGTTCCCAAAATTATTAGTCCAGAGGAGTTTTTTCAAAGGTCAGGTACTAGGACAATTCCAGATTCAAGGGGAAGTCTTGAAATAATACCATCAGGTTCAATAACTGTTATGCCTGATGGGACAATAGTAAAAATACCACCAGGAGGTGAAATACCAAGTGGAATTATTAATAAGTAATCAGAAATTGCCATTTAATATTGTAACTTTTCGTGATATGGGTTTTGGAAAAGAAATATGCCAAGAAGATAAACTAGAGTATTTATTTGATCTATCTTTAAGTGAATTTTCGCAGGTAGCGGAGAAGCTGTTTGATGATTTTGTTAATGAATGTAAACAAGATGATGAAATATCTGTAGTTGAAACACTTGGGATAAGAGAACTAGGGTATCCGACTTTTAGGCAAGTATTGCATAACAATAGAGATGTACTGGTGAGCATTATTAAAGAATATTTACCTTTAGAGTTCCTGTATGGGTATTTTAACAATAAAAATAAGACTGAATGGAAATATGCCATAAACTCTATTGATGAAATAATTCTAAATGATAATAATGTTACTATAAGAGGAAGTGCGTACCAAATTTTATGGTCAATAAAATAATTACAACTTATATTAAGTTCAATCATGTTAAAATAAATTAACAGCAAGCCGGGAGCATATCACAATCCCGGCTTTCCTTATGCCATGAAAATAAATTTTCGTTGAACTTAAAATTTAAAAGTAAAAAAGTCCGGTAGCTCTTGAGGCACCGGACTTTTACTATTGCAGATTTAAAAGCTTTTTCAATTCTTCAACAGGCATTTCTGTAAAGCTTGAAATAGTTTCAATATCAAGACCGGAAGCAAGCATGTTTTTTGCTACTTGAACTGCTTTCTCCACTTGACCCTCAGCCTTAGCTGAACTAATCATATTAGCTCTTTCATGTAATGCATCTTCCCGAGCTTGATATAATTCAATGGCTTCCTTGTTTGAACTCAAATATTCAAGTTTCTTTTCTGCTCTTTTAATTGCACTATCCATTTCAATCAACTCCTTCAATTCTTCTTCAGACAGCATTTTATCAAAGAATTTTAACCATCGGTGAAGTGCATTACCCTTTAAGTCTTTTTCTGCAAAACCCCTGAATTTAGGCATTTCAATAAAATGAATCTCTATTAAGTCCGACAAAAGATAGTTTTCTTCATCATCCTCCCAAAGATGATACTTTGAATGGAATTTTTCAATATCCAGATAGTCAAAATCCAATATATTTATAGTTATTACCTTTGAAAGGTTTATATAATCATCACCTTTTTGGATTCCTTCAAGGAACAGCTTTCCCCAGTAAAACATGGTTCTTTTGTCCATATTATGCTGGTTTGTAAGCTGAACTTCAATATCCAACTGCATTCCATCGGCTGTTTTAGCTCTCACATCAAGCCTTCCGGTCTTATCATAGATCATTTCTTTTTTTAGCTCTTTATTATCAATAATTTCAATAGATACAAGCTTTTTTCTGTCCTCAATGTCCAAAACTGCGTTTAAAAAAGCAATCAAATTTTCTTTGCTCTCATCTTCTCCCATAACTCTTTTAAAAATATAATTGTTCAAAGGGTTTAGCCTATGCATTTATAGCCTCCATTAATCAATTACTATATATATATTATAGCATTTTTCCAGTAGAAGTAACAGTGAAAACGTAAACAAAACTAAACAAAACTAGAAAAGAGTATTATTTTCGTAGCATTTGACAGGGTGAATTTCGGCTTTTTTCCCCTCGTTTTAGCAGTTTATTCTGACTGGAAACAGCTTTTCACGGATTCTTTTTTCAGTGAACAGGCAAGATTTAAGTACCTGCAAAGTACTAGAGGAATATTTTTATTAACAGGTGAA
>CAZLZR010000229.1:0-2237 GCA_964564015.1 uncultured Acetivibrio sp.
TACATTATTGACTTATTTCTAATCACTGCTAGTTTTTTGGTACTCGTATCCAATTAATTTTACTTTACTGAACACCTACTTATTGTCTATTACAGTCATTTGATTTACATACCGTTCACGTGTTTCCATTGCTATCCTTAACTCTCGATATACCCCTTCCGGAAGATATGGTTCAAGGTATCTACCATCCTTAACCAACATCGCTATTGTCTTTGGATCCTTACGGTCATTCTTTGTAGGGCTGTTGTCATCAAACTCTTTTGTTCTCTTTACATGCATTGGATTTACAAGTACTATCTTAGTGTTTTTTTCCTGCAGTGAATATCCAAAATTAAACCAGTAGTGTCCTGTAGGCTCCATTCCAACAATGAGTCGTGACTTAGCGTGAGTGTTCATCAGTTTCTGCGTCCATTCTTCAAAAGCTTTAAAACCTACAGCATCATTACTGATTTCTAATACTCCTGATAACTCAATACCTCTATAATCAAAGGCCCTTGCATAGTGCAACTCACTTCCCACATCAACTCCTACCACAATTGTCGATAAATCCATTTGCTTTAACTTTTCATTTTGGTTATACTTCATATTAGATGCCTCCTGTATGATTTAATTTGTGGTTACTTTGGGTGCAACTCACATTTTAAATTTTACAGCCTGGCATCTTATTTTTCAAAGTTCATTTTATTTCTTTACAGGAATGCTCCATAAACTTTTAATCTTATTAACAATAAGTATATAAACCTTAAAATATTACCATTAAGTTCATAGTCAATTACTAGCCTTCATAAAAGAATCTACAATAAAACCATTTTGGATCATTAGACTATAAATTAATTACTGTTAATTTCCGTATAGCGTACCATCAATTCCATTATTATGGTGTTACTCTTGGGGTTGCGGCTGGCGTCGGTCCTGGTTTTACCGGAGGAGCTGGTCTATAAGGATCTTTCTTCTTTGATGTAACGTTTTTGCTTGTAGAATTATTATAACTATCCTCTTCAGGTATATACTTCCAGTTTGGCGCCTCTTCAGGATCTATAGCTCCTAAATTAGTGAAATACTTCTGTAAAAATTCACTAAATTTTATTGTTTGTTTCTCACCTCTAAAAATATTCTTTATTGAATTCCAAACTTCTTCATCTGCTAATTCTTTACCAAACTTTGCCCCTTGACTATTGCTTGGTAAATCTTCGTATGAAAAGAAGCTATCGTCACCAAATTGTGCTATTTCATTAATAAACCCTAAAAGTACTGTAAGTCCACTACTAGATTTTGCTGAAATTCTAGCCGCACATAAAAAATGCTGCATATCCATCCAACCAGCTTTTTCCGTATAAATATAGCGATAATTCACATAAAAGTAATCTCCATCCTCCTGTGCAGATTGGTCTAACATATTTGGTGATATATATTCTAGGACTTCCACAGAGTCAAATTCTGGATGGGCCTTTTCAACTTCTTTTACTCTTTCAATAAACTGGCCTATTGTTGCAGAATCCGCTTTATTAGGTTGATGTCCTGTAAAATCACAATACATAACTGGATTATTAACACAGTATGTATATAGGTTCAAACTTAATGGATCATTATATTCACCCCAATTACTATCCTCAGTTATAAACCTCCCAATCGAGGGGCTGTAATACCTTGCCCTTAGATAAATCGTCCCGGTTTCCTTATCGAAGTACTCCGCACAATACCTAAACGGATTAACATCACTTGAATCCGGGTTCTTCTCCACTCCAAATGCATCATAGTCATAAGTCTTTATAACATTTCCGCTAGTATTTGTCAATTGAACAACATCACCATGACCGTTAAAGAGGAAATATTTTTTAGTCCCTGCGGAATCTTGTGAATATATCTGATTAACACCTCTGATGTACTTATTAGTTACAGCACCTGAACTGTTTAACTCAGCTACTATCTGCTGACCATCCCATACATGGGTAGTCTTAACACCATTTACTGTCTTTGTAAGTCTTAATCCATCTCCACGATAAGTGTACGTATATGAATTTGTTCCCTCTACTACTTTTGTCAATTGGTTAAAACCATCACCATATGTATATGATGTAGTACTGGTTGTTGAAGCTTTTTCAACCCTTGCTCCATAGATAGGTATTTGCTTTTTTCATAATATCATATAAAATTCTGTTTTTCACTACTAAAATCAAAAATTATCCAAAACAATATACATTTGCTTCATTTTTAAATAATAATCCCAAAATAATATT
>CAZLZR010000230.1:0-2218 GCA_964564015.1 uncultured Acetivibrio sp.
GGTGAGGACTTTTCTTTCCCGAAACCGGGTAATTTAATTTTACCACTGACATAAACCAGATTTCCAAGTGAATTATATTGCATTATCTTCTGTGTTGAAGTCAAGGTTCCATCTACCTCGTAAGGTTCAACTGCTTTTGACAGCTTGCCGAAGTTATTGTACTTATATGTAGAGGTATATTCAGTTCCTCCCTTGCATGAGGTATATTCAATGAGATTGCCCTTCTGTTTGAATTATTGAAAGCAAAAATATTATTATATGAAGCACGAAGTTGTTAAATCAACAAACGTTGGAGAGAACCGTTCCACCGCTTACTGTATAAGCAGAATCTAAAGTATTTAAAATAATCATGACCACCCGCTTAGCGGGTGGTTTGCACTAGCCCTATAAGGGCATGATACCTGCTTGAGCCTAAAGGCTCACTGAATAGTTTGCCAACCGCATTCAATTTACATGCTACCGCTAAAGCGGTTGACTATTTGCGTTTCTTTACCTGCTCACCCGTAAACGGGTTCATATACTCTTTTAAGCTTATTTGGTCATTTGCTATATCTTCCTGTAACTGCTTTCTGATATACTCCTCAATTTTCTTTGCATTTTTTCCTACTGTGTCGACGTAATAACCTCTGCACCAAAAATGTCTGTTTCCGTATTTATATTTTAAGTTCGCGTGCCTGTCAAATATCATTAGTGAACTTTTTCCTTTTAAGTAACCCATTATTTCAGACACACTGTCTTTCGGTGGTATCCTCACAAGCATGTGTATGTGATCCTTACATAGCTCCGCCTCAATTATTTCTATGCCTTTTCTTTCACATAACTCTCTGAGTATTCTTCCAATATCCTGTTTAATCTTACCATAGATCACTTGTCTGCGATATTTCGCCGCAAAAACCAAGTGATATTTGCATTCCCATGTAGTATGTGATAAAGTATTTTTGTCCATTTGTGACCCTCCTGTGTTTTGTAATGTGGTTGGCAAACCCACACTATTTTAACATTGGAGGCTTTTATTTTTCTACTTGAAGCTAAAGCTCATTGGCTCCCCTAGCATAGCTAGGGGTTTATTGGCTAATACCAAAAAAGACGGTTATCCGAAGACAACCGCCATTAAAAATGTATTTTTTTGCTTGCTACTGATATTTAGTGCAATAAATCTTTCCAAATTTTTATTTTCAGTTTCAATGTGGTGCATCTATCTAGAACTTTTTAGATAGGTAGTCCGTTATAGTTTTTATGTCTTTATTGTTACCGGAATCATTTATTTCTTGACCCAACTTGGAATCATTAGCAAACGTCCCATTATTTTTTTGAAAAAAAACATTTACTATTGGTTCTATTCTACCATGGTGGGATAGTGTTGTATTAAGAATCATAATTATATCTTTTAACCCATCCTTATTAGCATCTTGGAATGAAATATCGTTAACATCAATATTAACAGTAGTAGCATCTAAACAAATTTCATAAAGAATATTTTCATCTTTATCGGTTAAATAAAATATTACATCTGTATATCTTTCTCCTTCAATTTTTCCCGATACAAATTTAATATTACCCCATGAGTTTAAATCTACCATAAAAGACCGACTTTTAGTAGGAATAAAATCTTCTATGTCATCTACATTATATGGCGTAAACTGATACACTCCCTCCTTTGACAGATAATTATAGGATTCGTTTCTATCCAAATACTCAACGGTTGCTTCTACCTCGTCATTTGTCTTAAAGACAATTTTAATATTCCCCTTAATTCCAGAGCCATTATCGAACTGACATTCAGCTATGCCATTAATTATTTTACCAAATAAGTTCTCGTAATTATCATAAGTATCACCCACAGCTGGATATATATCAAAAAAACCTGTTATTTCACCATTTACTATTTTATTAATGCAAAAAGAAGGATATAGCTCAAAATCATTTGTTTCATTTTTCACTACCCAGACCTTTTTAATATATTGATTATAGTCAACTGCTTCATTACTTTCCGCTGATGGAGAACTTCTTAATTCAGTTGGAATAACAGTCGCACTATCAGGAGAGGAATTAGGAATGCTTGTCCTATTAATACAGCCCGTTAAACAAATACTAAGCATTATAACACATATTATTAATATGGAGGTTAAACAAATTTCCTTCATTAAAAACATCTCCTATCTTGTAACAGGTCTTATGCACTTGATGTAATTTGATACCAAAAATTTTCTAAGAAAAT
>CAZLZR010000231.1:0-2188 GCA_964564015.1 uncultured Acetivibrio sp.
GAATAGAAAGCCCTAATAGTTTCAGCGATTACATGGGAGCATCTCTGAAAACCGCGGCAATTACTGAAGACGATTTGCCTAATAAATCTTCAAAGGGGACGGGTAATACTACTCAGATTGTTGATGAATACCTGAAAGGTAATAAGAGTGACGAGGAAGTTATGCAGGCATTGAGTTTATTGGCAAAAGAAAGTGGCATTGAACTTAGTGAATACAAAACTAAATATAATCGTGATTACCAAAGATATGACGACTATATATTAGGTTGGACTTATTACTTTAATAAAACAAAAGGATGGAATATTGATCCAGAAGTTATTAAGGCAATGATGTATATTGAATCCCATATTGGATATAGTGAAATGCCTAGTCCAAATGCAAATATAAAAAACGACGTAATGCAAGTTCTTGACCCAAGGAATCCCGCAGTATATGCATTTGCAAATGTTGATCCAAAGGGAGGAAGTGCAATTAAAGTAGATGATGGAAATGGTAATTATATTATTTTAAATACTTTAGATTCTGCTTATACACCAACTAAATGGGATGGATCGTACTATGTAGGCGTTGCAAACAGGTTGTTTAAAAAGAATGGAGCATTCTATGAATATCAGTATGACAAATCTTCTCCAGTGTTGAGTACAGGATTAGGTATTTACTATTATGGTATAATACTAGAAGGGAGTAAGTCTAGAGACCCCTTTGAAGCTGCAAAAAATTATAATGGTAGTCCACAACATAAACAAGCTTATATGAATAGGGTAAAAGCTATTGTAAATGCAGGAGGTGCTAATGTTGATAACTGGCCATAAGAAAAAAACTTTAAAAATAACAAGTAAAGTATTATTGTTGACTGTATTTGTTATGTCAATGTTTACTGCTTGCTCTAAAGAAGGAATTAGTATAAAAAATAATACTTCAATACCATCTAAAGATGGTATTGAAGTAACTGAGCCAAGTAGAGAGTCAGATAAGGAAGTAGATAAACAAATAAAAAGTTCAAGTCTGGAAGAAGTAGACTCAGCAAACTTTGTAAAATCTTCACTTCAATATGGATATTATCTTAATCTAGATGGGAAAATCATTACATCAATTTCGTCAGGTATGATGTTTAATGACAATGCTCTAAATGATAAATACCCATTTTATAAATCAATTGGAGAATATTTGGGATTAGATGGCTATTTTAAAACTAATAAAATTTTTACTTATAATAACAGATTAATATATATAATAGAGCGTAAAGATGATAACTCGCATTTGTTTGGAGAAATTCTTAGTCAAGACATTGTCAGCAAAAAAATAAAAAGCATTAAACTAAATAGTTTGGGATCAAGGTCTTACTATATTTTGGGAAATAGGGTGTATTTTGATGAATATGATACTAACGATTTCAATAAAAATAAATATTTTATTAGATATGTAAACCTTGATACACTAGAGCAAAAAACTGTGTGTGTTTATGATGAAGACTTTCATACTGCCAAATTTGTATTAAGAAAAGATGGTGCAGTTGCTTATGCGGTAAATGACTCTAATGGCATATCGCAAATATTTAGGTATAATAACAATTTAATTGAAAAGATTTTTGAAAAGAGATGGTGTAGTCTTGTAGATTATGACAACAGGGGAGTGTTTTATACTGCTCCATCTAATTCAGAACAAGAACTGAGTAAGTTTAAACATTCATTTAATGTAAATGAGTTTGAATTTATATTACAGCCAGATAATGGAGAACAAAAAGTTTTGTTAAAAAGAAAAGGGGAACAGGCTCAGGTGTTTTGGAGTGAAATAATGCTTTTTGATAAATTTTTCTTGTTTATAAATTCTTATTCAGATGGATATGTTGAAAAATATAATTATGAAGGAGTTCTGTCAGAAAAAATTAAATTAAGGGAATGGCCAAGTTTGGATAAAAAAGTAGTCACCGATAGTGAAGTAATTTATAGTGATAGAGCAATACTAAATGTTTTTTTTAGGCAAGATACAAATGAACTTGAGGTACAGAAAATTAATCTTGAATGACTATTTTCTGCTATTTTAAGTTGAGGGTGTGTTTCAAAACTGGTAAGGAACTATTTGGTTACAGCTTTAATTTGTCACCTTCCACCTTCAAAAATATCAAACGAGGGAGTATTTGCAGAGTCTGAATACTACAAGTACTACTATGATGGAGCCCATAACATGA
>CAZLZR010000232.1:0-2170 GCA_964564015.1 uncultured Acetivibrio sp.
TTGCTTTTTGTTCAGGTTGCTACCCCGAACTTATGCCGCAACGCGGCGAACTGCATCCGCGAAGAGCTGTGGGCACGCATTCTTCATGATAATCCCGCGCAGCCCATCTACATGAACTTTCCCTCCGTGCCCCTTGCGCAAGATGGATTGTTATGTAAAGTCGCGCGCCCCGCGAAGCCAGAGCAGACAAGGATGTCTGCACCTAAAATTCAAATTCCTTTAATACAATTATTTTTCAACATACTCAATCATGTTACTTTTTGAAGGCTCAACGCTCACAGCCTCCATAGGCACTTTTCTTTTATTAATCACTATCTTCCAGCCTTTATAGCCATTTTTTAGCGTGTGACTTGGTGGAGTTCTAATTCTATCATGAATTCCAAGTAAGTATGGTTCATATTTTTTCCCTTCAATAGTAACTTCTAAGGTTAGTTTTATTAAAAGTTCATCCACATCAGATACAGATTCCTTTCCCCCAAACTTTAATTCATAATCATTTGTATCAGCAATATAGGCTGTGATACATTCTCGAATAATTTTGGCACTACTCCTATCAAACACTTCCATCGTTGTTACAGGTTTCATATTCATGACAATAACTACCACTGATAATACTACTAGTGCCAAAATAGTAAATATAATGATTTTTTCAGATTTTAAAACGTTAACTTTCATATGTTAACTCCTTTAAAAATTATTCCGAAAGCTTATACTTATTTTTAGTAATCAAAATAATAGGAAGCATTGTCAACTAATTTAATACACCAGTCATTAACTCTCCAAAGCCTTACCCTAAAAACCCTATGCAGGATGCATAGGCCTTGCGCGCGATTTTATATAACGTGTACATACCCGACGCCGTTTGAGCCGGACCCCAAAGAACTTCCTGTGAGAGCCGCTCCGCGGCCGGCGAAACGGTGTAGTGCGGCTCTTCTGCATGGGATGACCTACAAAGCAATTCTTCATGCCCTTCTATCCGCACTTTTACGGGCATGTGTTGATATATGATTTGCCACGCCCCGCCTGTTCAGAGTCTATCACGGATGATAGACCCTCAAATAAACCTTCTATTGAATTCCTAAGCCATATTTCCGTATAATATTTAATTCTTGTGCATTAAACAATCCTGCATCATACAAATTAATGAACTCTTGTGAAACACTTTGACCAAAAACTAAAATATCATCAGAATTAACTGTAACTTTTATACCATGATCAAACAAAGTTCTAATTGGATGAACTTTAATACTTTCCACTCGATTTAACATAACATTACTTGTAGGACATATATTTAACTGAATTTTATTATCTGCAAGCCAGTTCATTATTGCTGGAGACTTGTAAGCAGAAATGCCATGTTGTACTTCATTTAACTCTAGCTCTTCAACCGCTTCTTTAACAGAATCTGCACAACCCCATTCACCTACATGAGCTTTCAGCAAAAGCCCTTTTTCTTTGGCTTTTCGGTAAATTGGTTTAAAATTTTTGATTGGTTGAGCCATTTCATCTCCATACAAATCAATTGAAAAGAAACAATCCTTTTCGAGAAATGGTGCAATCCATTCCTCAAGCATGTTTACCGGACAATGCCTAGATAGACCAATTTGAAATCGAAAATCTATTTTGGGAGCAAACATTTCTTGTATTTCCTGAAATGTTTCAATTAAAAGATTAACGTTACCCTCATAAAAATGTCCATTTGCCCAAACATCATCACCAATTTCCAAGACGGTGACGCCATCATCATATGCTTGAACAAAAGTAGCTTCAATCGCTAATCTTCTTTTATCGGCAGTATCAAAAATATCACCAATATTTTGCCCAACCCATGTGTGCATTTCATCCATGCTATGTAATTTATTACTTAGGTAAGGTATTGTAATACCTAAACGCTTATTAATATATTCTCTATTTCCACCGAGGAAAAAATGGTTATGTAAGTCTGCTTTAGGAATCAATTTTAAAGTTTGTATATCTCTATTCTCAATGGCACTAATAAATAACTTATCATAATCTGACATCATACCCCATCCTTTACTTTAATCTTTAATCTTCAAAGCCCTTCTCAACCCATCCGTGCAGGACGCACGGATTTTTGCGTGGCATTTCATATATCGTCTCGCATGGAAGACGTTCCAGAGTCGGACCCGTAAGAAAGACCCGTAAGCGG
>CAZLZR010000233.1:0-2103 GCA_964564015.1 uncultured Acetivibrio sp.
AATTTCATATTCTCCCCTACTTCTGGATACCGGAAGAAAACCTCGACCTCAGGGTACGGCGCGATCACGTAAACTACGACCTGTGGCAAAAACAAGGTTTTCTGAAAACCACCGAGGGCAACGTGGTCCACTACGGATTTATCGAAGCATTTATTGAGGAGTTGGGTACCCAATACAACATCAAAGAAATCGCTTTTGACCGCTGGGGCGCGGTTCAAATGACACAGAACTTGGAAGGACTTGGTTTTACGGTAGTGCCGTTTGGCCAGGGTTTTAAGGATATGTCCCCTCCTACCAAGGAACTAATGAAACTGACCCTGGAAGAAAAAATTGCCCATGGCGGTCAGCCGGTTCTACGCTGGATGATGGATAGTATATTCATCCGAACTGATCCGGCAGGCAATATCAAGCCCGACAAGGAAAAGAGTACTGAGCGGATTGATGGTGCAGTGGCGCTGATCATGGCGCTGGATAGGGCAATCAGAAACGATTCAAATTCGGGATCAATCTATGATCAGAGAGGCATATTAATACTCTAAAAGTATGATAAAATGTAAAGATTAGGGGTGAAAGATATGGGCAAGTTATTTAAATTAGCGATGTTTATAACATCGTTCATACCATTATGGCTCACTGTGATCTTTATTGATATACTAAATATAATCAATAACCATATGAATTTATGGACAGAATACATTAGTATTGTAACAATAATTGTACTAAATGCATTTTCGATTCTAGTATTATTCAAGTCGATGGCAAGTATACAATCCACTGAGTATAACTCATATAAGGTTATCGAAGCAATACAAGAAAAAGGAATAACATCTGAATTTTTGCTATCTTATGTGCTTCCGCTTTTTGCTTTCGAGTTCACTCAATGGGATGGTGTTGTACAATTTTTAATTTACTTCATTATTTTGGCTTTTTTATGCATTAGGAATAACAATGTATATGCAAATTTAATATTAGAGATAAAAAAATATAAATTTTATGATTGCGAATTACAATGGAAGCCTGAACCAAGTGTTAAGCCAATAAAAGTAATAGTCCTTAGCAAGGAAAACTTATGTTCCCAAATAGGCAACACTATTGAAGTAGCATCCCTTAACAAACCATTTCATCTTATGAAAAATCTAGAGGAGTAAAGGTTGGCACCTCGCAAACACCACCAATAAACATATTATATTTAGTTTTACCGCAAATGGCTTTTGTAAAAATGTCAGCATGTTTTTCATCACTCAAATCAAATTTTTGGGTTTTTTCGTCGTAAGGAATTTTTAGCTCATCAACTAATATTTGTAAATTATTTTTTTGCTTAATATTCTCAATGATTCTCCTATCGAATGTCATGAATTTTTTAGGGTGTTGCCCTGAGAGCGCAAAAGCTTTATATGTTTCAAAATCATCAATTATGGTCGCATTTTCTATGATTTCTAGAGAATTTTTACATACTATTTTATGCGTATATTCCATATTAAAAATACTCTCAAAATTGTTGTTTATTGTATATATAATGCCTTTGTATATTAAAACATCAAAAGTTTTACCGAATTGGACAAGTGGCTCGCTAATTTCTTGGATTCGATTATGCCTGGATTCAAATATTTTACTTCGATTTTTTTTGTAGGAATAGATAGGATTTTTTCTTGAAAGCAAATAAATATTGTGTTCTTCATCATCGTTTTTATATGTTCCTGTAAAAATAAAAGCATTGGATTTAATATCTTTCAAACTAGTATAATCGTCGCATACATTAAGGCTTTGAATTAGCGAATTCCATGGCTCCACAATCAACTCATGTGTAGTGCTAATCTTGTCTACGACATTCTTAGGGTTTGTTCCAGTATAATCCAGGACCCTTTTTTCGTATTTATCAACTATAGCCAAGAAATTTGAACACATTTCACTAATCGTATTTTTTAATAGCTCCTCAGACTCAAAAATGAGTGGGTAGCAAGTGTATTCATATGGTCTAGCGCTATGATTATAGTTTATCAATGCCAAAGACCATGAATTGATGGTATTGACTTTTTCTAAGCCTTCCCTTATTAAACTATATGACATTGAAACTCCTCCATTAATATATGTTAAGTAATTATA
>CAZLZR010000234.1:0-2090 GCA_964564015.1 uncultured Acetivibrio sp.
TTTTCGGTGGACTTGCTAAAGCCGGAGATTTGCTTCTTAAACCTATTGAGAAACATATGAATGCCAATTTGTTACCACTGTGGAAAAATAAAATCAAAATTATCTTTTCACAACTTAAAGAGTCTGATGCGGCTATACTTGGAGCCAGTGCACTTGGCTGGGAACTTTAGAGAGTGTCATATGCATATTCGACAGCTCTGTTCAACCAAAAGTTGAATGGGGCTGCTTTTCTATAGCTATATAATACATAATCAAGCAATTCATCAGATTCAATCTCCTCATTTCCGATCTTTTTCATAAGAAGAAAATCTTTATTTTTAAGATAAGTAGCATATGGATTTTCTTTTGGATAACCAGCGGGTATTTTCCTTAAAGAAGAACTTTGATCAAAAATAAAATTATCGGCAAGCATTATAGTACTCATAAAATTTTCTCCATTCAACATAATTTCCTCTCTAATACTTTTTAATACAATTGGGTCTGGTTTATAAATTCCAACAGATATAATATTGGATCCAATATAGTTTGCATCTTCAGCCTCAAGATGAAAATAATAGCCAGAATACCGTCCACCTTTTCCCTTGGGAGAGATAAATGCACCCATATAAGTTTTATAAGGAGACTTATCTTTTGTAAACCTCATATCTCTGTATATTCTATAAGTACAACTCTTAACACTTTGTCCTTTTACAGAAGAATCAAATTCAGAAATGCCCTTTATAAGTTTCTCTACAAAATTGTTAAAAATATTCTGAACATGTTTATACTCTTGTTTATGACTTTCAAACCACTCTCTATTATTATTTTTATATAAATCATTCAAAAAATTAATTATCTCTTTCATAATGTAATTTATTAAAAAACAGATGTACCTAAATAAGTTGTAAATCGTTCAAGAGTTTCAATTCCAAGGGAAGAATTTCCATTTATATTCAATTTAGGAGACCATACTGCTATTGACAGCTTGCCAGGCATTACTGCAACTATTCCTCCACCTACACCACTTTTTCCAGGTAAGCCGACACGATAGGCAAAATCTCCTGACTCATTATATAAACCACAAGTAAGCATCAAGGCATTTATTCTCTTTGCATTTCTTTGGCTGCACACAACTGTTTCTGAAAATGGATTTATTCCCCCATTAGCAAGAAAAAGAAAAGAATGAGCCAATTCTTCAGTAGACATTGAAAGACTACAACAGTGTGAGTACAAGTCAATTATTTCATCAGGACTGTTGTGAATATTACCAAAGTCTTTCATCAAATGTACCAATGATAAATTTCGGTGAGAGTTTTCAATTTCAGAATAAGCTACTTCGCCATCAAAATCAATTTGTGAGTTACCACTTAACTCTCTTACCATGCTTAATATTTGTTTGTATGGATCATTATAAATATCAATTAATCTATCTATCACAACCAAAGCCCCTGCATTGATAAATGGATTTCTTGGAATTCCTTCTTCCAATTCTATCTGTATCAAAGAATTAAATGCGGTACCTGATGGTTCGCGACCAACATAATTCCAAATTTCATCACCAATATTTTTAATTACCAGTGTCAGTGCAAATACTTTAGAAATACTCTGAATTGAAAACCTTACAGAGCAATCTCCTACGGATATATTTTCTTTTCCCAGTGTTGATACTGAGATTGCATACAAATCAGGATTTACTTTCGATAAGGCTGGAATATAATCGGCAACTTTAGCATCATCTTTAAAATCTTGTAGTTCATGGAAAATATTCTCAACTATTTCTCTCATAACTATAGTTAATAACTATTTGTATTCTTCAAATTTAAAATAAAAAAAGAGGTGTCCAAAACAATTTGGACACCTCTTTTTAAAAAGATGGCGGCTACCTACTCTCCCACTTGGTTTAGCAGTACCATCGGCGCAAACGGGCTTAACTTCTCTGTTCGGAATGGGTAGAGGTGGATCCCCGTCGCTATAGCCACCTTAAACTTGCTTCGCTCTCGCGGTATGTTATGTAAATGAGAGAGAAGAATGAAAAAAACCTTAAAATAGAAAGCGTTCGGGTTATTAGTACTGCTCGGCTTTGTCATTACTGACTTTACACCTGCAGCCTA
>CAZLZR010000235.1:0-2087 GCA_964564015.1 uncultured Acetivibrio sp.
TGCTACGAAGCCAAACCAAAGTATAAAAAGCTGTTTTGCTGGATAAAAAGATGAATTTCTCAAAAGCAGTTCTGCTTTTTATCCAGCATGGCAGAGCTTTTTATACTTGGTTTTTCTAAAGAGAAAAGAAAAATCTTAGAAGTCAAAAACAAAATTCATTATTTTGTGGAATGTCACTATAAAAAACATGGCATGGGAATGTTTTACTAAAACAATTTATCTGTTTCTGGAGACGTAGCAAATAAAAATTAATACTGATAAAAAACCAAACTGTTATTATATTTTATAAAAGTATATTATTTACATATTTAACATTGTGTTTTTGTTAATATTTAACTTATAAAAATTCCTATTGACATATGTTATGTAATTGCATATAAGTATAAATATACCATATGGCAAATAAAAACAAGCCAGATACATTTTTATATCTAGCTTGTTTTTAAGGCTTTCTAAGCTATATTTTATTAGACTATATTTCCCTTTATTTTGTTTAGCAATTGGAAAGTGATTTTTTCTCCATAATACATATCATACAAATTGAATTTGTACTCTGTTTCAAGCAGACTAATAACACCTTCCAATTCATTCCATGCTTTAATTCCAAGGTTTTTAGAAGGTATTGAAATACCGATAGCATCTCCATATTCAATTCCCATTTCCGGCATTGGAACATATTCAATAAGCTTATGAGCCATTAGTTTTTGATTAATTTCCATCCAGTCTATTTTTTTATTTGTTTCAGCATAAATATTATAAGCCACAAACACTACCTCCCTTTTGACATGAAACTGACATACAAAGCCAGATTGTTTAAATCAGCAGATATTTTATCCCTTACGCTGTCACTGATGTCTTGTCCTCTGTCATCAAAGACTACTTCATGGGTACAACCTTGCGGAAGGTAACTTTTATACCATTCAATTCTGCCAATAGCAAATTTTATTGCTCTGCTTACATTTTCTTCACCTATAAGGCAATGATTAAATACATGAACAGCAGAATTCTTTTCTCTATTGTAAAATTCGGGGGTTATAGTTCCCCAGTCTAAGTCTGAAATATGGCTCATAATTCCTCCGTAATTACTTTATTAAATCATTACTGTGCTGTATCTTTACACTTATGCTTCTCTTTGAGCTAAAATCCAATACCTCATAAAGAAGGTTAAAAAGATTTTTCTTTCCTGAAGTAATAAAGCATTCTGAAAGATTTGTCGCTGTCTGTACATAAAATGTTTCAGGTGGCTTTTGGGTTAAATCTTCAGCATCCCAAATAATATCTTCAGGTTTTAATGCAGAAAACTTAGTTTTAATTTCTTGTAATTCATCCAAGGCATTCTTCACCTCATTAGAATCAAGTTCACCATAGTATAATTTTTTCTGTAGATATGGATATTTACTACCCCAATCGTTTGATTCTAAATGATAACATATTGTTGAGAAAAAAGCATGTAAAAAATCACTGCTACCAACTTCACTCCATATTGCCCCTGTCCTAAAACCAACACTCATTTTAATTCTCCTTTATTGCTTAATAATTATTTCAACCAGAGTATCTGTTTCATTATGAATTGCATTTACTAAATCGTTCAGTGTAAACATATCAACGTTTTGACCTCTAACATCTAATACAAAGGTCTGTTTTGTTCCAGTCGGGAAGAAACCTTTCCTTTGCCAATACTGCTTTCTGATATTCTCTACAAGCCTTGACCTTCCACTTGATGTTGTTACAGTATAGTTTTTAATGTCTACACAATGCCCGGGCTTGTAATAGTCTGGTCTTACACTTCCAGACGAACCGTATGGAACTTCAATTATATTCCCGTTGGCATCTTTTGCAAAGGACACTTGGTCAGTATAACCGCTGGTACTTGGGAAATCGTTGGCAGCATCAATTTCTGATTGTCTCCATGATGGTCTGCCAGCAGCTTTTGCCTGTGCTTCGGTAACATCTGTTATTCCATCGGCAATAGCATCTGTATCAGTTCTTCCAATAAGGTGTCTTGCAGTATCTGTCATTTCATCCGTGCAACTATTCCCTAATGGTACTCGTTAGCAAGGGATTTTATAAGCACCTGTTTCCAAGTG
>CAZLZR010000236.1:0-2071 GCA_964564015.1 uncultured Acetivibrio sp.
TTTAGAAATATATTGAATGTTTTACAATCTTTATGATATGTTTTTCAGTGGTTTCACCAATCCCTTTGTCCCTATAATAACTGTTTCTGATTTGTTGTAAAATAAGATCCTAAATGAAATGGAGGATGCGGGAAAAGAGCTTGGCATAATTGGGCACAAAAGTATCATATGCTGTTAATAAAATCTTCCAGATCAACAAAAAGCCTGATGCAGTCAGGGCCATGACATATAAGATGTTCTGAATTATTATAATACCTGATGGTTTTAAATTTCGCTGCGGAGTTTTTATAGATATACTTTGCACTACGTTGATTAACAGTGTCATCGAGCATTCCCTGAGCTACAAATAGAGGGTATGTTGTTTTTTTAATAAGAGGTTTGGTTTTTTCAAGGAGTATTTTGAAGTTAACCAGTGCCAAAAAGGGCAGAGAGCCTGTTGAACTCCTGTAACGCCTTAGGTTTTTGAAGGTTTTTGTCTTAAAATCCTGTACAATATTTAGAAAAATCCTTTTAATATCCCAGTAATATATGGGTGTGCTAAGGGTCGCCAAAGCAGAAACTTTATATTTCAGGGAAAGGTTTACAGCAACAAGCCCCCCCATTGAGAAGCCTATTAACACAACTTTTTCACAGCTTGAAAGAAGATATTTAAGACCATCCTCGCACGATTCAATCCAATCTTTATAGCTCACACGTGACAGTGCTTTTCTATCTCCAGTATGCCCCTTAAGATTTGGACAAAATGTCAAAAATCCCTTGCTCTGAAGATGATTTGCAAGTGGCTCTACCTCA
The DNA here is from genome assembly GCA_964564015.1 of uncultured Acetivibrio sp. Taxonomy (GTDB): domain Bacteria; phylum Bacillota; class Clostridia; order Acetivibrionales; family Acetivibrionaceae; genus Acetivibrio. The sequence continues at coordinate 793 of CAZLZR010000236.1, forward strand.
TGTGTATTACCGCCAAAACCATGTATAATAAGACATCCCGTTTTATATTCCATAATATTCACACTCCCAAATAGTATTTCTAAATACCAAGAAATACTGTAAAATGGCTTCTTTCTGTCTTATAAGCTGTTATATTCTTATTATACTAGAAAATGCGTTGTTTTGCTGTTTATATTGAACGCACTAAAGTGGTCTGTGACTTTTTGAACTGTAAAATTAATTTAAATTAGCCCTTTTTTGCTCCTGTAGCTTATGCTTATATATTTTTTTTGCCTTACTGGCCCAGATAGCATAAGCGGTACCTATAGTTAATAGAAGCACTAAAGGCGCAATGCGTAAAATCACAAAGGGCAATTCAAAGAAAAATGCGTACCAAAATTCCACTCCTGTTTTTTCCCAAAGTCCTGGTGTTAAAAAAGCCATATCTAATAAATTGAAATTGTAGCTGGCCAGTATAGTAATAAAGTAGATTAGAGCTACTGTAGCAGTTAGATAGCACACTTTATACAAATGTTTATATCTCGATGCTGACGATTCTTCAGTTGAAAAAATGCTATTATCAGCATTATTATCTTTAGGCAGAAAATATTGATTGCAGCTGTGTATTGTGCCGTAAACATGCTTCCAGCACGCATCTTCAAATAGTGCTTTGTAGTCTTCAAAGTCTTTTTGTTTTTTAAAGTATCTGTAATCAATACGGTATTTCAGGTCTTGCGGCTCTCCGTCTGTAAAATGGTAAAAACCAAGAAAAGAATACTTTTTTAGAAGGTGTCCTTGTTTTGCCATGCTGTTTAAGTATTGTTCTTCTTTTTCGAAATTAGTAAATACCTTAAATTGCTTCATCTTATATTTTCCCCCGATTCTATATGCTGATAAACATCTATCAAATGCTTTAGCCTAGCTATTTCAAGTGCAAGAATCTCACGTCCGGCTTCAGAAATTTGATACATTTTTCTTCTTGGATCATCTGATGGTACTGAAACAATCAATTTCTGCTTTGTTAAGTTTTCCAATGCACCATACATTGTACCAGCTGCAATTCTTACTTTGCCTTCGCTTAATTGTTCAACCTCCTGCATAATTGCATAGCCATGTCCAGCCTTACGCAAAGCAAGCAGAATGTAGAAGGTTGTTTCTGTAAGAGGGAGAATTCTTGATAAGTTCATTTCACATCTCCTTTATATATATTCTATACAGTTAAACTATACAGTGATACTGTACAGTTTAATTAGGGGCTGCTGAACAACAACAGAACCCGCATAAAATCTGGATTTAAGCT
>CAZLZR010000237.1:0-2070 GCA_964564015.1 uncultured Acetivibrio sp.
GTTTTTTGCAAGTAAAAAGGGCTGCTACACTAATTTCTTAGTGCAACAGCCCCATGCTACTTTATTATTAAGATTTTTGTTATCGAACAACCCAAAAAATACTTTATAATGTGTTTTATCATAATCAGTTATTAAACATAAAATTTTAAAGTCAGTATCATTTGAATATCCCGTCTCTTCCTTTGCAAATTTAACAGCACTACTTATGAACACATAATTGGGGTCGTTATATGGGAAATACTCGCCTTCTTTATATAAAGGGAAAACAATATCTTCATACGTTTTTATATTTTCCTTGGCTTTATACTCAGAAGAAAGATAGTTGAATATATTTTTTTTATCTGCTTTCAAGTCTGCATCAAACAATTCTCTTAATCTATCAGCTATAGCTTTTTTATCAACCTCAGTAAGTCCCTCAGCAGGTTTAAGCGTCGGATGTGGTGTAATTATAGGTTCTGGTGTACTAACAACTTTCACCATATCAACATAAACCGTTCTAACTGCACTGTCCCATCTTACCGTCGCACCAAATGCTTCAGCTACATATCTAGCCGGCACAAATGTCCTTCCCTCTTGTAGCAGAGCAGCTGTATCCATCTGTAACGTATTACCGTCAAGTTCATACTCTTTTTTTCCTATATAGAGAATCAACTTTTTATTGTCCTTCACAAAAGTAGCTTTTTGTGCTGTTCCATCCCACGCTACTGTCGCACCAAGTTCTTCACCTATGAATCTAGCTGGTGTTTGTGTTCTTCCATTTGAATCTATAAACGGCTGTGCATCAGGAAAATACAATCTGTCCCCATTTACAACTATGCGAAGTGGCATCTCACCAGAAACATTAAATACCGAAAATAATGCTATCATGACCAATACTACTGCAATAACCAATGTAAACTTTTTCATAATATAAATTCCTCCTTAAAATTTTCCTGTTAACCTTTTTATAATTTATTATAGATAGAAATTTTTACTAATATCCTGATTTTGATATCGGCAATCACAATCATAAAATTTACATATTATTCCCAACTTATGTTGAATTCTATTATATACAGTTTTATTGGTACTATCAAATAATACATTGGTTAAAGCCAAGTGAACTCATATATTGCAGCCTCTTCTACAATATGGTATCATAGTGTTGTAGGTATATTTAAAGGAGTTGATAAGTTTTGCCGGAGGAACGGATACAATGGCATCCGGCTTTTGCAACAGCGTTGAAGCTTGAACTGAAGGATTATTATCCCGAAGTTTTAGATATTCAGGAGGAATATCAGCTTACATCAAAACCACTTGAAGTAGATATATTAGTGGTTAGGAAGATAAAAGAAGCCAAGATACTATTAAACATAGCTCAGTTATTTAAAGGGCACAATATTATTGAATATAAGTCTCCAGAAGACTATTTAAGTGTTGATGATTATTACAAGGTTAAAGCGTATGCTTATTTATATAAGACTTTAGGCGAACGGGTTGACAGCATAAAAGTCGAAGATATGACAATAACTATGGTAAGCAGCAAATTCCCAAAGAAAATGGCTGAACATTTGGAAAAACATCAACAACTCACCGTTACAAAACAAGATGATGGCATATACTACATAAATGGAGACGATATCTTGTCCCAATTTATTGTTGTTGATGAGCTGCCAAAGAGACAAAACAGATACATAAGATTATTAACAACGAGGATGAGCATAAAAGAAGAAATATCCATGCTAATAAAGGAGTTTTCAAGCGATCCTAAAAACAGCATGTGCGAACTACTTTTTGAAACTGTAACAGCATCAAATTTAATGCAGATTATGGAGGTGTATAATATGGCCAGAAAACTTTCAAATGAAGAAATGGAAGCTCTTGATAAGGTTGTTATGAAATTTAATCTCAACAAAAAATGGGAAGAAAAAGGTGAAGTATTATCACTTTTAAGAATCCTTAATAAAAAATTTGCTGGATTGCCCGATGAAATTGCAAAAAAAATCCAACAAACTAATGATAAAAAAATTATAAACAGTATTTTTGATAATATTTTTGAAATAGAATCATTGGAAGATTTAGAGAAATTTT
>CAZLZR010000238.1:0-2039 GCA_964564015.1 uncultured Acetivibrio sp.
CTATACCGTGTATACATCGTTCTTTCATCTTCAGTTCCGTATTGAATCACATTATTAATATAACTATCTAAAACTATTTTGTACTCATCAGAACCATATTGAAGAGCTTTTGGTATAATCCCTTCATCATCATTAGTAAACAGATGGTCGTTAACCCAGGTGCTTGCATTTTCTTCTGGCTTGACCCGGTTCACTGTTCACAGATTTTCCAGTATACACGCGGGGAAAATTTTCTTTCAAAGATCAGTATAAGTCCAATTCCTGAAGTAATGCATAATAGTGTTTTAATGTCAATTGATTAATCGCAGGCAAGAGCAGCTATAGCACAGAATAAATATTTTAAAGTTAATTTTTGACATTTGAATCAACTTCATCCTCAATGCCAAGCGGCCCGGCTTCTCTTTCTGCTTTATTATACTCATCACGTTCTTTGATATCCTGTAGACATCCTTCAACTGTACAATCGTAATCATTTATACCAGATGTGCAATAATCATAAAAATTAATTCCATCATAGGCCTGGCTACTGCCTAAAGAAGGATTATATTTATTAGAATTTTCAAAAAAAATCTTTAATGAGAATTTATTTTTACTTATTTTATTTTCACAATTAATTACTTCAAAAAATCTTCTTTTAGAACCATAAAGCATAGAATACTTTGTATCAGAATGTTTTTCGATTTGTACATTAAATACCTTATTCGTAACTGCAAAGAAAATTTTAGCATTTTTTTGATCCTTAGATACTTCTATACAATACCCCATAGAATGAACAATATTCTCATTTAAAAAATCTTTTATATTATTATTATCTTCATAATTTACATACCATATCCCCTTAATATCACCGGAAACCCTGTTAATAGATAAAAATTCTTTATATTGCTCCTTTCTCTCGATGAACATTTGCTCTCTTATTTTTTTTCTTTCTTGCCTTTCAAGCAATATTTCTTCTTTTGATTTTACTTTTATTTGCTGTGTTGTAGACTTATCTTCACAACCAATGTAAAATAATATAACAATAACCACAAATATTCCATTTTTCATTATTTCGCCTTTTCAATTATTACTTTTTCTTGTGTTATTTTATAAGCCGTTTGAAAGTTAAAGGGTTTAGGATCAACATTCGCGTCTCTGTTATGATCCAGATTATACCAAACACCATCAGCGCCTTTCCCGATAATTATATGATGTCTCGGCACACCCGGCGTATATGTCTCTACCCATACTTTCGCAACGCCCCTCGTATTTTTAGCTAAGAAGTCTTTGCTTGCACTTTCATCTATCGGCTTATACACAGTTTTATTATTAATTATAACAGTATTTTTAAGGCTACCGTCAAGATCTAAATCGTACTTATTTGCCCAATAATACCCGCCTGCACCATAATATGCATTTGCCTTTCCATCATTAACTGACCCAATTCTTCCTCTGTTTAATTCGTCAGTATAAAATTTTTTGAAATCTCTATCTTCTTTTTTCACCGAAACTCCATATTGCCAATAAGATTCAACATTACACAATTCTGATGAAGTTTCATTTATAAACCGATCTCTTGGTGTATTTATAACATAATCGTGAATTGCAATCTGCCTGTTCAAAGCTTTTTCTGCATCAATAGCTTTAGCACCATATATCCAATACTCTTTTATTTTTGCTTGTTCAGGAAGAGAAAGTTTTTTAAATGCTTCTGATGTTTCAGAATTATAAAATTCAAAATTTTTAAACTCCGGATCTATTTCTCTCCAGATTTTTGCTATTTTTTCCTCGTAACTTTGTTTAATTTCGTTTAACTTTTTTATAGTTTTCTGCATATCTGAATCATCATCAATAATTTCATCTTGTACTTCACCAAGCATTTCTTTCAATTCTCTGGAATGCTGACTCATTTTTTTAGGGTCCGTAGCAACTAACAATCTATCAAAATTATTATCACCTATACCCTCTGCAAATGGGACTCTATCATTGTATAGCAATTCATTTTCAAGCCTGTCTACCCTCTCATCCTGATTCTCCCATGTAAGCCCATCGCCAGCATT
>CAZLZR010000239.1:0-2023 GCA_964564015.1 uncultured Acetivibrio sp.
TTGTTTCTATTTATTGGTACTCTTTGCCTCCCAGATGGGATTTTTGCAACCGACAACGGTATTTGTTCCACCGCTTACCAACAGTTCTAATGTCCTTTATCCAAAACTGTAATTTTGCGCATAAGGAAAGCCGGAAACGTTTATCGAATCCGGCAATGAATCTTTACTTATTTTTTACATGTAACTTTTCATAAAGTCTCATTTTTTATAAATTTTTCATTAGACTAAACATCTCAATTACTTGTTCACCTAAAATCTTGTTTTCAATTGTGCTACTTAACTTCTTGGCCTTTTTACGAGCAGGAGAATACGCCCCAAAACTATCTTTTTCGCAAGGTGTTAGATAAATAAATTCCTGATCCATTTCTGCCCATACTAAAAAACGATCTTTAGAAAATTTAGAATAACTCTTTATACCTGTTGTTAATTCAAAAACTTTTACAATTTCTTCGCGTGAATTAATTCGACCATTCTTACATACTAAGAAAGATTCCTTTAAGTTACTTCCGATTTCTTCGAAATTATTAGAGTTTTGTAGAATAACAGGTTTATTGTAATCTCTACATACCCCATCCATGTCATATACAGTTGGGATAAATAGTAAATTACTCTTTTTATCCATATAAATATTCACCAAAAAACTCATAATTATCACCTCAAATAGTTATTATTATTTGTTACTTTGCAACAGTTATTTTAAAAATAATTCCTAATTGCTCTGCATAAGCCTGGGCTTGCTCAATACCAGCCATTTGGGCTTCTGTAAGCTCTACGTTTGGAATAATTACATTTATTTGTTTGGAAGAATAGTCGCTTAATCTGACAGTTGTACCACTCCATGACTTTTCAGTAAATTCATTTAATTTATTTATATCTTTGACAATTTTATATCCTAATCCTTTTTGATTGCTTACAGCACTTAAATCATAACTTTTATTACTTGTAAGTACACCGTTTTGCAAATCATCAACAACAGGAAAATTGTCACATGTAACATTTAAATTACTGCCAACTTTTTGATCAAGCAATTTCCCACGGGGTGAAGCACCTAACCCCCAAGCTCCATCCGATTCAATAACATCATCTGCAATGCTCAAAGTAGTATTGTTCATTTGATATTGTCGCCTACTATTTAGATTGCCAGCGAGTGTACCGCTTGTATACATATTAACAGCATGCTTATATCCATATGCTTCTACGCCTTCAATGAGCAACGAGAGTTCCCCAGCCCCTAAATATACCATAAATGCATTAAATGCAAATCTAAAATATTCTGTTGAACTTTCAGGGAAGCCTGACCCGTTTTTTAGCAAGAAGTCAGCATTTGATCTTACCCTTGAACCCCAACTACTTTCTGTTCGGTCTGTAGGTATCCATCCTTGGAAAATATCATCCACATAATATTGAATATTTTCTCCTGTTAGTATCTTAAATGTTTCTTCTCTCAATGCCCTTTTAGTATCTTTTTGAGAAGGGGGATCCCAATAAGCTTTAACACCTTCTGGATCAACTAAGAATAAAAACGCAAGTTCATCTGCTGACAAGTTTAAATTCCTATTATGTGGTACTGCTTCTGTTAGTAATTTTGAAAACCCTGAGTTTGCAATATTATTTCCAGTTTGAATACTTCTTGATGCACCTGCCGAATGAGCCAAGTGTCTTGAAGCTTCATATGTATTTATCCCAATATATTGCCAAACTATGTTTTTATCTGAAAATGCTATATTCCTGTTATCTAAGACAGTAACTGAGTTATTTCGAACGCTGTAAATCATTGCATTGTAGTAGTTTATCTCATCTAAGGTTTTTGATTTATCTCTTAAAGAAGATACTCTCTTTATCTCTTTATATACATCTGAACCTTTTCCAAATTGCTTTTCATCATTATCAACATTATACAAATAATAAGAGAACATTGATTCTGCATGGCCTGTTGGGTCGATGTAGATTAATGGGTTATTCTTTACATATGAATACAAGTTGAGTGACAGCGGGTCACTAGCACTGCCTGTATATGTATCCT
>CAZLZR010000240.1:0-2017 GCA_964564015.1 uncultured Acetivibrio sp.
TGATCCGTTGAGTTTGAATCTGTATGCGTATTGCCATAATGAACCGATGATGTATGTTGATCCAACAGGGCATGCTGGAGAAAAGTCAGCCTTTACTTTAATCAATGAAATAATTGCTGCAAAGAGAGGATGGGAGGAAAGTCAGTTAAAGATATATGAGTATCTTAAAGAAGAAAATTCAGATATTGATGTTAAAGCAGAACGAAAAAAACAGTATAACTATGCTTCGGCAGCTGCTACAGCAAGAGGAATGTTAAAAGAAACAGATGCTTACAAGAATGATGTTTATTTCAGGGAAGCTTGTGATGCCTATTTAGGGAAGAAGTACGGAGGAACTATGTCTGATGTAGAAGCTTTAAGCAATATGCTACCTACACTGAGGTATAGACAAGCACCACCTCCTCCACCTAAGGGGACGGGTAATCAAATACTTACACCAAGCCAACAAATAATAGACTTTAAGAAAGATTATGAAGGGTTTTCACTCACTTTGTATGATGCAAGTGTAGGAATAGGAAAAGAACCTTCAAGCAATCCTGATTGGACGATAGGTTGGGGACACAAGGTATATGCTAATTCTGCAGAGTTTAAAGCATTTCAAAATGGTATTACTAAAGAAAAAGCACAAGAACTATTTGATAAAGATTTGGATAAAATGTTGGATACCACTTTTGTACCAATGTTAAAGAATAATAATATTTATTTAACACAAGGACAGTTTGATGCGATGTTAGATTATACTTATCAATTCGGGGAGTATAGTTGGTCAGAAAATGATAAGGAGGCTCGAACAACCATGAGAAATTTCATTAAAAATGGTGATTATAGTGAAGAAGCAACAAAAAAAGCATTTTCAATGTACATGGGCAAGTCTGCTGCTCAAGGGACTATTGCACGAATGAACGACCGCTATGAAATATTTATGGGGTTAGAGAAAGATAAATATATCAGGGAGGATAATTATTCACAATTGAAGTAACTCTTATTTGTAAAGCTGAGAAATTTAAACAAAATATGGGAGGTAAAATTTGTGTTCAATAAGAATTTGAAAATTTTCCTAATTACTTTTTTAATCATACTTTTAACACAATCAACGGGTTGCAATGTAATAAGCAGCAAAGATAATAAAAATACAGAAGAGGTAAAACAAAACAAAAGTTCTATTAATTTGGTAGAAGCAGATGAAAATAAAGACAATAGTTCTAAATTAAGCAATGAAGACATGAAGAAAATCAAAGTATATCATGGGAAGTGGGAAGTTGTTAGTTTGCTTTATCGTGATCGTGTTAGGTTTTCAAGGGATTCTGATGATTCTGATAGAGAAATTATAGGTAAAAGCCTTGTTATCAATGAGGATTTAAGTGTGATTTTAAATGATACTAAATACGTATTTGACACAGTAGAGGAATTGAACTTATATGATTTTGGAAATAAATATGCTATGGTTTGGTCAGAAATAAACTCTTTAGGTGAGAGTATTATAGATATTGGACTGAAAAAATATAAGGATAATTCATATGCTGAGTTTGGATTGATTATTGATAGTCAAAAAAATATATATGTATTTGGTGGAGAATGGTTTAATGACAGAGGCATTTATTCATTAAAAAAGTTAGAATAAATTTTAAAGAGGAATGGATTGTTTTATGATATTGAACTAAATGCCAATTAATTGCACTAATTTTCAGTAACAATCAAAAAATAATATTGTACCTTTCAAAAAATCAATCGGGCTAAAATGTGAACCAATTTTCAACAAGTAAACAAGTAACACAAGAAATAAATACAGTTTTATATTTATAAGGCAATAATAAGAAATAAGTCATCTAAAAAACAAGCATCAGGGTAATTAAAACCAAGATGCTTGTTTTTTGCAGCACAAAATAAGTTAGCGGAAAAAGCTGTTGAATAATCAGGAAACTTTTTTGTAACGTTTAACGTTAGTGATATAATATTTACAAGCATGCCTTATGCAGTTGTAGGTAATTGATACCAATTCCACAGAAAAAAGTCAAGC
>CAZLZR010000241.1:0-1994 GCA_964564015.1 uncultured Acetivibrio sp.
TCAATGTCATTTAGATAAGCATTTCGTCTGTTAGGAAAGGTATCTCACAGGTTACAAGCCTCTGAAAAATCTGTTTAGTTAAGAAAAGGCATGTGAAAACGGTTGAGATTTGAATCAGGAAAACAAATCTGACGGTTTCAAAAATATATTGGCGTATGTCAAATAGACAGATTGCAAATCTGCCTAAAAAGGAAGTATAATGGTAACGAGATTTAAGCCGCTCGATACATGAAATCCCTATTTCTCTTTGGTCGGAGGTTGATAGGATATTTACGGTTGCATCTGACTGGTGTCAGATGATTTTGTATGAGAAGCATGGTCTTTATTTCGTCACTGCCCTGTTTTAGATATGCTCTGCATATGTTGACTGCAGTGGCGAAATTTATTTTATACGTATGTTTCGTGTTGTCCCTTGTTTTTACTACAGCATGAGCGATTACAAGTTCGCAGAAGTTATAAAGTATCATGCGCGCATTGATTTCTTGAAGAATTCCGTCATACTTGCTACTGTGCCAGTTGACGAGACCAATCGTATATTTCAGTTCCCGAAAACTTGTTTCCACGCTCCATCTCATTCTGTAAAGCTTTTTAATCTCTTCCAAAGGAAATTCTTCTTCTGATAGATTGGTTGCAATACAAATGTAAGTTCCATTATCAAGAAGAATACGAACAATGCGAAATTCAATAGCAAAATAAGTACAACCATCATCAAAGAAATCAAAATCGGTAATCGGCTGAAGAATGGTATACGTATTCGGATTTTCGAGTGTTTCCTTCGTATGTCGTCTGGTAAGCGTAGTTCTTATATAGGTATCAAACTCACTGTCAGGAAGACTGTAAGTGGAAAGGATGCCATTACTGTTGATGTCCTTCATACGGATAACAAATTTCATATCTTTTTGAATAAGGTGAGCAAAGACATTGAAGCTTTCATATCCCCGATCTGCCATTAAAATAGCTGGTACAGGATCGGAGTAACGGTCAATCATGGAATTTAGTGCAGCACGTTCATGAAGCTTCTTTTTGCCCTGAACCAGAAAATCACAGTATGTATGGTTAGTGATATCATAAAGTGCATTGACGTGAATTGCATTGTAACCTTTTTCACCTTCATGGATAAAAGTTCTTTCATCCTCTGGGTTGCGTGCTATGTTGACATCAGAACCATCGCATGCTAAAAGGCGATAGCCGCAATAGAGCTGATCAGACAGTTCCCTGCACTGTTCCACAAATATATGGAACAGGAAATTCCATCCTTCTGGTTGAAGTTTGAATCGCTGCTGTGTAAAAGCAGATTTTGTAGGAGCTGAAAGAGAATGTTCGAAGAAATCCAGGATTTCATTTGAAACAGACTTACTCTGCATTTGAAGCATGAGCTGAATATAATCATGGAAAGAGAGTTTACGATTTCTTGTAAAATCAGCCTCCGGATTTTGGCAGAACATGAAGTGAATCTCATCAAGGTCTGCAATACAGTTGTCGAGGGTCAGTTTTAAATCAGATAAAAAATTTTGAGCCATAGGGCGCCTCCTTGAAAAATGTTTATAATCAAGGCTCGCGCAACATATTTTGGCTATCTTGTCAACTATTTTCGTAATATTTTTTAAGTTTTTGACGAAAAAAAACAGTGGCTCTCTCTGAAAGAAAACCACTGGATTTTAATTTGAAATTGGTTAACTAAATGACATTGAGCGGATATTTATCTGTCAGTTTCTTTACGATCTCTCTTGCTTTGGGAATTCCTGCTTCCTGTTCTTTGATTACCGTTGCAATTGCCTCTGCAACCTGATCCATATCATCCGCATTCATTCCTCTTGTTGTAACTGCAGGTGTTCCAAGGCGGATTCCGCTTGTTACAAACGGGGACTGCTGCTCATTCGGAATCGTATTCTTGTTCGCTGTAATATGTGCATCATCCAGCCATTTCTCGACATCCTTGCCTGTAAGTCCGAAATTGGTCAGATCGACAAGCATCAGATGATTGTCCGTACCAC
>CAZLZR010000242.1:0-1965 GCA_964564015.1 uncultured Acetivibrio sp.
AGTATTTTTGATAATATTTTTGAAATAGAATCATTGGAAGATTTAGAGAAATTTTTAAAGTAGGATTCTGCAGCTAATGTATTCTATTTAACAGAACACCTTAAACATAATAATCCCGCAGATTTTATCGAGATTTTTATATCTTTTAGTTCTAAAAAGGATTTACTCCAGTTTTTGAAGTAAATCCTTTTTAACATGGTCACTTCTTATAACTTTAATTAATTCCCTATTACCGCATTCTGATCATCATAAAGCGTACCGTTAACTTCTACTTCAATTACATCAAAATTGTATATACCCTTTATGACGCTAAGGCTTTTATATGCATTGTTCGTATCAGACAGCTTAATATCACCAATCCAAGCGGCAATTCTGTATTTGCCATCCGGCATGTTTATGTAAGTATATACTTTTGTGTTATCAGGATTGATTTTAATAGTCACTGTTGTTTTTTCAGTTACTTTATAAAGATTCTGTCCGTCTTTTATGTATTCCCTGTATTTATATTTGTCCTTACTTCCAACCGTCCCGGACTCTTCATATCCCTCAAGTATTTCTTTCAGGTATTCGTGGGTAAATTCACCACTTTTCTCGCTGTGTTTAATTTCCTCCCAATCTTTAGTATAGCCTGTTTTCTCAACCACCAGCATATTAACGCCATCAACCCCTGTAGGATCTTTTGCTATCAATGCTGCCAAACGTCTTTCGTAGCTTTTTCCGCTTTTATATATGGGTTCGTTTTGTATATTTACTGGTTCCTTATTTCTGTTTATATACATCAAATCAGTCTCATAGCGGAAGGAATCTGTAACCGCCTGTACAAGATCTCTGTGATCTTTAGTTTCATCCTTTGTTGTCTTATATGTAACTGTCTCAACTGTAAATGTATACGTACCTGTCGGATTGAAATAATACCCTGCTTTTATTGGGTAATCCACATCCTTAAACTTTATATCCGATGCAAAAACCGCCTTGTCGTATTCAGTTTTTCTGTAATCCATATTTCTTGCAGCTTCACGGCTTCTTTTGTAATCATTTTTCATCGTACTTGATGGTGTCCACCTTAAAAACCCACTGTTCTGCTGTGAAAAAGTCCTTTTATATCGTCCCGGTACTGCTGTCCAACCATATAATGAATCATCCACGTCCTGGTGACACATCCAGCGAACTACATCAAACTTATATGGCTCACTTGTCCAAAACAAGTCTTTCTGTAAATAGTTTACTGTATTATAGCCTATCTTATTTTCAAAAGTCTTTGCCAGTATTGTTGGTTTGCCATTGTATATCTTAGTTGTTATAGTCCTTGTATCTGTTCCGGAATTAAATGCAGCACTTGTAGTCCTTGTTCTATTTTCAGTATATGTGCTTCCATCCTCATTGAATTTGGTAACATTGTATTTGTAATCAGCATAAGCAGTACCACTAAAGCGAATTTTACCACTGGCTGTTTTTGAAACCGGTCCATCCAGCCATTTGCTTTCTAAAGGATTGTCGTAGCGATTGGTAGTTGAATCGTAAGTTGCATCCTTTCTATATATTGTTGTATTGATTACAGGATTTTTTACAATTGTACCTGCCGGTTCATTTACATTAAGAGCTTTATCATTAAGCCCTCTAAATAAATCAGTAGATTTGTTGTAAATATTTAAAGCTCCCCATGCATTTCCAGACAAACTTCCTCTTGGTGCCGATAATCTTGCAGTTATGTTCTTACCACCAGCCAACGGAAAACTGATTTTTTTGCTCAATACATTATAGTCAAGATTAAAATCACCAGCTGTATTGATTGAAATAGCAGAGGTTATGATAGTCTCCAGCACATTATTTTCAAGTTCTGTCTCTGGTGGATTTGTTCCGTCTTTGTTTATCTCAAACTTTATATTCACATCACTATCCGGCATATTGAAGGCTGCATAGAGAATTAGTTCGCCTTTTGCTGATATTTTTTCTATATTACCTTCA
>CAZLZR010000243.1:0-1950 GCA_964564015.1 uncultured Acetivibrio sp.
TTGCTTTTTGTTCAGGTTGCTACCCCGAACTTATGCCGCAACGCGGCGAACTGCACCCGATGAAGCGATGCGGGCGGGATGACCCGCGTGCTCCTACTCCGAAGGCCTTCTCCATGCTTTGCCCTTTACGCAAATGGACTTGTTCTGTGAAGTGGGGGGCCCCGCAGAGCAAGAGCCGCAAGGATGCGGCGGCCTTAAATTCTCACTTTTCTCTTATTACTTTATTGAAATTTGGAATTATTTCATTCAAGTCTAGCTCCCTCACTAATTTAACGGGTTCTTCGCCTTCATCAAAAAATTTTGTTCCACTATCATCACCAAGATATGCTTTTCCACAATCAAACACTATATCCCAATACGGAACATTCTTATCAATTCCAAGTCCCGTTGCATCTGTTATAGTCCAACAATTAAAAACTCTCGATAAGTAATAAGCAATATATATATCTATCCGTACACCAGGCAAATAATCTTCGAACCATAAAAACTCTATAACTGTTGGAAATTCACTTTCATTTTTTTTAATAGTATAGAATACTATAGATTTATCATCATGTATGTTTTTCAAATTAAGACTTTCAAGCAGTTCACACAATGTATCAAGACTGCATTCTAAGCATTTAGAAAGATTAAATCTTTCTTTCAGTGCGTGTAATATCAATTCAATGCTTATTTGTCCATCAAGCCCAATCCAAACCGCCTCCATAGAAACCTCCTTGTAATTGCTGCTACAATCGCCGCACGGATGCGGCGTCTTTGCCCCCCATTTCATAGAACGTGTACATGCCCGACGCCGTTTGAGCCGGACCCCAGAGAACTACCAGTGAGAGCCGCTCCGCGGCCGGCGAAACGGTGTAGTGTGGATTTTCTTCATGGAATGACCCACGAAGCAATTCTTCATGACCTTCTATCCGCACTTTTACGGGCATGTGTTGATATGTAAAGTCGCACGTCCCGCGAAGCCAGCAACGACAGGACGTCGTTGCCTTTAACAAAACTTTTGTCTTAACTACTTCTTATTCTCTTAAGATCTATCTTGCCGTTTGTTGCAATAATTCCTTTTTGAGTGTGTTCATATTCACTAAAATCATAATTGTATAGTTTTCCTCCTGCATTCTTTAGAATCAATGAAGCAGCTGACTGACCCTCCATACTACTTCCCAAATCCACAAATGCTTCAATTCTTCCCCTTGCAACATTACATATTGTTAGTGCAGGTGCTATTAGAGGCATCCCCTTTTTACAATTTTCAAATAATTCATTCCACTCAGTATAATACTGTTGAATTATTTTATAATTTGTACTAAATCCAACAGCTATTAAACTATCCTTTATGTTATTGGTTTCAGAAACTTTTATGATTTCATCATTTAAATAAGCTTTTCCAGTTTCGTTATTAGCATAGTAAAGTTCATCTGAAACAGGATTATAAACATAACCTTCAATTATTTCATTGTCTACCTCAAGACATATAGATATCGCAAAATAAGGAACTCCAAATACAAAATCAGCAGTACCATCTATAGGATCTATAATCCACCTTTTACCACTATTCTTGTTTATTTCTCCTATCTCTTCCGAATATATAGAATACTCCGGATAACAGTTTTTTAACTCATCAATTAATAATTTTTCAATTGCCTCATCACTTTTTGTAACAAGATGAAATCTTTCCTTTTCTCTAGAGGTTTCTAACTTATAAAAATCCTTCTTTAACTCGTACCCAGCTTTTCTAATAAGTTCTTTTATCATCATATAACCTCTCTCGGTTGAAATCTTCAAAGCACTACCCTAGCAACCCGACGCAGGACGCGTCGGTCTACGTGCGATTTTATATATCGTCCGCCATTTGAGACGTCGATGAATCGGACCCGCTAGGAATACCCGTGAGCGGCGATAGGAATAGGTAAGACTTTGAAGTTATCTCCATCTTTTCCCCTCCTCCAAACC
>CAZLZR010000244.1:0-1892 GCA_964564015.1 uncultured Acetivibrio sp.
TGGAATAATAATCTAACCGTGCTACAGACATACTCTTCACCCCTTGTGTTATTCTGAATCTGATTATAAGACCCATCTTCGCCACCTAAAAAATCACATTTCGAAAGAGCAAACAGAACAAGAAACAATACCAACACTTGAATCACATTTCCAATCCCATATGTCTTCATCCAACCACTCCAAATTACTCTCATCAACTCAAGTTTAAAATATTATATCATAACTAATATTAAACTGTGATATACTTAAATTACTTTAGCTACAAAACAACGAAAAATATGTGGGAATAACTGTGAACGGGGAATTTCCAAAGGCACCGAGTGATTTCAAAGCAGAATTTTTACCTTCCTTAACGGAAGTCAAACTAAGAAGGATAACAGTCTCTACGTCAATAACACAGAGTTTGTCATTGATATGGGATGAAAACTGGAAGCCGATAGCAGATGTGTTTATATAAAGGTGCATAAGGAGGTGATTCACCATGAAGAGGATTTTTATAAGTTTTGCAGCAGAAGATATCCACTTAAGAGATTTGTTAACAGGACAGGCACGAAACCAAAACTCTCCTTTTGAGTATGTCGATATGTCTGTCAAGCAACCATGGGATTCACAATGGAAAGCAAATTGCCGTACTAGAATCAAAGGTTGCGATGGGGTTATAGCAATCGTTACCCAAAACACTCAAAATGCTGATGGCCAGCTGTGGGAAATTAAATGTGCGCAGCAAGAGGGTGTTCCCATTCTCGGTATTTATGGCTATAACACTCATGTAGGGACGGTTCCAAGTGATTGCGGCTATGTCAGGACAGTTGACTGGACATGGGCGAATATTTCAAATTGGCTAAGAACCTTGTAAAGGAGGCTGGATATGGCTAACAATGAACCTAAGGACGAATTACTCCTCGCTCAATGGCAAACATGTGTTGAGATGGCCAATTCCATCAGCCAGCGCAGAGATACAATGAATAATATTTTTATAACCTTAAATCTTGCGATTATGGCCACAGTATCTGTCATGTGGGATATAAAGTCCATACTTATACTTGCCGTAGGTGTTGTAGTTTGTAAACTGTGGATTCTTTTTATCAGAAATTACAAGCTGCTCAATGCCGCCAAGTTTGAGGTAATCAATGATATTGAAAAGAAATTGCCCTGCCAGCCTTTTAATGATGAATGGGATAAATTAAAGGGCAACAAAAAGTACAGGGATGGAACGAAACTTGAGCGACTGCTGCCGATAATGTTCATTATTCTGTATGTCGTTGCCGCAGCTGTTATTTTAGCAATCAAATAAAAGCAGGAGGAACCACATAATGACATACAATCTTTTTATCAGTCACTCTTGGACGTATAGTGATGAATACGAGAAGCTGATTGCGCTCCTTGATACGAAGCCATACTTTAGCTATAAAAATTATTCTGTACCTAAAGATGATCCGATACATCATAGCTATGATGATTATATGTTAAAAGCTGCAATTAAGGCTCAAATGCAACCTGTAAGCTGTGTTCTTATCCTCGCCGGAGTATATGCAAGTTATAGCAAATGGATAAACATAGAAATTGAACTCGCACAGCAGTTAGGGAAGAAAATTATGGCAATCGAGCCATGGGGTTCAGAAAAGACTTCAGCGACAGTAAAAAATGCAGCTGACAAAATTGTTAAGTGGAATGCGGATTCCATAGTTGATACCATACGCGGATGCTGATTATATCTATAAAGGAAACAACCATGTAGGAGTATTTCTACTCTTACATGGTTGTTTTTCTGTTGTTCCACTTAAAAGTTGTCGGCTTCAATTTACTTGTTTTCGCAAATCCCTAAGTCGCGCCCTCAAAAAGGGGGATTTTTCTTGTACTAATTGGATGTCTTTACATTAGAAACCTTGCCA
>CAZLZR010000245.1:0-1875 GCA_964564015.1 uncultured Acetivibrio sp.
AAAAAAATCTTAAAATTAGGTTTAGTGTAAAATATATTTTCATGCGTTTACCGTGTATGTTTACTATTAAATAGTTGACTTCACACCATAATAGTATAAAATAAAAAGAAGGGAATTTGAAGGGATAAACCATACAGAGTTAATGGGAAATAATGGTGAAGTCCTTTGCGGATCCAGTTATTGCATGGATGGGTGGAGTTTTATATTACCAGGGAGGAATATGGTATAAAGGATGAAGACATATTTAATGCTATATACTATAATACTAGTGAAAGGGATAATATGAGTATCCTTGAAAAGTAGCTTTATGGGAGATTATAATGAGTTTGATAAAAAAGAAAGCTGATTCATCCAAATGCTTTAAATGCTTGAAACTATATTTTAAGTACTTTAGGGAGCAGTTACATTATGAAAAGAAAGAAAAGTAAACTTAAGAAATTTAAAAAACTTAAATTTGTGCGCATTTTCTCAATTTTATTTGGATTTGTGGTACTTGTTGCTTTTATTTTCTCAGTTAAGGACTATTTAGGCATATTTAGAAATGATTCTGGGGATAAAGATTATAAAGGTATTAGTACTACAGACCATAAATTACAAACTGTTTCACCTGAAGGTATGAATAACCAGTTATCAACAGTGTATCCAAATACATCAGGGACTTTATCTACACAATTGCCATTTACATCAGCAGAATTACCCATTACAACATCACCTGTTGCCTACGCTACCAGTCCTTCCACATTAGTAAAATCAAGTTCAGCAGATGAAGGTAAAAACACCAGGGCACCAACCAAAAAGGCTCCTAAAAATGGGTATAGTGTACAAGTAATAAATTATTCATCAATTGATGGAATAGCAAAAAAAGTGGGAGAAGTTCTTGAGGGTTATGGTTATGATGTGAGTACTGGAAATGCTTCATCATTATCTGATATTAAGTCAGCTATTATTGAAAAGAAAGACAAAAACATTGGAAATGAGTTAAAAGAAATACTGGGGATTTCAAAAATTGATGTTCAGATTGATCCAGATTCAAGGTTTCATGTGGTTGTAATTATTGGAGATGGATTTAATAAAAATAATATAAAAAAATACATGGGAAATTAAAAACTCAAAGACTAAAAAACTTTAAGGTTATAAACCATAAAAAATTATAAAACTAAAAAAAGTTACCACGGCAAATTCATGAAGAAATATAATGGAATCTAAGATATCTAAATAACAAATTATCAAAATAAAAACTGGAATAACAAATATATAAAAGCATTCCAGTTTTTGTTTCGCAAACGCATGTTAAATAATATATAATAAAGATAAATATAACATAAATGAGGATAAATGCATCAATATGTATACAGGTAAATTATTTGACGGTTTTTCTTATTTACAAGATAATAGGCAGGAAGGTAAGGTTCAACATAAGCTAATAGATATAATTTTCATTGTCATTTCAGCAGTAATATGTGGATGTAATGACTGGAAAGAAATCCATATGTGGGCATCAGCTGAAACCACAATAGTTTGGTTGAAAAAATATATAGAATTAAGAAATGGAGTGCCTTCTTTATCCACCATTGGAAGAGTCTTTAATACCCTCGATACTAAACACTTTCAAAAATGTTTTTCATCCTGGATGACTTCAGTAATTGATTTAGAGGATAATGATTTAGTACCTATAGATGGTAAAACATCTCGAGGCTCACAAGAAAAAACCAATGATAAGAAAGCAATCCATGTTGTAAGTGCTCTTTGTAATTCTAAACATTTAGTTTTAGGAAAGAATATTTTCAACCGTTAAAGCAAAGGAATTGATCGAGCTTTCTAATCGCTTTAGTATGCCAACCCGCATTAGGCCGACTAAACTTTGCTCTCTATCTA
>CAZLZR010000246.1:0-1873 GCA_964564015.1 uncultured Acetivibrio sp.
AATGATATCAAACAAAGGAGGTTTCTACACTACGGCATTTGTTCCACCGCTTACACGTATTGTGGTCCATCGCTTACCAAAAGCCCAAGATTACGAAAAAACTAAAATTCTCAGTTTACCGAGAATTTTAGTTTTTCATTATTGTTTTTGTTCAGCAGACTAGCAGACTTTTTTGTAGATCTGTAATAATATACCTTATTCAATTTATTAGAATCACAAAATCCATAATGAAGTTTTTGCAACCTACAATAAATATTTTGTCAAAATACATTATTCCATATATATAAGTTCATCTTTTTCACTAACTGAAACGGAAGCTTGATATCTCTTTTTATTAACAACTATTCGCCAACCAAGATCTGTCTTAAAAAAGCCAAAGAATCGATGTTTGATAGGTTCATAACTCTCCAACTTAATATATTCCATCTTTTCAAGGTTAAGAATAAGTTCATCAACACTTTTTACCGATTTTTCACCAAACGTCAACTCAGTATCTTCCGTCTCAACAAGATAATGGCAAATTACTTTTTCTAATTCCATTGATATTTTATGATTATAATTATCATCCGATTCATCTGTTGCAATAGCATTTATATATGCTAAGGTTCCAAAAACTGCAATTGATATTATTAAAAAAACAAATAATATAATTTTAAATATCTTTTTCATATTCATATCATATCCTTCCTCCTCTCTTAGTATTGGATTATTTAATGGTTCCATGGGTAACATGCTTTGGACCAAGAAATATCCTTTATATAATCAACCCCTTCTAATTTGTATTCCTGTGCTAATCCAAGTCTGTGCAAATCTTTTAATGTTCTTTCAAGATTTTTATCATACCATTTATAATTATCTCTGATATTGTACAACATATCTGCAGTATATGAAATACTGCCATCCCAATTATATTTAGCACTTACAGTGGCATTAGTAAATGTTCTGTAGTTTCCAATTGCTAAATACCAATTATCAAACATCCCAGTATTCTCAGGTTCTCTAATTTCTTCAAATAATGATGAAATAGAAACCTCCCGACCATTAGGATTTACCAATAACGTTGCAGCAACTTTCATATCATTTTTCGCAACTTCTCTAAATTCCCCTGCTTGCCACATTTCATCATTCATTCTTTTAAAATCAACAGGTTTTGTGGCACCACTCCCATTAACATAATGATCCCAATTATCAGCAGCATCGCGTCTACCAGCAAGCCTAAAACCTTCAGAAACTATCCTAGTAAATGCCTCTACAGTTGTATATGTGTTATTAGCAACGACTCCGCTTATAAAACTTGCGGAGTTAAAGTCATCAGTTATAGGCATATTCCGACCTATACCTGTATATATTGGAATAGGTTCATAATATCCTTTAACATATGCTTTATATACCTTATATCTTTCATCAGGGTCTTTATCAATAAAAGCTACCTTTCTCATTTCAGTCCATTCCGCCAAGGAAACACCATTTTCAAATGCTTTTGCCTCAATACCTTTGTCAACTACCTCTAGATTTTTTAGTACCTCCATTTGCTGGTCACTAAAACTACCATAAAAATTAGAAACTATTATATTATGTTTCAACCCTTCTTTTCTAACCTTATTAGCTGTTTCTGCGGCTTTTTTCATACCTTCTTTATCGTTTGCAGCTTTTGCTTCATTCCATTCATCACTTAGTGTCATTAGTGCTAATTGCACAAGAGGGTCTCTATCGCTGTCTCCTTGTTGCCAATGTCCTGTTGGGTCCCAATAAATTATTGGATTATTAGAACAATACGTATAAAGATTCAAACTCAGCGGATCACTGGCACTACCCCTATATGTATCCTCCTGCAAAAACCTTGCAACCTTCGGATCGTACATCCTTGCATTGA
>CAZLZR010000247.1:0-1872 GCA_964564015.1 uncultured Acetivibrio sp.
GGAATATATTTTATTTACTCAAGAGCAAATTCGATGAAGGACTTTCTAATTGAACCCCTGTCACTAGATGTCATATGCATCTTTGAATCAGCAACAAAAGGCACGAATGTACGACTGCCTTTCTTTGAATTGGTGGATATTCTGAAGCAGGATGATTCATCCGACTGCAAATGAACCGTCTGAACATCCTCGAATTATTTTCCATGGCTTCATTCATCTGTTAAACCAAAAGCAGTCCCCAACCATTCGATTCAAACACACCTTTCTAAACAAATAACATAAGGAGATAATCGTTTTCAATTAGAAGTAGTAACCACTTTATTAGCAAATTTGAAAATTTTTTTACACCGAATTGGACTCTCGACAACGCGCTGAAATTCAATTAGACTGCACCCGATTTTTGCAAAATTATTTATCTTTTACTGTTTAAGATATCAGTTAATTGACTCAAAGAAGACGAAATTTTACTCAAATCCTTTGCTATCATTTCTAGAGCGTTTGCTATTCTACTTTTTGGTGATTCAAGATTTGTTAAGCCAACCAGCTCCTTAAGACTTATCCTGTATTCGTCTTCATATCTTTTCCCAGCCTTGCTATTATAGGTAACTTTAATCCTGATCTCATTATTCATCTTATCGTTGAATCCTTCCACCATGTTTGTTAAGAAAAACTCTATTTTCTGCCTAGGTGCAAAGTAGGCTATTCCATTTTTTATAAAACCAAGCTCAGACAAAAAATGGCCTTTAGCAAATTCAAAATCATGGTTAAGTTCAAATCTTACTTCATATGCAGGACCCTGACCGATGTTCTCAACAATCATATTGAGAAAGTTTATATATTCTTCCCTAGGTTGAATACTGAGCGAAATCCTAGGTTCCGTTTGTGCTTCGCGCATCTTTTTATTTTCGGATGTTATCTTCCAAGTAAAAAGTACATATAAAACTGTTGCAAGAGTAAGCACTAAAGATAGAATATCCGATGTATTCAAGTTTCTCACCTCCAATAAATATTACACCCAATTGGTTGCCGAAAAAAATAAAAATTATATAGCAACTCTTTGTTCAACTAAATTGTACTTGCAGATTTTTTAATACCTTCAGATTTAGCCTATACCCACATTATCATATTCAGTTCTCCTTGAATAGCTTCAGCACATTCATTTTATCCAATTTCATCTTTTGAAAATTCTATATAATTTTCGGCAACACTTTTAAACGACATAAAGTCTCCTCTTAGAATGTTTCTTGGTAAGCTTTGTATTTTTATAATATGTGCAATATGTTTCATCAGTTTATACACAATTTGGCTAACACAGAATTTAAATTAATAAAATCCCATACAAGCCTTGGTAGTTTTCTCAGCATACTCATCAAATACGTTACTTTTAAAGCACCCTCGTTCACATCCAATGAAAAATCACTCTAATTGTACCACAAATGTTAGCCATAATTACAATTGCTGTACTAGATCCCCGTGAAGGAGATCGTTAACACCATCTCTCTGTCTTTGAAACAGCACATATTCCTTGGCTCAATTGTAAGGGTAGTCCGAGTCTAAATGTTTCTACTTGTCTGATCTGCCTTTGATTAACATGTCATTACTTATCTGTGTACCAAAAGCCTTTCTCCATTTCCGTAAATTGAGCACAACCTCCTTTTAACTAATTTATCGAACTACAAGTATTTATCTGTCGGAATCGACGAACACTATTGCTGTTAATCGTTTTATTCTCTTCCATATATATCAGATGTATGATTAGTTACAATAAGAGCGTCACAAGCCAAAATAACACTATAGATACCTTCTTATTCGGATTTTTAAGCATAATTATTACCTTTCTCTATTCATTTCTCAATAAGCATTAGTATTCTC
>CAZLZR010000248.1:0-1847 GCA_964564015.1 uncultured Acetivibrio sp.
CAATTTTAGTAGATGAGCATTTATACGGCATGAGCCGCGACGAGCTGTATGAAAAACTCAGGGAAAACAATATATACGGACGCCGATACTTTTATCCACTAATCAGTGAGTTCTCTACTTACAGAGGTTTGCCTTCTGCAACTAGGGAAAACTTGTCCAATGCACATAAGATAGCCAATGATGTGATTTGTTTACCTATTTATCCTGGTTTAGATTTGAAATGTACAGAAAAAATTATTACAATTATTAAATATAAGGAGGATTAAATTATGCGTATATTAATAATAGGACAATGTACCCTTCATTGGGGGAGATTAGAGTATGGTAATATTGGTAATTATTATATAACAGAAACAACTATCAGAGAATTACACAGGGTGTTCCCTGAAGCAGAAATTGTTACAACTTTTCAAATGACTGAGGAGTTCTGCCAGAGAGAAAAAATATCATGTTTACCAATGGAATTATTTTACTCTTGGTCAGATAATGACTTAGACCTAAGTTTAAAAGAATTAGGTATAGCCAATATTTATAATACTACTGGGAAATTGGTGCAAACAACTCAATATATTGAGGAGGTACTCAAAAGCGATCTGGTTATTGATTTTAGCGGGGAAATGTGGGGTGACCATGCTGAACCAGTTGGGAAAAATAGATTTCTTGTTGGATTGTTAAAAGACCACTGTGCTCAATTACTAAGGAAACCCGTTGTTTTATTAGCTGGTTCTCAAGGACCATTTAACGATGAGAAAACAAAAGAATTAGCTCGTCAAGTATTTAAAGAATTTAAAGTTGTAGCCAGTCGCGAACCTGCTTCAATTGAATTATTGAAAAATAACGGATTTGACACATCAAACGCCCAAGCATTTGCTGATCCTGGTTTTTTGTTTGAACCAGCACCCGATAATGAAATACAACAAATTTTAAAAAGCGAAAAAATTATAGATAAAAATCGCAAAACAGTAGGTTTTATCCTTTGTGGATTTAATTTTATTGAAGGTCCTTATGACAAGTGGCCCCGAGAAGACAGTGATTATGAACAATTTGCTAATGCAGTGGAGTATATTGTAAATCAATTAGATGCCAGGGTTGTACTAATGTCGCATCAAAACGGTTTTGAACTGCCGCCCAATTTTAGACTTATAAATGGTCGCGATTACCCTATTGTCAAACAATTACAAAGTATCGTAGAAAAGAGAGGCTTAACCGACATGCAATATGTTCATTGTATAGATCGCCCTTATTTACCTAAAGAAACTAAAGCAATTATTAAGCATTTTGATATGCTTGTTACAGGGAGGGTTCATGGATTAGTTGCATCACTTTCAGAGTGTGTCCCTAGTGTATTAATTAATCGTGGCCATGGGCAAATTTCGCATCGGAATATAGGATTCACGCGTGTTGTTGGAATAGAAGAATATATTGCTGATCCTCATTCCGCCCAGGACATAATAGATAAAATCAATAAGTGCTGGAATAATCTTGATACATATCATAAATATCTAAAAACCAAAATTCCTCATGTAAAAGCACTTGCCCATAAAACCTTTGATGTTTTACGCGAAGTTGTTTAACTGAAATCATTCTTAAAATGAAACTTGCTATTATGCAGCCTTACTTTTTCCCGTATATAGGGTATTTTAGTTTGATTAAACATACAGATGAATTTATTTTATTAGATACAGTACAATTTATTCGTCATGGTTGGATAGAGCGAAATAGAATATTAAAACCTTCTGACGGTTGGCAATATATAATGGTTCCACTAAAAAAACATTCACGCGAAACTTTGATTAAAGATATTGAAATAAACAACGACCAGCAATGGAAAGAAAAAATTTTAGCAC
>CAZLZR010000249.1:0-1833 GCA_964564015.1 uncultured Acetivibrio sp.
CATAAAAAATGTTTGACATTTGCTACCCTTTGTCCTATAATTCATTTGTTTATTGTTTTTTCCTTGCAGCTATGGTAAGGCCATAAAATTGGTTGGAAGTGAGGGATGAAGGATTGGCAAGATTAGATCAATTCAAGACACCGCTCTTTGATGCGGTGAAAAATTATGTGGATGATAATGTGGTACAGTTTCACGTTCCTGGCCACAAAAAGGGAAATGGACTGAAGGAGTTCAGAGAATACCTTGGTGAGCGTGTATTCCAGATGGATGCTAACGGTATGCAGGATCTGGATTTTGCAAATAACCCTACCGGCGTTATTTATGAATCTGAAAGGCTTTTAGCGCAAGCTTTTGGTGCTCAAAATGCATACTTTTTGGTTGGGGGTACTACTGCAGGTGTTCAGGCGATGATTTTGAGTGCGTGTGAGCCCGGTGACAAGATTTTAATTCCTAGAAATGCTCATAAATCTACAATAGGCGGTATTATACTTAGTGGTGCAATGCCTGTATACATTCAACCTGAGATAAACGAGCAGTTGGGAATTGCAATGGGAATAACTGAAGAAAGCTTGAGAAAAGCAATCAAGGAAAATCCACATGCTAAAGCAGTATTTTTGATCAACCCCACTTACTACGGTGCAGCATCAGATTTAAAATCTCTGGTGAGGATAGCACATAGGCATGAAATGGCAGTACTGGTAGATGAAGCGCATGGAGCTCATATGTCCTTCCATGATGATTTTCCTCTTACAGCAATGGAAGTTGGAGCTGATATGAGTGCCGCCAGTATGCATAAGACTGTAGGATCATTAACTCAAAGCTCGGTACTTTTATTAAGAAGCAACCTGATTTCTCCTGAAAGGGTAAAACAAGTATTGAACCTGACACATACTACAAGTTCGTCATATCTGCTTATGTGTTCATTGGATATTGCAAGAAAGCAGATAGCGACGGAAGGAATAGAAATGCTGGAAGAAACTTTAAGGCTTGCAAGAATGGCCAGGGAAGAAATAAACAAGATAGAAGGGCTATATGCTTTTGGTAAAGAACTAGTTGGCACACCTGGATTCTATGATTTTGATGAAACCAAACTTGGTATAAATGTAGCCGGTTTGGGGTATACGGGATACGAAATGGAGGCAAAGCTCAGAGCGGAATATAATATTCAGATTGAGCTTTCTGATCTTCACAATATAATGGGAATAATCAGTATGGGTGATAGTGAAGAAAACATTGTAGCTCTAATTAACGCGCTTAAGGATATATCTTCAAAAACCGAAGTTAAGGAGTACAGAAAGACTACAATAATACCTCATAATCCAAAGATGATTGTTTCACCAAGGGATGCTTTTTACAGCAAGAAGAAGTCAATTCCTCTAACGGAATCAGCGGGAGAAATTGCAGGAGAGATGATTATGGCTTATCCTCCGGGAATACCTGTAATCGGGCTTGGAGAACGTATAACTCAGGAAATTATTGACTATATAGAAATATTGAAAAAGCAGAGATGTCAGATGCAGGGTACAGCAGATCCGCATATAAACTCAATCATGGTACTTGGTACAGATTAATTTAACATTTTTATAAGAGGGCTCTTACACTATGGGTGAGAGCCCTTTCTTAATGTCAAGAAATTTATTAAAACTAGATAAAAATTTATTGAAAAACAATAAAAATATATTGAAAATCGAAAAAGTGTGCTTTATAATATAATTAAGCTAAAAAAATAAAGGGAGGTAGTTTGTTATATGCAGGTTTTGGGAGAAAAAGGATTATCAGGCATGGTGAAGTTATTGCTGGACGGAGTGTTCATAGGGGGATTGGCAATTTTTG
>CAZLZR010000250.1:0-1821 GCA_964564015.1 uncultured Acetivibrio sp.
AATGATATCAAACAAAGGAGGTTTCTACACTACGGCATTTGTTCCACCGCTTACAAGAATAACAAATAAGGAAAAAAGAAAGCCGCGATTGCTCACGGCTTTTTAGTGTGTTGCAACTTACAAACCTTATGCTTCTTCTTATTACTGTTTCATATATACAGCAATTAATCCTTCCTTCGGCTTGCAAAAAATAAACTCCGTGCTCGTGACTGCTCCAACATTGATTTTATAATCTGCGTTAATCTCATCAATTTCCCACCATTCAACTGCCTTTTTAGTTGTTTTAAATATTTCAAAATCTACATTTGTAAGAGATTCACGTTTATAGTACTGATATTCATTGTTAAACTCATCAATTTTATCAACTGGTATTAATACTTTAGCATATATTAAAGCACCATTTGAAACAATCTTCGAAGCTTTTTCGATTTTTGCACCTTGCGGTAATTTAAAATCGCAAAATGTTTTTTTGATATGATTAACATTTACATCGTTTAATTCAATATTTTCCACTTTGTAAGTTTTACAAAAAACTACATTCCACACTGCAAATAATATTACCGAAATAAATATTATTATAAATGCAATTGTTAAATACTTCTTCATTTAATCACCTCTTATTTTGTCACAATAGTCTCTTTGCCATTCTTTAAACTAATTGCCATATTTTCTGTACCTACTATTTCAAATTCACATGCAGCTCCTAGCCAATACAGCTCTTTCAAATCAATATTTTTTAGGAAATTGATTTTGCCGTTTGTTACAATTTGCTCCTCGCCTTCTTTATATTGGTGGAAGTCGTACACGTCACGCATATTATAAGAAAAACTTGCTTCAATATTTCCATTTGACATAGTAACTGAACCTTCTCCCCAAGTTCTATATGACCCTACTGCCAGAAGCCAATTTTCACTATCATAAGCATCCATATTTTTATAGTACTCTTCTTGAATAGATACTATATTAATTTTTTGTCCCTCAATAGCTAAATCTTTTGATGCAGATATAAAATCACTTATATCATTAGCTCTATTTTGCGATGCAATTTTACTTTCAGAAGTCATTCTTCTAAAGTCAGCATTCATTTTGTCACCTGTATTAGATAGGTAATGAGACAAATAATTACCTGCATCTTTTCCTTTTACCACGTACCCACCTTTTGCAAATGCTTGAACACCATACCAAAAAACTGCTGTTTCAGAATAAACTAATGGATTTTCAAGTAAATCCGAGTTTTTCCCCCATTCAGACGAAATAATTTGGTCTTTTGCTTCTGGTGAAGCTGTTCCTTTCATATATTTTAAATTATGATCAATATTCCTCATACTTCTCCATTCCTCTGGAGTTACTACACCATCTTTAAATGCTTCTTTTCTTTTGCCTTATCAACAACATTAAGCGAAGACAATATATTTTGTCCTACTTCCCTCCAATTGTCAACGAAAACCCTCTCAGCATCATCTGCACTTAAATCTGTTCTTTCTATAGGAACAAACTGCCTTGTAATTTTTTTAACCATTGGGTGATTAGTTCCATCTCTTCTAACTTCTATAGCAGTTGAAGCAGCCTTATCCATTCCTGTTTTATCATTAGCACGTTTTGCATTAAGCCAATCATCACTTAATTGTAAGAGTGCCATTTGAACAGCAACAGGTCTATTACTATCACCTTCTGCCCAATGTCCTGTTGGGTCCCAATAAATTATTGGATTATTTAAACAATAAGTATAAAGATTCAACGATAGTGGGTCATTAGAACTACCCCTGTATGTATCCTCCTGCAAAAACCTTGCAACCTTCGGATCGTACATCCTTGCATTGA
>CAZLZR010000251.1:0-1796 GCA_964564015.1 uncultured Acetivibrio sp.
AAAGTATATAAAATCTTCTGTAGGATAATTCCAGACCGCTTGGAACTTTGTCGGATACCTAATGCCGTTTTCATAAAGTTTATATTCAGCACAGATTACCGTCCATGGTACATACTCAATCGTTCCATCCGTTTTTATGGCCGCCCGATCATTTGTTGTAAATGAAATCATCTCATAATTTTCATTAAAAGTAAAAATGCCGCTTGCACTCTGATCGCCGTTAGTAATAGTGGCCTTGATCTCAAAATCGTTAAGCTTTTCAAAGATAATATTATTCTGTAACAGGACTGACGGAATAAAAAAGCTCTCGGCAAGGAAAGTAACAAGACACGCTTTATCCATATCTTTTCCTTTTTGGTCGAATACAGTAATTGCTTTTGCGACTACTCCTTTCATAAAGCCTAGCCCATTTTTATAATAATCGTATCCGTCAAATGGAATACCCAAAATACTGCTTTCAATAAAAGCCATTCTGGACAGTCCCTTGGCAAAATTGTATTGAGTATAGTTAATTAATAATTTTGTTCCATTTTTATTTTGTACAAAATCAACATTATGGTACTCCATTTTCAAATAGCTCATCTTTGGTTTGCCAATGTAATTACAGTTTATAATGTATTTTTGTATGATATCCGGTAAATGTGAAAAATCATTTTCTGTAAAAACAGAATTGCTTGCCGACAATTGGTTTTCTGTCATAAGCGAACTAACTTCATTTTGAAATTCTTTTTTGATTGGAGAGTAAGGTATATTGAACCATATCAGAATTAATCCAAAAACTGAAAGCAATACTCCGAAAATTACCAACATTTTTCTTCTCCTCGTTCTATTCATATTTTATCAAGCTCCTTTGCATATGTTTCAAGCCGTTCTGCTCCTTTGTAAAGTTTGCAGTATAAACTGAATAACTGCCTAATTTCTTCTTCAGTAAAATCTGCAAACAACAAATTTAAAGCTTCCGTGTGTCTTTCACCCATTTTTTCAATATAGGACTGCGCTTCATCTGTTGCTTCAACACGAACAGAGTTGTTGCCTCTTGGAATAAGACGTACAAAACCCTTTTTTTCAAGAGTCAGTGTCAGTTTTTTTACGTTTTGCCTCGAACAGCCCATAATGTTTCCTATATTTGTCAATGTACGGGGCTCTGGACAAATCTCTCTCATTGCAAGCAATAGCCATTGCTTCATGGATATTTCTGTCTGGATTTTTTCACATGCGGTCTGCATACGGTTTTGCAAAATAAAAATACTAGTAAATATTGCTTGTTTCATATGGGTTGTATCACAGTCATAGTATTCAAGAAGTTTTTCCCACATTATAATTACCTCCATAATCAGTAGTAACTTGTTACTACTCAAAGTATAACAGCTTATTGTTGCTTTGTCAATAAAAAATTAATTTATAGATGTATGAATGCTGTATATACTAAAAACACATTGTTTAAAAAAGAATTGAGTAAGTAAACTGCACTGCAAGCTTTATTTAGCAAACTTATATGATATAATTTTTTAGTTGGATGAAAAGTAAAAATATATAATAAAAGTGACTTTAAGTCTGAAAGAACACTAAATGATGAGCACTATACAAAAAGCCCATAAATAAGGGGGGCTGATTCTAATAAACTTATGTATGCGAAATAAAAGAATTCTTTAAACCATATTTCCCAAAAGGGGTGGAATCAGGTATAAAAGTACAGTAAAAAACAAATTGCACTTATGAAGACGTTTGATTTTTAAACAAAGAGCTTAAGCAGCTCTGCGCCGGATATCTTTTGGAAACATAAAATCATTGGAGGC
>CAZLZR010000252.1:0-1766 GCA_964564015.1 uncultured Acetivibrio sp.
AGTATGATGAGGAAACCGGTTTGTACTACCTCAATGCAAGGATGTACGATCCGAAAGTTGCAAGGTTTTTGCAGGAGGATACATATAGGGGCAAAGCAAACGATCCTCTTAGTTTGAATCTGTATACTTATTGTTCTAATAATCCTATAATTTACTGGGATCCAACAGGTAATGTGGCCGCCAATGTACAAATTGGGAATTATGAGTTTAGTTCAGGAGATTTTACAGATGGTACTACTACAGTTACTGAGGAAGAATTCTTGATAGCAACTGGTTATGGAAAGTATTTCGCTTCTAAAGGATTTTTAAATTACGAGTTAGATGAAAGTACGGTGGTAAAAGGTAAAAACGGAGAAAGAAGAGTCCAAATAAGAAAATTATCCCAAAAAATAGGGGCAGAAGATACTATTAGCTATTGGACTGATGCTAAGGGAACGATGAATGTTGTTTTAAGAGCAGAAATGAAGTTTGCACCTGTAAAAGTTATAAGAAATGAAAATAGTTTGTATATGGATCTTAACTATGAAATTTCTGGAGATGCCGCAAATTCAAATTATAATGGAGTACTTACAAAAGAAAGGGGTAAAGGTCCTTACAAAAATTTTGTTACTGAAGGGTTTAAATTATGGGAAAATGGTGGTAACGATTACAATGTTGATGGAGAAAATATAAAAGTGTATGTAAATTTACACGAAAAACCAAAAGACTATCAGGGATCGCAAAATTATTTTAAAATCAATATAAGTAAAAAGAGTGGAACCGGTAGTGTGGATTATAAAAACTTTACCAATTGGTCTTATGCAAACCCAGGCGATATGCAAATCAATACAGGAATTAAAGATAAAGATGATGTGTCAGAAGGTGACATGAAGGAATTAGCAGCTCACGAATTAGGCCATGTTTTAGGATTGGGTGATGCTTATAATGTTATTGCAGATAGATGGGACTCACAAGATGAAGATTTTAAACGAAACCTGTGGCAAAAAGGAGTTGATACATTCAGAGACATTTTTAATCTAGAGGGGATAGATGCTAGAAGTAATTATATGCATGGAAAAACACCTACAACATATGGCAATTATACAATACCCAGTAATGATATAATGCGTTGTGGTAACACAGTAAGTAACTTTGATATTAAGTTGGTGCTTGATGCACTAAAAACAGGTACGTACCAACAATTCCCAACTGAGTAGGAAGGATGAGGAAATGCTAAAAAAAGTATTAACCGTGATACTTGCAATAGTTATTTATATATTTATAAGTTTTATAGTCATAACAATGTTTGTACCTATATTTTTTGAAAATAATTTTTCTACGCTTTGGGGTTACGTTGTAAGATTATTTGCTATTGCAATTTACTTATTTAATTCTATGTTCATGATTAGAAATATCATTAATAAAAAAAGTGAAGTTGTAATTAAATTATACATTATAACAGTATTAGCAATATTTTTTTTACAGTTTATATTAAGCAGTTTTGTTGAACCTATAACTCTTTAATGTTTGTAATCACTATATATAATATATGAATTGCTTACATTCTACATGATATACAGTAAGCGATGGAACACCATACGTAGTCTAAAAAGGGCAGCTCCACTGGTTAAAACTTTGGAGCTGCCTTTTAATAAAATCCGTAAGCGACTCAACATATGGCGTATTGCGTGTAAGCGGTGGAACAAATGCCGTAGTGTAGAAACCTCCTGTCAGACAAGCCCGTTTTGCTGCTTGCGAAAATCTGTCGAACCTAGGGCAAGGTAAAT
>CAZLZR010000253.1:0-1754 GCA_964564015.1 uncultured Acetivibrio sp.
GTATTGATATAAAATTTGTAAACCCAATCAAGGCATTCCAATAAAAATGGCTGATTATAATTTTGTATAAAACAAAAAATATTTTTTATAATAAATAAAACCGCATCAAGGCTTTGGACAGACAATAATCGGCACTCTTTTCCTGTTTCATCTCGATAATCAATAATAAAAGTATTTTTTTCTTCACTAATAAATTTATCAGGACGCTCCTCACAACTTTGATATTGACTCAAATAAAACAATAATTTTTCATAGAATGTTTTATCGACTACAACATTTGTATATCGTCCATATTTTACGTACATATCATAATTTCCATTTGGATATTCAATTGAGAAAACAGTATCTATACTAATAATCAATGAACCTATTGAAAAATTAGACATTCCCGTATTCGCCATAATAATAAATTGTGTGTTTACTTGTTCCTTTTGAGAAAATAAAAAATTACAATTATATAATAAGAATATTACAAAAAAAAATTTCCTATTTAAAATTAACATCATAATTATATTTTAATAAAATTTCCTATTTACGATCAATTTCAATATTAACATCATTTGGCACATTTTGAATATGAAAAATAGAAGGGGTGTCTGTTTTTTTCACTGATTTTCTATTAACAGTAAAATTTGTGACTGTAAAGCCCCATTCTATAGTTATTAAAATTTTTATCTCCCCCGAAGTGGTTTTATAAAGAAATGATGTATTTCCACTCCAAATCATATTTTCCGGACTCCATGGAGCTCTTGTAGGTTCATCAAACATAAATAAATCAAACGGGATCCCTGTAGTATTTTTGGACATATTATTCATTCTTTCATCAGGATAAATCCCTATGGAATTTCCATCTAAATAATATCCAGGTGGATTAAATTGAAAGAATCCATCTCCTGACAAGGATTTTGGATTATAATCAGAATAAAATGTTTGATAAAAAAAAGAATTTTCAAATCCTCCTCCTAAATCAACAATACCGAAATAAAAAGTAGTTGCAGGTGTAACATTATCCTCTTTTCCTTCTGGCATCCATGAGGCATATGATTTATATGCAGATAATCCTATTATTCTACCGCAATCATATAAATAATTTTTATTCCAATCATTTCCTATATCAATAATTCGTGCATTATTTGCATAAGTTTTCATTCCCCAACCTTGTTCCAAATTTTCACCTTGTTGAATTCCATCAATAAATTGTCTATCAAAATTATCCCGAGTCTTAATAATTGTAACTTTTCCCGTTTTTTTAATAGTAAAAATATCATCACTCCCTTTGGGATCCACATATACAGTAGGATTATTTCGATATGTAGAATAAACCGATAAATATGGCTTTCTAACTACGTCCACATTCCACCTTCTTCCCAATCGCGTGTCATACTGCCAAAACTCTGCGGTGTAGCTCTGTTTAGTCCCATAAACCTCCCCATCCGACTCCTGCCCATTAAACCCAAACCGATACCCACTCAAATTTTCACTTCTCTCCGCCATCGGAAACCCAAAAGGATAATAATCAGTAAACGAAACCACCTGAGGCTCATAATAATCCGTTATAGTATCACTATTCGTATCCACAGAAAGTTTCCTATCCGAAATCACTGCCATTACGTTGCTCAAATGGTCGGTGAGTTCATAATCTCTTAGGCCGGCGGTTTTGGCTCCGTCCAAAAATGTTGGTCGCACAGCCATCAATGGTGATAATCCTTTGAGTTCTATGGTTCCTTTTTTATAAGCCAACGTATTTACAGATA
>CAZLZR010000254.1:0-1734 GCA_964564015.1 uncultured Acetivibrio sp.
GACCAAGGCGGACAAAAACGATATATTTAACCTGCATATTGGTCCCACCTTCTTTTTTATATCTTCATAGAACCCAATTAGGACAATCGGTAATGACGAAATCAACAAATATACATATCCAAAGTTATTAAACCTAATACTCAAAACACCTATGCCTAAGACAAATGCAATAAAAATCCCTATTCCTCCCACCCTGGCCACAGATTTATGATGGATCTTTTGAATTCCTATTATTTGATCCAAAAGTGTCCGACTTCTTCTTGATAGAACAATAATGCAAAAACACAATGTGCCTGAAATAAAAAAAACAATTATTGCAAGCTTAGTCAACATTTATTCCCCATTTATCCCCCAAATATCATTCATACAAGGCTTGCATAATAACAGGATTGTATATCTTGCCCCTTATTTCCTGATTCTCTTCAGGAGGTTACCAATCTTGCTTCGGTAAATTAAAATAATAAAAGAAAGCCATTCTTGATATTACCTATAACTGTGTCATTTAAGAATTAATTATAGTGTGTTATCAATGTATTAATCTAAATAATGTTTCAAAATTTCTTATTCCAATAGAGCTTGATAAGTGAGCAGTGTAATATGACCTAGCATTTATCCCCATGGTTTTTCTTTCTGTTTCATCTAGGCCCATAAATATTTTTATCGTTTTTTTTATATCTTCAATATTTTCTGGTTCACCTACTATGCCACATCCGGCATCATTTATTAGCCGGGCTGCATCACCGTTTTGCATCATTAATATCGGCTTACCAACGGCCATGTAAGTTTGAGTCTTAGAAGGAATTGTATTGATTAACCCAGCATCTTTCTTAAGATGAACAACTAGGGCATCTGCTTTAATAAGATATTTCCAAACCTCACCAACTGGCTTTCTATCAATAAAAAAAACATTGTTTGCATTTATCTTTTGAGCATATTCGATTAGTGACTGCCTCTCCACGCCGTCGCCAATTATAACCAATTTTATAGGATATGACTTAAGACTGTCGAAAGCTTCTATTAATGATGAAAGCCCTTGTGCCTTCCCGATATTACCAGCAAAAACTAAGACTAATTCTTTGTCAGAGTTTTTCTCAAAAATAGCTTTATCTTCACCCGGAAGATCGTCTGTTTCTTTTGCATTTAAAAATACTTCTTCATCTAGACACCAATTATAAATTACAGAAATCTTTTCAGGTTTTATCCCTCTTCGGACCAACCTTTCCTTAAATCCGTTTGATATAACAGCGATGGCATCAGCTAAGTTGTAATTAAAGGTGCAAATCCATTCCAATGCCTTGTACGATAGGTTATTTTTTAACATCCCCGTTGCATATAGTGCCTCGGGCCATATATCCTGTACATCTATCACAACTCGCTTTCTAAGAATATACTTGAAGACAAAGACGGGCAGAATATAACTCAATGGATCCTGATAGGCTATTATGACATCACAATCTCTAAACTCCTTAATTCCAAAAATGGCAGCTGATATGGAAAAGGTTATATAATTGATGGCTCTTTTTATCTTTGATTTATCGTGACTGGGATATAAAAAAACTCTTAATACACTTACTCCCTCTAGATTCTCCCTTTTTTTTAATGCCAGTTTATAGCCTGGATAAAGCTTCCCATATGGATAATTCGGGAATCCTGTTAATACCTTAACGATGTGTCCTCTGTTCTGAAGTTCTTTAGCCAGGGACAATCCTCTTGGATTGGGTTCGGGCTGGAACC
>CAZLZR010000255.1:0-1708 GCA_964564015.1 uncultured Acetivibrio sp.
TAAGTATAGAGATTTAAACTCAACGGATCATTAGGATTACCACTATATGTATCCTCCTGCAAGAATCTTGCTATTTTGGGGTCATACATTCTTGCATTGAGGTAATACAATCCAGTTTCCTCATCATACTGGTATCCAGCATAAGTGATATTGTTGTTTACATCGCCTGTTGTTCCTGTAGGGTCAATGTTTCCGAATGCATCGTAGTAGTAAGTTGCGTCAATGCTGCCAGTTGCAACATTAATCAATGCTGTTACATCGGCATGACCGTTGTACATGTAATAGTAACTTTGTCCATCAGCAGTACGCATTAACAGGTTTGTGCCATAAATATTTCTGTTCACCTTATCGGCCTGACCTGCCTTTGTCTCAACCTCCAGCACAACCTTATCGTATTCATATTCCTTAACTGTCAGAGTACAACTTTTTTATATATAGGCACTGTTTTCAGTGCCACGTTTTCAAGGTTCAAAATTATCTTTCTTTTCTATTTGATTTTATCATTTTTTGGCTTTTAATTAAATCTCTATTTAGCGTTTTGCTCGATAATTCAATATAAGCCATGCTATTAATGCCATTACACCACTAACACACATAAAAATTATTTGCTCGTGTAGACTAAGTCCCCATAAAAACATTACTAAAACACCCTTTCGTAAAAGTTGATAAAAAAATCCTTTATTGTATATTTTATCATCAATTTTAACATACTTTCACTATGGGTGAAAGCTATATTTGCAAAAAATCATATACAATTTTTCTGAGGTGTTAAAACAGGATGAGTGATAAATACTTCCATAGATATAAAAATATCGGTCTGTTAATAAAGCATTATCGAAAGCAAAAAGGATTTACACAGGAACAGTTAGCTGAGAAAATTTCCATAAGTATAAGCTACCTTACTAAAATTGAGGCTCCCAATTGTAATAAATCTTTTTCACTGGAAGTTTTATTTGAAATTGCTGATGCGTTACAGATTCCTGTTGTAAACTTGCTGGAAAGTATAGAAGAATGACCAATATTAGAATTAGATTACCCAAATGATAGGCACTGTTGCCAGTGCCAAAAATAAATTATTCTTCCAGTTTCCTTGTAGGTGGATTCTGATATTCCGTTTTGTTCTTCATCATCGAAAAAATAATATTAACAAGCCTTCTCTGGACACATTTTAAAGCCTGTTTGCTTGTCTTTCCTTCTGATATTTTCTTCTGGTAATAATCATAAAATATGGGGTTTGTAATTCTTTTGTGCCGTCCTCCTGTGTTGCAAAGTGTAACCGATATTTTAAACAGTATACCGTGTAATTTCCTGTTACCTCGTTCATTGGCGAATTGTAAATCTGTCTTGCCGGATGAATAACTAACAGGGCTGATTCCTGCGTATTTACTGAGCTTTGCAGCTGTTGGAAAACGCTCAATGTCTCCGATTTCATTTATCAGGTTGGCAGCTGCGATGTCGTCAATTCCTCTCATGCTTTGGAGCTTGTAGCCGAACTTAGGAAGGAACTCACGGATTAGCTTTTCAACTTCCTTTGTTTCTGCTATGACGCTTTTTAACTCCTTTACTGTTGAAATAATCATTTCATCAATGAATTCCTGGTGATCTGCCTTGATGTAG
Organism: uncultured Acetivibrio sp.; assembly: GCA_964564015.1. GTDB lineage: Bacteria > Bacillota > Clostridia > Acetivibrionales > Acetivibrionaceae > Acetivibrio. The sequence continues at coordinate 1,618 of CAZLZR010000255.1, forward strand.
CCGTCTTTTCTGACACATTCAAGTATAAGCTTTGCTTTTTTATCCTTGTAAAAGGAATGCTTGCTTTCCTTCTGGAACAACTCTACAATGT
>CAZLZR010000256.1:0-1682 GCA_964564015.1 uncultured Acetivibrio sp.
GAAGGATTAGCAAATAATATGCTAAAATTGATGAATGATGAAGTATATGCGAAGATATTGGCTCAAAATGCCAAGGAATTTGTAATACGTACTTTTGACAATACCGCGTCCACAAAAAGACTTGTAGAAGATTACAAGGCAGTGATAGCACATTATCATGATGGGACACCAATTCCAACAGAACTGCTTTTCGATTTAAATGAATTCCCAATCTATTAAAAGATTTATGACCATGGATAAAAATATTGATTTAAAAGATATTATAAATTTTCTGGATAACAGCCTGATAGCTGTTTACGGAGAACCCGAGTCTGTCGTCGTAAGGCATCTGAGAGATCCGGAACATGTCGATGAATTTACATTTGATTGGGTCAATCCGCACAAACCGGATAAGCAAAAAATTGCAGAAGCATCACGAGCAAAAGTGATAATTGTGGACAAAGAAGTAGTATTCTCCGAAACTTTGAAAAATCAAGGAAAAGTTTTATTGGTGGTAGACAATCCAAAAGTAGCCATTGCAAAAGTAGGGAATGAATTTTTTGTAGAAAAACCAATTCCCGGCATACATCCCTCTGCCGTTATTCATCCCGATGCCCACATCGGAGAAAATGTTTATATAGGTGCCAATACTATCATAGAAAATTGTACTATTGGTGATGATTCAATTATTGATGCAAATGTTCATATTTATTCTGCGGTAATTATGGGTAACCATTGTACAGTGAAATCAGGAGCTGTTTTGGGAGGAATGGGATTTGGATTTGAAAAGGATGAAAACGGTAATCTATTTCGTTTTCCTCAAATTGGTAATTTATTTATCGGAGATTATGTGGAAATAGGAGCAAATACTTGTATAGATAGAGGAGCCTTATCCGATACTGTAATTGGAGATTATTGTAAAATTAATAATCTTTGTCATATCGCTCATAATAACAAGATTGGGAGAAATGTAGTGATTACCGCACAAGTCAACATTTCAGGATCAAACATAATAGAAGATGATGTCTGGATAGCACCCAATGCTTCCATTCGTGGGTGGTTAACCATCGGGAAAGGCGCTACTATCGGTATGGGGGCTGTAGTAACCAAAGATGTTCCTGCTGGAGAAACGTGGGTAGGCAATCCTGCCAGAAAATTGGAGAAAGAGTAAACCGCAGATTTTCTGAAAAAACCCTGACCTTTAGGTAAGAGTCATTAAAAATTATCAGGGCTAAAGCCCGATCAACATATTTATTAAGTCCACGACCTAAAGGTCGTGGTTAATGGAAGTGGGAGTTAGATAGGCTATTATAGATATATAGACCTGACCATTATGTAAGTTAGCAAATAATTGTATAACACCGACCTTTAGGTCAAATAACACAAGGCTGGTTATTAACTCTGACCTTCAGGTCAGGGGAAGACAAAAGAAAAAGAAATGGGCTTTAGCCCTGAAAAACATGAATAATAAATTGTAATGGAAAGCATAATAAAAAACAAAAATCATAATAAATCAAATGGATCAGATGATCAAACAAAAATGTTGCCGTTATATTATTAATTAAACGATTATATATATAAAATGGATAAAGATTTAAAAATAAAAAAAACAAAAATATTCTTATTTATTTCTCTCTTATTATTAGGCGAAATATTCCTTTTTATTATTTTTGAAAAAATACCCTTACTATCATCATTTTATT
>CAZLZR010000257.1:0-1669 GCA_964564015.1 uncultured Acetivibrio sp.
TCAGCGGATATTATATAGACCCAATGAATCAAACAGAAAGTGTAGGAATATTACGCTATAAGGCGGTCATAATCCACATGCCTAAAGGCATGGGCTTGTAAAAGCCTATTATGACCAGCCTAAGTTCTTAGAGAACTACGATATTTCTGTCATGATACCCTAGAATGCTTCCTTAGTTCTAGGCTCTATCGAGTAGTATTAAACAAATTCTAATTGGTAGGAATAGTGTACTACTTGCAAAAAGCAGTTATATCATTGGCGAAATTTGTGATAACGAAGGAGTTTGTGTAATGATAAATAATAAAGATAAAGATTTTATTATTTTTAATGCTACTGATTTTAACTTAACTCAATTATCTCTGTATTTTGAAGGAGAATATACAGAAAAACAGTTAAAAAATTTTTGTGATAGAAATGAAATAAAATACAAAAAAAAGAATAAGGGTGAAAGAAAAAAAAGAACACTAAATAAACAAATGATACGAACGCCAATAAACCATGATTATTTTAAAATATGGTCAAGAAATATGGCTTATATATTTGGATTGTGGTGTGCTGATGGAAATATAGGGAATAATGGTGGTTGGCAATTTTCTATTAAACTACACAAGAATGATAAATATTTGCTTCAACAAGTATTAGATGAGATGCAATCAGAACATAAAATTTATGACAGAAAAGATAATAGTTGTGAGTTTATAATAGGCTCAAAAACAATTTACAATGATATTGTCAACTTAGGAGGTGAAGAGAGGAAAAGTCTTAGTTTAAAATTTCCACATATTCCCCATGAATATATGTCAGACTTTATAAGAGGATATTTTGATGGCGATGGGTCGATAAGAAAAACAAATGGAATGGGACACCAAGTAAACATTTGTGGAACTAAAGAGTTTTTAAATGATTTAAAAATTATTTTAAATAACGAGTTAAACTTAACAAAAATAACAATATACGAACATCATCCAGAAATAGAAAGTAACACTTATAAATTATATATACACAGAAAAAGTGACGTAAAAAAGTTCCAAGAATATATATACGGTTCATTAATCGAAAATACTTTATACATGAAAAGAAAGTACATTTAAGGCAGTAGTTCCAAAAGGAAAAAACAAAGGAACTTTAAATGGTAGTGTAGCATGTAGAAGTACGGGACACTTTGATATTAATTTGTTTAAAGGAAGAGCACAAGGAATTAATCACAAGTACTGTCAAATAGTACAAAGATTTGATGGATACAAATATATTATAAAAAGGAGGGACGTGGAACTATCGCATTCCTCCCACTCCTAAAAGGGTGGGCTTCCTGCGACTAAGTTCTGTGATGACATGGCAGAAAAAATAAGATTTAGAGTGATTGATACAAAACTTGAAAGCTCGTTTAAAACGATAACAGTAACGTATTTTTACGGTTCAACAAGTTTTACAGAGACAATTAAAGTACCTTTTACATTGTCTGCAGAAGCAATAATCGATTTTTTAAAGGCTGAATGGAACACAAGATACAAATTGCTTGAAGATCAAGAACTACAGTCCGTTGTTGACATTAACGGCTATGAATATAAAGAGGAGGTTTTATAATGCCTGACAAAATACTTAGCGGTGTTAAGAAACTTGAATATCTTGCAACTCCCGGAAGTTTAACAGGTGTAGATGCTTTATACAA
>CAZLZR010000258.1:0-1608 GCA_964564015.1 uncultured Acetivibrio sp.
ATTACAAGCTTAACTTGACTCTGAACCACGCACAAAAACGTGAAGTAAATGTGGCACTGAATAATACCTTCGGGTTTGGAGGACATAACTCCTCAATTTTATTCAGAAAGTATAAGTAATAATTTTGTTAAGGAAAATAAAAACACAATAGGCTGTCTAAAAAATTAGGCAGCCTCTGTTGTTATTTATATTTATATATTTAGGAGAAAAGTTATGGTAACACAGTATATGTAATCTCGATACGAGGTTTACGTGTACTTTTAGGACCATTTAAAGTCGCTTTGCAATATATTTGGTTATCCACATAATAAGATACTGCACCAGTATATGAATTGGTTAGTTGAGTAATAGGATTAATCCATATTTGCCATTTTTCATCACTCAGTGTGTTGTTAAGTGCATGTTGAAAAAAGGTGCTAATATCCATTGAATAGTAATACTGAGATCTGTTAAGAGTCCCTGCTCCTACTGTATATATATCATTTACAGGATAATAGATTGTTGAATTATATGTGTCAGAATATTTTTTGTAGGCAAGATATATTGATGAAGGATATTGATCCATTATAGTATAATTATTTGGAAACTCATATGGAAGAATTAGTTCAGCTTTGGCTATAAGAACCTTGTTAAGATCTAAGTTGTTTTGATTTGCCCAAGTTAGAAATACTTGTCTAACATCTTTAAAGTCGATAAAAGGTTTTATTCCTCCCATTCCTTCAAGCAAAATTTTACCTTGGGGATCGTTTGTTTCAAGAAATTTGGAACTGTGAGAGAAGATGTTTGTATAGAAACATTCGCTTGTGGATATGTAATAGAGTAGTACGCTGTCCTTGTCAATACCGTCTGTCGCCGATACGTGTCTATATTTCATCTCCATGTATACTGATGACGGGTCAATCATATTAAACCGGCCACCACTGATTGATGAAGGAACGGGGTCTGTCGAGAAGAAAAACCCTTTGAACCTTTTAACGAAAAAACTTACAGAGTCACGTTCTTCTTTGGTAGCAGACAGTAGTTGACGTGCATAGTTGAGATTAATTTCTATGTTTATGGAGTCACCTCCGGTATAGACTGTGCTTCCAATGTTTAGGGGAGTTATATCATAATCGTCCCTTGAAAGAGAATTGTTAAAAAGAGTTGTAGAATCAATATCTTTTTTCAGAGCATAGAGATATATGTTTTGAGGGATGCTTCCTTCTCCTTTATTAAGGAAGACAGTCTTGTCAACTGCAACTTCCATTCTCAGATACACTGGTTCAGGATTGTCGCCAAAATCGTTTTCAGTCACCACAGGGATCATCTGAAAAGCAGTTCCACAAGAAGTGCGTCCAAAATCCGGATCATTGTATTCTCCAACCATGAGGTAATTTGGGAAAAGAGATTGGAGTGAATCAGACATCTTCATCTGCAGAGGGATTTCCACAGAGGCTGTAGCTACTTTAAGATCGTAGTCAGAAGGTATAAGGTTTTCCCCTACACTTTTGTCAACATTTATGCATGATATAATTATTGCTGAAGTCACTAACAGTGTTGCGACAGGTCGGAAATTAATCCTATTTGACATTTTCCCTTAAAATTTGATCATAAAATTCAACATACTCA
>CAZLZR010000259.1:0-1540 GCA_964564015.1 uncultured Acetivibrio sp.
AGGTGTATTTTTCAACACTTCCGTCTTCTTTGTTGATTTCTTCAATTCTTCCCCATAAGAAGCCGCCTCATATCGTTTGCACCTCTGAAATTCTCTGCCGGTTTCCAGAAAAATAAAATTAAAGCTGGAAGTATCACTTTCCAGCACTATAGGCTACTGCTTTAAATTATAGGTTACATTTTTTCAAATTTAAATATTTCTAAGGCTTTTTCAAAAGTTGTTGCCTGATTGAATTGGTAAAAGCCTTCTTTTATTTTATAATTGTTCTTTTTCATGTAATCTACTACTTTTTGTCTTTCTACTTTATCCCAAAGAACATATTTATCAATAACAATGTAATCTACTACTTTATCAGAATCTACTTGTAGTGATAAAGGCTTTCCAATTCTCATAGAGCTATTATCCTTCCAAAGTTTATCTAATAATGAATTCCCAAATAAGTATACACATATCCCTGACACAACGATAAATATCAAAATGGCAATCAATATATTTTTCAAAGAACTCACCCTCCCGTATCATCATTCACTTTATCTACCATGGATGCCGTCACTCTCATTAGTCAAATAAGATCCTCCTCCAGACCGAATGTCTTCGCCAGCATCTGCCGGAGTATATCCAGACAACCCACTTGTTAATTTTTTTGCTATTGCACCCTTAGAAGGCACTATTTTAGGCAAGTTTTGCTCTACCATTTCGTTCGTGCCTGCTGGCATCACCCATGAATGTTGAGTTGTAGGGCTTGTTATTCCTCCTGCCTCAAGTGTTTGTACAGCGAAAGATGTACAATTATTCTTTACCATATTGTATTTGGAATTATAATTATTCATGAACTCTTCCATTTTGGCTACTTGATCATCACTAACCTCATATACTTTTGCTACATCCCAAGGATGTTTATTTTCGGAATGTGGGCCTAACCCCTCTGTATTAATTCTACCCTCAACATCTTTTTTCAACGCAATATCTTTTGTACCAAGTGTTTCTGAAGGATAAAAGCCACGATATATAACAGTGCCATCAGCTTTTTGTAATCTTATAAAAGTATGACCTACAGATCGTTCACTGTTAAAATCAATAACCGTTCTATCCCCAACTACTGGCTGTTGAACCATAATAGTTACAGTATTTTCACCTTTATGACAACTTTCCATATATTCATCAATACTACTAAAAACCTTACCCTTTGCATCACATCCACTATATCCGCTTGGATCAATGTACTTGATTGGATTGTTCTTTACATAGCTGTATAGATTTAATCCATCCCCACGGAAGATATCCTCTTGTGTAAACCTTCCCACAACCGGATTATAGAATCTCGCTCGTAAATAATACTGCCCGGTAACCTGATCATACTGCTCTCCAGCATACCTAAACCGATTCTGTACCTTCTCAACAGCCTCAACCGTATTGCCAAAGGCATCATACTGGTACTTATTCACCACCGCACCGGTGCCATCCAACAACGCTGTAACGTCCCCGTGGCCTTAATTATGTAATTCACAAAGGTTTTTATTAAAGCACTCTGTCTAAGTGC
>CAZLZR010000260.1:0-1526 GCA_964564015.1 uncultured Acetivibrio sp.
TAGGCTTTTCTTCCAAACTCAAAACATTCCCATCTTCATCAAATTCAACAACACCAAATTCATCTGGATTAGTTACATAGTATCCAAAAATAACTGCACCTTCTCGTATTTGAGATACTTTTCTTAGTGTAGACCCGAAGCCTTGGCCATAAAACACATTATCTCCAAGTATTAAACAAACATTATCGTTACCAATGAATTCTTCTCCAACGATAAAGGCATCTGCAAGCCCTCTTGGCTTTTCTTGTATTTTGTATTCAATGTTTATTCCTAAATGACTTCCATCGTTTAATAACCTTTTGTATAATTCAATGTATTCAGGATTAGAAATCAAAAGTATTTCTCTTATTCCAGAAAGCATTAAAACAGAGAGTGGATAATATATCATTGGTTTATCATATATTGGTAGTAACTGTTTGCTTACACCTTTTGTGATGGGGTAAAGGCGTGAGCCACTTCCACCTGCTAAAATAATACCTTTCATAACTTTACCTCCTAAATTTCATCTCTCTTTCTAATTAATCTCCCAGGTACTCCCATTATTACGCTATTTTCTTCAAAACTCTTGGTAACCACTGAACCAGCACCAACTATGCTGTTTTTACCTATGTGTACATTAGGTAAGATACTCGCTGATGCTCCTATTAAAACGTTGTCTTCTATTTTTGGTCCTTTAACAAATTCTTCATCATATCCTTTTGAGCCTATATTATTATCATTTGTAGTTGATACTAAAACACTTATAAACACATCATTACCTATTTCCATATTTCCAGTTATATGTGAATTATCCATTATTTTTGTTCTATTTCCTATTTTAGTATTATAATTTACAGTAACATATCTAGATATAATGCAGTTATCTCCTATTCTACATTGTTCTCTAATAGAGGCTCCGTCTCCAATTAATGTTCCACTTCCTATCTCAACATCTGTATATATTACGGCATGTGGAGAAATTACAGTTCCTTGACCTATTCTTACTGTTTTATATTCTTCTATAGTTTTTCTGGAGGTAGCCTTAGCCCCGTTAGGAATTCTTCCAATAATCGCCCCCTCCATTATTTCAACATCTTCTTCAATTATAGTTCCGGGATATATAACTACAAAATCTTTTATAATTACATTATCTCCAATAACCACATCATCTTTAATAATTGCAGTTTCAGAAATGATTGCAGAATCAGATATTCTTTTCATAGTTTCTCCTCCTTTTTAATTCTTCCTTTTATTTTCGAAATCAATATATTTTATTACTTTAGCGGGATTTCCTCCAATAATAGCATTTGCAGGAAATGTCTTTCCAGTTACTACCGAACCAGCTGCTATAATAGAATTATCTCCAATTTTTGCACCTTTCACACTTTCAAAATTATTACTTTACTTCCAATATAAATATTATTTCCTATAATGACTTCTTTTTTATTTCCGAGTTTATCAATGTCATATGGAGAAGATTCTGCTGTTTTTTAAAACAACTTAATCTAAAGCTTAAACTGCTGTTTTTTGGTTTTTCAATTGTTTTC
>CAZLZR010000261.1:0-1520 GCA_964564015.1 uncultured Acetivibrio sp.
TTAGTTTAAAAGTATTTCTTCAATTTCTTCACTTGCTTTTTTCAAAAGCTCGTTTGTCTTGTCTTTGAGTTGCTGGGCTTGTTGTCTGATGCCTGTAATGTGTTCTGCTATTTCTTTTTGTTTGTCAAGCGGTGGAACGGGAATTTTAGCAGATAAAATTTGCTCACTACTTATGTTTATTTGAACACCCCTTGCACCCATTTTATTGTAATATTCTTTAACTATCCTTGCTCCAAGTATTTCCTTTAAATACTCAATGTTTATTTCAGTCGTTTTAAAATCAAATAATTTCCCTACTCGCTGATTTAATAGTAATTTTCTGTTGTTTGAATTAGTAACAATAGTTGGAACACCTAATATTTTTGGGTCACCAGCCATATCAGTCATTGCAATAATTATATCGCCATCTTTTAATAGAAACTCTTTATAGGTTTCTGCATATTCATTTGGTAAGTAACGAGGATTATAGTCTGGGTCAAAGACATTGTTAGGTCTAATGTTACTCATTCTTATATTAAGTGTTTCTGAAAATTCTATATAGTCAGAACTTTTAAAGGCATAGCCATTTTGTAAATTACAAACTGTTGAAAGTCTTTTAAGTCCGTATTTTCCGTTATTAAGACTTTCTTCTAATTCAACAAAGTAATTTTTGTAATAAAATGGGTCGTATCTATTTCCTGATAGCTGTTTATAAGTTGAAATGAACATTCTGTTTTTTAATGAATTCTCAGGTTTAATTGGTAAGGTTATCCCTAATTCTTTCATTAAATAATCATCAATACTTGATAAAATATTTTCGGCTTCTGCTTCATTCTTTTGCTTTTGAGCAATTACTTTATCGGTAATTTGTAAAATGCGATTGTCTTCAATTATCGGAATAGAAAGTAAAGCAGGATAATCTAACGCTGGTCGTGTTCCTCCTGTGGCTAATCTGTTTGCTAATTTCTGACCAATTGAACAATTTAAGTAGGCAGCTAATTTTTCGCTAATTTCTTTGCTTCCTGTTTTAATTACAACTGAATGCTGATTTGTATTTCCAATAAATCCATCAGGTGCAACTGCTGCACTTGCAATTCGTCCTGTAATTGTAACAATTAAATCACCTTCGGATATTTGACTTCTTTTCAAATATCCCTCGTGTGTTTCCTTGTTTATAAATTTTACATCTGTTAAATCAAGTCCGAACTCTGTTACGTTTTGAACACGTAAAAAAGGAATACCATTTTCTTTATCAGAATAGTATTTATCTTCTTCATCTCTTTTTGGTGTTGCTCCGCTTGCCAATCCTTTTACAAAATCCCTTAGTTTCTTAGGTTTCTTGGCTAACACTTTCTTTTCAAGTTCCAAAAGTTCCGGAACATAAAAAAAAGGGTCAAAACGTTTTTCCAATTCGCTTTTTTGCAAAATGAAAACTCGACTTTTGTTGAGTGTTGGTGAAATTGTATAACTGCTCATTACTTCTCTGTCTTGTTAATGTGAGCAATAAACTTTGATAACTCTTTACCTATTTCAATCAACTC
>CAZLZR010000262.1:0-1511 GCA_964564015.1 uncultured Acetivibrio sp.
TTAACTGTTTTACGAACTTGCATTCCATATAATTACATACATGCGTTAGCCGTGAATATTTTATTATTTCACTAGTTGCTTTGTTTTTCAATTGCCAATAACTTTCATTGTATACAGTAAAAAACAGCTAATTATTAAAGAGCTTTTTTTCGAAATATAATAAGGAGATATCTCTAATGTAATCTACATAATTTTACTCTATTGTTGTTACAAAACATAATTTGAATTAATTTATACGCAGTTATCCGATTAAATTATTTGAAATATAACAAATATGATACAAGGAGATAAAATTATGCTGGAGAAAATATCTGATAAGCTTTCTCAATTAGGCTTTATGAGAAGGACTAAGGTTAAGATTAGGTTAATATTGGCATTTATGACGCTTTCAATAATCCCTCTTGCATTCCTCGGGATTTTTTCCTATACCTTGTCCAAAAACGCTATAGAATCCAAAATCAATAGCTATACCGAACAATTTATGGAACAGGTAAACAAAAGTATTGATGGGCAATTGGATAAATATAAGCAAGAAGCTATTGATATTTCTATTGATAATGATATTCAGCAACAAACGCGAACCATCTCTACCTCTAATAACGATTATGAGAAATTTAAGGCTATGAAAATTTTAGAGAGTTTATTGCTTACAAAATTCACTCTTGTTAAAGACGTATCTTTTGTAAGATTTCAAATAGAAAATAATGACCCTATAGACTATCAATTCTCGAGTGAAATAGAAAAAATAACCGACACCTTAGCCAAGTTGGCGGATGAAGGAGATGGAGCCCCTCTATGGACAACCGCAGCATTTGATACTCATTTTGACTTAGTCTGTACAAAAATGCTCAAAGATTCGCAGACCAACAAAAAATTGGGGTATTTATTTATAGGTCTGAAAAATGAAGCATTGCAGAATATTTACAAAGATGTTGACATCGGAGGAAATCCAGAAATTTTTATCATTGATAAAAACGGCACAGTCATTTCATCTCAAAATCAGGAAGAGATTGGGGATATTTACAGAGAACAAAATCTTATTAATGAAATAACCAATAAATCAAAAGCTAATATAAATGTTTTTGAATTTAACAACTATTTGGTTTCTTATAAATCTATTGAAGGAACTGATTGGATAGTTGCAGGCAAAATACCTCTATCTTTTACCAAAACTGAACCGGAGAAAATCCGAAATTCCCTGTTTGTCTTCATTATTTTATGTATTATTCTTTCAGTAATAGTATCCCTTACAATATCTCTGAGTATTTCAATTCCGCTAAATAAAATGGCTGTACTTATGAATGAAGCTAAAAACGGTAATTTTACAGCTAATATAGAAGATCATGGCAAAGATGAAATTTCAGATGTAATAAAAGACTTTAAAGACATGATATTCAACATAAGTACCCTTATATCTAATGTTCAACTTTCCTCAAGCGATGTTTTAAAACACTCACTAGTATAACGTAAAATAAATAAATGGACTAATTATCTGCTATAGTGTATAATTA